>DAOKYY010000227.1:0-1009 GCA_035325905.1 Aggregatilineaceae bacterium | reverse complement strand
GGTCATGCTGGTCAGCAGCCTTCGACTGCTGCTGGCGGCGGTGCTCGGCGGCGCCATCGGGTACGAGCGCGAGAAGAAGGAGCGATCGGGAGGGCTGAAGACTCACATCCTGGTGTCCGTTGGTTCGGCGCTGTTCGTGATGGCGCCGCTCTACGCAGGCGTTTCGCAGGCCGACAACACGCGGGTCGTCCAGGGCGTGGTGTCGGGTATCGGTTTCCTCGGCGCCGGCGCGATCCTCAAGCTGCAGCGGGACATGCGTGTCGAAGGGCTGACCACCGCGGCGAGCATCTGGCTCACCTCGGCGATCGGCGTCGCTGCCGGGCTCGGCAATGCGCTCCTGGCGATCATCGCCACGGGCGTGGCTCTGTTCGTGACCGCCGTGATTCCGCGCCTGGTCCCCGATGGCGGCCGGAAGTGAGTGCGGTGGACAGGCGACAAGCGACGTGACGGAGGAAGCGATCCATGGGTAAGGCATGTTGCGGGCCCGGGCCCGACGTCGAACGCCTGCAGGCGGAGCAGCGGCGGGCGCTCAAGATCGTGCTCGCGATCAATGCATCTACCTTCGCGATGATGCTGGTCGCGTCGCTGGCGAGCGGATCGGTGTCCCTGTTGTCGGGTGGGCTGGACAACCTGGGCGATGCGCTGACGTACGGCGCAAGCCTCGCTGTCGTCGGCCGCCCGGCCCCCTGGAAGGCGCGAGTCAGCCTGCTCAAGGCGGCGTTGATCCTCGCTGCGGCAATGGGCGTCGCCGTCCAGCTCGCCATCCGCATCGGCGAGCCCTCGGCCCCGGCACTGGACACGATGTCCGTGGCGGCCGTACTGAACCTGGCGGCGAACGTCTATTGCCTGCGACTGCTCACACCCTTCCGGCATGGCGACATCAACATGGCGTCGTCCTGGGAGTGCTCCCGCAACGACGTGATGGAAGGCGTCGCCGTTCTGCTGACGGCGGGCGCGGTCTGGCTGACCGGCTCCGGATGGGCGGACATCGTGGTCGCCGCCGCGCTGC
>DAOKYY010000226.1:0-1012 GCA_035325905.1 Aggregatilineaceae bacterium | reverse complement strand
GGGGGGATGGCCTGGAAACCAGACCGCGAAGTGCATAACAGCCTCTAGGATACAGGCGCGGACTGTTGGGAAAGGCAGGGGCAGGTGTGCGGTTCAGCGTGATGTCGTTCAATATTCGCGGCAGCCGGTTTGCGGACGGCGCGAACGTCTGGCCGCAACGCCGCACCCTTAACGTGGCGACGATCCTCAAGTACGCGCCGGATATTATCGGCTTTCAGGAGGTGCAACGCGGGAACCTCGTCGCCTACGCCGGACATCTGACAGCCTACGACTGCCAGTTGGGGCGGGCGGGTGTGCTGCGCGGCGAGGCGGAGGAGCGCGTCGCGATCTACTGGAAGCGCGACCGCTTCGAGCGCGTGGATGGCGGCAGCTTCTTTCTGAGCGAAACGCCCGACCGCTGGTCACGCGGGTGGGGCGCGAACCTGACGCGCGTCGCCAACTGGGTTCGCCTGCGCTGCCGTTTGACCGGCCACGCCATCCTGACGCTCAACACGCACCTCGACCACGAGAGCCACCTCGCGCGCCTGGAAGGCAGCCGCCTGATTGTCCGCCGCCTCGACGCGCTGGCGCGCGACGACGACGGCGCAATCGTCGTGACCGGCGATTTTAACGACCCGGCCGTCGCGCAGCCGTCGCTCGAACAACCGGCGGGCCGGGCGCACGCGATCTTCACCGCCGCCGGGTTTCGCGACACGTTCATCGAAGCCGGGCATGCGGACGGCCCGGAGGTGCATACCTTCCACAAGTTCGAGGGTCCGGCCCGCGCGCCGTATGGCCTGCGGATCGACTGGGTCCTGGTGCGCGATGGCGCGCAGCAGGTGCGGACGCGCGCGCTCAGCATCGTGCAGGACGCCGCGCCGCCGTTGTATCCGAGCGATCACTACCCGGTGCTGGCCGCGCTGGAGCTGGCGCCTCGCGTTGCGGGCTGAGCGGTCGCACGCCAGAAGCACACTGTCGCCGCCACTTTGTCGCCTGAGTGGGCCGAAAGTATCGGCGCGCGCTATTCTTTAGG
>DAOKYY010000225.1:0-1022 GCA_035325905.1 Aggregatilineaceae bacterium | reverse complement strand
AGCCGCGTAGGGGCGCTAGACCGGCCAGTCGCCGGGCGCGTAGATCAACCCCAGCGCGCCAGGGCCAACGTGCACGCCCAGCACCGGGGCGGTCGGGATCGCCGCGCCGTAGACCAGGTCAAACTCGCGCTTCAGCCGCTCCAGGACCGCGTCGGCTAGCTCGGAGTCGCTGCCATAGACCGCTACCGCACGCAACTTGCCGCCCGGTCCGGCGGCTTCCGAGGCGCGCTCGATGAAAATATCGCCCGCTTTCGCCAGGCTGCGCGCGCGGCCCGCCGAGACGTAGGTGCCCGCCTTCGGGCCGTGCTTCTCGACGGTCACGATCGGCTTGATGCTGAGCAACTGGCCGACCTGGTACCGGACCGAGCCGATCCGCCCGCCGCGATGCAGGTACGTCAGGTCTTCCACGGTGAATAGCAGGTTGGTCACGGCGTGCGTCTGCGCGAGCAGCGGCAGGATGTCGCTCACCGGGCGCCCTGCCTCTAACGCGCGCGCCGCGACAAGCACCTGGAAGCCTTCCGCCGCCGAGAGCGTGCCGCTATCGTGCACGGTAATGTTCAGATCGGGGAGCTGCTGGGCCGCCTGCCGCGCCACGTTGACGGTGCCGCTCAATCCCTCGCTGATGTGGATCGAGAGGATCGGCGCGCCGGACGCGCCCAGGGAGCGGTACAGCTCGACGAAATCAGGGACGGTCGGCTGCGAGGTCGTCGGGTGCACGTCACCCTGCGCCAGCCGCGCGTAAAACTGCTCGTGCGTGATGTCAATTCCGCTGCGGTAGCTCTCGTCGCCGAAAAGGATTTTCAGCGGCGCGACATGCACGCCGTAATGCCCAAAATCGGCCGGGGGCAGGTCGCACCCGGCGTCGGTCACGATAATCGGGCGGGGAGCAGGGTCGTTCGCAGGGTGGGTCACAGAAGCCTCCTCAGGCTACGGCGATCGGCGCACACAGAAGACCGCTGGCCGGTCCAACGACGAAGCGCATCATCCCAACAGCGGCGGGTCAAGTGTAGACGAAAAGATTT
>DAOKYY010000224.1:0-1065 GCA_035325905.1 Aggregatilineaceae bacterium | reverse complement strand
TGTGGGTTGAGGCGCTTGAGGGCCGGGGAGCGCGGGGGACCTTGCGGCTGGACCTTGCCGACGGGCGCGCCTGCCTGCTCAAAATGCCGGGCGAAGTCGTCACCGCCGTCCCCGACGGGGAGAGCCTGATCGTCGCAAGCTGGCACGTAAAGCCGGGTGACAGAGCGCCATCGACGCAGATCGAGGTGCGCAGCGCCGACAGCCTGGACCTGAAAACCGCGATCGAGACATCGCAGGCAAACGCCGCCGTGCAGCACTTCGCCTCGCCAGATGGGCGATACTTCGCCACGCTGCGCCACGAAGCAGGCGAAACGTGGGTGAGCATCTTCGACACCTTCCGGCAGCGCCAGATCGTCGAGCGGCGAATGGGCGAGACGACCGAGGGCGCGGCGTACCGCGTGGCGTGGGACAGCACCAGCGGCACGATCTACGTGATCGAGGGGCAGCGTGTCTACCGGCTGGATGGCGACCAGTTCGAGTTCAATCCGTATGGCGGGTTCGAGATGGTAGACGAGGATGAGCAGCCGCTCGGTGCGCCGGGAGCCGCCTTTGAGGTCGCGGGCGCGCGCGACGGCAGGCTCTACCTCTACCGCCCCGGCGAGATGGGCGGCATCTTGCAGGTGGGCTTCGCGCTGGGCCGCCTGCAAGATCGGCTGTGGACCGATCTTGCGCCAATTCAGGCGGTGCTGCATGGTGAGACGATCTTCGCGCTGGCGCGTGGCGGGGATGCGGTCGAGGGAGTGCTCTGGGCGCTCGACCTGGCGACCGGCGCGCGCGAAAACATCCAATTGGGATCGGACAAGTGGTGGCTGAGCCTCGTCTGGCTCGACCCGGCGGCCGTTCCCACCACGGGGGATACGGTCATCCGCGCCGGGTGTGACTGAGCAGCCGGCGAAGAACAACAATAAAGCAGCGAAAAACAGCGAGGAACGGGCGAACCGTTCGTCGCTGCTCTTTTCTGTTCCTGGCCGTTCGTCGCTGCTTCTTGCTGTATGCAGCTACGCTTGCCCCGCCGCCTCGCGCGCGGGCCGGACATGGCGCAGCGCGACCCACAGCCCGCTCGCC
>DAOKYY010000223.1:0-1082 GCA_035325905.1 Aggregatilineaceae bacterium | reverse complement strand
CCACGGCGCGCTCGTGCTGCGCCAGCCAGCCCCAGGCGGTGCGGATGCGCTCGGCGTCCTGGCTCAGCAGCATTCCCCAGAAGACTTCGAGATCGTATTCGTCACTCACTCGTCCGCCTCCTCGATGCCGTATTCGGCGCGCAACAGGGCGCACTTCTCCTCGAATTCGGTCACGAGCCTGGCCTTTTCGTCCGGGGACAGATAGGCAGCGCGGACCGCGTTGATCGCGACTTCCTCAAGCTCGCCGAGCGACAGGCCGCAGTCTGCGACCGCGTGGCGGTATTCGTCTACCAGGGTCGTGTTGAACAGCGTAGGGTCGTCGGAGTTGACCGTGACCAGCAGACCGGCCTCGACCAGGCGCTTGAGCGGATGCGCCGCGTAGGACGGATAGACGCCTAAGCGCAGGTTGCTGGTGGGATTGACCTCCAGTGGGATCTGCCGCGCCTCCAGGTGTTCGAGCAGCGCAGGGTCTTCGATCGCGCGGACGCCGTGCCCGATTCGCTCCGCGCCCAGCGTGCGTAGCGCACCCCAGACGCTTTCCGGGCCGACCGTCTCGCCCGCGTGAGGGTTGCTGTGCATGCCATGACGCAGGGCGAGCGCGAAGGCTTCCGCGAACCACTCCGGCGGATAGCCGACTTCCGGCCCGCCGAGGCCGAGCGCGACGACGCCTCCCGCACGGGAACGGTCCGAGACCAGCCACCCCGCGACGGTCAGGGCCGTTTCAGGGTTGCAGCGCACGATGTCCGGAATCCAGCGCATCTCAACGCCGAACTCGGCGCGGGCGCGGGCGCGCCCGGCGTTCACCGCGTCCAGAAGCTCATCCCACGCGAGGCCGCCCGGTCGGAGCACATGCGTTCCCGGCGAGAACGTGACCTCAGCGTAGCGGATGTTCTGCGCGGCCATGCTGCGCCCATACTCGTAGGCGGCGCGCGTGAAGTCGCCGGGCCGGCGCAGGCAGCCGCAGATCACCGTGTAGACCGCGACGAAATGGTCGAAGTCGCGGAAGGCGTACCAGCGGCGCAGCCCGTCCACGTCCGAGGCCGGGAGCGACACGCCGTTGCCCGCGGCCAGCTCCAGCAGCG
>DAOKYY010000222.1:0-1086 GCA_035325905.1 Aggregatilineaceae bacterium | reverse complement strand
GGCGAGCGGGCTGTGGGTCGCGCTGCGCCATGTCCGGCCCGCGCGCGAGGCGGCGCGGCAAGCGTAGCTGCATACAGCAAAAAGCAGCGAAGAACAGCCAGGAACAGAAAAGAGCAGCGACGAACGGTTCGCCCGTTCCTCGCTGCTTTTCGCTGCTTTATTGTTGTTCTTCGCCGGCTGCTCAGTTACACCCGGCGCGGATGACCCTATCCCCCGTGGTGGGAACGGCCGCCGGGTCGAGCCAGACGAGGCTCAGCATCTCTTCGCCCTTGCGCAGCGTCGTGACGCGCCGTCCTTCGCCGGTCGCCAGATCGAGCGCCCACAGCGCCGCGTCGCCCGCGATGTTCGGCGCCTCCAGCGCGTAAATCGTCTCGCCATGCATGATCGCCTGGGTCAGCGGGAGGTCAGGCCAGAGGTGCTGGCTCAGGCGTCCGAGCACGGCGCGCACCACGTAGATGCCGCCGGTTCCGGCTCCGCCATCGCGCTCGGCGGGGCGATAAAGATACAGCGTCCCATCGCGCGCGCCGGCGATCTCGAAGAGCGCCCCCGGCCCACCGAGCGGCGCGCGGTCCTGATCGACCAGCTCGAAGCCCTGATAGGGCATGAACTCCAGCGACGCAGTCGAGAAGCGATAGACACGCTGGCCGTCGATCACGTAGATCGTGCCTCCGGCGGCATCCCACGCGAGGCGGAGCATCGCGCCATCAGACAGCGTGGCGAGCCTGCGGTCGGTCACGTATTTGCGCGTGTAGGTGTCGAACACGCCCAGCCACGTTTCGCCCGCGCCGTGATGTAGCGTCGCGATCTGGCGGCCATCCGGCGAAGGGCTGTGCTGGGTCGCCCGGTGCCCGCCTGGAACCGGAATTGCGGCGGCAAGGTCGAGCGTCTCGGCGCGGCGCACGTCGAGCGCGGCGGATGGCCCGCTGCCGCCCGCGTGATCGCGCCAGTTTGCCACGATCAGGTTCTCGCCATCGGGCACGGCGGTGACGACTTCGCCCGGCATTTTGAGCAGGCAGGCGCGCCCGCTCGCGAGGTCCAGCCGCAAGGTCCCCCGCGCTCCCCGGCCCTCAAGCGCCTCAACCCACA
>DAOKYY010000221.1:0-1112 GCA_035325905.1 Aggregatilineaceae bacterium | reverse complement strand
CATTGGGGTGTCCTCCATGTTCTCCGTGTGATGGGTGACGATCGATGTCACGTCGAGCGGAGAAGGAGCGTCCGAGCGCCCGTTACGAGAGAGCGCGCGCGGCGGGCGCAGCGGCGGTAGCGCGCTGGCGCGCCCGGCTACGTCCTCGCGCACCGCGCCAGCGATCACCGCCCATTCGTGCGCGGCGGCGCGGCACGCTTCGCACGCGCCGAGGTGCGCCTCAAGCGCGTCACGCTCGGCCGGGTCGAGCGTGCCCGCCACGTAGTACGGAAGCTGGCTCAGCCAGGGTTCATGCATCGGCGTTCTCCCGCAAGCGTAACACGCGTTCGAGGGCGGTTTTGGCGCGGTGCAGGCGGCTCTTGACCGTGCCCGGCGCGACGCCGAGCACTTCGGCGGCCTGCGGACCGGTCAGCCCGTGATAGAAGATCAGCTCCAGCGTCTCGCGCTGATCGTCCGGCAGAGCGCGCAGCGCGGCGCGCACCTCGGATTGTTCCGAGCGGCGCACCAGCGTTTCGATCGGCCCGGTGTCGCCCGACGCGGTCTGCTCGTCGAGCGCCTGCTCGACCGGCGCGCGGCGCTGGCGGGCGGTGCTGGCGAGGGAGGCTCGGAGCGCCAGCAGCCAGGTCGTCACGGCGCTGTCGCCGCGAAAGCGAGCCGCGCCGCGCCACACCGCCAGCATCACGTCCTGCAAGACCTCCTCGGCCAGATGCGCGTCCCCGACCTGCCCGATCAGATAGGCCAGCAGCGCGCGCCCGTGCCGGGCATAGAGCGCCTCCAGCGCAACCGGCTCGCCGCGCGCGATGCGCTCGATCAGTCGCGCATCGGTCTCGCCAGGATGGGGCAGCTTCCACCAGGGCTGATCCGCCAAAACGCCTCCTTTTCGGCTCCTTCACCCCATTAGTCCTGCGCTGCGCGCCAAAGGTTCCCCAAACGCGCGCTGCTGCCAGCTTAACACGAAATACTGGTCAAGAGACTGAAGCCACGGCAAGACAACCGTCACACGGACTAGAAGCTGTTATGAACTTTCCAGACTGGACCACGAGAGAACCATCCGGCGTCCGGGGGGAGGGGCGGAAGCTCGCGCCGCCCGTCATCCCCCGAATGGGTCCGGC
>DAOKYY010000220.1:0-1179 GCA_035325905.1 Aggregatilineaceae bacterium | reverse complement strand
GCGACGCCAGAGGTGAGATGAACTGCGGCGCTCCCCCCGATTTGCCAAGCGCGGATCGGCTGCGGTATGCTGGCGCTGTGCGACCCGGACGGGTTGCCTGCACCGAGAGGAGCGCGCATGTCCCCCGCCGCGATCGAGCGACCCCCCGACTGGCCCGCGACCGAGCAGCGCCGCCTGGCGCGGCCGTTGATGCGCGTCGCGATGCATCTGCTGGCGCGTTTCGACGTGCAGGGCGCCGAGAACATGCCCGCGCCGCCCCTGATCGTCACCGCCAATCACCTCAGCTACTTCGACGTGGCCGCTATGACGCCCTACCTGCCGCCCGGCATCATCGGCCTGGCGGCAGAGAAGTATCGCGGCACGTGGCTGGAGCCGCTTTTTCGCGTCAACGCGCTGATCTGGGTCAAGCAGTTCTCCGCCGACCGCGACGCGCTGAAGAAGGCGTTGATGGTGCTGGAGCATGGCGCGGCGCTGGCGATTGCGCCGGAAGGCACGCGCAGCAAGACGGGCGGGCTAATCCAGGGGCGCGAGGGCGCGGCCTTTCTCGCCACGCGCGCCAACGTGCCGATTGTCCCGGCGGTGGTGTGGGGCACCGAAAAGATTCTCAAGCATCCGCGCCCGCAGGTGCATCTGCGCATCGGCAAGCCCTACCGCCTGCCGGAAGGCCGCGCCAAGGGGCCGGAGCTGGCCGAGTACACCGAGCGGATCATGTGCGCGCTGGCCGCGCTGCTGCCCGAAGACTATCACGGCGTCTATCGCGGCCACCCGCTGATCGACGAGATGGCGCGCATCGTGCGTTAGGTGCAGCAAAGAGCAGCAAAGAACAGCAAAGAACAGCAAAGAACAGCAAAGAACAGCTAAAGGCAGCTACAAAGCGAATGGCGGTATCAAAGCATCTGGCCCATCGGCCCGGCGCCGGTTTACCTCACCCCCGGCCCCTCAGCCAGGGTGGAGAGGGGAGTCAGGCAGCGGCGGGCCGGGTGCGAAGTCCCCTCTCCGCTGGCGGAGAGGGGATTTAGGGGTGGGGTTTGCTAACCGCTAACTGCTAACCGCTATGTGAACTATCGAAAGTAATTGGCTCATGTGCTGCGCGCGTTTTACCTCACCCCTGGCCCCTCTCCAATATGGAGAGGGGAGAAAAACGGCAGCGGCGCGCGCGGCTTGAAGTCCCCTCTCCGC
>DAOKYY010000219.1:0-1187 GCA_035325905.1 Aggregatilineaceae bacterium | reverse complement strand
CTAGCCCGGCGAGAAGCGGCAAGCACGAATAAGCCGCCGGCTGCTGAGGACGAACAGGGGCCGGCCGGGGCTGTTCTGGCAGCCGCCCCGAATGTTTCGTACAATTCGCATCAGGAACCTGAAGCCTGTGTGCCGGCGGGAAGGCCCTCTCCCGCCGGCCTGCTTTGTGGGAGACCGTCGTCTATGTTCGTGCTCCTTGAGGGAAACATCGCCGCCGGTAAGACGACGCTTGGCGAGCGGCTGGCGGCTAGCGGGCGCTTCGCGTTTTTCCCGGAGCCGCTGGCCCAGTGGCAGACCGGCTACGCGGCGAACTTGCTGGCGCGCTTCTACGCCGACACGCCGCGTTGGGCGTTCACCATGCAGATCGGCGCGTTCGTGACGCGCGCCAACGCGCTGGCGCAGCGCCAGCCAGGCGTTAACTCGATCTTCGAGCGCTCGATCTACTGCGACCGGCATGTCTTCGCCAAGAACCTGTACGAGCATGGCCTGCTCGACGACACCGAGTGGGCGGTCTATCTCCAGTTCTGGGACTACGCCGCCGCTGCCGTGCCGCGCCCGGACGCGATCCTCTATCTGCGGACGCCCGCCGAGGAATGCTACCGGCGGTTGCAGGTCCGCGCCCGCGCCGAGGAGACGGCGGTCTCGCTCGACTATTTGCGACAGCTTGAGGCGCAGCACGACGCCTGGCTGCTTGACCCCGCGCCGGAGCAGCCGGTTGTCGTGCTCGACGGGCTGCGGACGTGGGAGGCGGACGACGTGCTGCGCCAGCTGCGCGACGCGGTCTCCGGTCCCGGCGTGGAGCCGGACGGCGCCGCGCCGCCCCGGCGGGTGCTGATCGTGGACGACGAGTGGACCAACCGCGAGATGCTGCGCGCCTATCTCAAGCGAGCCGGGTATGAGGTCGAGGAAGCCAACAGCGGCGAGCAGGCGCTGGCGCAGGCTGCTCAGTCGCTCCCGGCCCTGATCATGCTCGACGTGCAGATGCCGCTGATGGACGGTTACGAGACCTGCCGCCGCCTGAAGCAAAACCCGGCCACGCAGGGCATCCCGGTGCTGATGGTCACTGCCCATGAGAACGGCGGCGACGCCGACGAGGCGCAGGCCGCCGGGGCGAACGGCGTTGTGCGCAAGCCCTTCGACGTGCGCGCGCTGCTCGCCACGATCGATGGGCTGCTGGCGGATGGCTA
>DAOKYY010000218.1:0-1238 GCA_035325905.1 Aggregatilineaceae bacterium | reverse complement strand
CGCGGCGCGCGCCCTGGCAATCTGGCGCTCGATCCGCTATGATGTCGGCGGGGGTGTCTGAGTCCCGGTGGGCTTCCCAGTCTTCAAAACTGGCGGCGGGTCGCACAGCGCGGGCCGCGGTGGGTTCGACTCCCATACACTCCCGCTCAGCAACAAAAAGCGCGCCCTCTGACCGGGTGGCGCGCTTGCTTTTCGGGAAAATACCCGCTGCGGCGTCAGTCTGTGTCCTCGTCGTCTGACTTCTTCGGGCGGCGCCCAAACAGCATCCCGCCCATCGCGCTGAACGCCCCCGGCAGCGGGTCCGGCTTGGCGGCGTCGTCCCAGGTACCGCTGGTGCGCCGCGCGTCCCATTTCTGCCACGCGCCATACACGACCTGCAGAAAAGCGTCCAACTCCCCGTTATGGGTCGTCGCTCCGGCTGCCAGCGCGCCCCGCACCTGCTCCAACTGCTCCAGCAGATTGTCCAGGTGGCGCACCACGTTGGCGCGGTTGTGCGTCAGCAGCGCCAGCGCGTCGGCCTGCGAGCGCGTGCGCAAGCTCTGGAACGCCAGCGCCAGCGTCGGGTTAACCATGCGCTGCAATTCCGGCCAGCCCTCAGACTGCGCCAGCGTGTAGAACAGCGCCGCACCCAGCAGCGCGGGCAGGTCCTCGGTCGCCGCGATCAGCCCGTCGTGCTCAGCCGGGTCGATGAAGCGCGGCGTGCCGCCGATCAGCCGGGCGATGTCTTCCGCCAGTTGGACCGCTTCGGCGGGGCAGCGCGCGTCAGGCGCGATCAGCATGTCGGCGCCGTCGAACAGGTCAGCGCGCGCGTCCTCGGCCTCGACGCCGCCACTGTACAGCGCGTGCCCCCCGACCATCGGCGTCAGCCCGACGAGATACGCCAGCGGGCGGCCCGCCTCGTTTTTTGGAAAGAACTCGTCGGCCCATTGCAGCGCCGTTTGCTTGAGCAGCGACAGGTCCAGCACCACCGCGCCGGATTTGAGCGCCGGGCCGATCCGCGCGAACAACCCTTCGGTCTCGCCATAGGACAGATGGGTGATGATCAGGTCCGCGCTTTCGGCCGCTTTGACCTTGTCGCGGTGGAAGTTGTCGATTGCGCCGAGCTTCTGGGCGATCTTCATCGGCTCGTTGGTCGTGTCGCTGCCGAGAATCGTGAAGCTATGGCGAGACTCGGGCCGCGCCTGGTAGCGCTTGAGCGCCAGCCCAAACGAGGTTCCGATCCGGTCCAGGCCGATGAG
>DAOKYY010000217.1:0-1242 GCA_035325905.1 Aggregatilineaceae bacterium | reverse complement strand
GGCCCACGATCTGCCGCGCCTGCAACACCTGCTGCGCCTGATCAAGCCGGCGTAGAGTGTGGCTCTCCCGCCGGAACGCCCGCCGTTCTGCCGGGGTCGCGCCGGGCATAGAACCACCCGGCGAGCCACAGCGCGGAGGGGTAGAGCAGATCGGCGGTCGCCCACTCGGGGACGCCTGAAGCGCGCAGCAGCGGGGTGAGCGTCGTCAGGAAAATGACCACGCCCAGCCAGCGGTTGCGGCTGGCGATCAGCAGGTAGGCCGGGACAAGATAGATCAGGTGGTTGCCGACGACATATGGGCTGACAAGCAGGTTGGTCGTCAGCGCCAGAATGAGCGTGTGCTCGGTCAGGCCCGCGCGATAGGCGAAAACCAGGACCGCGATCACCAGCAGGGCAGCGACCGGCCAGAAGGGTTCCGCGGGCAGCCCGGCCTGATCCAGCGCCCGCCAGGTGGTTACTGACAGATAGCGCGGGGGGCCATGGACCCGGTAGTTCTCGATGTAGCGCAGCGGCCAATCCAGCCCGACGACGAGCAGGCTTAGCGCGAAGGACGCTGCCGGGATCGAGACGGCGCGCAGCCAATCGCGCCAGGGCCAGCGGCGGACTGCCAGTGCGAAGACGAGCACCACGAGCAGGAGGTTGTTAGGCTTAATTGCGATAAACCATAAGCCCCAGGACAGCGCGTAGGGTCGGTGATTTCGCACGCCCAGCCAGCCAAGCAGCACGCCGAGGAGCGCCAGGGCGTCCACCTGCCCGCGGAACAGCACATCGACGGTGTGCAGGTTCACCATGCTGAGCACGACGAACAAGGGCGGGATACGGCGCGCCGCCTGAAGAAAGAACGATGTGCTGGCGATGATGCCGAGTGACAGCGTATTGAGCACCGCCTGGCCCAGCGAGAACGACAGCAGCCCAAACGGCACCAGAATCAGCAGCGTCCACGGGGCGTTGTAAAAGCCGAGGCTGGCTTCGTCATACAATCGCGTCTCGCCACTCAGGAAGCCGCGCGCGACCGGGCGAAACGTGAAGAAGTAGTCCACGCCGTCCGGCCACCACAGCGCAAAGCCCGCGACCAGCAGCAGCGCGACCAGCGCCAGCGCGCTGGCGCCGCGCCAGAAAGAGTTGGGACGGGAGACAGACTGGACGCGAGCCTTCATCGTTGCCACCGGGTAAATAAGCACGTTCGAGGCGTAGTCTAGAGGATTCTGCATTGGGCTGCAACTGCGCGAAACGTCGGGTACA
>DAOKYY010000216.1:0-1259 GCA_035325905.1 Aggregatilineaceae bacterium | reverse complement strand
GTGCGCGCGGCCTGACCACTACGCACTCCCGGCGCAATCGGGGTATACTGTCTGGCGCTATTATGGTGGCGCGACCCTGGCGCCAGCGCACCTGTGGCGCAGGAGTGCGGTCCCCAGGCTCACTCCCTACATGCAAGGAGCGGAACCCTCTCATGGACGTTCTCTGTATCGGCGAAGCATTGATCGACTTTGTGTCCCGCGAGCGCGGCGCGACGCTCGTCACGGCGACGCAGTATGCAGCGGCGACCGGCGGCGCTCCGGCGAACGTGGCCGCCGGCCTGAGCAAGCTGGGACGCCATGCTCGGATTATCGCAACAGTTGGCGACGATGCCTTCGGGCGCAAAATCGCCCACGATCTGGCGGCGGTCGGGGTCGACTGCAAGCTCCGCATGGACCCGGACCATTTCACGACGCTCGCCTTCGTCAAGCAGGGCGCCGAGGGCGACCGCGATTTCGAGTTCAGCGCGGGCGCGCACGATTATTTGCTGCCGGAGCAGATTACGGGCGACGACGACGTGCGCCAGGCGCAGGTCCTGCATTACGGCTCGATCAGCCTGCGCGCGCCCCAATCGCGCGAGGCCACGCTCAAAGCGATTGAGATCGCCAAGAACGCCGGGGTGGTCTGCTCGTGCGACCCGAACTGGCGCGCCAACCTGTGGCCGGATCACAACGCGGGCCGCGCGGCGATGATCGAGGCCATCCGCCACGCCGACATCCTGAAGATCAGCGCCGACGACCTGGCCTTCGTCGTGCCCGACGAATCCGATTTCGGGGCCGCGCTGCGCAAGGCCGGGTTCAGCGGGCGGCTGGCGGCGGTCACGCTGGGGCGCGCCGGATCGTGGTACCAGAGCGGCGAGCGCACCGGGCAGGTGCCGTCGCCTCACGTCCAGGTCGTCGAGACGACCGGCGCGGGCGACGCCTTCACGGCCACCCTGCTCGACCGCCTGCTGGAGCACCATCTGGACGTGGAAGGGCTGGCCGACGAGACGCTGGAGCAGGTCGTCCAGCGAGCGTGCGCGGCGGGCGCGCTGACCGCGACCGGCTACGGCGCGATCCCCTCGCTGCCCGATGCGCGCAGTATCGACGCCCTGCTGCGCATGGTCGGGGTTGACGCGGGGCGGTAGAAGCAGACAACGGTTAGCCGTTAGCCAAGCCTCACCTCTGGCCTCGGCCAGGGGTGAGGTTCCCTGTCCCGCCTTTTCGCTCCTGGCGCTAGAGGCTGTTATGCACTTTGTGGCCTGGTTTCCAGGCCATCCCCC
>DAOKYY010000215.1:0-1355 GCA_035325905.1 Aggregatilineaceae bacterium | reverse complement strand
CTGGAAAGTTCATAACAGCTTCTAGACGGCGACGCGCCGGAGCGAGCCTTCCCCCCACCCGCCGGATGCGCTACAATCAACCACAGAGCTTCCCCTGACGAATGTGACGAATCGATGAGAAAACCGCTTGTCGCCCTGGTCGGGCGGCCCAACGTTGGGAAATCCGCGCTGTTCAACCGGCTCGTCGGCCAGCGCAAGGCCGTCGTGTCCGAGGTGCCCGGCACGACGCGCGACCGGCTGTTTGGCGAGGTCGAGTGGAACGGCGTGCTGTTCAACGTTGTCGATACCGGCGGCCTGGAGCTATACCAGCCCAGGCAAACGCCGGGCAGCCCGCTCGAAGAAGGCAGCGCGCGCTTTGTCGAGGAAATCCGCGCCCAGGCGATGATCGCGATCGCCGACGCCGACGTGATCGTGTTCGTCGTGGACGCGATCCAGGGCGTGACTGCCGCCGATCAGGAAGTCGCCGAAATCCTGCACCGCTCCAACAAGCCGGTGATTGTCGCCGCCAACAAGGCCGATAACCCACAGCGCCGCGACGACACGTTCGAGTTCTACGGGCTGGGCATGGACGAAGTCTTCGCGCTGTCGGCCTTTCACGGCACCGGGACGGGCGACCTGCTCGACGCCGTGGTCGAGGCGCTGCCGTTCAAGCCCGCGCCAGACCTGGACGAAGACGATGAGGACGACCCGACGATCCACATCGCCATCGTCGGGCGGCCCAACGTCGGCAAAAGCTCGCTGCTGAACCGGCTGCTCGGCGAGGAGCGGTCAATCGTCAGCCCGGTGGCCGGTACAACGCGCGACGCGATCGATACCGCGCTGACCTGGAACGGGATCCCGCTGGTGCTGATCGACACCGCCGGGATCCGGCGCCGGGGCCGGATCGATCCGGGCGTCGAGAAGTACAGCGTGCTGCGCGCGCTGAAGGCCATCGAGCGGGCGGATGTGGCGCTGCTGCTGATCGACGCGACCGAGGGCGTGACCCAGCAGGACGCCCACATCGCGGGCATGATTCAGGAAGAAAGCAAAAGCGCGGTCGTCGTTGTCAACAAATGGGACATCATCGAAAAAGATTCGAGCACCATGAACGAGTTCATGGAGAAAATCCGGCACGAGCTGGCCTTCATGCCCTATGTGCCGGTGGTGTTCATCAGCGCGCTGACCGGCCAGCGCGTCCACACCGTGCTCGAAACCGCGGTCCGGGTGCAGGAGGAGCGGCTGGTGCGTATCCCTACCAGCGAGCTGAACGAGATCGTGCGCGAGGCGATGCTCCGCCACGCTCCGGCGACCAAGCAACCGCGCCCGCTGAAGATCTTCCTGGCGCAGCAGGTGCGCGTCGATCCGCCGACGTTCCT
>DAOKYY010000214.1:0-1362 GCA_035325905.1 Aggregatilineaceae bacterium | reverse complement strand
CGTATCGCGCCATGGTAAAGGTTACCCGGAGGGCTATCGTCGCGCCAGAAGTCGGGTTACCCATGAAAGGAGTCATCCATGGGAGCGACCCGAGTGGGACCACAGGCACGAACGGAGTATCTGGCGCGGATGTGGGAACGGTATCAGGCCGCCCCGACGACGAAGCGGGGGAGGCTGTTGGACGAGGTGTGTGAGGTGACGCGGTATCACCGCAAGGCGGCCGTACGGTTGTTGAACCGGGCGACGCCCCCCCGAGCGCGCGGGCCGCGGCGCGGGCGCCCGGTCCGGTATGGCCCCGGGGTGGTGCGCGCGTTACGGACCATCTGGGAAGCGGCCGGGTATCCCTGGTCGGTGCGGTTGCGGGCGCTGATCCCGACGTGGCTCCCGTGGCTGCAGCACCGGCAGCGCGTGAGCGCGCCGGACGCGACGTTGTTGGCGACGATGAGTGCGCGGCAGATGGACCGGGTCCTGGCGCCGGTCAAGCGCACGCTGAAGAAGCGCCAGTATGGCGGGACGAAACCGGGCACGTTGCTGAAGCACCACATTCCGATCAAGACCGATCGGTGGAACGTGCAGGTGCCGGGATTCACGGAGATCGACCTGGTGACGCACTCGGGAGACCGGGCCGACGGCGAGTTCGCCTACACGCTGAATCTCACCGACATCCAGACGACGTGGGTGGAGAGCGGCGCGGTGCTCGGCAAGGGCCAGGTGCGCGTCTGCACCCAATTGGACGCCTTGCGGCGGCAACTCCCCTTTGCCCTGGCGGGCATCGACTCGGACAACGGTCCGGAGTTCATCAACGCGCACCTGGTGCGCTACTGCGCGACCCAGCAGATCCAGTTCACCCGCGGGCGCCCCTACAAGAAGGACGACAACGCGCATATCGAGCAGAAGAACTGGACGCACGTGCGCAAGCTCGTGGGGTATGAGCGCTACGATACCGCCGAGGCTGTGGCCGCCCTCAACGCGGTTTACGCGGACCACCGCCTGCTCCAAAACCTCTTCCTGCCGACCGTGAAGTTGCTGCGCAAGGAACGCGTCGGCAGCAAGGTGCGGCGGCGGTACGACGCGCCGCAGACGCCCTTGGCGCGCGTGCAGGCGTGTCCGACCGCCAACCGGCTCAAGGTCGCGGCGCTCGTCGCGCAACAGCGCCAACTCGACCCGTTCGAGTTGCGCGCCCGGATTGACGCGGGGCTCGAACGGCTCTTCGCGCTGGCCCGCCGGGCCCGGCCCGCGCCCTCGTCGTCGGACGCGAGTCTGGGCCGGGGCGGGCGCGCCGTCCAGCCCCGTCGCTCCGCTCCGGCCCCTTCGGGGCGCCTTCGGCGGTCTGGACCGCGCGCCCGCCCCGGCCAGAAACGC
>DAOKYY010000213.1:0-1368 GCA_035325905.1 Aggregatilineaceae bacterium | reverse complement strand
CGCAGGCGCTCGATCCCCTGCGGCCAGACCTTGAACACGAACGTCCAGTCGAGAATCCAGGCACACAGCAGGAGCGCAGCCAACCCCAGCGCCAGCGAGAAGACCAGCTTCAGCGGGCTCAGCAGCACGCCCGCCAGCGCCCCGTCGTGAAACGCCGCGTTCCTAGACGACACGCCGCTCCTCCGCCTCGAAGCCAATTTCCGGCTGATTCCACGGTCCGTCGAGCCGCGCTCTCAGCGTCGTCCCGATCGCCGCCAGGCTCGCCGGCATCAGCGGATCGCTCGCAGCCGAGGGCAGCGGCATGCGGATCTTGTGCAGCTGGCCGCCGTGGATCAGCGCGAAGGCCTCGCCCTTGGGCAGTTGCACGAGATCGGTCGGCTCGAGCATCCGGACGGTTTCCGGGGCGATGCGGTCCTCGTTGCGGCTGGCGAAGTCCGCGAAGTCGACCGGGTCGTTGGTGTCGGAGACCGACGACGACACGACGGTCGAGACGACGTGCACTTCGGGCAGCTGGCTGGTCAGCAGCTCGGCCGTCGCCACCTCCTTCACCCGCAGCATGATCAGCGTGTTGAAGTTGCCGGCGATCTGCCCGGCCTTGGCGGGCGAGCCGATGCGCGCCTCCACGTCCGACCAGGTCTGCGTGTACGCCGTCACCTGAAACCCTGCACCGCCCGCCTTGTTGAGCAGCGGGATGAACTCGTCGCCGATCAGCTCGTTGAACTCGTCGGCGTGGATCGCGATCCGCCGCGGCTTCACCTCGCCCGGCAGTCCGCGGCCGGTGCCGAACTTGTAGAGGCTGCCGGCCACGCTGGTGAGGTCGGCGAACATCGAGTTCCCCACCGCCGCGGCCACTTCGTAGTCGGACAGCGCGTCGAGCCCGACGTAGACGATGCCGCCCAGGTGGATCACCGAGGTCCAGTCGAACACCGGGCGCCAGTCGGTCGGAGCGTCGAGCTCGGGCGAGAGCAGCGAGGCCGTGCGACCGGTGGTGAGCTTCTCCATCAGCGGCAGCAGCGACGCCACCAGCTTGTCGAAGTGGCTCTTCTCGTAGTTGAGCGTCGAGGCGAGCGCGTGGGCGATCGGGTCGTAGAGCTTCTTGCGCCGCGCGTACTCCACCAGGCTCACTGCCCGCGCGCCGCGCGACTGCAGACCCTTGTCGAGGTTCTTCTTGTCGATGGCGAGCGACCGCAGCTCCTCGCGCCAGCCTGAAGCGGCGGGCTCGCGGTCGAGCCAGTACTCGAAGTAGTCGATCAGCAGCGGCTCGACGTCGGAGGCGTAGCGGTTGATCTCCTGGTAGTCGGGCTTGCGACCGAGCGCCACGAGCGCACGGGCCATCACGTTCACGAAGCGCCAGACGAACTCCTTGAA
>DAOKYY010000212.1:0-1400 GCA_035325905.1 Aggregatilineaceae bacterium | reverse complement strand
ACCGAGTTCCAGACGATGTACACGACCCTGCTCAACTGGGCGACCGGCTTCCTGGGCAAGTCGATCGCGATTGCCGCCTTCATCCTCGGCGCAGGCATCGGCATCGCGCGCTCCTCGCCGATCCCGGCGCTCGCCGGCGTCGTCTTCGCGCTCTTCATGGTCTACGTGCCGACCATCATCGACTCGATCATGACCGCCGTGATCTGACGGGGCGTGTGCCGTGATCGACGCGTCCCTCGACATCCCCCGCCGTCTCAATGACCCGCCGCGCATGTTCTGGTGGGACATCGACGTCGCCCTGCTGGTGCTGGGGGCCGCGCTGGCGGGCATGGTCGCGGGCTTCTTCGTGAGCGGCTGCGCCGTCGGCCTGCTGCTCGCCTCGGCCTACGGTCGCGCGAAGGCGGGCAAGCACCCCGCCTTCGCGCTGCACCTGCTGTACTGGCACCTGCCGGCCTTCATGACGGGCCTGAAGCGCACGCCGCCCTCCTACCTGCGCGAGCTGACCGGATGAAGCTCGACTGGCTGCGCGCCGACATCGCCAGCGCGCGGCGCGCGAGCGCCCTGCTCGTGCTGCTGCTCGCCTGCTCGATGCTCGCCAACGTGACGCTGGCGGCCTTCGCGATGCACATGGCCGGCCGCGAGCGCGTGGTGGTGGTGCCGCCCAGCATCAGCAAGACCTTCTGGGTCGAGTCCGAGCGCGTCAGCGCCGAGTACCTCGAACAGATGGCCTACTTCCTCCTGCAGCTGACGCTCAACGTCACGCCGCAGAGCATCGACCACCAGTCCCGGGTGCTGCTCCAGTACGCCGCGCCGGCCTCCTACGGGGAGCTGCGCAGCGTGCTGGCCACCGCCGCCGAGCGCGTCAAGCGCGACGGCGCCTCCACCGTGTTCAGCGCGCAGGACCTCGCCGTCGACGAGCGCACGCAGCGCGTGGGCGTGCGCGGCCTGCTCACCACATTCATCAGCGACCGCCGCGTGTCCGAGGTCTCGAAGGGCTACGCCATCGAGCTGCAGTACGCCGGCGGCCGGATCTTTCTGAAGGCGTTCCGGGAGACCAGTCCCAATGACCCGCTCGAAATCCAAGCTCAGTCCCAGCTTCGCCTGGCTCCTGCTGCTGGCACTGGCCGCTAGCCAGCCCGCGCTGGCGCTGCAGGTCGTCGACGCGCGCGACGGCGAGACCGTGCTCGCCAAGGTCTCGCGCAAGGAGGTGACGCGCATCTCCGTCGATCGTGGCCGCATCCGCAAGGTGACGGGCAACGCCGGCGAATTCGTGCTGGAGAAGGACGACGAGAAGGGCCAGGTCTTCATCCGGCCGCTCTCCCCGGACAGCACCAAGCCCATCAACCTCTTCGTCAGCACGGAGCGCTCGACGATCGGGCTGCTGCTGCAGCCGGTGGACA
>DAOKYY010000211.1:0-1412 GCA_035325905.1 Aggregatilineaceae bacterium | reverse complement strand
TCAGCGTACCAGACGCCACGCTCATGCCTGCCGACGTGCCCGCCAGCGCCACCCCGCCGCCCGCGCCGGGCTTTTCGAGCCCGAACGCGACGAGCGTCCGCTCCTGGACGCGCAGCGTCGTGCCGGCCACCAGCTGCACGTCGAGGTTAATCGCCCGCGCCGCGCCCGCGCTCAGTGTCGCCAGCGTAAACAAGTGAAACGGCGTGATGTCGGTCGGGTCCCAGCCGTCCGCCCCCGGCGCCGCGTCGCCATAGGCCGGGTCGCTCGCCAGCCCGCTGCCGTCGGGGTTAATTTGCAGCCGCGCCGCCAGGTCGTTTGACAGGCTGTTCACGTCGTTGCCGAATGCGCCCCAGACCAGCCAGGGACCGGTCACGCCGGGCGTTGGGTTGATCGCCCGCGTCGTGGTCCAGCTGGGCGTCGTCGCTGGCTGCTGCTGCGCCGTGTCGCGGCTGACGGCGTGCTGCGCGAAACACGCGGACAGGTTAATCGCGAGTATCCTGCTCGACAGCACGGTGCAGCTCGCGCTCTCGTGCGCAGCCTGCACGCTGAACGTGTGGCTGCCCGCCGAGGGCGTCACCGCCGCCATCAGCAGATAGCCGCGCACGTCGTTGGTGGCGTCCTCGCCTTCCACGTCAATCGTCGCCAGCGCGCCCGCCACGCTGTCGTTGAGCCGCATCATGTGGTTGCTGCTGCCGGACACGCCCGTGTACATCGCGTTACCGATGACCAGCCACGTGTCCGCGCCGTTGGCGGTCAGCCCTACCGTCGCCGCCTGGTCCACAAACGAGGCGGTGGTCGCGGTGTCGGTGAAGATCTCGCCGGTGAAGAAATCCACGTCGCCAAGGCCCGCGTCGTCCAGGTTGAGCACGAAAATCGCGCCCCACTCGACGGTGACCTCCGAGCCGCCCGACGATGACACTTCCAGCGCCTGGTCGCCCGTCTTATTGGAAAGAAAGTACATCCAGCCGTAATGCGCCTTCTGCACGCTGCCAGTCAGCTCATAAGACAGCGCGCCGTCCGGCAGCGTGACCCCGCCGATGGTCAGCCGCACCTGCGCCTGGTCCGCGCTGGAATAGTGCCGCACCAGCGCCGAGGCCAGCACGAGGTAGAACGTCTCGGCGGCCCAGCCCGGATCGGGGATCACCGCCACCTCGCGCCAGGTCGTGTGCGGCGACGTGGTGGCGACGCCTATTCCCTCGGCGTAGTAGTGCTCAACTGCGGCCACGCTAATCCTCGCTGATCACCAGCGCGCCCGGCGCAAAACTCGCCGTCTCGCCGTTATTGACCGCCTTGCTCGCGCTCAGCGTCCCCCAGTACAGCAGGTTTCCGCCGCTCGCCGCGTCGAAAATCCCGAACGCGACCACCGTCCCCCAGTTCGCTGTCGCCGCCGGGAAGCTAATCGCCGTCCCGTT
>DAOKYY010000210.1:0-1415 GCA_035325905.1 Aggregatilineaceae bacterium | reverse complement strand
AGTGGATGTATCTGCGCCTGCGCTACGACAGCGTGAATAAAATACTGGCGCTTGACTATGGCGCCGACGGGCTAACCTGGAGAGTGAATGCCACGCGCGACGTGTCGGGGATTGGCGAAGCGCCCACGACGGTGTGGTTGTCAGTAGGCTGCACGGCGACGGTGATGGGTGACGAAGCCACCGCCGAATTCGAGTTCTTCCGCGTGGTGGAGGCGTTCGGCGCATCGACCGACCCGATCTATGGCGATAACGGCGCGCCGCTGGCGCTCGACGCGGGGCAGGTGGGCTACACGCCGGCGACGGGCACGGACTGGACCGATCCCGACCCGACCACCGTTCAGGCGGCGCTCGACGCGCTGGCCGAGGCGGTTGTAGCAGGAGACGACACGCTCGACATGTCCAGCGCGGACGTGAGCAGCCCGCCGACCAGCGCCGAGCTGGATAGCGCGTTCGGCGCGCCCGCCACAGTGGGCGCGGGATACACGGCGCTTTTGGACGACGGGGGGGCGGGAAGCGCGGTGTATCTCGTCGCCAGTGACGGCACGAGCTGGTGGTACACCGCGCTAACAAAAGCTACCTAAGCACCCGCCCGGCGCGCACGGGCCGCGCGCCAGACGGGCAACGGGAATATACGACTGGCCCAGGGAACGGGGCAAACTATGCAGATTGAACTCATCTCAGCCGTGGCGGGGCTGACCGGCTTGGTGGTTGCGGTTGGCTACTACCTGCTGGGGCGTCTCAAGACGCTGGAGGCGGACAACGCCGCCCAACGAGAGAAGGACCTGTCCGCAAAAGATGAAGAACTGGCGGCGCTACGGCGGCGCGTGGCGGACCTGGAGGTGCAGCAGCGGCGCATCCCGGAGATGGAGCGCCAGATTGCGACGCTCGTGCGCCAGCTGGAAGACCAACAGAAGCGGCTCGACGCGACGGCGGCGGCGCTGGACGGCAAGGAGCGCGAGCTGGCGCGGCTGACCGAAGAGAATGCGGCGCTGAAAGCGGGGCTGCGCGAGAAGACGGCTGAGGCGCAGACGCTGGCGGTGCGCGTCGAGACGTATGAGCACGCACTGCAGCTGGTCGGCGGCGAGCGGCGAGCGCCCGCGCACGATCAGCGCGGTGAGACACCGACGGAAGCAGAAAAAGAACAGGAGACGGGACGTGGAACTGAATCAGGACTTGCTTGAAGCCGTGCTGGTGGCGCTCGCGGCGCTGATCGGCGGGGCGCTGGGGCTGGCGCTGGTCGCGCTGGCGCTCAAGTACGCCGCGAAGTGGTTTAAGGACTTTGCGGCCATCGTGCGCGACTACACGCCGCGTGTGATTGAGCAGGTCAACGAGCCGAGCGACCCGGTAAACGTGCAGCTCGACAAGTGGCTGGATCGCATCTATCCGTATGGTTGGGACATGCTGGCGGCGAAGGT
>DAOKYY010000209.1:0-1449 GCA_035325905.1 Aggregatilineaceae bacterium | reverse complement strand
CGGCCCGGCCGCCCCCGGCCCTGCGCCGTTCTTGTTACCACGACAAAGGTTAGGATGATGCCGCATACCCCTCAGCCCGATCCCCGAATTGTCATCGCGCGCGATGCGGTCGCTCAGCTTGTCATGTTCTGCGCCGGGATGTCCGGCGCGCGTTTTACGGTAGTCTCGGATACGAACACGCACCGCGTGCTGGGCGCGCGGATCGAACACGCGCTGAGCGCCGCCGGGCTGCCGGTGATTGGGATCGTGTTGCATGGGGCCGAGGTCATCGCCGACGAGCGTTACCTGATGCGGACGCTCGTCCAGGCGCCGCCGGAGCCGCAGGTCTTCATCGCCGCCGGGAGCGGCACGATCACCGACATCGCGCGCTACGTCAGCTTTCGCACCGGCAACCCGTTCATCTCCGCGCCGAGCGCGGCCTCGGTCGATGGCTTCGTCTCGCTCGCCGCGCCGCTGGTGATCGGCGGGGTCAAGGACACCTACACGGCGCAGGGACCGCTGGCCGTCTTCGCCGACCTGACGACCCTGGCGGAAGCGCCGCGCGCCCTGACGGCGGCGGGCTTTGGCGACCTGATCGGCAAGACGACCTCGCTGGCGGATTGGCGCCTGGGCCATCTACTGTGGAACGAGCCGTATGATTCCGCGATTGAGGATCGCACCCGCCGGGCGATGAACCGCTGTATCGACGCGGCGCAGGACATCGCCAGCGGGTCCGAGGATGGCATCCGCCTGCTGCTGGAAGGGCTGATCGCGTCGGGCCTGTGCATGCGAGACTTCGGAGACTCGCGATCCGCCTCCGGCGCGGAGCACCACCTCTCGCATTTCTGGGAAATGCAGCTGCTCAAAGAAGGCCGCCCGGCCATCTTCCACGGCGCGAAGGTCGGCGTCGCGTCGGCGCTAATCGCCCGGTTGTACGATCAGGTGCGCCGCCTCAGCCAGGACGGCGTGCGGGACCTTGTCCAGCGCGCGTCCGCGCCTGATCCTGCGCATGACCGTGACGAAATCCGGCAGGTGTATGGAGAAGGCGCGACTCAGATCGAGCGGATTCAGGCGCCGTTCCTGAGCCTGACGGCGGCGCAGCATAATCAGCTCCGGCAGCGTGTGGTCGAGCGCTGGGCGGACATCCAGGCCATCGCCCATACGGTGCTGCCCGCCGAGACCATCACCAGTCTGCTGGCGACGGTCGGCGGCCCCACCGGCTGGCAATCCCTCGGCCTGGAGCGGCGGATGGTCGAGCCGGGCCTGCTGTATGGGCACTACCTCCGCAACCGCTTCACCGTGCTGAAGCTGTTCCGGCTGCTGGGCCTGGACACGCGCTTGTGAGAGCCGCGAATCAAACAAAACCGCGCTGCCAAGCGCCGGCTCAGCACGGGATAATCAGGAGCCAAAAGTGGTACAAGGGGGGAAGAATCAGGTCGGGGTGCCGGGACTTGAACCCGGGACCTCTGC
>DAOKYY010000208.1:0-1485 GCA_035325905.1 Aggregatilineaceae bacterium | reverse complement strand
CGGCCCGCCAGGTCTCTGGTGTGAACGGCCAGCCAAGCTGCGCGCAGACCACGCGCCAGCGGTCTGCCACGCCCGGCGCATACAGGAACGGCACGTAGCCCAGCGACAGGTAGACTTTCAGCGCCGCCAGCCGGTAGTCCTCAGTGTAGAGGTGGATATCGCGGTAGCCGCCCGCGATGAGCCGCGCAGTGACCGCCGCGCAGACCGCCCGCCCCAGCCCTTTGCCAGAATGCGCAGGATCAGCAGCCACCCAGCCCAGCTCGCCGCCGAAGGGGTGCTGATCCGAGGCGTCGTGGAGCGCCATCGCGGTCGCCACGATCGCGCCCGTGCCCGCCTCGACCGCCATGAACCAGCCATCAGGCAGAATCCGCGCCAGCCAGGGGCGCAACCGCGCGCCGTCCCACGCGCCGAACCCGGCCAGCGCCATCACGCGGAAGAAGCCCGGCTCGTCGCCGGGCCGGTAAACGCGCAGCGCGTACCCGGCCGGGACGCTCGCTACCGGCGGCGCGTTCAGGCGAGACTCCGGCCACATCATCTGAAGCTGTGGCGCTGGCTGCGGCGCGGTCATGGCAAGCGGTCAGGCGGCGCGGCGAGCGGCTGGCGGCTCGCGAAGAGCAGCGCCCCGCCATGCGGCGCGAGCGTCAGGCTGATCCGCTCGACCGGCTCCGGCCACCCGCGCCCGCTCCCCCACTCCACGATGTGCCACGCGCCGGGCAGGCCCAGTCGCGCCAGCGGATAGGTGCGCTCGGCGGGAGCGTCGCCGGTGTTGAAGACGAAGATCGCCGCTGGGGCCGCCTGATCTCTGGTGGACTGCCGCACCTGGACGCGCACCGGGTCGCCGTCGGGGTCGCTGCCGCCCGGCTGCCCCAGCAGTGGGAAGTGACAGATTGCGCGGCGAGGTTGGAGCACCAGCTTCCACAAGCGCAAACGCTCGTCGGATAATTCGTCGAGCGCGTCGCTGGTCATGACCAGGCCCGCCGTCATCCCGAAGTAGATCGCCAGCGACCGAAGCTCGGCCTCGCTCAGCTCATGAAAGCGCTCGCGCAGTAAGATACAGTCCGGGTCGGCCTGCCAAAGAATCCCATTGGCGAAATTGCGCGTCGCCTGGTCGCGCAGCAACGATCGCGCGGCCCGCTCGCCGGACCAGCTCACGCCCACATCGCGCCCGATCCGCACGCCGTCCACCAAGCCGACCGAGGCCCACAGCGGGCAGCCGCAGCCGAGCCACATCGCGTCGCCGATCTCCCCGCGAATCATCCCGGCCACCTGCCGCCAGATTTCGATCCGCGTCAGGCCCGGCGTGTGCCACACCGCCCGATCCGGCCCGTGGACCGTCGGGAAGTGCATAAAGTCGGTCTTGAAGTATTCGCAGCCCCAGTCGCGCCGCCAGGTGCGGAAGACCTGCCGCAGATAGGCGAAGGCGTCGGGATGCGTCGTGTCGAGGATGTAGTATTCCTCGCTGCGCTTGTGCCAGCGGAACTCGCC
>DAOKYY010000207.1:0-1496 GCA_035325905.1 Aggregatilineaceae bacterium | reverse complement strand
AGCTATGTGAACTATCGAAAGTCACTGGCAAATGTGCTGCGCGTGTTTTACCTCATCCCCGGCCCTTCTCCAACGTGGAGAGGGGATTTAGGGGTGAGGTAAACCTTGCGAAGCGCCGCATTCGCTAGATCATTTCGAAAGGTCACTTAAAAACGGCCGGGGGCTTTTGGCTGCTCCTTGCTGCTTGATCGCTGTTTCGCTCACACATCCTTCCCGACTTGCCGCAGCAGGGCGCGCAGGCGCTCGATCTGAGCCGCGTTCAGCGGCAGAATCGGGCGGCGCGGCGGCCCGACCGGCACGCCGAGCAGCGCCAGCCCGGCCTTGACCGGCGCGGGATACGAGCCGACCCCCGGCAGCGCCTCGCGCAGCAGCGTGATGCGGTCCTGCAAGGCCCGCGCCCGCGCGTGATCGCCCGCGCCAAACGCCTCGTAGACGCCGACGAACAGCTCCGGGACGAGGTTAGCGGACAGCGCGACCGTCCCCACCGCGCCATAGCACAGCCCGCCATAGAGCAGCGAATCGCGCCCGACGAACACGCGAAAACCGGGCGGGCAGGCGCGGATCATGGCCGCCGTCTCCGCCAGGTCGCCGCCGGAGTCCTTCACCCCGACGATGTTCGGACAGTCCGCCGCCAGCCGCGCGAGCGTCTCCGCCGTCAGGCGCACGCCGCCCGTGCGGCTGGGGTTGGAGTACGCCAGCACCGGAATCGACACGGCGGACGCGACTTCGGCGTAATGCGCGTACAGCTCGTCCTGCGTCGGCGTGACGAAATACGGCGTGATGACCGACAGGCAATCCGCCCCGGCGCTCTCCGCCGCTCGCGAGAGCGCAACCGCGTCGCGCGTGGTGATCGCGCCGGTTCCAGCCATCACCGGGACGCGCCCGTTGACCGCCGCCAGCGTCGCGTCGAGCACCTGTCGCTTCTCGCCGGCGGACAGCGCGAACGCCTCGCCCTGGCTGCCAGTCGCGAAGACGGCGTGCACACCCGCCGCCAGGACGTGCTCGACCAGCGCCGCGATCGCGCCGGTGTTCAGCGTTCCGTCATCGTGCAGCGGCGTCGCCAGCGGGGGAATAATGCCGCGTAACTGCGAGATGTCCATGTGCGCCAGCCTTTCTTCAACATGCTGATCCTGGCGTGAATCGTAGTCGCGGGCGCGCCGCGCGCAAGCCGCACCTCGCCCCGCGCCCGGCTATTCGATTTGACAAAGCCCCGCCGCTGCGGTAGCAGTTAAGCAGCCAGCCGTTAGCGATTAGCGGTTAGCAGTCAGCCCAAGAGCAGATCGCCGGGCGCGGGGCGGCAGTTGTGAACGTAGCGCGCGGAAGAAAACCGCAGGTTGCTAGCGGGCGCAGCAAGCTGCGCTCCTGAGAAGCACCGCCCTGGCGCCGCACTTGGTTGCTACACGCTCCACAGAAGACCTGCTTTGATTCTTGCTAATCGCTAACCGCTATGTGAACTATCGAAAGTCATTGGCGTATCGGCCCGGCGTGGGGAACCT
>DAOKYY010000206.1:0-1501 GCA_035325905.1 Aggregatilineaceae bacterium | reverse complement strand
CTCCGACATCACGGCCAGTATCGATCTGCTGGTCGCCGTGCTTAGCGGACCGATCGAGCGCCCGCGCTAGCGCCTGGCGCGGTCTTTTCACGACGCACGGCCCGAGTCGTTTCTCCCGGCTCGGGCCTTTTTTGTTCCCCCGGATTTCCTACCTCTCGCCATCGTAATATGTATTACAATATGAGGATTAAGTCCGCCGGAAGCGAGACATAGGAGCCTAGCATCATGATACACTCTCACCGGCTCGCGCAGCGCGCTGAAGCGTCCACCCTGGGGATCGCGCGGACCATGCGCATCGTGATGGACATCTCCGAGCAGGCGCAGCGCCCTGAAATCGCCAATTTCGCGCTGGGCAACCCGCACGACTTCCCGCTGCCGCAATACGTCGCGGCTCTGCAAAGCGCGCTCACGCCGCGCAACAAGGACTGGTTCGCCTATAAACTGAGCGAGCCGGAGGCCACCGAGCCAGTCAGCGCTTCGCTGCGCGCCTGGCGCGGGATCGACTTCGCGCCGGAGGATATTCTGATGACGACCGGCGCGTTCGCCGGTCTCTACGTCAGTCTGTGGACGCTGGTCGACCCCGGCGACGAGGTGATTTTCATCTCGCCGCCCTGGTTCTTCTACGAGGCGCAGATCGTCGCGGTGGGCGGGCAGCCGGTGCGTGTCCGCGTCGATCCTGTCACGTTCGATCTGGACCTCGACGCGATTGCGGCGGCCATCACCCCCCGCACACGCGCGATCATCGTCAACTCGCCGAACAACCCGACCGGGCGGATCTACCCGCGCGAGACGCTGCGCGCGCTGAGCGATCTGCTGGCCGAGGCGAGCGCGCGGCAAGGCCGCCCGATCTATCTGCTCTCGGACGAAGCGTATAGCCGGATCGTCTTCGATGGACGCACCTACCCCAGCCCGACCGAGGTCTATCCCTACACGTTGCTGATCTACACCTATGGCAAGACGCTGCTCGCGCCGGGCCAGCGCATTGGCTTTATCGCGCTGCCGCCGATGATGCCGGAGCGTGACACGCTGCGCGAGGCGCTGGTCACGGCGCAGGTGCTGACGGGCTTTACCTTCCCGAACGCGCTGCTTCAACACGCGCTGGCCGAGATCGACCGGCTCTCGATCGACATCAGCCATTTGCAGGTTCGGCGGGACCGGCTGGTTGGCGCGCTGCGCGAAGCGGGCTACGAGGTGCATGTGCCGGAAGGCACGTTCTACCTGTTGCCGCGCGCGCCGATTGCCGACGACCTCGATTTCTCGCAGGTGCTGCTCCGGCACAACATCCTTTGTCTGCCGGGGAGCGTGACGGAGATGCCCGGCTACTTCCGGCTATCGATGACGGCCAGCGACGAGATGATCGAACGCGCGCTGCCCGGCTTCGAGCGGGCGATGCCAGAGGCCGTTCGCCAGCGCGTCTAGCGCGGTCAGGCAGTCGAGCGTGCAAGTAGAAAGCGCCCGGCTTTCGACCGGGCGCTTTTCGTGCGGGACGCGGAGCGTTGGG
>DAOKYY010000205.1:0-1505 GCA_035325905.1 Aggregatilineaceae bacterium | reverse complement strand
AACGCGGAGCGCGCGCTATACGGAGAGGATGTGGCGTGATGGCAAACACCTACATTGACAAGTGGCGCGCGGCGGCTGACGACGTGATCGCGCACATGCTGGTATCACCGGAAGCCTGGGAGGAAGCAATCAACCTGGGCGTTTATGACCTCGAACTGCCGGGTGGCCCGTGGCAGGAAGCGTTTAACGCGATTGTCGAGTTGCGCGCGGAACGATTGCGCGACCCAGGCCCGGTGGTATTGGGCGACGTGGAAGTGGCGGCGCGGTGCAGCCCGGCGGTCAGCGTTGAATGGGTGGCTGACCGGATCGCGCTGGCGGACGACCTGCGCGCCGCGACCTTCGCCAGCGCGTGCAAACTGGTTCAGGTATACGGGCGCGGCCACCGGCAACTCAACACGCTACAGCGCGGCGTGGGTAACTTGCGGGATGCGCTGGATAATGCGGGTGACGTGGACGGCATCGCGGAGCGCGTGGTCGAAGGCTTGCGCGCTGAACACCCTTCCGATCCGCTGCCCGTGGACATCGCGGATATTTCGGTAGCCGAGGAAGACCGCTTCCACCGACCGCCAGAGGAAGGCTTGCGAACGGGCGTGTGGCTGCTCGACAACTGGCTCCGGGGCATCACGCCGGGCGAGATGGTGGCTTTCGTCGCGCCGTACAAGTCGCGTAAAACGTCGGTGTTGGCGTGCGTGCTGCTGAACGTCGCGCGCGCTGGCCGCTCGGCTACGCTGTTCAGCTATGACGAGTCGCGCGCCCGCTTCTACTACCGCCTGATGGCCGTTGTGATGGCGGAGTATATGTGGCACAACCATCACTGGGATTTACGCGCGCCCGATGGCACGCCGCTTAACGTGGTGGACGGCAAGATGATCCGCAACGCGGGCGACCGCTGGCTTAGGTGGGCGGAACCGCTGCGACTGGCGCGCGAGTATGCGCGCGACGAACTTCAGGCGTTGCGCGGCAAGCTGCGCGTGTATGACCGGCAGACCGCGCCCGCCACCCTGCCCTCGATTCGGGCGCGGTGCTATCACGACGCCATGAAGTACAAAGGGCTGGACTTCATCGCGGTTGACCACATCCAACGCTTGAACGTCGGAGAGACAACCTATGACCGTGTGGAATATGGCACGGCAGGGCTGCACGAACTGGGCGGTGAGATGGGCGCGGTAACGTGGGTGCTCAGCCAGCAAAATGAAGCGGCGATCCGCGCCGATGACGCCGGGGCATGGACGCCCAACGCGAAGGGCGGCGGCGGCTTGGCGTCGAACGCGGACACGGTGCTGCTGTCGAAGTACAAGATGGGCGACGTGATCGATCCGCGTTACTTGCGCCTTGAACTGCGGCTGGCGCGCGAGGCCGAAGCGCCCGCGTCGGGGTATGTCGAGATTCACCCGGCGAGTGGCTGGATTACGCCGCGCGCGGTGGACGCGGATCAGATTAAGCTAAACGACGTCATGGAGCGCGTGACGGGTAAGCGCCCGCAAGCTGACCCCGCGCCGCTGGAC
>DAOKYY010000204.1:0-1625 GCA_035325905.1 Aggregatilineaceae bacterium | reverse complement strand
TCTGAGCAATTCAGGCCCGCGCGCGGCCCCGGTGTTCCGTAAGAAACGAGGATGCGCTACAAGGTGAACGGCGGCGCCGAGATGACCGACACGTCATTGGTGCGAGCGCGCGGCGCTGATAGAGGCGTTGTAGCGAGCCCGTCTCTGAGCATGGTCCGGGATTCGTCGGTGACACTGGTGAGCGGTGAGAGCCGCATCCCGTTTGAGAGATCGAGTCGAATTCGACGTTTCCCATGGCGCCGCCGTTCGTCAACGATGATGGGGGAAGTCATGGCGGTGCGCAAGCGAGACGAGGAGGTGTTTTCGAACGCGGCGGGGATCGACGTAGGAGCGTCGAGCCACTGGGCGGCGGTGCCGCCGCATGTGACCGACACGCCGGTTCGCGAGTTTGGTCCGATGACCGACGATCTGAACGCGCTGGCCGACTGGCTGCTCGGGTGCGGGGTGGACGTGGTGGCGCTGGAGTCCACCGGGGTGTACTGGATCCCGGTGTACGAGGTGCTCGAGAGCCGCGGGCTGAAGGTGTGGCTGGTCGATGCGCGCCAGGTCAAGTACGTGCCCGGGCGCAAGAGCGACGTTCAGGATTGCCAGTGGCTGCAGAAGCTGATGAGCCACGGGCTGCTGCGGGGGGCGTTCCGGCCCTCGGCAGAGGTATGCACGATCCGTGCGGTGTCGCGCCAGCGCGAGGTGCTGCTCGTGCAGCAGGCGAGCTGGGTGCAGCGCATGCAAAAGGCGCTGGTGCAGATGAACCTGCAACTCACCGAGGTGATCAGCAACGTGATGGGGCAGACCGGGCAGGCGATCATCCGCGACATCGTGGCGGGTGAGCGCGACGCGCGGGTACTGGCGCAGCACCGGCACTGGCGCATTCGCGCGAGCGAGGACGAGATCGTGCGCGCGCTCACCGGGAACTGGCGCGAGGAGCACCTGTTCGTGCTCGGGCAGGCGCTGGGGATGTACGACGACATCGCGCGGCATCTGGACGAATGCGATCGCAAGCTGCAGGCGCTGCTGGCCGAGCGCGCTTCGGTCGAGGCGGATCTGGGCAAGCAGCCGCGCGAGGGCACGAAGGCGCGTGCCGGGTTCGATACGCGCCAGGCGTTGGCGAACTGGGCCGGGGTGGATCTGACGCGGATCAACGGCCTGGGGCTGGACTCGGTGATGAAGATCCTCAGCGAGATCGGCCCGGACCTGAGCCGGTTCGCCAACGTCAAGCACTTCTGCTCGTGGCTGGGGCTGTGCCCGTCGACCAGGATCAGCGGAGGCAAAGTGCTCTCCTCGGGCACACGGCGCTCGGCCAACCGCGCGCGGCAGGCGTTCCGCATGGCTGCGATGGCGCTCTCGCGCAGCGACTCGGCGCTGGGGGCGTTTTACCGCCGGCTGTGCTCGCGGATGGACAAGCCGAGGGCCAACACGGCGACCGCGCACAAGCTGGCGCGCATGGTGTACTTCATGCTCACGCGCGGTGAAGCCTTCGTCGACCAGGGCCAGCAGCACTACGAAGAACAGCAGCGCCAGCGCAGCGTCGCCGCCCTGAAGCGGCGCGCCGCCGCGCTGGGCTTCCAGATCAACCCACTGGCGCCAGCCGCATGAAACCGACCGTCGTCAGTTCTGTTTCTTGAGAG
>DAOKYY010000203.1:0-1683 GCA_035325905.1 Aggregatilineaceae bacterium | reverse complement strand
TTCGCGGAAACAGCCTGCCGCTTGTTTTTCCGCTATGTTGCCCTGGGGAGACATATCCACGCCGCGCGACTTATCGCGGGCGCGTTCGTGTCCGCGACGTGTCCGCGCTATGTTGCCCTGGGGAAACATAGCAGGCGTTCCTCGCAACTCCGCGCTAGCGAATCGACCCGCCGTGATAGCGCAGCCGGTACGCCAGCTCGCCGGATAGAAAAATGCTTTCCACGCCCAGGAAGGCGCGCACGTCGCCCTCGTTCTCGTCGGTGTAGCGCAGATCGCCTTCGACGTGCTCGAACCCGCCGAGGAAGCGCCCTTCCGCGTACATCAGCGTCAGGCTACGCTTGATCATCCGCCCGATCTCGCTGGCGCCGATCTGGTCCGGCAGCAGAAGCCGCCCGTAATAGTTCATGCCCCACACCGGCGCGTCGCGGTGATAGACCACCTCTTGGCCGAGGAAATCCGCGCCGCCGAAGTAGCTGTCGTGATAGGCCCAATCGCCCTCCGCGAACTGCAAGTCATGCGAGCCGAGCCGGTAGGGCAGCAGGTGCGGCCCGCCGCCAGCATAGGTCGCGGCTTTGGCCCGCACGATGAACGCTTCCATCGCCATGATTTCGTCGTCCGTCATCAGGTCCTCCTGGGAGGGATATGTTGCCCCAGGGCAACATAGCGGCGTGTTAAGCAGCTCAACAGATCGTTATCCACGGCCCCATTGCGGCGATTCTAACGCCGGTTCCAATCATCCTATTTGCTAGGACTGCGTTCCTGCACAGGCCAACGGGGTGCTGCCAACGGTGGCTTTACATCCCCCTGCCCCACCGCGCGCCCGTGCGTGATCCGCGCGATCGCACGCGAGACGACCGCCCCAAAATCGTAAAAATCAGCCGGGGTAGGGGGGTTTTTGGCGCTTCCGCGCCACCCAAGCGGCGGCGGCGATCAGTCCCGATCGAGGCCCAACAGACGCCGCAATCCACGCGCCAGCCAGCTTAGCACGGACCGCCGGCGGCGCGGTGGAATGGCCCGGCGCGGCGGCAGATCGCCCAACGGCGCGAGCCGCCGGGCGCGGGGCGCGCGGGGCGCGGCGGGGCCGCTCGGCGCCAGGCGCGACGGCGCGCTGTGACCATCCCCGGTGCGCGGCGCGGTGGGCGCGGGCGCCCGCCCGACCTTGAGCGGCGCGGATGCGGACACCGGCGCGGCGGGCGGATGGTTGCGCCGCCGGTCGATAGCCTCTTGCAACATCAGGCGCAGATCGTTGGGCTTGGGCAGCGGCTTGTAAATCAGCGCGTCGGCTTCGGCCTGCGCCACGGCGGCGCGCTCCTCCTGTGGGGTGAGGTGATAGGCCGTGGTCAGCACGACCGCCATCGAGCTAAGCGTCGGGCTGAGGCGCAGCCGCTCGCCGATCTCAGGCCCCGACGCGCCTGGCAGGCGGATGTCCAGCAGCGCCAGCTCCGGGATGCCCGGCCCCGCCAGGCCGCGATCGACCTCTTCGATCCACTGCATCGCGTCTGTGCCGCTCGTAAACGCGACGCCGTCCACGCCCCAAATCTCGAAGAACATGAGCAGCGTGTCGTAGAGATCAGGCTCGTCCTCGACCACCATCCAGGTTGGCATCCGCCGGACTCCTGCGCTTCTCGTGAGTCTGCCGGATATTGTATGTCGAAACAGCCAGGTGAAGCAATTAGCGATTAG
>DAOKYY010000202.1:0-1771 GCA_035325905.1 Aggregatilineaceae bacterium | reverse complement strand
GTAGGGACGCAGCTTGCTGCGCCCCTACCCCTGGACGCCGGATGGTTCTCTCGTGGTCCAGTCTGGAAAGTTCATAACAGCTTCTAGGGGTTACGGGGTGAGATTGGTTTTTTAGCAGTGAGCTTCCGGCTAATGGCTCACCGCTGACCGCTCATCGCTGCTCTTTACAGCCCGGCGCAAGTTGTGTACAGTGGTGTCAAAGCGCGTCTTATCGCGGAGCAGGGCAAGGAGAGATTTACAATGAAACGTGTGGGTTGGGTCGTGATGGTGGTCGCCGCGCTGCTGGCAGGGATGCTCCCCGGCGGAGCCGCGCGCCCCGCCGCCGCGCAGGAGCCGAACGCCTGGACCAGCTATGTCCTCAACATGCGGACCGGCCCCGGCCCGGATCACGCGGTGGTGACGCAGCTTCCATCCAATACGCCGCTGGTGCTCGAAGCGCGCAACGACGATGTGACGTGGTTCCTGGGCCGCACCGCGGACGGGGTCTATCGCGGCTGGCTGTCGGCGCTGTACCTGAGCTACGCAGCAGGCTTTGTCGGCGCGCATCTGCCCGTGTCGGCGGAAGTCGTCGCGAGCGCGCCCGCCGCACCGCCCGCCGCGCCTCCGGCGGAGCAGGCCGCGCCTGCTGCCCCGGCGGGCAGCCTCCCGGCGCACAGCAACAACACGCTGAACATGCGCGGCGGCCCCGGCACGTCCTTCCGCGTGGTCGGATCGGTCTCGCCCGGCGCCGCGCTGGCGCTCGAAGCGCGCAACGCCGAGGGCACCTGGGTGCTGGGTCAGAATATCGGGACCGGCGCGCGCGGCTGGATGTCGGCGGCGCTGCTGGTCATCGAGGGCAGCGTGAGCAGCCTGCCGGTCAGCACCGAGACGATCACGGCGGTCGCCGGGGGAATCGCGCCGCCGTCGCCCAATTACGTCACGTTTGAGGGGATTCCGTTGGGCGGGTATAACCCGGCGCGGGTGGCCGGGATCGACCTGATGCAGGTGCCGATCGTGGCGCGCTCGACCGGGACGGCGCGTAACATCTTCCTCAATGGCCGGGCGATGGGCCGCGACCCGCGCGCGCTGGCGAAGGTCGGAGACTGCTCGTCGGAGCACTGGTATTTCCTCAAGCCGTTCGCCTGGGGCCGCTACAACCTGGGCGGCTATGGCAACCTTCAGGACGTGATCAACCATTTCGGCGAGTCGCTGGCCTACGACGGCGAGGCGACGCACAACGGCTATAACGTCAACGCGGTCATCGCGCCGGAGTGGGCCAATCCCGCCGTGTGCCAGCGGGGCGAGTCGCCGCTGGAGTGCGAGTACCGCATCCACAATTCGAGCGTGGCCGTGATCATGTTCGGCACGAGCGACCTGCTGGTGATGACGCCCTACGAGTTCGACTACAACCTGCGCCGCCTGGTGCAGAAGTCCATCGACGCCGGAGTCGTCCCGATCCTGAGCACCTTCCCCGGTAACAAGGGTTTCTGGGACCGCACGCTGTTCTTCAACAAGATCGTCGTGCGCGTGGCGTGGGACTACGACCTGCCGCTGATCAACCTCTGGCGCGCGCTGGAGGCGCTGCCCAACAGCGGGCTGGAGGAGGACGGCTTCCACCTGGGCGAGCCGGATGTCGAAGACAACGCGACCAACCTGGCGAACCCGGCCTACGGCTACACCGTCCGCAACCTGGTCACGCTCCAATCGCTCGACGCGGTCTGGCGCGGCGCGATGAGATAAGAGCAGCGATGAAGTGACCTTCCGAAATGATCTAGCGAATGCGGCGCTTCGC
>DAOKYY010000201.1:0-1791 GCA_035325905.1 Aggregatilineaceae bacterium | reverse complement strand
AGCGGGTGGACATCGTCCGCCTGCCTACCGTAGCGTCCGCTACCCCGGCGCGGGTCGTCCATAGCACCGCCGAGGCCGGCCGCGTCGCCCGCCAGCGCCTCACCGGAGCCAAGCAATGAGCAACGAGACCCTCGTTCAGCGTGTCCGCCGGCGCTGGTCGAACCTGAAGAGCGAGCGCGCCGGCTGGTGGCCGGTCTGGTACGACATCCAGCGGTTCGTGGTCCCGGACATGGGCCGGTTCAAGGATCCGGCGAGGAAGGACACGGGCGCCCGCAACGACAGCCTGATCCTCGACAACAGCGCCACGCGGGCGCTGCGCACGCTCGCCGCCGGCTGGGTCAGCGGCACCTCCAGCCCCGCCCAGCCGTGGTTCGAGCTTCGACCCTCCAGCGAGCAACTGCGCGACAACCCGGCCGTCAAGGAGTGGCTCTCGCAGGTCCGCGACCTGCTCCGGGACATCTTCTCGAAGAGCAACGCCTACCGGGTCCTGCACACGATGCGCGAGGAGATGAGCGCCTTCGGGACCGCCGCCGCAGTGGTCATGGAGGACTTCGAGACCGTCATCCACCTGCACCCGGTGACCGTGGGCACGTTCGCGCTGGCCGCGGACGCGCGCGGGGTCGTGAACACCTTCTACCGGGAGTTCCCGATGACCGTCGAGCAGATGGTCGACGAGTTCGGGATCGGGGCCGTCTCCGAGCACGTCCGGGACCTCTACAGGAACGGGAACGTGGACACGCAGTTCACGGTGATCCACGCGATCGAGCCGCGCCCGGTGACCGAGCGCAAGCGGCCCGGGGCCCTCGGGATGCCCTTCCGCGAGGTCTACTTCGAGGAGGGGCGCGACAGTGCAGCGCCGCTGCGCGAGTCCGGCTATCGACGCTTTCGCGTGCTCGCGCCGCGCTGGATCGTGAACGGCGAGAACGTCTACGGGACCAGTCCGGCGCGCGACGCGCTGGGCGACGTCAAGCAGTTGCAGCAGTTGCAGCTACGCAAGAGCCAAGCGGTCGACTACCAGACGAAGCCGCCCCTGCAGGGGCCATCGCGGCTGAAGGCCAACAACAGCGACCTGACCCCGGGCGGCTACTCGACGGTGGACGCGGCCAATCCGCAGGCGGCCATCCGTCCGGTCTTCGAGGTCAAGCTCGACCTGCAGCACCTCGTCGGGGACATTCAGGACGTCCGCCAGCGGATCAGCCGGACCTTCTACGAGGACGTCTTCAGGATGATCTCGGACCTCGACAAGAGCGGGATCACCGCCCGGCAGATCGCCGAGCAGCACTCCGAGAAGATGATGCTACTGGGCCCGGTCATCGAGCGCGACCAGAACGAACTGCTGGCCCCGCTGGTCGAGATGGCCTTCGAGATCGCCAACGAGGCCGGCATCCTGCCGCCGCCCCCGCAGGAGATGCAGGGCGTGCCCCTCACCGTGGAGTTCGTGTCCATCCTCGCGCAGGCTCAGAAGCAGGCGGGCGCCTCGGCGGTCGACCGGCTGCTGGCCACCGTCGGCACGCTCGCGCCCATCTGGCCCGAGGCCGTCGACAAGGTCGACGCCGACAAGGTCGTGGAGGAGTACGCGCAGATGCTCGGCACCAACCCGAAGCTGCTGCGCGACGAGGACGTGCTCGCCGCCATCCGCCAGAGCCGCGCCCAGCAGCAGCAGGCGGCCGCGCAGGCCGAGCAGCAGGCGCAGCAGGCATCGATCGCCAAGGACATGGCGGCCGCGCAGAAGGCCGCGCCCGCTCGCGGCAGCGGCATGACCAATACCGCCCAGCAACTGGACATCGCCCG
>DAOKYY010000200.1:0-1825 GCA_035325905.1 Aggregatilineaceae bacterium | reverse complement strand
CATGAAAGACTGGGCGATCTTCTGGCTGCTCGGCGTGATCTGGGGGTCTTCTTTCCTGCTGATCAAGGTGGCGGTGGAGGAGCTGGGGCCGCTGCCGCTGGTCTCCGTGCGGATCGGATTGGCCGCGCTGTTTATGCTGGGCTTTCTGGCGCTCACCGGGCGGCGTCTTCCCTCAGCGCGGCGCGAGCGGCTGGCGCTGCTGTTCGTCGGCGTGATGAACACGGCGGTCCCGTTCACGCTGATCACCTGGGGCGAGCAGGACATCGACAGCGGGCTGGCGACCGTGCTGAACGCGACCGTCCCGCTGTGGACGCTGATTTTTGCGCATGTCGCGCTGGCCGACGAGCGTTTTTCATCTCAGAAGCTGGTCGGGCTGCTAGTCGGGTTCGCGGGCGTCGGGCTACTGGCGAGCCGCGCGAACGGGGCGGAAAGCGCCAACTCGCTCAGCGGGCAGCTCGCCGTGCTGGTCGCGTCGGCGTGCTATGCTGTCTCGGCGGTCGTAATCCGGCGCTACCTGCGCCGCGTCGAGCCGCTGACGATTGCGGGTACCTCGCTGATTGTCGGCGGGGTTGTGGTCGTGCTTGCCACGCTGCTGACGGTCCGCCCCCTGCCTGCATTGGACGCGCTGAGCGCTAAAACCACTGCCGCCGCGATCACGCTGGCGCTGCTTAACACCGTCATCGCCTACTTCCTGTTCTATCACCTGATCGACACCTGGGGCGCGACGCGCACGACTCTGGTGACGTATGTTATGCCACCTATCGGCGTGACGCTCGGCTGGCTGTTTCTCGACGAGCCGGTCGATTGGAAGATCGTCGTCGGCGCGGCGCTGATTCTGGCTGGAATTGTGGCGGTCAACTGGCGTCGCGCGCCGGCGCCTGCTGCGCCCGTCATAGAGGCGGTCTCGCCGGGCAGCGACTGAGCGCCGCCCGGCGGCCCGCGCTATAATAAGCGCCTTGTTGCGCGGATCAGCCGTGTGAGGTGCCATGTCCGGGATCGTGATCGTCTCGCTGCTGGGGCTGGGCGCGTGGGGCGTGAGCGCGGGCATCCGCGCTGACCGCCGCAACCGCGCCGCTCGCCGCCTGGTCGGGCAGCTTCAGGCTGAGCGCCAGCCGCTCTACTGCGCGGCGTCGTGTGGAACGTGGTTCCAGGTCGAGACGATCAACGGCCCGCGCGGCCCGCGCCGTCCCTTTGTGGTCGAAGTCAGCGCCGGGCAGCTGGCGATCTACCCGGTCGAGGGCGAGGCGGCTCCGGCGTTGCTCATTCGCCCGGACGAGCTACGCTGGTTTGGCCGCCCGCAGAAATACCACTATGGCACGAACGAGATCTGGCTGCACGCGGAAACCGCTGGCGAGTGGCGTCTGATCAAGCTGCGCCTCGGCCAGATGCAGATGCGCGCGCTGGTGCGCGCGTTGAAAGCGATCGCCTCCTCGGAGCAAACCGCCGCCTATCGCCGCCGCAGGCCCTATCTGCACGCCGGGCCAGTGACCGCTCACCCCGCGACACAGGATATGCTCGGCGCGTGGACGCTCGACGATCCGCTGACGCTGTACCTGACGCCGCTCTATCTCGTCTTGCTGCGCGGCAGCCGGGTGCGCCGCGCGATCCCCTTGGAGCAAATCCAGAGCATCAGCGCGATCGACCGTCTCGACGCGCCGGGCGCGGCGGGATTGGTGCGCTTCGAGGCGAATGGCGAGACGCTGGCGTTTAGCCTGGACGATCACCGGGGCTTCGCCTCGCTGCTGGGCGAGGCTGCCCGCCGCACGCTCGAAGACCCCGTCGAGTGGCAGCGCAAGAAGAAGAAGCCGGACGCGGCGGACGACGA
>DAOKYY010000199.1:0-1850 GCA_035325905.1 Aggregatilineaceae bacterium | reverse complement strand
TTTCTCCCCTCTCCAACATGGAGAGGGGCCGGGGGTGAGGTAAAACGCGCGCAGCACATGAGCCAATTACTTTCGAGAGTTCACCTTAGTCATGATCGAGATGGCACGGCTGCTGGCGCTTTTCGATGGGCGGGGATGCCCAACGCCGCCATGCTCCCGCGTGGCTCTGCCACGGCATGTGCGACCGGCAGCCGGAGGGACGAACTGAGCGTATGGTAACACGAAAAGCAGGGCAGCGTCAAACCTGGGCGCCTGGCTCGGCGCGTACCCCGGCCATCATCAGACCGAGCTGCTGCACGTCGGCCTCGCTGCGATCGACCACCCCTACAATCTCGCCCTCATAGATCACCGCGATCCGGTCCGACAGCGCGAGAATCTCGTCGAGGTCTTCCGAAATGAGCAGCGTGGCGGTGCCCTTGGCGCGCTGGTCCAACAGGCGCTGGTGAATATACTCCGTCGCGCCAATATCCACGCCGCGTGTCGGCTGCGCTGCGATCAGCACGCGCGGGCTGCGCGACAGCTCGCGCGCCATGACCAGCTTCTGGATATTCCCGCCGGACAGGCTCTTGATCAACGTCTCCTGGCTGGGTGTGCGGATGTTGAAATTCTCGATCAACTGGCCGCAGCGCCGGGCAATCAGGCGCGGGCGCAAGAAGATGCTGGCCGAGAAAGGCCGGTCGCCGTGCGTTTGCAGGATCAGATTCTCTGCGACGGTGAAATCGGTGATGACGCCGTCGATCATGCGCTCTTCGGGAATGTAGGACATGCCCAGCCGGTTGAGCGTCGCGGGCTGCTTGCCCGTCACCGGCTGGCCGTCGATCAGCACTTGCCCGCGCAGCGCCGGGCGCAGCCCAAACAACACCTGCGCCAGCTCGCGCTGGCCGTTGCCGGACACCCCCGCCAGGCCCAGGATCTCGCCCGCCCGGATGTCCAGGTTGACGCCGCGCAGCGCGTCCGTGCCGCGATCGCTGCGCGCCCACAGGTTTTCGACTTTGAGCAGCGGCGGCCCGACTTCGACCGCGCGACGCTGGTACTGGAAGACGACCTCGCGCCCGACCATCATGCGCGCCAGGCTCTCTTTCGTCGCGTCGCGGGTGGCGATCTCGCCCACCTTGCGGCCGTCCCGCAGAACCGTGACGCGGTCGCTGATGGCGAGCACTTCGTGCAATTTGTGCGAGATGAAGATCAGCGCGTGCCCGTCGCGCACCATGTGCCGCAGCGTGCCGAACAGATCGCCGACTTCCTGCGGCGTCAGGACGGCGGTCGGCTCGTCGAGAATGAGCAGCGCCGCGCCCCGGTAGAGCGCCTTGACGATCTCGACCCGCTGCTGCTCGCCGACCGCGAGCTGCCAGACCGGCGCCCAGGGATCAACCTGCAAGCCGTAGTTCTTCGCCAGATCGTTGATACGCTCTGCCACGGCGTCGAGGTCGAGCAGCGGCTCGCGGCTGGAGCGCAGGCCAAGCGCGACGTTCTCGGCCACCGTCAGCGAAGGCACCAGCATAAAGTGCTGGTGGACCATCCCGATCCCCTGCTGGATCGCGTCGGCGGGCGACCTGATCGCGGCGTGCGCGCCGTTGAGCACGATCTCGCCCTCGTTTGGCTGGTGCAGCCCGTAGAGGATTTTCATTAACGTGCTTTTGCCCGCGCCGTTCTCGCCGAGCAAGGCGTGGACCTCGCCCGCGCGCACGTCGAAATCGACATGATCGACCGCCAGCACGCCGGGGAACTGCTTGACGATACCTCGCATCTGCATGGTGTTGATGCGGGCGTGGCCGGTTGGGAGGGTTTGCGGCAGCGTATCCGTTGCGACTGAGTCCATCGATAATACTCTTCTCTAGAGCTTGTTATGC
>DAOKYY010000198.1:0-1854 GCA_035325905.1 Aggregatilineaceae bacterium | reverse complement strand
CCCCAGCGCCGAAGTGACCGCCAGCGCCAGCAGCAGCGCCGTGATCAGCAGCACCCAGGCGACTAACCGCCCGCTGTCTTGCAGGGCGGACAGCCCGGTTTCTTGGGCCTCGACCTGGCCCAGCAGATCGACCCGCACTTCCAGGTTGCGATCGCCGCGCGTCAAGCGGGCGGCGTAGGCGTCGCGGTCCAGCACGCGCCAGCCGTCGGCCAGGTAGGGTTCCAACGCCTGGCCGAGAATCAGCGCGGCGTCGCGCGGGCTGACCGGCTCGATCTCGGCTGGGCGACCGGGCTTGGGATCGAGGTCGGGCGTGTTGTCGTGCAGCATAGACGCTCCTTTGAGCGGCCCGCACCGCCGCGAAACCGCAGGATAGCGCGGGCCTACCCTCTTGCGCGGATTCTCGTTATAGTTTGCCGGTCACGATGTCAAACCGGGTTAAATCGAGTCAAACCGGGCTGTGTCAGCCTGCTGGTGGAGTATCGCTCTATGTCGTACGCTCGCAAGCGCAACCAACGGATCGCGACCGGGATCGGGACGCTGATCGGCGTGATCATCATTTTCACTTTCGTCATCAGCTTGATCAACCCCGGCCTGGGGTCGACTGACGATTCCGACGTTTTCCCGACCTTCACGCCACGCGGCACCGAGCTGCCGCCGCCCGATCCGAACCCGGCGCTGCAAGGCGAGCCGCCCTACGTCCACAGCAGCGGCTACTTCCAGACCTTCCGACCGGCGGGTGCCGACTGGACGGCCTTCGAAGATTCGAGCGCGCAGACCGACACGGTGCTCAGCGTAGTTTTCCAGAGCGGCCAGCGATTGGCCGTGATCCATAACTATATCCGGCGCGGCGTGGAGGTCGAATCGGCTGAGGCGCTGAGCCAGACCTATCTGACCGGCGCGCACTTCGCCGAGGCGTGGATCGACTATGACAGTTGGACTGAGACGGGTCGCGCTATCGGCGACGACGCCGTGACGACCGACTTCGCGCTGGTCTCGCAGCAAAATGAGTACCTGGGGCGCGACATCACGCGGCTGGGCGAGAACGGCTGGACCTATGTGACGCGACTGGTCGTGCCGGGCAACAACCCCGGCCTGCTCGACACGCTGGAAGGGTACGTCCAGCCGGCGTTTTTCGGCTATCCTGAGCTTCAGTCGCTGCCGCATGAGTGGCCGACCTACGTCGATCCACAGCTTGGCCTGCTGCTCAAGCGTCCGGCGAGCTGGCAGCTTGTCGCGGGAGGGCCGGGCCAGCGCGCGACCTTCGCCCCGGCGAGCGAGCCGGACTCCGGCATGATCCGCGTCTGGGCGGAGGAAGGGCGCGCGCTCGAAGGGGCGGGCGACGCGGAGGCGTGGCTGGCCGAAGTCGTGCCGTCAGCAGAGGTCATCGGGACCGACCCGCTTCAGCACGGCGCGGCGCGCGGCTTCCAGGTGGCGTACAGCTTCCGAGACCTGGACGGCGACGCACGGAGCGGGTTGTTTGTCGCGCTGCTTCGCGCGGACGGGTGGGCGCAGGCGGCGAATCTCCAGCTCCGCCAGGCGGACGCCAACCTGCTCGAAGGGGCATCGCTTGACCCGGCGCTGGCGGACGCGCGTCGCGCGGTGGTCGAGGGCTTCGTCCCGCAGCCGCAGGGCGCTCCGACGGACGCGCGGTAAGCCACAGCCTCGTTTCCACAATGAAAAATAGAAAACCGCCGGTCGCTAAGATCGGCGGTTCGGTGTGGCGTGGCTAGAAGGATTCGAACCTTCGACCTCTTGTTCCGTAGACAAGCGCTCTAATCCACTGAGCTATAGCCACAGGTCAATGTGCGGGTATGATACCACGCGGCGCCAGGTTTGACAAGGCTTTTTTCCGCC
>DAOKYY010000197.1:0-1889 GCA_035325905.1 Aggregatilineaceae bacterium | reverse complement strand
TGTGCCCGATCTGTGCCCAAAGCGGCGCTTGCGCGGCCGCTTCCTACCCGCCAGATTCGCAAAAAAGGGCGGTTGAACTTCCTATACCCTTCGCGTTTCCCTTTCGACCCACCGGCCACCGCGTCGAGAACCGAGGACATCGCCCATGACCGACCCGCTTCGCATCGACATTCCCCTCGTCCTCCCCGAGGTGACCGACGCAGCCGATCGCTGTGTCGGCCGGCTGCTCGCCGACCTGCAGGCGCGAGAGGGCGTTTCTAAGGCGCACGTCGTTGCGGCGAGCGAGTCCGCGCCCCCACAACTGTGCGTGCATTACGACCCGTCGGTGCTGACGCTGCCGCGGATCCGTCAGCTGGTGATCGCCGCAGGCGCGCAGGTTTCGGCGCAGTTCGGGCACGCGATCTGGCATGTCGGTGCGCCGCACGCCCGGCGGGCGCGTTCGCTTACCGAGCACCTGCGGTCGATCCCGGGGGTGTTGGATGGCGCGGTCAGCGCGAGCGGCGTGGCGCGCGTGGAGTTCGATCGAACCGTCAGCTCGGAGGAGGCCATCCGCGCGGAACTCGAGCGCCTTGCAGGCGCGACTGGCGTGGCAGCTACGACCGCAGGGGGTCGGGGCGCCGGGATCGATGAGTCGGCGCATGGCGGGCGCGGCACGCGGGATGGGCACTCCGATCAAGCGGCGCCCGATGAACGCGACCAGCACGGCAAGGGCGACGAGCACGGCCATTCCCACGGCGACGGCGGCTTCTGGTCGGGGACGGAGTTGCGCTTCGCGCTGGCGTGCGGCGTGCTACTGCTGATCGGGTTCCTGCTCGAGCGCTTCGCGACGGTGCCGACGTGGATCCCGCTCGCCGCCTACGTCGGTGCCTATGGGTTCGGCGGCTGGTTCACGGCGCGCGAGGCGCTCGACAACCTGCGAATGAAGCGGTTCGAGATCGACACCCTCATGCTCGTTGCAGCGGGGGGCGCGGCCGCGCTCGGTGAGTGGGCGGAGGGCGCCCTCCTGCTGTTTCTCTTCAGCTTCGGGCATGCCCTCGAGCATTACGCCATGGGGCGCGCGAAGCGGGCGATCGAGGCGCTGGCCGAACTCGCGCCGCGGACCGCGACCGTGCGGCGTGGCGGGGCCTTGGTCGACATCCCCGTGGAGGAGCTCGCGCTCGGCGACGTCGTGGTCGTCAAGCCCAATTCCCGCCTGCCGGCCGACGGCTTCATCATCGCCGGCGACAGCAGCATCGACCAGGCGCCGGTGACCGGGGAGAGCATTCCGGTCGACAAGCGTGCAGTCCCCGACCCGGCAGCGGCCCGCGCCAATCCGGACGGCATCGATGCCGCGCACCGCGTCTTTGCGGGCACGATCAACGGAAGCGGCGTCATCGAGATCGAGGTCACGCGCAAGTCCAGCGACAGCGTGCTGTCGAAGGTGGTCCGAATGGTCAGCGAGGCGGAGACGGAGAAGTCGCCGACGCAACGCTTCACCGACCGCTTCGAGCGCGTCTTCGTGCCGGCGGTGCTCGTGCTGGCGGTGCTGTTGCTGTTCGCCTGGGTGGTGGTGGACGAACCGTTCCGGGACAGCTTCTATCGCGCGATGGCCGTGCTGGTGGCGGCCAGCCCGTGCGCTTTGGCGATCGCGACGCCCAGCGCCGTGCTGTCCGGCATCGCCCGCGCAGCGCGCGGCGGCGTGCTGGTGAAAGGCGGGGGACCGCTGGAGAACCTCGGATCCGTGTCGGCCATTGCGTTCGACAAGACCGGCACGCTGACCGAGGGGAAGCCTCGCATCACCGATGTGGTCCCAGCCAGCGGCGTGGACCCCGCCGAGCTGCTCCGCGTCGCGGTCGCGGTCGAGAGCCTCAGCGATCATCCGCTGGCTCGCGCGATCGCGACCGACGGGC
>DAOKYY010000196.1:0-2042 GCA_035325905.1 Aggregatilineaceae bacterium | reverse complement strand
TCGCCGCTGCCTGTCTCCCCTCTCCACCCTGGAGAGGGGCCGGGGGTGAGGTAAGCTCTTCGCTAACCACCGCCTCGCCCCCTTGATGCAACCGGGGGTCATCAGGTACATTCAGAGCCGCGAAGCACGCAGCCGGAGGAGGCGCGCATGGCTCCCAACCCCGTCCCGATCCCCGTCGTCAAGCGCATCGCCCTGATCGCGCACGACGACCGTAAAATGGACCTGCTGGAGTGGGCGCAGCACAACCAGCAGGCGCTCAGCCGCCATATCCTCTATGGCACCGGCACGACCGGCGCGCTCCTGCAAGCCGAGCTGGGCCTGCGCGTCCACGCCTTCATGAGCGGGCCGCTCGGCGGCGACCAGCAGATCGGCGCCAAAATCGCCGAGGGCGAGATCGACCTCCTGATCTTCTTCTGGGACCCCCTCCAGCTTCACCCGCACGACCCGGACGTGCGCGCCCTGTTGCGCGTCGCCACCATGCAGAACATCCCGATCGCGACCACCCGCTCGACCGCCGATTTCGTCTTCTCGTCGCCGCTCATGGACGTGGTCTACGAGCGCAAGGTCTACGACTGGGCCGGGCGTCTCAAGCGCGAGCGCATCCTGGAGCAGATTCACCTGCCGGACAGCAAGCCATGACCGCCGCCCCGCTTCCTGAGCCGGTCCCGGTCCAGCGCCTCTCGCGGGACGAGCTGAGCGAGCTGGTCGATGTCATGCTGCGCGTCGGCGAGGCCATGCTCGAATCGGGCGCGGCGGGCCAGCGCACCGAGCAGACCATGGCCCAGATCGGCCTCGGCCTCGGCGCGGACCGCGTCGAGCTATACGTCACGCCGACCGGCATCATCGCCACCGCCGTCAGCGGCCACGAGCAGCGCACCCGCGTCGGGCGCGCCGGTCCGCCCGGCGTGGACATGGGCAAGATCATCGCCCTCAACCACCTCTCGCGCTATATCGCGCTGCTCGGCGGGACGCTGCCCGCCGTCCGCCAGCAGCTTGCCGCCATCCACGACGCCCGGCGCGAGCAGCCCGCCTGGGTTACGATCCCGGCGGTCGGCGTCGCCTGCGCGGCCTTCGCCCAGATTCTCGGCGGCGGCACGGTCGAGTTCGTGGCGGCGGGCGTGGGCGCGGCGCTGGCGCAGGGCGTGCGCCTGCTACTGGCGCGCCTGCGCGTCAACGCCTTCGCGCTGACCGTCGTCTGTTCGTTCGTCGCGTCGCTGGTCGCCGCGCTGATCTGCCTGCGCCTCGACGCCGCCTACCCGGAGCAGGCGCTGGCCGCCTCGGTCCTGCTGATGGTCCCCGGCGTGCCGCTGATCACCTCCGTCCTGGACTTTTCCAGCAACGACTTGGTGTCGGGCGTCACGCGCGGCACGCTCGCCTTTCTGCTGGCGCTGAGCATCGGCATCGGCATGGTCATGACGCTGTGGCTGACCGGGCTGAATATCGTGCCGTGAGGCGCAAGGAGAGAAGCGGGCGATGCAGTTCGCGGATGTGCTGCAACAGGGTTTCTGGGCGTTCGTGGCGACCGCCGGGTTCGCCGTGCTGTTCAACGTGCCGACGCGGATGCTCGCCGTCTGCGGCCTGACCGGCGCGCTCGGCCTGATGTGGCGCGCGGCCCTGCTCGACGCGGGCGCGCACGCCGTCGCCGCGACCTTCGCCGGCGCGCTGATCGTCGGCGTGCTCGGCTACACGCAGGCGCGCTTCTTCCACATGCCGCGCCTGATCTTCACCGTCAACGGCATCGTGCCGATGATCCCCGGCGTCGCCGCCTTCGAGACGATGGTCTTCTTCGTGCGCGGCGACATCGACGCGGGCGTCGAGTCGGCGGTCGTCGCCTTCCTGCTGATCGGCGCGATCGCCTTCGGGCTGGTCACGGCGCGCATGTTGATGACGCTCGGCGATACCCGCGTGCCCGGCCCGCCGCGCGGCATCTGGCTGCGCGAGCACGCGCGCGGCGACCTCGACCCCGGCGGCTCGTAAAAAACCGCCCTTATGTGAACTATCGAAAGTCATTGGCGTATCGGCCCGGCGTGGGAAACCTCACC
>DAOKYY010000195.1:0-2128 GCA_035325905.1 Aggregatilineaceae bacterium | reverse complement strand
ACGTCTGCATCGGCTGCGCGTACTGCGCGGTGTCGTGCCCGTACCAGGCGCGCACCATCGTTCACGAGCCGCGCGGCTACTACCGCGGCGCCACCACGCTGCAGGAGCAGGCCACTGCGCATCCCGAGCGTGTCGGCGTGGCGCAGAAGTGCACGTTCTGCCAGGGGCGGATCGACGACGGGATCGCGCGCGGGCTGGTGCCCGGCGTCGATCCGGAGGCGACTCCGGCCTGCTCGGCGGCGTGCATCTCGCAGGCGATCCGGTTCGGCGACTTCAACGACCCGGGCAGCGAGGTCTCGCGGCTGGTGCGCGAGCAGCCGAGCGTGCAGCTGAACGCCGAGGTCGGCACCGACCCGCAGATCCGCTACCTGTACACGACGCCGGCAGTGCCGGGGCGCGAAACCGGCGCGCAGCCCGACGACGAGGAGCGACGCGCGGATCCGGCCAACCCGCTGGTCGGCGCGCTGCAGAAGTTCTGGGACTGGCGCGCCGCGATGAACTGGATGTTCGGCGGCGTCGGCAGCGGGCTCGCGATCGCGACCGGGGCGGGCCTCTGGCTGGGCCTGGTCGACCCGTTGCGCGCGCCGGCGATGTACCTGGCGTCGGGCATCCTCGTGGCGACCGGGCTGTTCTTCGTGTTCCTGAAGATCGGGCGCCAGCTGCGCTTCTGGCGCGCCGCAACGCGCTGGCAGACATCGTGGATGACGCGCGAGCTGTACGTCGCGCTGGTCTACTTCCCGTCGGTGCTGGCCTGCCTGCTCGCGCCCGGGCCGCTGCCGTTCACGCTCGCCAGCGTGTCGGCCGCATGCTTTCTGTTCTGTCAGGCAAAAATCCTGCATCGTGCCCGCGGGATACCGGCGTGGCGGGCCCCGCTGGTGCCGTGGATGATCGTCGGCACCGGCCTGTTCGAGGGCTGGGGCGCGCTGGCGATCGCCCAGTCGGCGACCGGGGCGCCGGGCGGCGCGCCGCTCGCGGCGACCGGCATCGCGCTGGCGCTGGGCAACGCGCTGCTCTGGCGCGGCTACGTCGCCGGCGCGGCGGCGCAGGGCATCGCGCCGCTCGCGCGGCGCGTGCTGAGCGCGTTCAGTGCGCCGCTGCACGCGGTCGGCCACCTGGCGCCGGTCGCGCTGGCGGCCGCCGGCTGGGCCCTGCCGGGCGCGGCGGGCGTCCTGCTGGCGCTGGCCGGGGCGGCGGCGATCGCCGGAGGTGCGGCGTGGAAGTTCACCTTGATCGTGCGGGCGGGCTTCACGCAGGGCTTCGAGCTGCCGCGCATGCCGCAGCGTGGATCCGGGCAGCGTGCGGCGCCCCCCAGGCTCGGTCCCGAGGCCGCCGCGTCACGCCCCGGAAATTGACAGTTGGCGCGGCGCCGGCCATAATTCGCGGTTCCCTGGAGGGGTGCCCGAGTGGCTAAAGGGGGCAGACTGTAAATCTGTTGGCTTACGCCTACGTTGGTTCGAATCCAACCTCCTCCACCAGATTTCTTGCGTCGGGAAGAAGTGGCTCGGGAAGAGTGGCACGCGGCGGGCCGCCCGGTTCGCCGGGGGCCGAGCCTCGGCGGGTGTAGCTCAATGGTAGAGCAGAAGCCTTCCAAGCTTACGACGAGGGTTCGATTCCCTTCACCCGCTCCAGCGATATCCGGGCGGCGCAGGAATCCGGAGGGAAGGCGGTCTCAGGGTGTCCGCCCATGTGGCTCAGTGGTAGAGCACTCCCTTGGTAAGGGAGAGGTCGCGCGTTCGATCCGCGCCATGGGCACCACGAACAATTTGAGCGCGCCGCGCGCGGCGCAGTACCACCAGCTGGCAGCATCGAAAGAAGAACCGGGAGTTCGACATGGCGAAGGGAAAGTTCGAGCGTACGAAGCCGCACGTGAACGTGGGGACGATCGGGCACGTGGATCACGGGAAGACGACGCTGACGGCGGCGATCACGACGGTGCTGTCGAAGCAGTTCGGAGGCGAGGCGAAGGGGTACGACCAGATCGACAACGCGCCGGAGGAGAAGGCGCGTGGGATCACGATCAACACGTCGCACGTGGAGTACGAGACGAAGGCGAGGCACTACGCGCACGTGGATTGCCCGGGGCACGCGGACTACGTGAAGAACATGATCACGGGTGCGGCGCAGATGG
>DAOKYY010000194.1:0-2195 GCA_035325905.1 Aggregatilineaceae bacterium | reverse complement strand
ATGGCCTGGAAACTAGCCCACGAAGCGCATAACAGCCTCTAGGACCAGCGAAAGATGGCAAAATACAGGGTAGGGGCGATGCTTACATCGCCCGTTATTGTTTATTAGATGTGAGGTCCACGAGCGGAGCAAGCTCCGCCCCTACAGGGGTTGAGCGTTGCGCGTATGATTTTCCGGCTCGCCGGCTCGCGTATTGTTCGCAGCCGCCGTCTGCATTAAACTGCTTTTAGCTGCTTTTCGCTGTTCTCTGCTGTCTTTATCGCTGCTTTCGGAGTTACCATGCCTGATTCTCGCGGCTATCTGCTGCCCGAAGAGCGCCGCGCGCTGCTGCGCCGCTTCGCGCCGGTGCTGGTGCTCTTCCCGGAGACGCACGCGCAGGCGCCGTATCCCGACGACGGCGACGCGATTTACACCCTGCGCGGCTCGTACCACCCCCGCGCGCTGGAGCTGTTTCTGAGCGCGGCCCGCGTGCGCTATCGCTGGCGCACGGTGCTGCGCGAGCCGCGCTTGCTATGGCGTCCGCGCCCGGCGGAAGACGAGCGCGAGCGCGCCCGCCAGAGCATCGACCGCGCCACGCTTCAGCAGGCGGTCGAGGCGCACCGCCGCGACCCGCGCTTCGCCGGGCTGGGCGAGGCGGACCTGCGCGCCGCCGTCCTGGCGCAGCTGGCCCAGCGCGCCCTGGCTGGCCGGATTCGCGGCTTCGACCTGCCGTTGCCGCGTGGCAGCAACCACCGCCACTGGGACGCTTATTTCAAGCTGCTGGAACGCTCCGGCCCGCGCACGCAGCGCGCCACCGTCTACGGGCGGGTAGTGCAGGGGCTGGCGCGCCTCGGCACGGACGCGGCCCCGCCCGGCGCGCCGACGACGCAGGTTACGAGCTATGGCCCCTACGATGTCAGCCAGCGCCGCGTCGCGCTGCAATACTGGCTCCAGTATCACTACGACGACTGGGCCAACCGGCATGAGGGCGACTGGGAATCGGTCACTGTCCTGCTGGAGCTGGACCGCGACACCATCGGAGCCGGGCGCGAGCTGGACGCGCTGGCCCTGCTGGCGGGGGTCACGGTGCGCGATGTCGGCTACAGCCAGCACGAGGACGGCGCGCGCCGCTTGTGGTCGGACGTGCAGAAGACCGCCGAGAGCCGCCCGATCGTCTACGTGGCGCGCGGCTCGTCGGCGTCCTATTTCGCCTGGCAGCCGGAGGGGTATGTCACCTCGGCGCGGGTCGGGCTGGTCGAAAAGGTGCTGGCGGGGGTCGGGTCGCTGCTGCGCGGGCGGCGCATTTTCGGGCGGCGCTGGGACGGCGAGTACCGCGCGCGCTTCACCCGGCGCGACCCGGCCAACACCGATTGGGTCGCCGCCGATCCGCTGCCGGAAGATCGCGCTGAAGGGTCGCCCTCGAACCGGCTGGAGCGCATGGTCCCGCCGGGCTGCCGGGGCGTGCGGCGCGCGCCCGATTTCGGCCCGGACGCCGGGCTGGACGAGGGCACCTATCACCTGGAACTGAACGACCTGTTCTGGCTGGAAGTCGTGCAGGAATACGGCGCGCACTGGGGCCAGTGGTACTTTCTGCCCGGCACCAGCGGGCCGTCCGGCTTGAGCCTGCCCCAGCGCGACCGGCTGCGGCGGGTGATCAACCGGCTGGCGCAGCTGGAGGAGCTGATCGGCGTGGCGCTGGTCAAGGTCGAGGCGCTGGCAGCCGATCCCGCGCAGCCGATCCCGGCGCTGGACAGCGCGCTGCGCCCGCTGCGCCCGGACGAGCTGGATCGACGCGGCTGTTTTCCGCTGGCGGTGCAGCCGTATGTCTATACCCTGTGGGCGCACCTGCTGCGCAGCCACCACGAGGCGTGGCCGGAGGGGTTAAGCCTGTGGCTACGCTGGCGGCTGAGCCTCACGCCGCGCCAGGGGCCGCTGCTGCGCCGCGATGACCCGGTCTTTCACCTCAAAACGCTGCTGGCGAGCGTCCGCCGCACGCGCTACGAAGCGCAGCACGAAGGCTCGAAGTGGGATAACCCCTTCGCGTGGGTCCGCTACATCTGCCTGGCGGACACGTTCTTCTACGGCATCGCGCCGACGGATGTGGCCCGCACGCTGGATCGGACGGACGTGGACTGCGGCGAAGCCAGGGGTGAGGTAAGCAGTTAAGTGACCTTCCGAAATGATCTGGCGAATGCGGCGCTTCGCAAGGCTTACCT
>DAOKYY010000193.1:0-2206 GCA_035325905.1 Aggregatilineaceae bacterium | reverse complement strand
CTGCTTCCAGAAGTCGATCCGTGTGACCATCGAGCACGGCCATGCCAACCGCCGTTCGGACGATCTGTCCAGCGCGGCGTACCGGTACCAGCACGAGCCGCACGCGCCCTTCCCTGCCCTGCCGCCGGTGGAAGCGCGCCTGCCGCGCCCGGATTAGGTGCGCAGCCCACCTATCCCGAAAGGTGTAGCCATTAGGAGTGTTGTGCCGAGTCCGAGAACAGTTCTGAACGGCCTGCTCTCCGCCTCACCCCGCGCAAAAAACACCCGCTCACGGTTGAGCGGGTGCGTTGTTTCGCTGATTATCATCGCAGTTGTGCTATCGGCCACACCCTGAGACCCGCCTCACTGGCATTTCTCCCCGTTGGAGTAGGGGGCTGCAGATCACCGCCAGCCCTTTTTCGTGTGTTTGTCATCTGCTGCTGGCAACCGTTGACAAGCCCTGGAATAGCATGCATATTCAGCCCTATTGTATAGTCTGGAGATAGGTCACACATGCTCTGCACGCAGACACGGCTATCATCCACACCATGACCTATGATCTCGCTCGCGCGTACCGCCGGGCGCGCGTTTACTCGCGTGGGGACTTGCGCGCCGACCTCGCCGCCGGGCTGACCGGAGCGACCGCCGGGGCGCCCCAGGCGATGGCCTTCGCCATTGTCGCCGGGATCAGCCCGGTCTACGGGCTGTACGCCGCCATCGTCTCGACTATCATCGGCGGGCTGTTCGGCGTGTCGAACATGATGACCACCGGCCCCTCGAACGCGCTGGCCGTCGTCGTCGCCAGCACGCTCGCGCCCTTCGCGGACTCCGGGGACATCGTCGGGCGGCTGGTCACGCTGACGTTTCTGGTCGGCGCGATCGAGCTGGTGATGGGTTTGCTACGGCTCGGCGGGCTGGCGCGCTACGTCTCGACCGCCGTGATGACCGGCTTTGTGGTTGGCGCGGCGCTCCAGGTGCTGCTCGGCCAGCTTGGGCACCTGACCGGCGTCGAGCTTGACGCGCCCAATCCGCTGCTGGACCTGGTGCAGTTTCTGCGGCAGGTGGGCCACCTGCACCCGCAGACGACCGCAATCGGGCTGGTGACGATAGCGATTATCGTCTGGCTGCACCGCACGCGGCTGGCGCCGTTTGCGACTCTGGTCGCGATCGCGATCACCGGCGTCGCGATCACGCTGCTCGGCTGGCAGGCGCGCGGCGTGGACCTGGTGATCGACATGGCCCCGATTCCGTCTACCCTGCCGGGCGTGACCCTGCCAACTCCGTCCTACGTTCTCGACCTGCTGGCCGGGGCGCTGGCGCTCGCCGTGCTGGGGCTGGTCCAGACTGCTGCGCTGATCCAGAGCATCCAGCGGCCCGACGAAGACCCGCCCAATACCTCGCGCGAGTTCATCGTGCAGGGCGCCGGCAACCTGGCGGGTGCGTTGTTCCAGAGCATGCCGTCCAGCGGGTCGCTCTCGCGCACGGCGGTTAATATCAAGTCCGGCGCGCGGACGCGCTGGGCCAACGTCTTCGCCGGGCTGTTCGTCGCGCTGATCATGCTGCTCTTTGGCGGGCTGGCGGAGCAGATCGCGCTGGCGGCGCTGGCCGGGCACCTGGTCGTCGCCTCGACCACGCTGATCGACGTCGGCCAGATGCGCTTCATCTGGCGCGCGAGCGTCGCCGGGCGCTGGGCAATGGGCGCGACGCTGGCCTCCACCCTGATTCTGCCGCTGCAATTCAGCGTTTATGTCGGCGTGGCCCTCTCGCTGCTGCTCTATATCGCGGAGTCGAGCCACATCCGCCTGACCCGGCTGGAGCCGCTGGGCGACTGTCGTTACCGTGAGACCGCCCCACCCCGCCGCCTGCCGGACGCCGAGCCGGTGCTGCTCTCGCTCCAGGGCAACCTGTCGTTTGCTGCAATCCGCGAGCTATACGGGCGGCTGCCGGATGCGTCGCGCACGCAGCGCCCGGTGGTGATCATGCGGCTGCGCGGTGATGGGATGCTGGCCGGGACGGGCGTCGCAGTGCTGATGGCCTATCACCGGCGGCTGCGTGCGCGCGGCGGCAAACTGATTCTGTGCGGCGTGGAGCCGAAAATTCACGATACGCTGGTGCGGACCGGCGCGTTGGAGCTGCTCGGCGAGGAAAACGTGTTTTGCGCGGAGGAAGTGGTCTTCGCCTCGGCGGAGCGTGCTCATGACTACGCGAAGGCGTGGCTGGTAGAGAC
>DAOKYY010000192.1:0-2222 GCA_035325905.1 Aggregatilineaceae bacterium | reverse complement strand
GCATCCGCGCCGCGCATCATGACATTATCGTGACGCTCGACGACGACTTGCAGCACCCGCCGGAGCACATCGCCACCCTGCTGGCAAAACTCGACGAAGGCTATGACGTGGTCTATGGCACGCCCCAGCGCGAGCAGCACGGGCTGTGGCGCGACCTGGCCTCGCGCATCACCAAGCTCGCGTTGCAAAGCGCGATGGGCGCCGAGACCGCGCGCCATGTCAGCGCCTTCCGCGCCTTTCGCACCCGGCTGCGGCGCGCGTTCAGGACCTATCGCGGGCCGTTCGTGTCGATCGATGTCTTGCTGACCTGGGGCGCCAGCCGCTTCGCGGCGGTGCCCGTGCCGCACCAACCGCGCGCGGTTGGCGCGTCAAATTACACGCTCCGCAAGCTGATCGCGCACGCCATGAACATGGCGACCGGCTTCAGCGAGGTCCCGCTGCAACTGGCGAGCTGGCTCGGCTTTGGCTTCACGCTGTTCGGCGTGGCGATCCTGCTTTATGTGCTGGGCCGCTATGTCCTCGAAGGCGGCAGCGTGCCGGGCTTCCCGTTTCTGGCGTCGATCATCGCGCTGTTCTCCGGCGTGCAGCTTTTCGTGATCGGCATCTTCGGCGAATACCTGGCCCGGATGCATTTCCGGCTGATGGATCGCCCGGCCTACACCGTCGAGGTCGATACGGCCTCGCCGGAGCCGAACGAATCGCCGGACGGAGACGAGCTTGACTGACCAGGCGCTGTGCCGTTTCCTGGAATGGGACAGCGATTTCTTCGGTGTGCGGGTCGCCCGCGCCCAAGTGTCCCGGCTGGCGCCGGACACGGCATCCGCGCTCCTGGACTGGTGCCGCGCAAACGCGATTGACCTGCTCTATTTCCTGGCCGATTCAGACGATCCGCCCACCATCCGTCTGGCGGAAGACCACGGCTTCCGGCTGGTCGATCTGCGCGTCACGCTCGACCGCACGCTGCAAGTCCCGGTGCACGCGCCACAATACGCGGTACGCACGGCGCAGCCCGGCGATCTTCCGGCGCTGCGGGCGATGGCGCGCGCCGGTTTCCGCCAGTCCCGCTTCTACGCCGATCCGCACATCCCCGCCGGACGGGCCGGCGCGCTGTATGAGATCTGGGTCGAGAAGCGGCTGAACGAACCGACGAGTCGTGTGCTGGTCGTGGACACGGACGGCGAGGCGGCGGGCTTCATCACCTGCCTGTTCGATGGCGCAGACGGCGCGATCGATCTGTTCGGCGTCGGCGAGGCAGCGCGCGGGCGCGGGATCGGGCAGGCCCTGGTCCAGGGCGCGCTGGCGTGGTTCGGCGAGCAAGGCGCGCAACGCGCTTCGGTCGTCACGCAGGGCCGTAACATCGCGGCGCAGCGGCTGTACCAACGCTGCGGCTTTGTGACCAGGGCCGTTCAGCTCTGGTATCACCGCTGGTTCGCGCACGATCACCCTGCGGATTCCTGACCGGATTAACCCGGCGCGCCCGAACAATGGCACAATCAGATCAGGAACCTGATTTTCCCACAGTGGGATGTCCGCGCCTGTGCGCCCGGCACTGAGTCCAGCGGCTCCACCTGTTTCGCAGCGTAAGGAACGCTTTTGGTGAACGTTCGACGCCGCCTTGCTTCCTGGGTTATTCTGGCTGTGATGCTGCTGGCCCCGCTGGCGTTGTTCGCGCAGTGGGCGACCCGCGACGCGGTCATTGACACCGAAAGCGAAGGCATCGCCGTGTTCTACACGGCCAGCCAGCGTCTCGTGCTGCCGGGCGGCTGCGCCACGTTGCGCTGGAACGTTGAGGGCGTCTCCAGTGTTACGTTGCAGGATCAGCCGGTCGCCCCGCAAGGCCAGCGCGAAGTCTGCCCGGACACCAGCACGGGCTACACGCTGACTTACCTGCCGGAAACAGGCGCGCCGGTCCGGCACAGCCTGTTTGTGCGGGTGCTGTTCACCACTCTGAACACGCGTCTGGCAGGCGCGTGGTACGTGCTGTACGCCGCGCTGGCGGCGCTCATCGTCGCGCTGCTGGGCGATCTCCCTGCGATCAGTCCCGCGCTGCGCTCGATCCGGCACAGATTGAATGCGGCGCTGGCTCGCCAGGCGCGGGCCGTTGCGGCCCAGTTACGACGGGCGACTACCCAGCGCGATTTCGTATATTTGACGGCGCTGGCGCTGCTGGCGGCGCTGCCGCTGATCCTGCTGCGCTACACCGCCTGGATCGCGCCATCGCG
>DAOKYY010000191.1:0-2254 GCA_035325905.1 Aggregatilineaceae bacterium | reverse complement strand
CAAGACCGCCGCCGAGATCTCGGCGGCGCTGGGCTACGAGTCGCGCGAGGGCTGAGCGGCGCGCTGGTGCGCGCTGACCTTGTGCGCGCCCGCGCCGACACCGGTGCGCGGGCCGTGCTCGAGCCACTGGCGAATGCGCTGCGCGTCACCCACGCGCGCCATGCGCGCCTGCGCGTCGAGCAGCACGATCACCACCGGCCGGCCGTCGATGCGAGTCTGCATGACCACGCAATTGCCCGCTTCCGAAATGTAGCCGGTCTTCTGCAGTTCGATGTCCCAGTCGGGGTTGCCGACCAGTCGGTTGGTGTTGCGGTAGCTCACCGTCCGGTAGCCTGTGTCGACGGTCAGGCCGCTGGAGGTCGAGTACTCGCGGATCAGCGGATACTTCGAGGCGGCTCGCACCAGCGTGGCGAGGTCGCGCGCCGTAGAGACGTTGTTGCTGGACAGGCCGGTGGGCTCGACGAAGCTGGTGCTGACCATGCCGATCTCGCGCGCCTTCTGGTTCATCTGCTCGACGAACGCGGGCATGCCGCCCGGGTAGTGACGGCCCAGCGCGTGCGCGGCGCGGTTCTCCGAGGACATCAGCGCCAGCTGAAGCAGCTCGCCGCGCGACAGCCGCGTGCCGGTGCCCAGCCTGGAGCGTGTATTGCGCTCGGTGTCGACGTCGGCCTCGGAGATGGCCAGCATCTCGTACAGCGGCAGCTGCGCGTCGAGCACGACGATCGCAGTCATCAGCTTGCTGATCGACGCGATCGGGAGCACTGCCGCCGAGTTCTTGTCGACCAGCACCTCGCCGGTCTCCTGGTCGACCACCAGCGCGACCGCCGACTTCAGCGACAGCGGATCGTCGACTGCATGCAGGCCGATGGCGTGACCGAGCGACGTACGGGCCGCCTCGGCGGGCCGTGCCTGAACCGCGACCGCGCTGCGCTTCGCCGCGACGCCCTTGCGCGAGCTCGCATGCCTGGCGCGCGAGACGCCCTTGCTTGCGGCGGCGACCGGCGCCTTCGCGGCGCGCGCGCGACGCTCGTCGACGCTTGCGGCGACCCTGGCCTTGCCCTTCGTGGCGGTAGCCGCACGCTTGGCCGGCTGCGACGCGTCGCGCGCGGTCGCATCGGCCATCGGCCAGCACAGGACGAACACTGCAGCGCAGAGGAGCAGCGACGTGCCGAAGCGCGCAAACGCGATGGAGCCCAGGCGAGACATCGTCGCTTTCCCTCCGACAGGCGGAAATTGATGGCAGGTTGCCATGGATGGTAGCGAAAAACTACGCTGATAGAAGAGCTTGCGTGCAATCTCTCACGCTGATTCTCGATGACCGGTGGTTTTTTTGCGACAGGCGTGGTCGCGCCGCCGCCACGATGGCGGCGACGAGCCGCGGATCTTCAGGCCAGCAACGCCTGCAGCGCGGCGCGCAACGGCGCCGGCAATTCGGTTGGCCGGCGCGTCTCGCGATCGACGTAGACGTGAACGAAATGGCCCTGCGCGGCCGCTGCCGGCGCATCGCCGCCGAACAGTGCCACCTCGTAGCGAACACTGCTCGTGCCCAGGCGCGCGACGCGCAAGCCGGCGTACACCGTCTCGGGAAACGCCAGCGGCGCGAAGTAGTGGCAGCCCGTCTCCACCACCAGGCCGATCACCGATCCGCGATGAATGTCGAGCACGCCGCGCTCGATCAGGTAGCGATTGACCACCGTGTCGAAGTACGCGTAGTAGACGACGTTGTTCACGTGCCCGTAGACGTCGTTGTCCATCCAGCGGGTCGTGATGGGCAGGAAGTGGCGGAAGCCGTCGCGCATCAGCGGGCGCGGCCGCCCCGCCGCGCCGTCGTGGCGCGGCGCATCATGTCTGGTCATCGTGGGTTGCCTCCCTGTGGGCGCCGCGGCCAATGATAAGGGAGCGCGGCTTGCAGCACCCGTCAGCTTCCGGCCGACAACAGGCGCGAGTTTTTCTCTTTCGAATCAATGGGTTGGCGCCCGGCTGGCGGGCTCCGGAATTTTTTTGTTGCGGCGCATCAAAAAACGCTTGACATCGCGTCGCCCATCCCTAAAATTGTCGATGTTGCGATGCACAACCGAATGCGCACCGCCTTCCCGGCCCAGCCCCATCCACGGTTACGGAGAATCGACATGGTCACCACCCCCGAACAGTTCCTGCAGATCCAGAAAACCGCGCTGGAAGTCTTCCAGAGCGCCACGATCACCTCGATCGAAGGCTTCGAGAAGCTCACCGCGCTGAACGTCCAGGCCGCCAA
>DAOKYY010000190.1:0-2321 GCA_035325905.1 Aggregatilineaceae bacterium | reverse complement strand
AGCGGCGAGATTTCGCGCTTCATCCCGGCGGGGTAAAGCGCCACGCGCTTGAAAAACGACCGCCCCTGTCACATTCAGCAGGGGCGGTTTTGATCATGCCCGGGCGGCGCCGCTAGACTCCGGTAAGCGCCTGCTCCAGCGCGGCCTGGTGCGGCGCGCCGCAGATCGCCACGACATGATCGCCCGCCTGGAGAACCGTGCTGCCATGAGGGATGATCAGCCGCTGATCGCGCCGGACGGAGACGATGATCGACTCGGCGGGTAGCGAGCGGCTGATCTCCTGCAATGTTCTTCCGGCGAGCGGGTGGCCGGGGGTAATGTCGGCTTCGACCACGCGCACGCGGCCCTCATGGGTTTCACGCAGCTCCTTGAGCCGGTAGCTGGTCGAGGCGCGGCGCTCCATCGCCTGCTCATAGGCGCGGATCACGTCTCCGCGCCGGAGAACGCCCCGCAGCGTGCGGTGATCGTCGCGCTCCACGACCGGCAGGCGACCTACGTCGCGTACTGCCATGCGCCACAGCGCGGCGCTCACCGGCTCGTCCGGGTAGCCGACTGCTAGCCCCTCGACGGTCGCGATATCTTTCACGCTGCACCCTTCAAGCGACTCCCGGAGCATGGCGCGGCTCAGGTCGCTTAACGACACAACGCCGACCAGCTTGCCCGCTTCGTCCACCACGGTGAAGCCGTGATGGTGCGACTGCTCGAAGCGGTCAATCAGGCTCTGCACCGGCAGATCGGCGGGCACGGAGTCGAACTCGGTGCTCATGGCATCCGCCACCAGCACGCCTTCGAGAAGGTCCACCTCGCGCCGCGAGCGGTACGGGATCTGCGCTTCATACAGGCTGCGATACTTCAGGCGCTGGGTTGCCGTCACTTGCGTGAAGTAGCTGATCGTGACGACCAGCGCGGCCAGCGGCAGCAGCCGGTAGCCGCCGGTCATCTCGCTGACCATGAACATCGTCGCCAGCGGGATGCGCGCGGCTCCGCTGAAGACTGCCGCCATGCCGACCAGCACGAAGGCGGTCGGTGACTCGTCGAACAGCGCCGCCAGCACGCCGCCGAGCATGGCGCCAGAAAACAGCGTCGGCGCGAACACGCCCCCCGATCCGCCCGATCCGACCGTCAGCGACATGGCGACGATCTTGGCGAAGACCAGCGTCGCCAGCAGCCCCAGCGACAGCCGTCCGTCCATCGCCTGCTGAATCCACCCGTAGCCGCCGCCGAGCACCTGCGGTAGCTCCAGCGCCATCAGCCCGACCAGCAGCCCGCCAATCGCTGGCTTGACGTGCGCCGGGACGGGCACCTTGTGGAACAGATCGCGCGTCCCGTAGAAGATCGTCGGCAGGATCGCCGCGACCAGCCCGCCCGATACGCCCAGCAGCGCGAACTCCACGAACTGGAACGAGCCTTCGATTCCCAGCGAGGTCGGGATCACGAACAGCGGGTCCCAGCCCACGATCACGCCGTTGAGGGTATAAGCTACTACTGACGCCAACAGCGTATAGAGCAGCGCGCTGGCCTCGAACTCGGACTCGGAGTACAGCACCTCGATCGCCAGGATCGCCGCGCCAATCGGCGTCCGAAAGATCGCTGACAGGCCGGCGGCCATGCCGATCAGCATCAGCAGGCGGCGCTCTTCGTCCGCGCGGCGCCGCAGCGTGCCGTAGATCGAGCCGATTCCGGCGGCAATCAGCGCGGTCGGTCCCTCGCGCCCCGCCGCGCCGCCGGAGCCGATGGTGATCGCCGAGGCGATCATCTTCAGCGGCGTGACAATCGGGCGCAGATAGCCGCCCGCGCGGTGGTAGGATTTCACCGCTGCGTCGGTGCCGTGCCCTTCTGCTTCCGGCGCGAGGCTGAAAACCAGCACGCCCGAAATCAGCCCGCCGAGCGTCGTCACCAGCGGAATCAGCCACAAGCCATGCGGCCCGATCTGCTCTTGCAGCACGCCGCCCTCGCTGGGCAGCCCCGGCGGACGGTAGCCTGCCAGGCCGGTCAGCAAGAGTTGCTGCGCCAGATGCAGGAGCCACATGAACACCTGCGCTGCGCCCGCGCCGACCACGCCCAGCCACAGCGAATCGAGCACCAAACGGCGCTGGCGCTCGTCGATCAGACTTAACACGCGCGCTCCTTCCGCCCAGAAACGACCGGATGGCCGGATCCGCCAGCCAGACAGGCCGCGTCCCGGCGGCTGAGGGCCAGGACGCGACGCCTAAGCTTGTTATAGAGGTTTAGCGCAAAACCGCCGAACCGGGGTAACGGCGCGCCGGATCAGCCCTGGGCCACGACCGGGTTGCGCAGCGCGCCGATCCCCTCGACCTCGA
>DAOKYY010000189.1:0-2375 GCA_035325905.1 Aggregatilineaceae bacterium | reverse complement strand
TTAGAACCTCGGCTGGCGCGGGTCTTCGTAGCCGAGCATGTCCAGCGCGTCCGACAGCTCCTGGTCGCTTGGCTCGACCAGCACCATCCGGTCGTTTTCCGGTCCCATCACGATCGTCGGCGTGATCCGGCTGCCGCTGTTATAGAGAATCACGAAGCGCTCGGCTTCGGGGTCCTCGTTGATGTTGACGTACTCATATGTCACGCCGCGATAGTCCAGAAACTCCCGCGCCCGCACGGTGTCTTCGCAGTCCGGGCGCCCATAGACCACAAACGGATGCTGCACAGTCCCGCCTCCTGACCTTTGCGAATAAGCAAGACCCATATTGAGATTATGGACTGTGGGGCGGCGTGACGGCAACGATCCGGCGGCGGCCATGAACTTCGCCGTCTGGCGTCCGGCTCATCTCCGCATCCTTCCGGTCTGTGGCTGGCGTTCCTTCCCCCAGAGGGAGGGAGGGAAAGATGCCGAACGGACTCTCCTTCCCTCATTATGAGGGCAAGGGATCGGGGGGCAGGGGTTTTCCCGCGCAAGCGCATAACCCGCGCCAGGGCAGACCGGGAGGCGGCCTGCTCAGCGCCAGGCGTCGATCAGGGCCAGCAGGCGCTCGGCCAGCGCGTCCGGCGGCGGGACGCGCAGATCAGCGGCCAGGGCGCGCGCCTGGTCGAAGAAACAGATCGTCGCGGCGCGCAGCGCGCTGAGGATATGGCCCGGGTTGCTGCTTGCCGGCAGCGTGTCTTCGAGCGCGGTTAGAAGCTCCGGCGGGAGCTTATCGGCGTAGCGGAAGCGGCGGACATCGAGCTGATAGCGCGCCCCGGCCAATTCGACCGCCTTGCGGCGCACCGTTTCCAGATCGTGCAGGGCGCGCCACGGCGCGCCGCGCCGGGCGGCGACCGCGACGTGCAGCACGTAATGCCAGATGCTGCTCAGCGCCTCGTCGTAGATCGCACGCGCGTCCGGCCGGGGCCGCGCCGCCCAGGTCCGCTGCTGGATCGCCTCGATCTGGCCGGAGCGGTCGAAGGCCACGCGCCAGCGCCCGCGCCGCGCGACGAGGTTGCCGAGGTGCACGAAGGCGATGTCCAGCTCCAGGTAGCCTGCGAGCAGAAAGCCACGCAAGAGGTTGTCGGGCGCGTGCTCGACCGCGAAGCGGCCCCACACCTCGAACAGCGCGCCGACGCGCGCGTCCCAGTCCGCCGCCGCCGGGGCGACCTCCGCCGCCGCGCGCAGCACCACGTCCAGGTCGATATCCGAGTACGCGTCCCCGAAGCCGACCGAGCCGGAGCCGACGAGGATCACGCCCGCGATCCGCTCGTCGGCGGCCAGCGCCGCCAGCAGCCGGTCCAGCGCGGCCTGGCGCTCGGCCGGGGTGAAATACAGCCCCGGCGCGCCCGCGTCAGGCGTAGTCATAGAATCCGCGCCCGGTCTTGCGCCCCAGGTGCCCCGCCGCGACCAGCTTGCGCAACAGCGGGCAGGGCCGGTATTTCGGGTCGCCCAGCCCGGCGTGCAGCACTTCGAGCGTGTGCAGCACAATGTCCAGCCCGATGAAGTCGGCCAGCGTCAGCGGCCCCATCGGGTGGTTCATGCCGAGCTTCATCACGGTGTCGATCGCCTCGGCCGTGCCGACGCCTTCCATCAGCGCGTAGATCGCCTCGTTGAGCATCGGCATCAGGATTCGGTTGGCGATGAAGCCGGGGTAATCCGCCGCCTCGACCGGCGTCTTGCCGAGGCGCTCGCTAAAGGCCATCATCGCGTCGAGCGTGGCCTGGCTGGTCGCCAGCCCGCGAATCACCTCGACCAGCTGCATCAGCGGGACCGGGTTCATGAAGTGCAGGCCGATGACCTGCGCGGGCCGCCGCGTCGCCGCCGCGATCTCGGTGATCGAGATCGAGGAGGTATTGCTGGCGAGGATCGCGTCCGGCGCGGTCAGCTCGTCCAGCCGCCGGAAGATCGTCTGCTTGAGCGGCAGCGCCTCGCTGACGGCCTCGATCACCAGCTGGGCGTCGCTGGCCTCGGCCAGGTCGAGGCCGGTCGCGATCCCGCTCAGCGCCGCGTCGCGCTGCGCGTCGCTCAGCTTGCCCTTGCCGTGCAGCTTCTCGACGCTGCCCCGGATCGAGGCCAGCGCCCGGTCGAGCGCCGCCGCGTCCACGTCGATCAGCCGCACGTGGTAGCCGGTCGCCGCGCAGACCTGGGCGATGCCGCCGCCCATCGTCCCCGCGCCGATCACGCCGATCGTCTGGATGTCGTCCACGTTCATGAGCACCCCCTGTAGCGGTTAGCAGTTAGCGGTTAGCAAACCTCACCCCTAAATCCCCTCTCCGGCGCGGAGAGGGGACTTCAAGCCGCGCGCGCCGCTGCCGTTTTTCTCCCCTCTCCAT
>DAOKYY010000188.1:0-2439 GCA_035325905.1 Aggregatilineaceae bacterium | reverse complement strand
TGGGGGGAACGATGGAAGCACGCCGGGCGGACCCGATCCGCCTGATCGCGCTGCGGCTGCGCCAGGACGAGCTGCGTAACGTCACGCGCCGCCCGACCGTCAGCGAGGCGTTCCGGGTGACGATCGAGTACCACGACGGCCGCTTTCCGAACCAGGTCGCCACGCTGACACGCGGCCACGCCCCCGGCGGCACGCTGAAAGTCGTCTACGACAAGCCCGGCAAAGAGGTCTACTTCGATTACCCGGTCGAGCCGGAACGCTACCAGGCGCTGATCACGACGCTGCGCCGCATCAAGTTCGACCGGCTGGACGATCAGCCGGATGTCCCCTTTTTCGGCGTCGATCTGTGGCTGGTCGAGCGGGCGTCGGGCAGCTACTATCACGACGTGGTGCTCTCGCCGGAGAGCGCGCGCGGCTTTTACCGCGAGCTGATCCTCGCCCTCCAGCAGCACTTGAAAGAGGCGCTGCGCACGATCACGCCGTGAGCGGAGGCTTACCTCACCTCCGGCCCCTCCAACATGGAGAGGGGAAAACGCGCGCGCAGGGCGATTGCATCGAAATTCGCCGCATCTCTACCGGTTTACCTCACCCCTGCTCGGCGCTGACGCGCCTCACGTCCCCTCTCCAACGTGGAGAGGGGAAAGGCCGAGCGCAGCGAGGCCAGGGGTGAGGTGAAACAACGGGCGTGCTATGATTGATCGTGGATCGGGCGTAGCGCGCGGAGAAGCGCGGAGAGTCAAAGGCAGCAGCGATGGCCTCGTTGACCGAAACCGAAGTGAAGATCGCCGTGACCGACCTGGACGCGATCCGCGCGCGGCTGGACGCGGCGGGCGCGGCGCTCAGCAAAGCGCGCGTCTACGAGCGCAACGTGCGCTACGAGGACGCCGCCGGGACGCTCACCTCGCGCGATATCGTCCTGCGGCTGCGACAGGACAGCGCCGCGCGCCTGACCTACAAAGCGCCGCCGGGGGACGACGCCAGCCTGCCGCCGAACGTCCGCACGCGCTTCGAGGCGGAGGTGACGGTCAGCGACTTCGACACGATGGACACCATCCTGCGGCGGCTCGGTTTTCACCCGCACGTCGTCTACGAGAAGTACCGCACCACGTACCGGCTGGGCGAGGCGGAAGTCGTGCTGGACGAGATGCCCTTCGGCGACTTCATCGAGGTCGAAGGTCCGGCGGACGCGATCGAGCGCGCGCTCGACATCTTGGGACTGTCCGGCGCGCCGCGCATTCTGGAGAGCTACATGGCGCTGTTCGACCGCGCCAAAGCGGCGCTGGCGCTCGACGCGCACGACCTGACGTTCGCCAATTTCGAGGGCGTCGAGGTGCCGGCGGAGGTCTTCGGTGGTCGTCACTGATTTCGAGCAGGTCACGCCGGAATGGCTGACCGGGGTGCTGCGGCGCGATGGCGTCGTGGCGCAGGGCGCGGTCGCCTCGGTCGAGATGAAGACGCAGAAGACCAACACGGCCGAGGTTGCCCACCTGCGCCTGACCTGGGCGGAGGGCACGCCCTCGCACGCGCCGCGCGCGCTGTTCCTCAAGCTGGCCGAGGCCCGGCGCGAGGTCGATTTCTACCGGGAGGTGGTCCCCGCGATGCAGTCCACGCCGCTGATCCTCGACTGCTACGACGCGGAGTACGACGAGCAGACGGGCGCGGCGCACCTGCTGCTGGAAGATGTCACGGCGACACATATGCCGTCCGACATGACGCTGCCGCCCTCTACGCCGCGCTACGAGCTGTTGACGAACGCGCTGGCCCAGTTCCACGCGACGTGGTGGGATCACCCGCGCCTCAGCGGCGACCTGGGCGCGCTGGCGGGCGACGTGCACGAAATGACGATCCGGCGCGCGCGCGAAGGGCTGCCGGGGTTCATGGACTTCATGGGGGACCGCATGTCGGACGAGCGGCGGGCGGTCTTCGAGCGGGTGTTCGCGCTGTGGCCGCCGCGCCCCTTCCGCGAGCGGATGGCGAACGGCAAAGGGCTGACGATCATTCACGGCGACGCGCACGCCTGGAACTTCCTCTACCCGCGCGACCCAGAAACGCACCGCGTGCGGATTCTCGACTGGGCGCTGTGGCAGGTCGGGCGGGCGACCAACGACCTGGCGTACCTGATCGCGATGCACGACTTCCCCGATTACCGCGCCCGCATGGAGCGCCCGCTGGTCCGCCACTACTATGACCGGCTGGTGGGCCTGGGCGTCGAGGGCTATTCGTGGGACGACTGCTGGCTGGATTACCGGCTGTCGGCCATTCACAACCTGTTCTTCCCGGTCTATCACTGGGTGGTGAAGGGCGACCCGGCGCTGTGGTGGCCGAACCTGGAGCGGGCCATGCTGGCGTATCACGATCTGCGCTGCGAGGACTTGCTGGACGAGTAAGTGCTCTGTCGAAATGATCTGGCGAATGCGGCGCTTCGCAAGGCTGACCTCA
>DAOKYY010000187.1:0-2503 GCA_035325905.1 Aggregatilineaceae bacterium | reverse complement strand
GAGGCGGCTGCTTCCAGCCGATGTTCAGTTCAGGTGTGCCCATCAGGTTCGCTCGTTGGGGTGGTGGCCCGCATCGGTGGAACAGGTCGGTTGGGTGATTCCACTGTACTGTACGTCACAAGCCGGGCTGGTGTTGCGGAGAAAGGGAGGAAAAACAGGCAGGAACGGTCAGAAGCGCGAAACTCGGGGCGGGCGGGAGCGCGAGCCTTCCCAGGAGGTGGCGTGGGAAGGCTCGCGGCCTCAATCATGCGAACCATTACGAGCGCGACCGGCGCGCCAGGCTCAGTCCAACGGCATGCGCGCCAGGAAGACATCGCTCCCGCCGGATGGGGCGGCTTCACCCACCTGCCCCATCGTCAGGCCGGTCAGCGCCAGCGTGTCGCCCTCGACTGCCAGAAACAGGTTTTCCTCGGCCCACTCGTCCGCCCCATCGTCCGCGACCGTCCCAAGCTGGCGCACGCTGAGCGTCTCGCCCGCCGGGGACAGCGTGATCACCACCACGTCGAAGCGCCCGGCGCTGCCGGCCAGGCTGCCGTCGGTGTAGCCCGCGACAACCAGGTTTCCCGCGCCGTCGCGCTGGATGTCCGCGCCCTTGTCGTTGAGCGGCGTCCCAAGCTGGCTGACCCACACGATGTTCCCCTCGGCGTCGAACTGGGCGGCCATCAGGTCTTTGTCACCCGCCAGCGGACCGCCGAAATCCCCCGCGACGAAGCCGGTCACGGCCAGCTGGTCGTCCGCCGCCACCAGCCCGGTCGCCTCGTCCCAGCCGAGCGTGCCGAACTGCCGCGTCCAGACCGCGTTTCCGGCGGCGTCATGCACCGCCACAAAAGCGTCAATCTCGCCCAGCGCCCCGGCGAGATCGCTGCTCGTCATCCCGGCCACGGCGACTCCGGCTCCCGGCACGGCAGCGACCGCCTGCCCCTTGTCCTCGCCCGCTCCGCCGAACTGCTGAAGCCATTCCAGCTCGCCTGCGGGGCTGAACCGCGCCACGATCACGTCCTTGTCTCCGGCGTTATCCCCGCCGAGCGTGCCTTTGGTGTAGCCGGCGACGTAGATCGCGTCGTCCTCGCTCACCGCCAGCCCATAGCCGCGATCGGCGGCGTCGTCATCGCCAAACTGGACGACCCAGAGAAGCGAGCCATCCGGCGCGAGCTTGAGCAGAAATGCGTCGTCGCCGTCGCTGGCCGCGTGCGCGCCATCCAGGTCGCCGTTGGAGTAGCCGACGACCAGCACGTTCTGCTGCGTATCGAGCGCGACGCCGTAGGGACGGTCGGTCCCGTCCGTGCCGATCTGAGTCGCCCACACCAGGGCGCCGTCCGCGTCGCGCTTCATCACCACGATGTCCAGCCCGCCCGCGTGCGCCTGCCCTTCCACCGGCCCCGCCGCGCCCAGCGCGTGGATCGTCGCGCCCTCGGCGTCAATCGCCACGCCGCCCGCGAAGTCCATCTCTGGCGTGCCGATCTGCACCCCTTCCAGCGCCGCGCCGGAGCCAGCTTGCTCCTCGGACGTGGCGAGATAGTTGGCGAGGTAGGCCATGCCCTCCTCAAAGCCGCGCCGCCACACGTCCCAATCGTGGCCGCCATTGTAGACGCGGAACTCAGCCGCGATATCGCTCTCGCGCGCCAGTTGGTTGAATAGCAGGTGCGCCTCCAGGTCGAGATCGTGAAGCTGGTCGGCGGGGTCGGGGTGCTTCCACTCGTCGTCGCCGACCGCGATGAAGGCGTAGAACGGCTGGCCGGGGTGCGCGAACGTTTCGAGCGCCGCCGGATAGTTCAGCGCCTGGTAAATCGCCGCGTCGAACGGCTCATCCCCGCTGCCGAACGCGCCAAACTCGCGGGCGCTGGAGTCCACCGGGGGCAGCGGCGTGTAGACCGCCGGGCTGAGAATCAGCGCGCCCATGAACATGTCCGGGTGCGCCAGCGCGTAGCGCATCGCGCCGTAGCCGCCCATCGAGTAGCCGCCCACGATCCGGCTGCCGGGCGCGGCGAGGGTGCGATACGTCGCGTCCACATACGGAATCAGGTCCTCGAAGAACGCGGTTTCCAGCGCCTCGCCGCCACGGTAGGCCGAATCGACGTAGTACCCGGCAGCTTCGAGCGATGGCATATCGGGCATGACAGCGATCAGCGGCGGGACCGTCCCCGCGGCGACCAGCGCGTCGAGCGTGTCCAGAGCCGTCACCCAGGCGTCTTTGGTGTCGCCGCGCCCGTGCAACAAATAGAGGACCGGGTAGCGCGCCTCTGACTGGTCGTACCCGGCAGGGAGGTAAACGTTCAGATCATAGGGCCGCCCCAGCGTGGCAGAGTCGAAAATGTCCTCGACGATGGCGCCGCCCTCCTGAGCGAGCGCCGCCATCGGGCTGGCGCTCAGCGCCAGGATGATTACAGCCCACAACAGTCGTTTCATGGCACCTTTCTCCTTCAAATGCTTTTCGTGTTTATCGCCTGTCTTCCAGCGCGCGCGGCGGCGGGCCATCGTACACCGCGCCGGAGGGGTCGATGGC
>DAOKYY010000186.1:0-2522 GCA_035325905.1 Aggregatilineaceae bacterium | reverse complement strand
CCGGCGACGCGTGTGATACCCCGGAGACCGGCGGCGAGACGCCTGCCCATGCGGTAATGCAGGGAGGCTGCGCCGCGTATGTGACGATCCCCTCCAGCGCGGTAGTTGGCGTGTTCGTCCGAACGGCGCCGCTGCACTGGGCCGCGAGCGCGGACGCCCTGCTCCAGCCGCCGCTGGAGGTGGAGGCGGGCAAGACCGCCTGGACGTTTGGCCTCGACCAGACCGGCGCCTATCGCCAGATTCTCTGGGGCTGCAAGAAGCTCTGGGTACCGGCTGACTCCATGGCGCCCAACCCTGACGCAACCTGGCAGCACATGCCGCTGCCGGACAGCGCGATCCGGTAGGAATATGCCATAAACACAACGCTGACGCGCCCGAATGAGCGCGCCAGCTTGCTTGCTTCCAGGCGCAACACGCCCGGCCAGAGACATAAGTTAGGAGCGATTTCGAAAAACAACTATACTGGAAACACAGCGCAAGAGTTTTCGGGGAGAGTAAACTATGGCTAAGAAGCAGGAAGCTCCTAAGAAAGAAGACAAGAAGGAAAAGAAGGGCAATAAGCAAGAAAAGAAGCAGGACAAGAAACAAGAGAAGAAGCAAGACAAGAAAGAAAAGAAGCCGGAAAAGAAGAAATAACCGTCCGCTGAACGCAACAACGCGCACTCAGATCAACACAGGCCGCGAAATGATGATCGCGGCCTATGTGCGTCCTCCATCAGAACAGCGCGCCCAGCAGGCTAGCCGCCCAGATTCCCCGGCGGCAACCGCCTTCTCTGGCTAGGGCAGGCCGTAGACGCGCGCGGTATGGTCCTTCCCCGCCGTCGCGATCAGGGTTTGGTCAGGGCTAAACGCCACTTCGTTCAGCCAGTCGTTGCTGGCGAAAAAGGCCAATTGCTCTTGCGACGAGACATTGAACACGTAAAGGCCCTGGCTGGTCGCGGCTGCCGCCAGACTGCTGTCCGGGCTGAAGGCCAGGCTTGCCAGCGTCCCGTTGCAGTCCAGGGTTCCGATGGGCGCGCCGGTGACAGCCTCGAACAGCAGCACCTCGAAGCCGTTGGTGGACGCCAGCACACGGCCATCGGGCGTGTAGGCCAGCATCGTCTCGTTGCGCAGCCCGGTCGTCGCCGCCTCCGGCACGGCAGGCGAGAAGTTCAACTGCTGGCCCGCCGCCGTATCCCACAACCAGATATTCAAGTCCCAGTCCGTAATCGCCAACTGCGCGCTGTCTGGGCTGAACGTGACGGCGCTTATGTAATGCGTGTGGCCGGCTGTGGCGGCGGTCTGCGCGCCGGAAGCAACATCCCACAGTGCCACGCTATGCAGCGAGCTGGCGGAGGCTAATTGCGCGCCGTCCGGGCTGAACGCCAGGCCAACGATGTCGCCCGCGCCAGCCGCGATGGCCGTTGTCAGGGCGCGGGTCCCAACATCCCACAGAGCCACCTGGCCCTTCGCGTGACCGCTGGCGATCACGGTGCCATCCGGGCTGTACGCTACCGAGTACGCCTGATCCAGCGGCGCAGCCTCGGTGCCAGCCAGCGCGGCGACCTCGACGCCCGCCGCCGTGTCCCACAGGCGGACCGACTTGTCGTAGCTCGCGCTGGCGAGAGTCGCGCCATCCGGGCTGAACGCCAGGTCGTAGACATAGCCGGTGTGTCCGGCAAGCGCGGCGGTTTCGCTGCCGTCCGCCGTGCTCCACAGATGGACCTTGTAATCGGTCGTGCTGCCCGCGACCCGCGCGCCATCCGGGCTGAAGACGACCACGCCGTTGGATTGCATATTCCCGGCCAAGCTGACCTTTTCCGCGCCGGTCGCCACGTCCCACAACATCACGCCATCGTATCCAAGATTGAACGCCAGCGTCGATCCGTCCGGGCTGAAAGCAAGCGCTTCGCAGGTCCGCTTGAGCGGAGCCGTCCCGCTGAGGCTCAGCGCGGCGACATCCCACATCTGCAAGCCGTCATCTGTGGTCACGGCCAGCAGCGCGCCATCCGGCGAGAACGCCATCGCCTTGGCAATCCCCTGTGTGTCGAGCAGGGGCGGCTCGGTCAGCGTGCCGAGATCGGTCGCGCTGTACAACCAGACGCCCACGGTCCCTGCGACGGCCAGCGTCTGCCCATCGGGAGAGAACGCAACGTGGTCGGTCGAGCCGCGTCCGAGGCGGATCAGCTCGACAAGCTGGGCCGCGTTTTCGGGTGTGAGCGCCTGCCGCGCGCCTTCCTGCGCGTACCCCGGCAGGACCGCGCCAGCGAGTAGAATCGTCAAAACGAGCGCAAGGACTCTCTTCATAGCTGTCTCTCCTGTGGGGGGCCGAGTTGTGCGCTCGGCTGAGGGGTCAGCGCGCCGGATTGGAGAGGGACGTTCCTTGCCGTCAGGGGCAGCGGCGAGGAATGCAGGGGATGATGGTCGGTGCACGCCAGTCATTATAGTGATTTGTCGCGGGCGGACCACTCAGCCCGGCCGGACGCGGGCGTGTTCGCACCGCGACTCGCGGCCCGCAACGAGACGCCACACCGTGACCTGGA
>DAOKYY010000185.1:0-2529 GCA_035325905.1 Aggregatilineaceae bacterium | reverse complement strand
CCGTAGAGGGTACTGAAACACCCCACCTGCATCCGCGCCAGCACTTGCACCGCGTTCTGCGCGGTCACGTCATTCCCCTCGTGCCACTCGATCTCGGTGTCAATCAGCGCGCGCAGCTGCTCCCCCGCCGCCAGGTCGTCGTCGCGCTGCTGCTGCTCCGGCGTGCGCGCGTCGGGGTCGTGCGCGTGCAGCACGTTCAGCGCCGCTTGCAGCATCTCCGGCGTAGCCTCGCCTTCGATGACCGCGCCGATCCGCCGCCCATCGAACGTCAGGCCCTGGAACGCCTGCCCCAGCGCCGCCGCCAGCTCGATGTGCAGCAGCGCCGCGTTGATCGGCTGGTTCCATTCGGTGTAGTGCGCTTGCGTCGTCATCAGACCTCCATCACCCAGAAGCGGACCGGCTGCGCCGTCCCGCGGTAGATGGTCATCGTGTTGCCGTTGACCTTGACCTCCAGCTGGAACGTGTGCGACGCCGCGCTCAGCCCGGTTAACAGCAGGGGTGCGAACGAGATGACGCTGGGAGTCACGGACACCTGGTGGCTGTCGCCCCAGTAGCCGTAAGACGACCCGCTGTCAATATTGACCCGGAATCCGGCGGCGAGCGTCGCGCCGCCGGCGGCGTTCATGATCACCCCGACCAGCACCCGCCCGCTGCTGGTCGTCAGGGTCAGCTTCAAGTTCGTCGCGTCGAGCGCGACGTAGCTGGTTGATGTCACGGTGTAATTCCCGCCCGCGACGCCGGTGTAAGACGCCGCCGGGCGGCTGTACAGGTACAGCAGGTTGTCCACCAGGTCGATGTTCCATTCGACCGGCGTGATCAGTTCCGACACCGACCGCGTTGTGGGGGTGGTCCACGCCATTGTTGCCTCTCCTAGAATCCCAGCCGGGTCGCGCTGCCCAGCTCGCTATAGCCCGCGACGCCCAACTGCCAGCCCGCATACGGCGCGGCGGGTTCCAGCCGCCCGGGCGTCTTGTGGGGCTTGCTGCCCGCTGAGACGCGGTGTATCTCGCCAATCACAAAGTAATCGCCGCTGTGCGACACTTGAGGTCCGGCAATAGTCAGCCGGTCGCCCACCGTGCACTTAACCTGCGCCTCGCGCGCCGTCGCGTCGCGGTTGGTGAGCTGCGCCGCTTAGACCTTGCCGCGCGGAGCCTTGTGCAGCGCAAACCCCCAGTCGGCAATCGTCTCCGCGTCTTCCACGCGGTCCAGCAGCCGCGCGTCCACTTCCATCATGCGCTTGCCGTAAGCCACGACACTGGCTGTGTCGGTCGCCTGCGCGTCCTGATAGCCGTAACTGGTCAGCTTGCGCCCGCGCACGATCAGCGCGGTGAGCGTCGCCTCATCAGACAGCTTATTGCTCTCGCCGTCCAGGTTCATCAGCGTGATTTTCGCCGAGGTCGCGCCCGCCTCAAACGCCACGCTCAGGTTGCCGCTATAAGCCAGCGACCCATCGCCGGTGTTAGGCGGCGTGATGTCCATCCCGGCCACCATTGCGTCGCTGTCCGCCTGGCGGTAGCTGGCGCGCAGCGTGCGCGTTTGCCCTGCGCGCAGCGTGATCGGCTCGTCCAGCTCGTACAGCACTTCGGTCGCCGTCGCGCTTAGCGTGCGCGGAGACACGCGCACGCGCACCACGTTATACAAGTCCGCGCCGTAGACGTATTCCAGCGCCTGGTACTGCACGAGGCGCAGCGCGGGAATCGTGCTGGTCTGCAAGCGCGCTCGATTCCAAAAGATGGCCCTGCCGTCGCGCGCGAAAAAGAACCGCCCACGCTCGGCGCGCACCAAATCGAGAATCGCCCCGTGCGCGTCGGCGTCTTCCCAGTTGTCGCCCACATACGAGAGTGTCACGCGACCCCGGTCGAAGGCGTACTCCCCGCCCGCGTCTGTGAGGCGAGTCGTCACGCCCAGCTCCGAGGCGCCCGCCACGCCGAGCCGCCAGGAGCCAACGAGCTTGGGCGGAAAAGACACCGAGCTGAAGATGCTGGCGAGCGCCTGGTCGGTGCGAACGTTCTGTAGTAGGTCCAGGTGGACCGCCGATACCTTCAAGTGTTGCATTCCGCCGAGCGCCACCAGCCGCGCGTACAGTGGCGCGGCATCCCCGCCCGGCGTCCAGCTGGGCTGTATCACCTCGACCCAGCCGCGCCACATGGTATAGGCGTTCCCGGCGCCATCCACCATCTCGACCAGCACGGGCGCGCCCGGCGCGAGCAGGCCATAGAGCGGGCCGCTGGCGTATTCAGGCGTGAACAGCCGGTCGGCGTTGACCAGCGTCATCTCTAGGCGCGCTTCATCGGCCATTTCCTGGTACGGCATGTACATGCCGAGCGACCATTCCGCCTCAGTCACGCGCGCGCTCACGTCATCATACGCGCCGGTCATCTCGCCGTCGCGGTTCCAGTCCACGCGCACGCGCAGCGCCAGGTCGTGGTCGAAAGGCCCTGCCGGGGTCGGGGGCGCGCTGCCGCCCGACACGCTCAGCGTACCAGACGCCACGCTCATGCCTGCCGACGTGCCCGCCAGCGCCACCCC
>DAOKYY010000184.1:0-2683 GCA_035325905.1 Aggregatilineaceae bacterium | reverse complement strand
CCAGAACGAGGGAAGGAAAAGAGCGGGACGGACTCCCCTTCCCTCATTTTGGGGGCAAGGGGCCGGGGGATGGGGGGCTTTTCTCGGACGCGAGTGCATAACACGCTTTAAGCTAATCGCTGATCGCTACTCGCTGCGGATGCGTCCGCCGCCAGTTGATGCGAAACGCGACCGCCGCCAGCGCCACCGCCAGCCCGATCACCAGCGCCGCCGTCCCGAACGTGTGCTGTAGCCCGGCGACAATCGCCCAGGGCGGCGCTTCGCTGGCGTCCACCCCCGCCGGGAGATCGGCCACCGCCAGCACGCGGCTGGCGAACAGCGCGCCCATCAGCGGGATGCCCGTTACCTGCCCCATCGTGCGCGACAGCGACAGCAGCCCCGAAGCCATCCCCAGCCGGTGGCGCGGCGCCAGCCCCATGATCGCGCTGTTGTTCGGCGACTGGAACATGCCCGCGCCAAGACCGAGCGGCAGCAGCCGCAGGATATAGCCGATCGCCGAGGTGTCCGTGTCCAGCGACGCGATCGACAGGCACGCCCCGACCACGATCAGCAGCCCGATCAGCGAGATCCCGCGCGAGCCGTAGCGGTCCGACAGCGACCCGGCGACCGGCGCGGTCAGGCCGAGCGCCACCGGGACGACCAGCAGAAACAGCCCGACATGCTGCGGATCGTAGCCCTTCACCCGCTCCAGGTAGAACGGCATCACGAATAGCCCCGCGTTGACCATGAACACCAGCAGGCCGGTCAGCAGGCTGAGGCTGAACAGCGGGTCGCGGAACAGGCGCAGATCGACCATCGGCTGGCGCAGGCGCGTCTGGACCAGCAGGAAGACGGCGAACCCCGCCGCTGACCCGGCCAGCAGCGCCGCGATCACCGGGTTGTCCCAGCCGCGCGCCGGCCCGAACGTCAGCCCCAGCGCCAGGCAAACCAGCGTCGTGAACAGCAGCAGCGCCCCGGCCACGTCGAACCGCTGCCCGCCGGGCGGGCGCCAGTCCGGGATATAGCGGCGCGCCAGCCACAGCCCGACCACGCCAACCGGCAGGTTGACCAGGAAGATCCAGCGCCAGCCGACCGTCCCGATCAGCAGGCCGCCGAGCGTCGGGCCGATGCTGATGCCGAGCGAGACAATCGTCCCGGTGATGCCGAGCGCGCGCCCGCGCTCCGACGCCGGAAACGCCTCGGTCACAATCGCCATCCCCAGCGCCTGCATCATCACCGCGCCGAGGCCCTGAAAGGCGCGAAAGCCGATCAAAAAGCCAATCGTCGGCGCGACCCCGCACAACAGCGACCCGACCGTGAACACGACCATGCCGGTCAGGTAGATGCGCCGCTTGCCGATCATGTCCGCCAGCCGCGCCACGCCGAGCATCAGCGAGGTGACGACCAGCAGATAGCTGACGACCACCCACTGCACCGTCGCGAACGAGGTATTGAACGCTTTTTCGAGCGTCGGCAGCGAGATGTTGACGATGCTGCCGTCAATCGTCGAGAGGAAAATCCCCATCGCCACGCTGAGCAGCACCCACCACTTCCGCGACGGATCGGCGACGGGCTGGGGCGGCGAGGTGGCCGGTTGATCGGCGGGCGCGCGGGCCGGTAAAACCGGCGTGGACGGCACGGGAGGGTGATCTGCTGGCATTCGCTTCCTGCGCTGAAGGTCGATGGCGACGCCCTGCGAAGTTGGGCTAGCCAAGTATACCGTAGCTCTATACAATCGGGAGCCTGCCAAACAGCGCCACGAACAAGGACTGGACTCTGGATGAAGATTCATTACACCCTGGACGACAGCGCGGCGCGTATCCCGCTGGCGATCCGCAGCAGCGATGGCGTGTGGGATCGCAGCGCCGATTTGCGCAGCGCGCCGGGCATCCAGCTCGTCGAGCTGGCGACGCAGCACTGGCTCAACACCGGCGTCACGCTGGCCGAGGAGCTGGCCTACTATTTCGAGCACAACGAGGCGAGCGAAAACGACCCCTACGCGCTCACCCGCTGCTACGATCACCGCGCCCAGCTCGAAGATCTGCTCAGCGACCTGCACAACCGCCCGATCGACGAGCTAATCGCGCTGCGCGAGATCGAGCCGCTCTTTCCAGACAGCTTTATGGACGAGTTTCCCTTTACGCTGGCCGTCAGCGCGGTGGGCGCGCCCGCGTTCGGCTACGTGCGGACCTACAGCGACTCCGAGGGCGAGGAATCGCACGGGCTGGTCGTCAATCTCGCCCAGGCTCAGCCCCACCTGGAAGCGGTCTATGGGCAGTTCTCGCTCGGACTGCTGATCGACACCATCCGCGACGGCTTCTTCAACCACGAAGCCTTCTTGATCGTGTATCACGCGTTCACGCGGAACGGCGGGCGCCTCGCCAACCGCCCGCTCGACCGTCTCAAGCACACGCTGCTCAGCCGGGGGGTCGCCTGGTATCTCAGCTATCGCCGCGATTTGGCGTTCTACGACGACCTGCTGAATCTCGGCGCCACCCCGCTCGACGAGCATGTCGCCGCCTGGAACCGCCTGATCGATTCCGCCCGGCGCAAAACCCTGAGCGAGACGGCCCTGGACGAGTGGCTGGACGTGCCCGAGACGCGCACGCCCGGCGAGATGACGCTCGACGTGCTGGGCTACTTCGCGGCGCGCGCCATCGCCGGGGCGCACGGCGACGCCGGGCTGCGCGAGGCGATCGCCGAG
>DAOKYY010000183.1:0-2754 GCA_035325905.1 Aggregatilineaceae bacterium | reverse complement strand
CACCCGGCGACCGGCTACCAGCTCAGCAAGGACGCGGGTATCCCGCGCTCGATGGTCTATGAGGCGCTGGGGCGGCTCGACGCGCGCGGCGCGGTGCTGAAGACCGAGGAGCCGAAGGCGACGCTCTATCGCCCGATGCCGCCGAACGCCCTGCTGGGCCATGTCGCGGAGCAGCATCATCAGCGGATTGAGGCGGTCCGGCCAGGGCTGGAGGCGCTCTACAACGCCCGCGACGAGGGGCACCTGTGGACCTTCGAGGGCGCTGAGCGCGCGCTGAGCTACGCGCGCGACATGATCGGCCAGGCGCAGAGCGAAATCATGCTGGTGCTGACCGATCCGGCCCTGGACGCGCTACGCCCGGCCATTGAGGCGGCGGCGGCGCGCGGGGTGCGCGTCGGCGCGCTGCTGACCGGCGCGGGTTCGCTTGACGTAGGCGAGATCGCCCACCATCCGACGCGCGAAAGCAAGCTGCACAAGCTGGAAGATACGCTGGTGGTGGTCGCAGACGAGCAGGAAGTGTTGATCGCCGGAGCGGGGGGCGGAGGCAGCGCGGCGACCGTTACCACCAACAGCAACATGGTGCAGGTTGGGCGGCAGTTCGTGTGGATGGAGCTGTTCACGCACCGTATCTTCGCGCGGCTGGGGCCGGATGCGCTGGCCGCGCTTGACCCCTCTGACCGCGCCGTGTTCGAGGCGGTGGCGCGGGGCGCCAGTAGCGATTAACAGTTGGAAACGAGCTAATCAACAATCGCTGACCGCTGATTCTACGAGGACCTGATGACCGACATTACCTACCCGAAACACGCTGCCCAGCCTGCCCCGGCCCGCCCGGCGTGGCTGACCCGTCACACGCTGGAGCCGGCCTTCGTGGTGATCACGCTGGCGGCGGTTGTGCTGAGCCTGATCGCGGCCTGGGCGGGGTGGCCGGACGCGCTGATCAGCGTACTGGGCGTGATCGCGTATATCGCCGGGGGCTTCTTCGGCGTGCAGGATGGGTTTGAAAGCCTGCGACAGCGCCAGATCAACATCGACCTGCTGATGATCCTGGCGGCGCTGGGCGCGGCGGCAGTCGGCGAGTGGCGCGACGGCGCGATCCTGCTGTTCCTGTTCTCGCTGAGCAACGTGCTGCAAGATTACGCCATCGGGCGCAGCCGGGACGCGATCCGCTCGCTGTTCGCGCTCTACCCCGAAGAAGCGCACGTCCAGCGCGGCGAGCAGGTCGTCACCGTGCCGATCGCGGAGATCCAGGTCGGCGAGACGGTGCTGATCCGCCCCGGCGAGCGCATCCCGGTCGATGGCGTGGTGGTGCGCGGGCAGACCAGCGTTGACCAGGCGACCATCACCGGCGAATCGATGCCGGTCGAGAAAGGCGAAGGCGACAAGGTCTTCGCCGGGACGCTCAACCAGAACGGCGCGATCGACGTGCGCGTGACGCAGCACGCCTCGCAGTCCACGCTGGCGCGCATCATCCACATGGTGGAAGAAGCGCAGCACCGCAAGGCGCCCTCACAGCGGTTCCTAGAGGACTTCGAGCAGTATTACGCGCTGGGCGTGATCGCCGCGACCGCGCTGGTGCTGGCGGTGCCCTGGCTGCTGCTGGGGCACGGCTTCCATAGCAGCTTCTACCGGGCGATGGTGCTGCTGGTGGTGGCCTCGCCGTGCGCGCTGGTAATTTCCGTCCCGGCGGCGTTCCTGTCCGCGATCGCGGCGGGCGCGCGCAAAGGGGTGATCTTCAAGGGCGGGGCGCACCTGGAGCAGATGTCCACGATCAAGGTGGTCGCCTTCGACAAGACCGGCACGCTGACGGCGGGCCGCCCAAGCGTCACCGACCTGGTCCCGGCCAGCGGGGTCAGCGTAGACGAGTTACTGCGTGTGTCGGCGGCAGTCGAAGCGCGCTCCGAGCACCCGCTCTCGCGGGCGGTGCGCCAGGCCGCCGAGGCGCGCGGCATCCCGCTCGAGACCGTCGAGGAATTCGAAGCGGTCACAGGGCAGGGGGTGGGGGGCGCGCTGGGCGGCCAGATCGTGCGCGTGGGGCGGCTGCGCTTCATCGAGCACTGCGCGGGGCACCCCCCGGCGGACCTGATGGCGGCGCACGACCGGTTGAAAGCCGAGGGCAAGACGGTGCTGTTCGCGTGCGCGGGCGGCGCGTGGCTGGGCGTGATCGCGGTTGCGGACCAGTTGCGCGAGGAAGCGGCGGCGCTGGTCAGCGCGCTGCACGCGGCGGGCGTCGAGCGGGTCGTGATGCTGACCGGCGACAACGAGCGCGTGGGCCAGAACATCGCGCGCGAGGCGGGGATCGACCACGTCTACGCCGAGCTGCTGCCCGAAGACAAGGCGCGTATCATGGAAGAATTGGAGCGCGAGGTCGGGCCGGTGGCGATGGTCGGCGACGGCGTGAACGACGCCCCCGCGCTGGCGGCGGCGACGGTCGGAATCGCGATGGGCGCGGCGGGGACGGATGTCGCGCTGGAAACCGCCGACGTCGTGCTGATGGGCGACGACCTGCCGACCATCCCCTACGCGATCAAGCTGAGCCAGCGCGCGCGGCGCGTGGTGTGGCAGAACATCGCCTTCGCGCTGAGCGTCATCGTGGCGCTGGTGATCGGCACGTTCCTGATCGACTTGCCGCTGCCGATGGGCGTGATCGGGCACGAGGGCAGCACGGTGATCGTGGTGCTGAACGGGCTGCGGCTGCTGGCGCGGTGAGGCGAGCGATTAAGCGACCTTCCGAAATGATCTAGCGAATGCGGCGCT
>DAOKYY010000182.1:0-2758 GCA_035325905.1 Aggregatilineaceae bacterium | reverse complement strand
AGGAGCAATCGATCGTGTCTCAGCAAGGCGTCACCCCGCAAAGCGAAGACTTTTCGCGCTGGTATACCGATGTCGTGCAGAAAGCGGACCTGGCCGATTACTCGCCGGTGCGCGGCTGCATGATCATCAAGCCCTACGGCTACGAGCTGTGGGAAGGCGTCAAGGGCGGGCTGGACCGTCGCTTTAAGGAAACCGGCCACCAGAACGCCTACTTCCCGCTGTTCATCCCGGAGAGCTTTTTGAAGAAAGAGGCCGAGCACGTCGAGGGCTTTTCGCCGGAGCTGGCCGTCGTGACCATCGGCGGCGGCAAGGAGCTGGAAGAGCCGCTGGTCGTCCGCCCGACCTCCGAGACGATCATCGGCTGGGCCTTCCAAAAATGGATTCAGTCGCACCGTGACCTGCCGCTGCTGATCAACCAGTGGGCCAACGTGGTCCGCTGGGAGCTACGCACGCGCCTGTTCCTGCGGACGATGGAGTTTCTGTGGCAGGAAGGGCATACCGCCCACGCCACGCACGAGGAATCCGAGGCCGAGACGATGCAGATGCTGGGCGTCTACACCGATTTTGCGGTCAACGACGCCGCCATCCCGGTGATTCCGGGCCGCAAGAGCGACCAGGAACGCTTCGCCGGGGCGCTGTTCAGCTATAGCATCGAGGCAATGATGCGCGATCGCAAGGCGCTGCAAGCCGGGACCAGCCACGACCTGGGGCAGAATTTCGCGCGCGCCTTCGACATCCAGTACACCGACGACAACAACGAGCTTCAACACTGCTGGACCACATCCTGGGGCGTCAGCACGCGCATGGTCGGCGCGATCGTGATGACACACGGCGACGACAAGGGCCTGCGCCTGCCGCCGCGTCTCGCGCCGATCCAGGTCGTCGTGGTGCCGATCTTCCGCACCCCTGAAGAGCAGGGGCCGGTGATGGACACGGTGCGCCGCCTCAGCGCGGAGCTGCGCGGGGCCGGGCTGCGCGTCCACGTCGACGCGCGCGAGAACCTGTCGCCCGGCTACAAGTTCAACGACTGGGAGATGCGCGGCGTGCCGCTGCGGATGGAGATCGGGCCGAAGGATGTCGCCAACCACAGCGTCGCGCTGGCGCGGCGCGACATCGGCGGCAAAGAGGGCAAGCAGTTCGTCGCGCAGGCTGGGCTGGTCGAGACGGTCCGCGCGCTGCTGGACGACATCCAGGCGAGCCTGCTGCGCCAGGCGACCGAGTTCCGCGATCAGCACCTGCACGAAGTCGGCAGCTACGACCAGCTGAAGCAGGTGGTCGAGGACGAATGGGCGCTCGCGTGGTTCTGCGGCGGCGCGGCGTGCGAAGCGAAAATCAAGGACGAGACGCAAGCCAGCAGCCGCTGCTTCCCGCTCGACCAGCCGCATCCCGGCCAGACCGGGCCATGCGTCGTGTGCGGCTCAACCGCCCGCGAAATGGCCTATTTCGCCAAAGCCTATTAAGATCGGGGCCGGTCCCGCACGCTGCGCGACCGGCTCTTTTTTCGCCCATCACACCACCGGCGGGCAGCCGCGCTGCCCAGGAGAAGACCCCTCGATGCCCGTCTATATTCTGCTGAGCACGCTGACTGAGCACGGCGTCCAATGTATCGTCGATCAACCCTCGTGCCTGCGCCAGATCAGCCTCGACATCGAGAACCTGGGCGTTAAGGTGCTGGAGCAGTACGCGACGCTCGGCCAGTTCGACTTCGTGCACGTCATCGAAGCGCCCGATAACGAGTCGGTGGCCCGCGTCAGCGTCGAGCTGATCGCGCGCGGCAATATCAAGCCGCTCAGCCTGCCGACCATCTCGATCAACGACTTCATCAGCCGGATGAGCATGGACCGGCAGCCTTGAGCGCGTCACAGCCGGGCGATCAGGAACGGTCGATTGCCTTTGATGGCGCTGCGGGATTCTACGACGAGACGCGCGGCTTTCCGCCCGGCGAGGAGCGCGCCGTCGCGGGGCTGTTCGTGTGCGCGGGCGCGCTGACGCCCGCCAGCCGCGTGCTCGAAATCGGCGTCGGAACCGGGCGGATCGCGCTGCCGCTCGCCGCGCACGTCGGCTTCTACACCGGGATCGATCTGGCGCGCCCGATGATGGACCGGCTGCGCGCCAAGCAGCCCGGCGAGCCGGTCGCGCTGATACAGGGCGACATGACGCGCCTGCCGCTGAAAAGCGCCGCGTTCGACGCGGTGGTCGCGGTCCATATCTTCCATCTGGTGCCCGGCTGGCGCGCGGCGTTGGCCGAGGTAGCGCGGGCGCTCAGGCCGGGCGGGTTGCTGCTGGTGGGCCGGACCGACGGCGATCGCACGCCGGGCGAGGCCATTCTGTGGGCGGCGTGGGAGAGCGTCGTGCCTCGCCAGCGGATGGCGCCGGTTGGCGTCCCGCGCGACCGGATCGGAGACTTTCCTCAAGGCGAAGGGTGGCAGCCGGCGGGCCAGCCGCTCGTGCATCGCTACCTCGTCACGCGCCGCCTGCGGCACTTTTTCGACCGGCTGGAGCAGCGCACCTTTTCGTCGTCATGGCGGCTGTCGGACGACGAGATCGCGCGCGGGATCGGTGCGGCGCGCGCCGCCGCCGAAGCGCATAAGCTGGCGCTCGACGCGCCGTTCGAGCACGAGCAGCGGTTCATTCTCCAGGCGTATCAGCCGCCGCAGCGGTGAGCGCCCGGTTTTAGAAGCTGTTATGAACTTTCCAGACTGGACCACGAGAGAGCAATCCAGCGTCCGGGGGGAGGGGCGGAAGCTCGCGCCGCCCG
>DAOKYY010000181.1:0-2810 GCA_035325905.1 Aggregatilineaceae bacterium | reverse complement strand
CGCCGCATCGCGCCCTGGATCGAGAGCAGCGGCCACATCGGGCGGATGTCCAGATCAAGGTCGTCGCGGTAGCCCTGCGCGTAGCGAAAGTAGCCCGCCGACGCGATCATCGCCGCGTTATCGACGCACAGGCGCAGCGGCGGCGTGCGGACCGGGATCGGGCTGCGCGCCGCCATTTCCTGGCGCAGGGCCTGGTTGGCGCTCACCCCGCCCGCGATCCAGATCTCGTTCGCGCCGCGCTCGGTCGCGGCGCGGATCGTCTTCTGCACCAGCACGTCGACCACCGCCGCCTGGAAGCTCGCCGCCACGTCCGCCACGCTAACGCCGGGCGTGAGCTGATCGGGCGTCATGCCCTCGCCTTTTGGCTCGCGCTGGCCGTCGTGCGGCGCTTGCACCGCGCGCAGCACCGCCGTTTTCAGCCCCGAAAAACTGAAATCGTAGCCTTCGTCGAGCATAGCGCGCGGGAAATGATACGCCTGCGGGTTGCCGTCGCGCGCCGCCCGCTCGATGGCCGGGCCGCCGGGGTAGCTCAGCCCCAGCAGGCGCGCCACCTTGTCGAACGCCTCGCCCGCCGCGTCGTCGATCGTGCTGCCGAGCATCTCGTACTCGCCGTGCCCGGTGATGGCGACGATCTCGCTGTGCCCGCCGGAGACGATCAGGCACACGACCGGGAACCGGATCGGCGTGTCGCGCTCGGCCAGCCACAGCGAGTAGATGTGCCCTTCGAGGTGGTTGACGCCGATCAGCGGCAGGTCCGCGCCGAGCGCCAGCCCCTTGGCGTAATTCATCCCGACCAGCAGCGACCCCGCCAGCCCCGGCCCGCGCGTCACCGCGATCGCGTCGATGGCGTCCAGCCCGACGCCCGCCTTGTCCAGCGCCTCGCTCACGACCGGGGTGATCGCCTCGATGTGGGCGCGCGAGGCGACTTCCGGGAAGACGCCGCCATAGGGCGCGTGCAGCGCGATCTGCGACGCGACCACGTTCGACAAAATGGTTTCGCCGTCGCGCACGACGGCGGCGGCGGTTTCGTCGCACGAGGTTTCGATGCCCAGAACCAGCGTCATGATCGCGTGCGCCTCTCTACGGCTGCTCAGCCCTTCAGCTCGATCACCAGATCATACGGGCAGTCGGTCAGGCTCTCCAAACTTCCCGCCTCGTTGAGGTAAACCGTGTCCTCGATGCGGATGCCGTACCCGCGCGACGGATAGTACAGCCCCGGCTCGACGGTGAAGACGTTGCCGCGCTGGAGCCAATAGCGCGCCGCGCGCGTCGGGAAGTAGGGCGCTTCGTGCACGTTCAGCCCGACGCCGTGCGCCAGCGAGTGCACGTAGCCCTCCGGCGTGCCCGGCGTGCTGAGCACGGTCGGATGGCCCAGCGCCTCGAACAGCTCGCAGACCATGTCCTGCGCTTCGTGCGTCGCCATCCCGACGCGGCACATCTCAATCGAGCGGTCGAAGGCTTCGCGCACCGCGTCAAAGTCCGCCTGGACCTGCTCCGGCGCGAAGCCCAGGCACCAGGTGCGCGTCATGTCGTGAAAGTAGCCGCCCGGCAGGCGCGGGAACAGGTCGAAGACAATCGTCTCGCCCAGGCGCAGCGGCTGGTCGTCCTGGCCCTTGCTGTGCGGCACCGCCGCGTCGCGCCCCTGCGCGAAGATCATCCCCTCCGGGTCTTCCAGCCCCTGCTCGAACAACCGCCCGCGCACGAACCGCTTGACATCGCCGACCGTCAGCGGCGCGCCATCGGCATTCACCACCGCGCCATCCTGCGCGCGGTGCCCGGCCAGCCACTCACGCGCGGCGCGCATGACCGCGCTGGTGCGCCGCCCCGCCTCGCGCAGCAGCGCCAGCTCGCCTTCGTCCTTGGTCTCGTAGGCGCGGTCGAAGATCGTGTCGCGCACTTCCTCAGTCACCAGCTCGATCCGCTCGCCAACCCCTGCTTGCAGCGCCTTGATCGCCCGCAGCGCCGCGTTGAGATCGCCCACGCCGTAGAGCGCCAGCTTGCCGCGCACGTCGAAGCGCGTGAAGATGCGCCCGTACCACGCGGCGTAGGCGGCGTCGTAGTCGTACTGGCGCTCGCGCAGCAGCGCGCTGAGGCCGAAATCATCGTAGGTGTGGACTTCCAGCCCGCTCTGCGCCGCCTCGTCCACTTCCATCCCGTTGACGACCAGCATTGGCGGCGCGCCGCGCTGCTTGATCACCATGCCGGACGAGCGCGCGCCGTTGCTCAAATACGTGCGGTACGGGTCTTCGTTCTCGCCGGGCAGAATCAGCAGCGCGTCGATCCCGCGCTCGGCCATCAAGCGGTCCAGATCAGCTTTCATCAGGCGAACATCCTCACTTGGGAACCCGCGCCGCCGCTAGGACTCGGCCCCGGCGCGCTCGCGCAGGCGCAGGAAGAACTCGATCACGCCCAGGCTCAGCGCCAGCACCATCGCGATCACCGGGTTCAGCACGCGCGGAATCTGGAGCCAGGCGCAGGCCACCACGAACAGCCCCAGCCAGATGCTCTGGCGCAGAATCACGCCACCTGGCACGCCGCCCGGCCCGGAAAAGCGCGCGTTCAAAAAGCGCACAAACGGTAGCGTGGTTCCGGTCACGGCCAGGTACAGACAAACGAAAAACAGCCAGCGCGGGAAAGCGGTCGGCAGGGTGGTCGTGACCAGCAGCCACAGCCCGCCCCACCCGATGACCGCCATCAGCACGCCGGCCAGCACCACGCCGGTATGATCGGGCGGCGCGTGCGGCGCAAGGTCGTGACGCGAGGTGTCGTTCATGCCGCCATTATAGCGATCCGCCGGGGCGCTGTCCAAG
>DAOKYY010000180.1:0-2843 GCA_035325905.1 Aggregatilineaceae bacterium | reverse complement strand
GTCAGACACGGCAAAGCGCAGATTTTAGAAAGCCGCAGCCTGCGCCTCAAGCTCAGGCAGCCCGCGTCGTGAGGCGCAGCATCTGGTTGACCGCTTCTTCCAGTTGCTTGAGATTGGCGCACTCCCGGACCGTGTGACAGAGCGGCTGATAGGTCGAGATGATCGAATCGCCGGTGTTCCAGGTCACGAAGGGCTCGGGATTGAGCCAGATCAGATGCCGGCTGCGCTGGGCGATGAGCTTGAGCAGGTCGGCGCGCGGATCGCCGAGATTGTTGCGCGCATCACCGAGGAACAGGACTGTCGTGCGCGGCGTGAACGCATCCAGATGCCGCTCCACCAGATGCGCGAGCGTGCGCCCATAGTCGGTGGGGCCAATGGGCGCCGCGGCCTGCGCCGCATCGAGCGCGCTGCCCACGGGCTGCTCGTCGAAAATCCGGGTGACCTCCGCGACGTCGGCGCAGAACGTAAAGCTGCGGATGCGGTCCATCACCTCGCTCAGCGAATGCAGGAACAGCAGCAAAAAGCGCGTGTAATCCGACACCGAGCGACTCACGTCGCAGATCACCACCACCCGCGGCTTGTCGACGCGCACCCGCCGCCAATGGATGTTGAACAGCTCGCCGTCAAAGCCCATGTTTCGGCGCAGCGTGCGCCGCACGTCGAGCTGGCCGCGCCGGGCCCGCCGCGCCCGGCGCGCATGCTGGCGCGCCAGACGTCGGGCCAGACGCTGGGTCAGCTCCGTCATGCGGGCAATGTCCTCTTCCTCCAGCTTGTTGAGCCGTCGTTCGGCCAGCGCCTGTTCCCGCAAGGCCTCGCCGGAAGCGCCGGTATACAGCGCCACCTGCTGCTGGACGAAGGTCTTCATCTGGTCGATCAGATAGGCGCGTCCCTCGCGCAATCGCCGGGCGCGATCCGAGCCGCCCTGCCCGCTGCGCTCCAGCCCGGCCAGCTCCTGATCGAGCCGGTCGAGTCCCATGCGCGCGGTGAGCCGCTGCATGACCACGCCGCGCTGGGTGAACAGCGTCATCTCGCTCACCCCCACCTCGCGCACCGCCTCGCGCAAGGCCGACATGAGCCCGGCGCGATCCCCACGCAGGAGCTGCTCCACCAATTGCGAGGCCGTGTTTTCCCCCTCGGGCGCGAGCGCTTCGTCATCGGCCCCCAGATAGTCCTGATGGCCGGCGTCGGCGAAGACCTCGGCGGTGAAATATCGATCGAACGCGGCAAAAAATCGGGCCTTCTCATCGACCGTCTTGGCCAGCGTCACGCCCAGACCTTCACGCAGCGCTTCGCGGTCACCGTAGCCCAGCACCCGCACCACTTCGTGCGCCTCCAGCGCCTCGGCGACGGATACCCGTACCTGCGCGCCGCGCACCGCCTGGATGAAATCGGTCAGTACCCGGTCCATCGGTTCAGCCCGCCGGTTCTGCGCGCGACTCGTGGAGCAGCGTGGTCATCTCCTGTTCGACGCGGCGGATGTCCTCCTCGAACTTCAGGAACACGCTCAGGGATTCGCGCACCAGCGTTTCTTCCAGCGCATTGGCGTGCATCAGCACCAGCACGCGCGCCCAGTCCACCGTTTCGCTGACCGAGGGATGCTTCTTGAGATCGACGCGGCGGATGCGCTGGATGAAGGCCACCAGTTGATCGCGCAGGGCTGTGTCGATGCCCGGCACACGTACGGCCACGATGCGCCGTTCCAGCGCCGCGTCGGGATAGGGGATGTACAGATGCAGGCAGCGCCGCTTGAGCGCGTCGCTCATCTCGCGGGTGTTGTTGCTGGTGAGCAGAACGAAGGGTCGCTTCTGGGCCGTGATCGTGCCGATTTCCGGCACGGTGACCTGGAAATCCGACAGGATCTCGAGCAGCAGCGCCTCGAATTCCTGGTCGGACTTGTCGACCTCGTCGACCAGCAGCACGCAACCCTCGGGTTCCTGCAGGGCTTTGAGCAGCGGGCGCGGCTCCAGGAAATGCTCGGAAAAAAACACATCCTCATGCGCATGCAGGCGCGCCGTCGCCGCCTCCAGCGTCGCGGCATCGCCCATCACTTCATGCAGCTTCTCTTTCAAGAGCTGGATGTAGAGCAACTGCTTGCCGTACTTCCATTCATAGATCGCCTTGGATTCGTCGAGCCCCTCGTAGCACTGCAGGCGCACCAGCGGCTGCTCCAGGTAGCGGGCCACGGTCTTGGCCAACTCGGTCTTGCCGACACCGGCCGGGCCTTCCACCAGAATGGGCCGTCCCAGGTGATGGGCCACGAACAGACAGGTCGCGATGCGACGGCTGCAGATGTAGTCCATCTCGGCGAAGTCTTCGATGATGGCATCGACGCTGGCAAAACGTTCCGGATTCACGGATTCACACTCCCTGTGTGCTGATTTTGTCGAATCAAGGACCGGCCCAGCCGGTCATGGGCGCGCGGTTTTGCGCGCAGCAGGAAAAAGGCCATTTGCTGCAGCGCAGCGGCCGGCTCACGCGCCGCCGCCACGCCCTTGAGTTCCGGCAACAGCAGGCGCTGCGCCGCCTCGAGTTGCTCGAGCGCGCCCGTGAGCGCCGCTTCGAAGCGCCCATCCACGGCATCGCTTTGCGCCAGATGGGCCAGGATCGCGCCCAGCGCCGTGACCTGCGCCATGGCGGCACCGACCCGCGCCGGCTCGACGCCCGGCTGCGAGGCAAATATGTCGCCCAGGCGCTCCGCCAACCCCAAGGCGTAAGCGAGCAGTACCGCCTGCTCCTGCAAGCGGAACGGGCGGGCCAGCGCATCGAGGGCCCCTCCCTCCGGACCGATCAGCGCCGACGACGGGACTTCGACCGCATCGAAGCGCACGCGGGCATGTCCCGCC
>DAOKYY010000179.1:0-2844 GCA_035325905.1 Aggregatilineaceae bacterium | reverse complement strand
TGAGGGCTATGTGACCTTCCGAAATGATCTGGCGAATGCGGCGCTGCGCAAGGCTTACCTCACCCCCGGCCCCTCTCCATGTTGGAGAGGGGAGAAAAGCAGCGCCGGAACGGGTTTGAAGTCCCCTCTCCGCCACCGGAGAGGGGATTGAGGGGTGAGGTTCCCCACGCCGGGCCGATACGCCAATGACTTTCGATAGTTCACTTAACGGCTCTCCGTTCCATCACACCCCATTCTGCACTATATTCTGACTCAGGGCGCTACTCCAGGCGGCGCCCCACGCTGCGCTCAGGACGAGGGCGCTGGTCTGGACCATGCTGGAAGGAGCCGATGATGCCCGTTACTCCGCTCGCCACACGCCCACTCGGTAAGAGCGGGATCGACGTTTCCGCGCTTGGGCTGGGCCTCTGGGCCGTGCGCGGCGACCAATGGGGTCCGGTGGACGACCGGGCCACGCTCGACACCATCGACGCCGCGCTCGACGCGGGCGTGACCTTTTTTGACACCGCCGACGTGTACGGCGACGGCCACAGCGAGGAGCTGCTCGGCCAGGCGATGCAAGGCAGGCGCGACCGCTTCATCGTCGCCAGCAAGATCGGCTGGCAGGGGTTTGACGACGAGCGGCGTATCACCGCTTATGACACGGTCGAGAAGCTGATCGCCGGCGTCGAGAGCAGCCTGCGCCGCCTGCGCACCGACACTCTCGACGTGATCCAGAGCCACATCAACTTCCGCGACCCGACGATGGAAGTTTTCATCGAGGGATTTCAACGCCTTCAGCGCGAGGGTAAGGTCCGCGCCTATGGCGTCAGCACCAGCGATTTCGCGTACTTGCAGGCGTTTAACGCGGACGGCGGCTGCGCGACGCTGCAAATTGATTACAGCATCCTCAACCGCACGCCGGAGAGCGAGATCTTCCCGTACTGCCAGACGCACGGCATCGGGGTGATCGTGCGCGGGCCGCTGGCGATGGGCTTGCTGACTGGCAAATTCAACGCCGACACGGTTTTCGCGGAGAACGATTTTCGGCGCCACTGGCAGACCGACCCGGATCAGCACGCCATCTTCCGCCACGACCTGACAGTAGTCGAGCGGCTGCGCCCGCTGGCGAGCGAGGCGCGCAGCTTGGCGCAGCTCGCGCTCCAGTTCGTGCTGGCGCATCCTGCCGTCTCGACCGTGATCCCCGGCGCGAAGACGCCCGCCCAATTGCGCGATAATCTCGGCGCGCTGACCGCGCCCGAGCTGACCCCGGCGGAGATGATCCGCATCAACGAGATCGTGCCGCCGGGCGGCGGGCGCAAAATCTGGCCGGCCTAGCGCGGATGGTGGCGGCGCTCCAATTCGGCGGCGAGGTCGTCCAGCGTCAGGCCGCGCTGCGCCAGCAGCACCAGGCAGTGATAGGTCAGGTCGGCCAGCTCCTCGATCACGCGCTGATCGCCCTGGCCTTTGACCGCCAGCACGACCTCGATCGCCTCTTCGCCGATCTTCTTGACGATTTCATCTTCGCCCGCGTCGAGCAGGCGGCTGGTGTACGACTCCGCGCGGGGATGCGCTTTGCGGTCCTCAATCTGCGCGAAGACGCGGCGGAAGATCGATCGCTCCTGCTCAGTCACCCAGTTCCTCCAATGTGCGAAAGAAGCAGCTCGTCGCGCCGGTGTGACAGGCTGGCCCGGCCGGGCGGACCTGGACCAGCAGCGTATCGGCGTCGCAGTCGGCCCAGATGCCGGTGACGGTCTGGGTATTGCCGCTGGTCGCGCCCTTGTGCCACAGCGCGGACCGGCTGCGGCTCCAGAAGTGCGTCTCGCCGCTGTCCAGCGTGCGGCGCAGCGCCTCGGCGTTCATCCAGGCGACCATCAGCACCTGCCCGGTCGCCGCGTCCTGCACAACCGCCGGGATCAGCCCGCTCGCGTCCCACGCCAGCCGCGCGATCAGCGCCTCGCGATCCTTCTGCTCAGGCTGAGGCATCGAGTTCCGTCCCTTCGACCAGGCGCACGGGCACACCCCGATCGTGCAGATAGCGTTTGACCTGCCCGACGCTAAGCTGCCGGTAGTGGAACAGCGTCGCCGCCAGCGCCGCGTCCGCCCCGCCCTCGGTCAGCGCGTCGTAGAAATGCGACAGCGCGCCCGCTCCCCCGGACGCGATCACCGGGATGCTGACCGCGTCGCTGATGGCGCGCGTCAGCGCGATCTCGTAGCCGTCCTGGGTGCCGTCGCGGTCCATGCTGGTCAGCAGAATCTCGCCCGCGCCGCGCCGCTCGACCTCGCGCGCCCACTCTACCGCGTCGAGGCCGGCCGGAGTTCGCCCGCCGCTGACGTAGACCTCGTAGCGCGCGCCGGTCCAGCGCGCGTCGATGGCGACGACGATACACTGCGAGCCGAAGCGCTCCGCCCCGGCGGTGATCAAGTCGGGCGCGCGCACGGCGGCGCTGTTGATCGCGATCTTGTCGGCCCCGGCCAGCAGCGCGGCGCGCATATCCTCGACGCTGCGCAGCCCGCCGCCGACGCAGAACGGGATGAAGATCGCATCTGCTACGCGGCGCACCACGTCCAGCAGGGTCGCGCGGCCCTCGTGCGTGGCGGTGATGTCGAGGAACACCAGCTCGTCGGCGCCCTCGCGATCGTAGATCACGGCCTGCTCGACCGGGTCCCCGGCGTCGCGCAGGTTGACAAAGTTGATGCCCTTGACGACGCGCCCCTCGTGCACGTCGAGGCAGGGAATAATGCGTTTGGCGAGCATGGCAGCCTCTTTTTTTAGCGGTTAAGTGACCTATCGAAATGATCTGGCAAACGCAGCCGTTCGCAAGGCTTACCTCACCCCTCAATCCCCTCTCCGCGCCGGAGAGG
>DAOKYY010000178.1:0-2856 GCA_035325905.1 Aggregatilineaceae bacterium | reverse complement strand
TGAGGTTCCCCACACCGGGCCGATACGCCAATGACTTTCGATAGTTCACATAGCAATTAGCGAGAGCTAAAGGCAGCGGGAGCAGCAAGAACGCGCAGACCCTCGCTCCCTGTTCCGGGGAAAGAGGGCCTGCGCTGTTTTTCGCCGTCTGGCGCTGCTTGATTAGGCTGCTCTTGGGTGCCCTGAGCTGCGCTTTTCCGCTTCCTTTTTCAGTCCGCGCAGCCGGAAGGCCAGGATGATGAACATCACCCCGAAGATGAGCGCGTATAGGCCGATCAGCCACGTCAGGCTGAGCGCCCCGGCGCCGGGAAACAGGATGACCAGCACACCGAAGATGACCGACGCGATACCGCTGAGGATGTACAGCCACTCGCCCTCGATCACCTTGCGGAGTTGAATGGCCCCCACAATCTCCATGACCCCGGTGAAGATCGCCCACACGCCAATGATCGTCAGCAGCGTGAGCGCCGTGAGGTCAGGCCAGAGGAAGGTCACGATACCGACGACAATTCCGGCGATACCTTCCAGCACCGTCACCCACCAGCGTTTGCGCTCGCCGTATGATGAGATCCCGTTCACCACGGCGAACACGCCGTCTACCAGCGCATAAGCGCCAAAGAGCAGGATCAGCGTTGCCAGCGTCAGGCCGGGCCAGACGATAGCCATGATGCCAAAGAGGATGGCAAGCACGCCGCGCAGGGCCAGCGCCCACCAATGACGAATCAACATGTCCAACATGAGTGCCTTCCTTTCCGTTCAAGCGCCCGCACGGGCCGCTTCGGCTTGATTGCAGGAACATGAAAGATAGCTTGATTATAAGTCATTCCCAGATGCTCCTATCCCCTATTTTTTGGTTATGAACATTAGTAATAAATATGAATGCATTTGAAATACATTGGAATCGCTCGCGCGCTACGCGGTTCCCCGGCGACCCCCCTACGCTCCGCCCAAAACCCGTACAATCAAGCTATGGCATACGGAATCGGACACAGAACCCGGCAGGCGCTGGGGTGGGCCGCGCTGATCGGTCTGGCGCTGAGCCTGAGCGCGTGCGAGTCGCTGGTGGATGGCCCGGTGACGCCGACGGTCGCGCCAACGCTGACGCCGGACCGGACCGCGATCGCGCTGCGGGCGAGCGCCACGCCGACCCGCGCGCCCAGCGCCACCCTGACGCCGAGTGTCACGCCGACCGCGACCGCCACTGCGAGCGAGACGCCGAGCGTGACGCCGTCGATCACGCCTACGCCCAGCGCGACCCGCACCGGCACGGCGACGCCGTCCGCCACGCCGACCGCGACCCTCGCACCGACCGAGACGCCGACCCGCACGGCGACGGCGACTGCCAGCCCGACGCGCACACCACGTCCGCCAACCGCCACGTTCGCGCCAACCGCTACGCCGGCCATCACCTTTACCGTCACGCCTAGCCTGACGCGCACGCCGCGACCCTCGCCCACGCTGCCGCCGGCCGTCACGCGCACGCCGCGACCCGCGCCGACCGCGACCGCGCCCGCCCGCCCGACGCTCGCGCCGACTTTTCCGCCGGTCGCGTTCACCTACACGCCCTGGCCTTCGGTCACGCCCGGCTTCGAGCGCGTGCCGGTCGAGCTGCCGTCGCCTACGCCGCGCCCGCCGATCCTGCCCTTCACGCCGACGCCAGGGCTGGAATCAGGCGAGCGCGACTGGGAAGGCGGCCAGCCGACGCCGCCCCGCGCGCCGGGCGGGTTCTTCGATCCGAGCGCAAGCGCGGCCGCGCCGTTCGCGCCGGTGGTGCCAACCGCGCCGCCCGGCGTGGCCGAGAGCGGCGGCCCGCCGCTGCCGGAGCAGGCCAGCGTGATCGTGAGCTACGCGGGGCAGGTCGTCCCGCTACTGACGCTGACCGGCGGCCTGACTGCCGCGCCGCTGGCCCAGGGCGACCTGTTCGACCTCGCGTCGAACGGCGCGATCGCCGCGATCAGCGCGGACCCTGGCGGGCAGTCGCGCCTGGCGATCAACGGCGCGGTGCTGCACAGCTCGCCGTCCAGCGCATTCGGGCTGAACCCGAACCTGCGCTACGGTGACGTGGCCTGGTCGCCGGACGGCGCGCGCCTCGCCTTCCGGCTGGACGCGCGCGATCCCGGCGACCCCACCGCCTTCGACAGCGGCGTGTGGGTCTACGACGCAGCCAGCGGCGCGGCGCATCAGGTCTTCCGCACCGGTTTCGAGGGGCAGGTCGCGCAGGTGCATGAGCAGCGCAGCGCGACGGCGATCCACTGGTCGCCGGACGGCTCGGCGCTGATCATCCAGGTCACTACGCCGCGCGGCTTCGCCAACGTCGTCACCCCGGCTGGGCACGACCTGAACACCGGCGGCGGGTTTATCGAGGCGCTGCCCTACGCCGACGCGACCTGGGCCGCCGATGGCCGCTCGGTGATCGTCAGCGGCGCGCCGTGGGGTGGGGGGGCCGAGGTGATCGGGCGGGCGGACCCCGCGACCGGCGCGGTGACGGAGTATCTCAACCAGCACGTGACCGGGCTGTTCATGCGGGCGGCGTTCGAGGTTGAGCCGGGGCGGATCGCATTCCTGGGCGGGCCGGGGGCGGGCGGCTTCGCGCTCTACACCGCGCCCGCCGAGGTGGGCGCCGCGCCGCGCCAGGTGTCAGGCATCATCCCCGGCCAGGTGTTGCGCGCCGAGTGGAGCCGCGCTCGCCGCGCTGCGCTGGTCACGGTCCAGACGCCGACCGGGCCGCGCCTGTGGATCGTGCGCCTCGACGGAGTCACGCAGGATGTCACCCCCACGGGCGGCCCGCTCGCGGATGCAGAGTGGCAGTAGCAGCGGTTCGCTTTTGCTCCCGCCTAACCGCTAATTGCGAGGTGC
>DAOKYY010000177.1:0-2894 GCA_035325905.1 Aggregatilineaceae bacterium | reverse complement strand
CTACGCCGGCTTGATCAGGCGCAGCAGGTGTTGCAGGCGCGGCAGATCGTGGGCCAGCAGCCCGGCCAGCTGGCGCCCGGCCGCGACGAGAAAATCGTAACGCTGCGCCGCCGGGCGGGCGGCTGCCGCGTGTAACAGCGCCGCCGCGACCAATTCCTCGGTCGGGACCTCGTTGGTATTGAGCACCAGCCGCAGAAAATCGAAGCGCGACGTGAACTGCCGCGTACACTCGTCGTCGCACAACTGAACCGGGTCGAGGCTGAGCGGCGGGCGCGGCGGCAGGTTGTGAAAGACGCGCCCGGCCTGGATATAGCCGATGTTCACCACGCTGATCTCGACCGGGACCATCCGGTTCTCGCGCTGGTCGCGCGTGGTGGCCTGGTTCATGTTGTTCGCCAGAATCAGCTGGCGCACCAGCGGATCGTCGTCGATGCTGATCGCGTAGATCAGGCCGATGACCTCGGCCTCATCCGACGGCTCGTGCCGGGTCCGCACGAACGCGCCAAACGAGGGATGCTCGATGTCCTGGCTGCGCGTCCCGCAGACGAACCCCATCGTGCTGGCTCGCAAGACGCTTCCAATAACCGGCTGCTGTGTCGTAATTTCCATGATCGCCGTCCCCTCAACCCGGCGGGCCGCTCGCGACGCCGCCATTCCCGTGCTCCAACAGTTATCGGCGTCGCTCCCCGTACCGCTTGCGGCCGTGCCGCACGACTTTCGCCTCAAGCTTTTCCGAAAGCTCGACCGTCTGCGCGTTGCGGCGCAGCTCGATCTCGATCAGGTTCTCAAGCTGCGTGCGCTCGATATTGCGCACGACCGCCAGCTCGTCGGCGCGCGTCAGCGCGTAGGGATAGCGCCACATCATCTCGCACTGCGCCATCACCAGCGCGTGAACCTCGTCCACCCGCGCCGGGTCTTTCGCGACCCACATCGGCATCTCGACCCGCGCCAGGTGGTAGGCGTGGGGCTGACCGGCGTTGATGTAGAAGAAGACGATCTCATAGCTCTCGCCACGATCGCGGTAGCGTTTGTTCTGCGGCGACTGCTGCACAAACAGCGCCGATCGCTCGCCGGGCCGCAGCAGGCGGAACATCAGCCATTGGTCGGTCAGCCCTTCGAGCGGGCCGTTGGTCTCCAGCGCGGCGGCGCGCACCAGCTCCGGCTCCAGGCTCATCAGGTAGACCAGGCTGACGAGAAACGCGCTGGTGGGCCGGTCCACGTATCCGATCGCGCTGGCCGAGGCGCCGGAGTCGCGCTGGAGCGCGGCGTGGGCGTCGTGCAGGTGCACCATCGCGGCGAGATAATCGTCTTGCAGCCGGCGCCCGTTCGGCACGTCCTTGCCGACCCAGAACAGCAGCGGCCCGTCGCTGATCGCCAGCATCGGGCGGCCCAGCCCGCGCCGGTTCCAGACCTCGCGCGCCAGGACTTGTAGCTCGTGGACCGTGCGCCGCGCGTTGACGGCGGCGTTGCTGATGACCTGCCCGCGCTCGTCGTGGAGCAGGGCCTCGGTGTACGCCAGCACCGGCTCGGTGATCTGCTCCGGCAGCAGGTCGAGGCCGTGATGGTATACGAAAACGCCGACGTTGGTCAGGTAGAACAACGCGGCGCTGTGCGTCGAGGGGTAAATCTGCGAGCCGTCGGCGGCCAGAATCGTCGCCAGGCCCGGCGCGGGCGGCAGCCCGTAGGCGCGGTTAGCGGCTTCGTGCAGCGGGGCCGCGCCGCGAAACCCGGCGTCGCGGTCGCGCGCCAGCTGGATGCGGGCGTGGATCGCGTCCAGGTCGCTCATCGACTGGAAAAGCTGCCAGGCGATGTCCCCACGCTCGCTGAGGGTGATATTTCGTGCGGCCAGCGCCCGGCCCATGCGCTCGACCTGGGGGACAACCTTGTCAAATTCCAGCGTCACACGCGCTCTCCCTGCCGTCGCCTCTAAAACACGACCCAAACCGCAATTTAACCTTAATTGTGAGTCAGTGTAGCACTAATGTTCGGCGTAGTCAAGCGATGCCTTAGCACAATAGTCCTATTTCGCGCCCATATGTTGGTGTGATTCGGCCCGCGACCCCCATATGTGGAGGCGACATCAGCCCGCCTCGCCACGCCCAATCGACTCGCGTGCCCCTACCTGGCGCGCAGCCACCCGGCACCTGACAGAACGCCCCGCGCGGCGCTATACTCTCCACCATGCCGCATCACTCAGACGCCGCCAGATCGGATGGAGCGCGCATGACCCAGCCGCCGCACGCCCTCGGCAAGATAACCTGGAAGGACCCGCAGACCGGCGAGCTTCAAGAGTACGTTCTCGAAGCCGGGGCGACGGTGACGATCGGGCGCAGCCCGAACAACCATATCTGGGTCCCGGAGCGGCACGTCTCGCGCCAGCACGCCGTGCTCCGCTACGCCGAAGGGGTATTTGTGCTGAGCGATCTCGGCAGCGCCAACGGGACATTCGTCAACGAGGAGCTGCTGCAAGGCCCCTTCCCGCTGGCGGACGGCGACGTGATCCGGCTGTATGTGCCGTTGCTGGTTTTCTCGGAGAAGGTGACGGCCGAGGAGCACCGGCAGGCTGCCGCATCCGGCACGCTGATTCGCGGCGCGGCGGGCAGCTACCCGGCGCTCACCATCGACTCCGGCCCGCAGGCCGGGACGGAAATCCCGCTGCTCGCGCCGCTGGTGACGATTGGCCGCGCCACGCGCCGCGCCGCCTGGGACATCTCCCTGACCGACGAGGCGGTCTCGCGCCCGCACGCCGAGCTACGCCGCGAGCGCGACGGCACCTGGACCCTGACCGATCTCGGCAGCGCCAATGGCACGCGCCTCAACGGCGCGCCGCTGGAGCCGCACACGCCCGCCGCGCTCGGCGATGGCGACACGATCACGCTCGGCCAGTCGGCGCT
>DAOKYY010000176.1:0-2917 GCA_035325905.1 Aggregatilineaceae bacterium | reverse complement strand
GCATGACACTGAGTATACTCTGCGCCGGTCTTGCGTCAACAACCTACTCACCGAGAAAGAGTCTGTTATGAACGGCAAAGAACGCATCGCGGCGGCTATGCGTCACGAAATCCCGGACCGGGTGCCGCTGATGTGCCAGCTTGCGCTGGGGCACTACTTCCTGAACACCGATCTGCGCCCGCACGAGATCTGGTTCACCAGCGAGGGCTTCGCCGAGGCACTGGTCACGCTTCAGCGGCGCTACCGCTTCGACGGCATCCTGATCAATATCCCTGGGCGCGACCCGAACTGGCGCGAGGGCGTCTCCGCCATCGAGGACAGCGCCGAGGGCGAGGTCGTGCGCTGGAAAAACGGCGACCGCACGCTCGTTCCCTGGGACGACAACGCGCAGCATTACCCCGCCGATCGGGCGCGCGCCCGGCCCACGTTCGAGAACTTCGACCCGGCGCGCGACTTCGACCGGATCGACGACTGGACGCTGTATACCTGGGGCGTCTATCACACGCCCGCGCTGCCCAGCAAAGCGCCCGGCTTGCTGCATGAGCCGCCGGACTACTTCTTCCGCACGATTGATCGGGTGAAAGCAGAGGTGGGTGATACCGTGTCGGTGCACGGCGAGGTGTTTTCGCCATTCACGCACCTGATGGAGCTGTTTAGCTACGAAGACGCGCTGACCCACCTCGCGCTCGACCCGGAGAAAGCCGAGGCGATCCTGGACCGGCTGGCCGAGGCGAGCATCGCCTGGGGGCTGGCGCAGGCGCGTCACGGCGTGGACGCGGTGCTGCTGTCGTCAGCCTACGCGGGCGGCGGCTTCATCTCGTCACGGATGTACCGGCGCTTCGTGCTGCCCTACGAGCAGCGCGTGATCGAGGCGATCCACACCGGCGCGCCGGGCGTGCCGGTCTATACCCACACCTGCGGCCACCTCAACGACCGGCTGGAGCTGCTGATGGAAACCGGCACGGATGGCGTCGATACGCTCGACCCGCCGCCAATCGGCAACACCGAGCTGGCCGACGCCAAGCGGCGCATCGGCGACCGGATGTTCATCAAGGGCAACATGAACTCGGTGCACCTGCTGCAAGCCGCGACGGTGGACGAGGTGCGCGAGCACGCCCGCGAGCGCCTGCGCGACGGGATGCCCGGCGGCGGCTATATCCTCAGCACCGCCTGCTCGGTCTCGCCGCGCGTCGCGCCGGAGAAGCTAGAGGTGTTGTTCCCGCTGGTCGAGACGGAAGGGCGCTACGAGGCGTAACGCGGATCAAAAATGGGCCGGTCATCGCACCGGCCCGCACATAATCCCAGCCTACAGCACTACTCCGCCGCGCGGTAGACCGGGTCCGCCGTGCCGAGCGTGTACTCGCTCATGGCGGACTCTTGCCCCAGCACGGCGCGCACGAAGCCCGGCCACCAGTTGATCTGCTCGCCGTTCGCTTCATACTGCTGGAGCGCGCCCTCGGACTCGGTCGCCATGCGCTGGCCCAGGCGCACGATCTCGTCGCGGCTGAGCTTGTGCGCGTCCAGCAGCCAGCGCCGCCCGATCTGCGCGTGGAGCACTTCGTCCGCCCAGTCATAGTCCTGAAAGGCGGTCGCCAGCGGGTCGCGCGCGTCCACCGCGACCTCCCATTCGTATTTCTTGCCGGTCTTGGCGGGCATCAGGCTCTGCTCGATGGTGTATAGCACGGCGTGCGCCTCAATCGGATTCATGTGCTGGTTCAGGCGCAGCGCGAAGCCGGGGTGCAGCGGAATCTCGCGCCGCCAATCGACCCCTTTGTGCTCGAAGTAGACTGATCCCATCATCGCGTGGCGCGCCTCGTCCCAAAGCTGGCGGCACATATCGACGTAGTAGGCCCAGGGCATGTCTTGCGCCTCGGCGATCATGCGCGCCATCGCTTCCGGCACGTCCATTTCGAGCGTGCGCTTGCACATCAGCGCGAGCGTTTTCTCCTCGACCGGCACGCCCGGCGTGCGCGCCACCTCGTGCGGCGGAAAGACGAAGTTCCACTGGCCGGTGAAACGCCCGTCGCGGCGCGGGAAGAAATCCGGCTGGAACGGCTCGGTGGCGCGCGGCTCCGGCAAAGACCCCGGCGTCGGCTGATCGCCCATGATCCCGCCCGCCGCGTCGAGATACGCGCGCAGATGCTCCGCCCAGGCGTCCGCCCGCGCGCGGTCGTCGTCGGACGCGATCAGCGCGTCGAGCGCGGCGCGGCCCCAAGCGAGCGCGTCCTCCTCTTCCAGCATGATGAAGCGCAGGATGCGGCGCGTCGGGTGATCGACCAGCGGGTTGCTCGCGTTGTAATGCTGGCGGTAGGCGTCCAGCAGCGCGGGCCGCAGCACGCCGTACAGCCCGACCAGCTTTTCGAGCGTGTCCGCTGAGCGCCACAATTCTTCGAAGAAGCGGTCGATCCGCTCGTCCGGGCTGACGTCCATCCGTGGCGGCGGGTTACGCATCTCGCCGATCCGCTCGCGGAACAGCCGGGCGTGATCGGCGTCCTGGTAGAGGTGCAGGCTCAGCGCCTCCTTGACCTCCCACTCCGGCGTCGGGTTGATCCAGTAGAGCTTGGTTTCCATCGCGCGTTTCTCGATCCAGGCGTAGCGCAGCATCCGCGCGACGTTGTCCGCCACGCTGTAGCCGGGCCGGGCCGCTTCTTCGTAGGTGCAAAGTCCTGCCAGGGTCGGGATCGGCATCGGGGAGTCTCCTTGAGTGCGCCTGCGTCGGGTGGCACGCGGTCTTTCGCCGCGCGAAAAAACAGATTGCTATGCTGATAAGCTCAAGTATAGCGCAACGCCGATCCATCCAAACAGCCGGATTTGCGCGTATTGAGTGACGTAAGCCAGTTTATCGTTAGAGAGAACCGTTCAGGAGGCAGCCACAATGAAATCACGACGGTTAAGGATCGCGCTGCTCGGCTGGCTG
>DAOKYY010000175.1:0-2936 GCA_035325905.1 Aggregatilineaceae bacterium | reverse complement strand
CGCGACAGCCGCCCGATCATCACGATCTGCGGCGGCGCGGCTTCCGGCTGCGGCGGCGGAAACTGCGCGGCGTCGATGCCCTGCCCCATCACGCGCAGCTTGCCCGTCTTCAGCGGGAAGCTGCCCGGCCCGCTTGACAGGATATGCGTTGCCAGCGCGGCGGCCAGCGGCAATTCGCGCGCGGGATGCGGGTGGTTGTACCACAGCAGCAGCGGCTTGCGATACAGGCGCGTCCAGGGCGCGGCGAACAGCGCGTAGCGCGGGATCATGTGGCAGAAGACGCCATCCGCCTGGGGAACCAGCGCGCGTAAATGGCGTGTCAGCGCGAGCGCCTGCGCCGCCCGGCTCGCGCCACGCTCTTTGCCCAGGCTATAGGCGCACACGTTCGGCGGCAGATCGGCGGTGCGCTGCTCCTGGCAGATCACGTCGAGGTGATCCAGCCGCGCGGCCAGCACCTCGACCCAGCGCACCATGAAGCCGAGGAAATCGTCTTCCGGCGCGAGCTTCTGCGTGATCAGCACCCAGCGCATGTCACCCTCGCCCCGCCAGGTGCAGCGTGTCGCGATAGGTCTGCACCACCCGGTCAAGCTGCCGCTCGTAGTCAAAGCGTTCCAGCACGTCGCGCTGGCCTGCTTCGCCCATCGCGCGGGCGCGGGCCGGATCGTCCAGCAAGGCGATCACCGCTCCGGCCAGGGCGTCCGGCGTGTGATCCGTGAGCAGCCCGGTCTCGCCGGGTCGCACCACTTCGTCGGCGCCAAGATGCGCGGTGGACGCGACCGGCGTCCCGGCGGCCAGCGCTTCCATCAGCACGCGGGCGATGCCCTCGTAGCGCGAGCTGTGCACGTAGACCTCAGCCAGCTGGTAATAGGCAGGCAGGTCCGTGTAGCTGACAAGTCCCGGAAAAATGACCGACTGCGCCTCAGCGCGCTGCCTGAAATTGGGCCGCTGGCTGAAATCTCCAGCCATGACCAGCCGCGCCGCCGGATACCGCTGGCGGACCCGCGCGAACGCTTCCAGCAGCAAGTCGACGTTCTTCGCAGGCGAGGGGAACCCGACCCACAGCAGGACCGGCGCGTCCGGCGCGATGCCCAGCGCGGCGCGCAACGCGCCCAGCCGCTCCGGCGGGACCGGCGGCGCGAAGCTGCCCACATTGGTGGGCGCGGCCAGCACCGTGATACGCCGGGGATCGAGGCCGCGCCGCACGCAGATCGCCTTTTCCCGCTCGGACAGCACGCGCAAGCTGTCGGCCCGCTTGACGACGAAGTTGCCGATGGCTTGCAGCACGCGGTTGCGCAGCGGGCGCTCCGCGACCCAGTCCGGGTTCTCGAAGAAATGGCTGTGGCTTTGCGCGTTGAGCGGGAGGCGCAGCCGCCACTTCAGCCACAGCCCGATCAACCCGGTAGCAAATGGGTCCTGGGTGGTGATCAGGTCCGCGCGCTGGCGGCGATGGATGCGCACGCCCAGGCGATAGGCAGCCCAGGGGAACAGGTACGGCGTGCGGACGTTGGTCGGGTAGACGATCAGGCGGTCGGAGAGGCGCGTGACGGTTTTCGGGTCCGACGCGGCGTTGTAGACGATCACCGAGATCTGCCCGATGCGCTCGGCGTACTCGACGTGCCGCGTGACGGTGTTGCCATGCGGGTCGCCGAGCAGGCTGCTGTCCAGCCCCAGCATTAAGAGGTGCATGCCGTTCTTCCTCGCCCGCTAGCGCCGCACCGCCGCGCGTAACAGCGCTTCGGTGCGGTCAACGGTCGCATCCCAGCTAAAGTCCACGCTGCGACGCTGACCCGCCGCCGCCAGCCGGTCGCGCAGCGCGGGGTTCTGCTGCAATCGGGCGATAGCATCTGCCAGCGCCGCCGCGTCTCCGGGCGGGACCAGCAGCCCATTTTGCTCGCCGGTCAGAATCTCGGTGTTGCCGCCGACCGCTGTCGCTACGACCGGCGTGCCGACCGACAACGCCTCGAGCAGCACGTGTGAAAGCCCTTCGGTTTGGCTGCTCAGAACAAACACGTCCGCCGCGCGCACGAAGGCCAGCACGCGGTCATGCGGCTGGTAGCCCGTCCAGTGGACCCGCCCGGCCACGCCCAGCGCGGCGGCCTGCGCTTCGAGCGCGGCGCGCTGCTCACCCTCGCCGATCACGGCCAGATGCGCGTCCGGCAGCCGGGCCAGCGCGTTGATCGCCACGTCCACCCCTTTGACGGCCGTCAAACGCCCGACCGAGACCAGCAAAAACCCACCCGGCAAATCAAGCTCGGCGCGCAACTGCGCGCGATCAGCTCCGGCCAGGTCTGAGGCGGGAATCGCGTTGTGGATCACGTGCACGCGTTCGGGTGGGATTCCCCAGCCGCGCCCCAACCGCGCGACATGCTCGCTCGGCACGATCACGCTGCGCGCCAGCCGCAGCGCGCGATGGTGCACGGCGCGCAACAGACGGAGGCGCCAGGGATGCCGCTCGTGCTGGAAGGCGATCACGTCGCTGCGCGTCAGGCCATGACGCAGCGCGTATTCCCACGTGAAATCGCTGACCGCCTTGACGACCATTGGGCGGCGGCCCACGATATGTGCGGGCAGCGCCGGAAACGGGTAGCCTTGCACGAACAGCACATCTGCCCAGCGCGCCGCGCCAAGAGCCGCCTGCGAGAAAGCCCATAGCCGCGCCGGGACTGGCTGCGCGCGCGAGATGCGGCGCACCGGGTAGCCATATCCCTCGGCTGATCCCTCACCGTAGGTGATCACGCGAACTTCATGTCCCCGCGCTTGGAGGGCAGGCAACATCCCGGCCAGGTAGGTCGGGGGGCCGCCCGGCTCCGGGTGAAACGTCCCGGTGATCACCAGGATGCGCATGGGGCGGCCCCGTGTGTTCCGCAGCCAGTCAGCCGGTCTACAGCCGCACGACGCGCGCGCGGCCTGTGTAGCGCCGGGTCGCGTTGCGCGTA
>DAOKYY010000174.1:0-3092 GCA_035325905.1 Aggregatilineaceae bacterium | reverse complement strand
CTTTCGAGAGTTCACATAATCGCTTTTTTCGGCTACAGCTTAGGCAGGACGATGCTCTGCTGGCCCTGGTACTTGCCTTTCTTATCGGCGTAGGACGTTTCGCAGACCTCGTCCGCCTCGAAGAACAACACCTGCGCGATGCCCTCGTTGGCGTAAATCTTGGCAGGCAGCGGCGTCGTGTTGCTGATCTCCAGCGTCACAAACCCTTCCCATTCTGGCTCAAACGGCGTCACGTTGACGATCAGCCCGCAGCGCGCGTAGGTGCTCTTGCCGACACAGATCGTCAGCACGTTGCGCGGGATGCGGAAGTATTCGACCGTCTGCGCCAGCACGAACGAGTTCGGCGGGATGATGCACACGTCGCCCACGTAATCGACCATCGACTTCGGGTCGAAATTCTTGGGATCGACTACCACATTAAAGACGTTGGTGAAAATCTTGAACGTGTCGCCGATGCGGATGTCATAGCCATACGACGAGACGCCGTAGCTGATCACGCCGTTGCGCACCTGCTGATCGACGAATGGCTCGATCATGCGGTGCTCGCGCGCCATTTTGCGGATCCAATGGTCGGGTTTGATGCTCAAGGGACAAGGCTCCTTCTACGCTGGAACGATTAAAGCTGGCCGCGCGAGCCGCCGCTAGGGCAGGCCGTCTTCGGACAGCAGCGGGATCAGGTAAATGACCGGCTCCTCGTATGGGTGCGCGGCGCGGATCGCCCGGACGACGGCGCGCGCCCGGTCGCGCTCGCAGAACGTCTCGATGCGCGTTTCCGCGACGCGGTTGACCTGGCCGCGCGCGCCGGTGTGCGGGTTGGCGTCTTCATCCGGCTTGAAACGCCCCTCGCCGGGCTGCGTGAACGCGCAGTGCGTGTAATTGCCCAGCACGCCGCCACCCGCCGCCGCGATGGCGTCCAACAGCGGCTCGACGTGCGCCGTCGGGACGCCTACGACGATCATGATCCGGTCGGACATGGCCGCGCCGCCCTTTCGTCGCCTGCGCTACATCACGTCCGGCGCGGACATGCCCATCAGGGTCAGCGCCCGGCGGAAGACGATCTGCGCGGCGCGGTAGAGGCGCAGGCGGGCGCGCGCCACGTCCGCCGGGACCTCGCTGTGCAACACGCGGATTTCCTCGTAGAGCGGGTGGAACTGCCGCGCCAGTTCCAGCGCGTAGAACGCCAGCTTGTGCGGCGCGAGTTCCTCATACGCCTGGACCATCACTTCGGGCATTTCGAGCAGCTTGCCGGCAAACTGGCGCTCGCGCGGGCCGAGCAGCGACAGGTCCGCGCCTTCGTCAGTCAGCCCGGCCTCGGCGGCCTGGCGGAAGATCCCGGCGCAGCGCACGTGCGCGTTCTGGATGTAGTAGACCGGGTTCTCGTTGGCGTGCTTGCGCGCCAGGTCGAGATCGAACTCCAGATGGCTGGTGGGGCTGCGCGCCAGGATGAAGTAGCGGACCACGTCCGCCCCCACGTCCGCCACCAGCTCGTCGAGCGTGACATACTCGCCGCGCCGGGTGCTCATGCGCCGCGCCTCGCCGCCTTCGACCAGGGTCACAAACTGGTGCAGCAGGACATGCACCGGCGCGGGATCGTACCCGGCGGCCAGCAGCCCGCGCGCGACGGTCTGCGCTTCGACGATGTGATCCGCGCCGAGGACGTTGATCAGGTATGTGAAGCCGCGCTCCAGCTTGTTGATGTGATAGGCGATGTCCGGCAGGGCGTAGGTCGGCTCGCCGCTGGACTTGACCAGCACGCGGTCTTCCTCGTCGCCCAGTTGCGTCGAGCGGAACCAGACCGCGTCTTGCGCCCCGGCGGGCGCTTTGGCGCGCTCGTCCTCGCTGGCGCCGTCGCGGGTCACGGCGCGGTAGACGAAGCCGCGCTCTTGGAGCTTGTCGAGCACCTGCCACACGCTGCCGTCGTCGTAGAGGCTGTTCTCGTTGAAGAACACGTCGAAATGGATGTTGACCTTCGCCAGCGACGCCTCGATCCACTTGAAGATCGCCGTCTCGGCTTCGTCTTTGAACCGCTGCCACGGCTCATCGGCCAGCGCGTCGCCATGCGCGGCGACAAGGTCCTGCGCGATACCCGCCAGGTAATCGCCCTGGTAGCCTTCCGCCGGAAAGTCGGCGGGCAGGCCGAGCGCCTCGCGGTAGCGCGCCTGCAAGCTCTGGCCGAGAAGCTGCATCTGGCGGCCCGCGTTGTTGAAGTAATACTCCATCTCCACGTCGTAGCCGAGGGCGCGCAGCAGGTTCGCCATGGTGCTGCCGATCACGCCGCCGCGCGTGCGCCCGACCGTGATCGGGCCGGTCGGGTTGGCGCTGACGCACTCGACCTGCGCCCGCTGGCCGCGCCCGATCTGCTGGGCGAAGACCTCGTCGCCCGCCGCGATGATCGCTTCGACCTGCGCCAGCAGCCAGCCGTCCGCCAGCCGGAAGTTGAGAAAGCCGGGGGCGGCGGCCTCGACCGCGCCGATCGCGTCGCCGGGCGGCAGGTGCGCGGCGATGGCTTGCGCCACATCGAGCGGCTGGCGGCGCGCGAGCTTGGCGAGCTGGAGCGCGACCGGGCTGGCGTAGTCGCCCAGCTCCGGCTTGGCGCTGCGCTGCACGGGGATACTCTCCGGCGGCTCGAAATCCGGCAGCGCGCCCGCCGCCTGGGCGGCCTGGATCGCGGCGCGAATCCGGCGGGCGATATGGGTGGGCAGCAGTTCCACGGCGAACACTCCTCGACGCGCGGGTCCGGGCGGGCGCCGGACCGGATAAGACCGCGCCATTGTAGCACAGATTCGGGCCAGTGAGAGGGAAAAAAGCAATTAGCAGTAGCCGTTAGCGATTGGCGATTGGCAAGTACCAGAGCGAAATCTCTGGACGCTGCCGCCGGTTATTCGGAGCGACGGATGCGGCCTCTTGCCTTTCGCTCTTGGCTAACGGCTAATTGCCATGTGAACTATCGAAAGTCATTGGCACATGCGATGCGCGCGTTGAACCTCACCCCCGGCCCCTCTCCATCTTGGAGAGGGGAGACAAGCGGCGGCGTGGCTTGAAGTCCCCTCTCCGCGCCGGAGAGGGGATTGAGGGGTGAGGTAAGCCTTGCG
>DAOKYY010000173.1:0-3120 GCA_035325905.1 Aggregatilineaceae bacterium | reverse complement strand
AACGCCGGTTCGAGCGGCGGCAGGTCGTAGAGCTTGACGAGCATGTCGGTCATGGCGGATCACCCCCGGTTGGGCAGCATATTAGTTTGTGGCGCTCATTATGGCAGCGAGTCGGGGGATTTCACCAGCGAGCGACATAGAACAGGCGCGGAGCGGACCCACGCCCGCTCCGCGCCCGATTTCTGCACGCGCTGTGCGCTACTCAACCCGCCCGAAAAACTGCGGAACGCCGGGCGGGGCGGCGCGCATCGAGCATTGATCCTCGCGCACCACAAAAACCAGCTCGCCCGCGTCCGAGAGGTACAGGTTATAGCTGCCCGTCTCGCCCGGCTTGCAGAAGCGCGTGGCCGGGCCGCTGATCAGCGTGAGCACGCCACCCTCGACCGTATAGGTGCCGAGGTCTTCCGGCGCGTCACCGGTCAGCCCCGCAAAGGACTGGTTCGCGACATACGTGCCATCGTCGCGGAACAGAAAGTGGAAATCGAAGGTCTGCATCTTCCAGACGCCGGTAATCTCGCCGGCGCTGGCGACTGGCGCGCCCGGTTCTGGCGTGGCTGGCTCGGCGTCGGCAGGGACGGCCTCCACCACCGGCGCGCCATCATTGAGCGTGCTGATAAAAACCTCCTCGAAGCGCGCGGCGTCCACGTTAATCGCGACGCGCGTCTCAGCGCCGGTGTCATCGACCACGACGCGGCCACTTTCCGCGCCTTCTTCCTCGACCACGCGGAGCGGGTAGGTCTCGAACGTGACCAGCGTGTCGTCGGACAGCACCGCCGCTGCCATCGGGTCCCAGAAATACCAGCCGCCGCCGAGCATGCCCCAATCGCGGTATATGCTGATCACGGTGAACACGAATTCGGCTTCAGGGGTGGCGCGGTTGGCGTCGAACCTGTCGTAGAATTCCAGCGTCAGCGGTGCGTGGTTCGTCACATCCAGCGTCACCAGTGTAACCGGCGCGCCCGACGCAAGGACGATGTTCGCGGCAACCGGATCGACGTAAATATTCCATTCCGCCGTCGTGTTATCGGGAAAATATCCATCGAGATTGCCCGCCACGTTGACAGCGCCGCCCATGATCACGATGTTTTCCAGCTTATCGGCCAGCGTGGGGTCGGCCTGGAGCGCCTCGGCGACGTTCGTCACCGGACCCAGCGTCAGGACGGAGACCTTTTCGGGCGACGATGCCGCGATTGATGTCAACAACTCGACTGCCGTTTGCTCGACGGGGGCATGCGGGCTATCCGGCAGTTCAATGCCGTACAGCGCATCGACTCCGACGCGCCACTCTGCCGGGAAGGTGTGATCGCCTGCCAGCGGCGTCTCGCGCCCGCAGGCGACCGGGATAGCCTCGTCCGTCGCCAGGGCGACCAGCTTCATCGCGTTGGCGACGCCGGGATCGCAATGCACCTCGCCCGCCCCGGTGAGGGTGATCGCTTTGACGCTGACGTCAGGGCGCTGAAGCAGGTACAGAATCGCCAGCCAGTCGTCGGCGGCGAGATCGGTGTCGATGATCACCGGGCGCGGGCCGTCTTGCGCGTGCGCCGGTGAGCCAGACGGGGCGGCGAAACCCGCGAGCAGCGCGATGAGCGTCACGCTTCCGACAAAAACCATGAGTAGTCTATGACAGGTCTTCATGGAGCGCCTCGCAGCTAAGGAATTTTGCACGGGCCAGATGGACTGGCTGATGCTCGCCGCTCAAGGCGGCAGCGATCCCCAGAGGGGCCGTATGAAGCGCGGGCGGGTGAAAATCCGAATGGAGTAGAGGGCAGCAGCGGGTGATGTCAGTGGTGCGCTTATTATATCATGAATACCGCCGGGCGTATGTGACCCGGCCGGACGCAGGGCGAGGCGCCATGAAGACGCCTCGCCCTGGAACAATCTTGCTATGTCCGTGGCTCAGCTGGCGTCTTCGACCCGGTAGAGACGCAGCCGGCTGTGATTGAAGATGCAGGTTCGGGTCGCGCTTCCAGCGCCTTCGCCCCTGTAGGAGAGGGATAGCACCAGGCCAGAGCTGTCTGGCAGCCAGTGCACGCTCGCCAGGCTCAGATAGCCGGAGGTCATGTACCCCAGGTCGCTCACATCAGCCCCCGTGTTCAGACAGGTTGTCACCGGAGCGGGGGGGTCCAGCAGGCTCGACGCCGAGCTGACCAGGCCGCTTGCCAGGTCCAGCACGGCCAGATCGCTCCGTTCGCCGATGTTGTTGCTGAACATCTGCACGGCGGCATACGCTTCGTCCGGGCTGACCCACAACGCCGACGAGGGCGCTTGCGCCTGCCGGAGCAGCGCGCCGCCCGGCAGGCTGTAGATCAGCAGGGTCGAGGAGATGTCGCTCAGATCGTCCGGGTTGTTGAAGCGGGTCACGTACAGGCGCGCGCTGTCCGCCGAAAACGACGCCAGGGCGTAATCCGTGCCGCCTTCGACGGGGATCTCCGCGATCGCAGTCTCGGTCCCCACATCGATCACATGGAAGCTCGTCTCGCCTGCTGTCACGGCGCGGGTATGATCCGGGCTGTAGACGGAGAATTCAGGATAGGTGCTGTATGTGGCGAGCAGCGCGTCGTACGTGGCGCTCCGCTGCATGACTGCCTCGCCGCCACTTGCCAGCGGAATCAGCAGACGGATGCTTTCGTACGTCTCGGGGTCGTTGGCGCGGATGCTGAGATCGCCCGCCGGAGTGAAGCCCATCGGCGTAATGAACAGGTCGATGTAGATGCCGTCGAGGCTCGCTAGCGCATCGGCGTAATCGCCCACGCTGACCGGCGTTCCGTCCGAGGCATGAAAGGCGCGCAGGGAATACCCGCGCTGGAAGCAGTTGTCCATCAGGACCCACAAGGTAGCGCCGGACGGGTCGAGCGCCGCCGTCACGGGGCAGTCGAGACCGATGTCAAGCTCTGCAACCTCGACCAGGCCGGGGCCGTTCCCCTGCGCCGTGCTGATCCCTACCGGCGCGGCGGCGAGCAGCGCCACCACGAGGACCGCGAATCTGGCTGCGTACTGCTCTCTGTGTCTGCGTGTCATCGGCACGTCGATCCTGTCCGTGTTCGGTGATCGGGTAAAGGGATTGCGCGCGGCGGCTTACTCGACCGTGACGCTCTTGGCGAGGTTGCGCGGCTGGTCTAC
>DAOKYY010000172.1:0-3175 GCA_035325905.1 Aggregatilineaceae bacterium | reverse complement strand
TATGTCTCCCCAGGGCAACATAGCGGAAAAACAAGCGGCAGGCTGTTTCCGCGAACGCCTGCCGCTTTTGCCTGACTAACCGCTAATCGCTAATCGCTGCTCTTTTTCTGCTCCATCTCGCGCTCGACCATTTCCAGCAGGCGGCGCAGCGCCGCGACCTGGGTGCGGATCGCGTCCGGCTTCTGGCGCTTCAACCACTGGTCCGCCACCAGCTCCAGATTCGCCTCGGAGAACTGGCTCGCCAGCGCAGGCCAGCGATTCGCCACGCGCTCGGACGCCGTCTCCCCGAAATCGTCGCGCGCCGGGACCTCGCCGCGCAGCAGGCGCTCGACGTTGCCCGACTCGACCAGCTTCTCGACCTTGTCCGCGCTCAGGCTCTTCTCAACCATCAGCCGCACCAGTTGAAGCTGGAGCGCCTCGTCTTGCAGTTTGAGAACCGGGCGCAGCCGCTTTTCTTCGAGGCGGTGCCGGTCGGCCAGCTCCCAGACCGCGTCCGACAGCCGCAGCAGGTTCTGGATGCGGCTGAACTGCGCGCGCTCGATACCGCCCAGCGCGGCGCGCAAAGCCGACCCTTCGCCGCGCGGCACGCGGTAATTGAGCGCCTGCCGGTACCAGCCGTTCGCCACCGGCCCATCCTGCGCGGGATGGATGCCGTACAGGTCGAGCAGCAGAGTCGCGAGCTGGCGCGCCAGCGCCATCGCGGACAGCTCCTCGCGGCTGGTGTTCTCCGCCGCCTGGCGCCAGGGGCTGGCCTGCGGCACGACGATGCACTGAATCTGGTCGTAGCCGTCGCCGAGCCAGGTGTTAAGCCAGTGGTGCGCCCAGTAGCGCCGCTCGCCGGTCTCGATCCGGTAGTAGCTGCCGCCGTCCACCTCGCTGACGGTGATCGGGCTGACCTGGCCGCCGTGCCGGATCGTGGACGCCGTGGCGACGATGGCGCGCAGCGCGTCCTCCTCCGGGCCGGGCTGGCCGGGCGCGTCGATTGCGATGTCCTCGCCGCGATCGTCGGGCGCGCGGTCGAGCAGCGCGCGCCAGTCGGGACGCGGGCGGCCCAGGCGCGCCGCTTCTTCGGCGACCAGGGCTTCCCAGCGTTCCAGCGCCTGCCGGGCGTTGATCAACCCGGCCAGAAAGTCCTGCCGGATGACCTCCGGCAGCACGCGGCGCGGCTGGGCCGGGTCGGGGCGGATGCGGTCGAGCACAATGCCGATCACCTTCGCGCTGCCACTCTGAATCGCAGGCGTGATCCCGTCCAGACCGCCCAGTTCGCCGATTTCTTCGAGCAGAGCGCGCGTCCCGCGTGACTGTCGTTTCGCCATAGCTAGTTCGCTCCCGTCGGCTTGTAAATACGCTCGATCAGCTCTTTGACGAAGGCCATGTACGCCCGCGCCGCGCCGGAGCGGTCGTCGTAGAGAAAGATCGACTCGCAGGCGTCATGCGCGTAGGACACCGCCACGTTCGCCGGGATCGGCGTGCGGAACAGGCGCGGCCCATAGAAGGCGTGCCCGGCGTACAGGTCCAGGTTCTCGCGCTCCAGCGTGATGCGCTGATCGTACTTGACCGGCAGGATCCCGGTCAGGCGCAGGGCCGTCTCCCAGGTCTGCTGCACTTCGGCGATTTTCTCGACGATCGCCTGCAAGCCGACCGTCTCCAAAAAGCGCATCTCGACCGGGATCACAATGTCGGTCGCGGCCACCATCGCCATCGTCGTCAGGCGCGAGAACGAGGGCATGGTGTCGATCACCACCCAATCGTACTGATCCGCGACGGCCCGCAACGCCTGGCGCAGCCGCACCGCGAAGCCATGATCTTCCGCCAGCCGCGTGTTGACCCCATCGAGCGTGGGCGAGCCGGGCAGCACGTGCAGGTCCTCGTCCCACACCGACGGCACGATCAGCCGCTGCAGAACCGATCCGGCCTGGGCCGGCTTGGAGAGCAGGACTTCACCCAGACTCTCGTCGCGGTCCCAGTCGCGGCGGCCGGTGGTGAGCATCGTGGCGTGCGCCTGCGAATCGGTGTCGATCAGCAGCACGCGATGCGGCATCTGGTTGTGCCGCAGCAAAATCACCAGCCCGTGCGCCAGGCTGACGGCGGTCGTCGTCTTGCCGACGCCGCCCTTGTTGTTGGTCAGGCAAATGCTGCGCATCCGGCTGGCTCCTTATCGTGATCCGGGCGTGCTGCCGCTACATTCCGCTGCGCGCGGCAAGAGAGCTTCAAACGTTTTTCTGTCCTTTTGCAGGTCAAAAAGGTCCTGCGCGCGGAAAAATCGCCCCCACAAACGGCGCTCAAAAGGGCTGGTGCGGCCATATTTGGGAGAGAGTAGGGGGCTGCGCATAATTTTCGATGCGTAAACATCAGAATGTCGCTATTAGTAATTCGCTGTCTCTAAACCGGCTACAAACCAGGCCGCTGACAGCTCGATCAGACGGTGGATATGAATCGGGCGCCGCATCTGAAGCCCGAAGCGCATGCTCAACTCCACCAGCCCGTCAAACATCGGCTTGTCGAAGTACAGCGTGGTGCGGAGCTGGTCGTCGGGCTGGAGCGGCAGCTCGCGCAGCGGCGTGCGGACCGGGCGATCGACCAGCTCGCGCAAGCCGAGGATGCCGGTCAGCGACACCGCCCCGGCGGGCAGGCGGAAGTCCTCGCCGAGCAGATCGTGCAGGTCGAAGATCATCTGCTCGACCGCCTCGTTGTACATATCCGAAATGCTGATGATCCGCTCGACCTCCTCGCTGCGCGCGCGGGCGGCGGCCCGCATCTGCTCGTGCAGAAACGCCCCAAAATGACCGGTCGTCGCGATACGGTTCTTGGGCGGGCGCCCTGGCCGCCCGGTCGAAAGCGGGCGCCGCTCGCGGACGGTCTGCGCCAGGCGGCGGAAGCTGCCATCGTGTTGAGTCAAACGCCCGTATCTCCTATGGGAGCGGTTAGCGATTAGCGGTTAGCTCTTAGCCAAAGGCCAACTGCTAGTGACCAACCTCACCCCTTACCCCGTTGCCCTTTTTTCCTCTCCACTCGCGGAGAGGGACCAGGGTGGTTTTCACTCACGGCAACGACATAAGCCGATTGTTTCCAACAAACACTCGCCATTAGCTCTTAGCTAACCGCTAACTGCTAAGTGCTATGTGAACTATCGAAAGTCACTGCCAAATGTGCTGCGCGTGTTTTACCTCACCCC
>DAOKYY010000171.1:0-3246 GCA_035325905.1 Aggregatilineaceae bacterium | reverse complement strand
AGGGGTGAGGTTTCCCACGCCGGGCTGATACGCCAATGACTTTCGATAGTTCACAAAACAGCGAAGAACAGCAGAAGGGCAGCGGGGGCGGAGCATCGTTCCTCGCTGCTCTTTGGGTGCTTCTCGCCGTACTCGGCTGCTTGACCGCCGGGCTTCGCTCAGGGCTTTTCGAACAGACGGTACCGGAACGCAGCGCCGCCGTCGCGCCGGGCGTCGCGCATCTCGGCGTCGGTGGCGGGGCGCCAGCTTTTCGGCCCCTCAGTCTGCGGGCCGTCGCCGCGCCCGAACAGATTGCTCAGGAACCCGCGCTTTTCCTCGATGGGCTGGGCCGCGTAGCGCAGGCCGGCCTGCTCGCGCTCGCGCCGGGTCTTGTTGCTCATGGCGTCGCGGCGCCGAATGCGATCGGTGCGCTCGGCGTACTCGCCATCGCTGGCGATGCGGACGGTGCGCTCGTCGCGCCCCTGGCTGTAATCGCGCCGGAAGGTCAGCTTCCACGAGCCGTCGGCGTAGGCGAACTCCTCGATCTGGACGCGCTTCACCAACCGGCCATCAAGCGCCGGGTAGTCCGGCCCGAAGTACTCCCAAATTTCGTAGATATGACGGCCCCGGTCGCCGCGCAGCGGCTCTTCGATACGGACATAGCGCATCTTGCCCTGGATCGTCGCATCGGGCGGCGGCGCGGTGAACTCGCCCGCGACGAGCGGAAGGCTGCGCGCCTCGCCGGGCGTCGTGACCATGACCGGTCCGGCAAGCTCGCCGGGAGCTTCGGCAAGCGGCCGGGCGTGGACGGCTGGCGCAAGCTCGGCGGGCGATTCGGGACGGGCGGGCGCGGCCTCAGCCGGTTTGGCGCGGGCGCTCGCCGCGCCGAAGAGGACCGCCGCCAGCTCCGGCGACAGCTCCTCGTCCCAATCTTCGGCCCGCGCGACGCTCGCGGCGGGCGCGGGAGGGGGTGGCGCAGCAGGCTCGGCAGGCGGAGCCTCGGCGCGGGCGACGGAAGGGATCGTCGCGGCGTCGCCCGGCGACTCTACCGGGGTTTCATGTGGCTGGTCTGGCGGCTCGGCAGGCTCCGGCTCCGGGGCGCGCGAATGCACCGTTTCCGCGAGCGTTTCAGGGGCAGGTCCGGCTCCCGGCTCAGCGGCGGGTTCTGCCGCGACGACCTCCGGCAGTTCTGAGGTTTCATGCTCCGGCGGGGCCGGTGTTTCGGGCGCCGGTTGCTCGGCGGCAAGGTCCTGCGGGGCGGGCATATCGCGCAGCGCGGCGTCGCCCTCGGCAGGCGGGACCGGCAGCGAGAAGCCACCGGAATCGGGCGGCAGACGCCCGCCGACGGGCGTTTCGTGCACGACGCCTGGCGCGCGGTCGCTGTCCGGGATCGCGGTTACGTCTGTATCCAGCGGGAGCGGGCTGGCGGGCATGTCGGCGTCGGTCAGAGGCGCTTCGGGCGCCTGGTCTCCGGCTGGTGCGCCGGACGGCTCGTCGCGCGGCTCGTTATCGGGAACCGGAATTTGTTCTGGGCTGGTCATCGGCTGTAATCCTTTGCGCGTGGGTCGCTACCTGTATTATAGGCCACTTAGCGCGCGTAGACCGACCAGGCGATCAGCAATTGCGCGGCGAAATAGGTGCTCAGGACCCAGAAATCCGCGCCGCGAAACCGCCCGCGAAATCGCTCGACCGCCAGCGCCGAGTCCGACGCGACGAACAGGTAGGCCCCGGCCAGCGCCAGGAAGGCGCCATCCTGATCGGTCTCAATCCAGCGGTTGGCGGCCTGATAGGCCATGATCAGGATCACGCCCATGTAGGCCAGGACCGGGACGCGCAGCGGGCCGAGATGCGGCCACAGCCAGCGCAGCATGACCGCGCCGTAGAGCGCGAACGGGATGACGTACCAGATCGGCGCCTGGCCGCTGCTTTCGAGCGTGAAGGCGACGATGTAGAAGATATGCGCGACCAGAAAGCTGAGCAGGCCCGGCACGAAGCGGTCCGGCAGCATCAGGAATACGTCGCCAGCCAGCGAGGCGACCAGCCCGGCGACGATCAGCGCGTGGTATGTCTGCGAGATCGGGTCGTCGGCGGCGAGCGCGACGCCGATGATCAGCGCGGTGGTCAGCGGCTTGAAGACGTATTCGCCACGTTTTGAGCCGCGCCGCTTGGCGGCGATCGTCAGCGCGGCGGAGATCACCGCCAGAACGGTCAGAACGAGCGGTATCAAGAGCTGGCTCCCATTGAGCCGGGCCACGTGCCGGTCTGCTGCCGCCAGTGGCGGAACCAGTCCCAGGTCTGCGCCAGGCCGTCATGCACGCGCGTCGTCGGGTTGAAACCGAGCAGGCGGCGGATTTTCGCGTTGTCGCAGAAGGTGATCGGCGGATCGCTGGGCGGGGCCGGTACGTCACGCGTCCTCAGCGTGCGGCCCGACAGATCTTCGAGCACGTCGATGAACTCGCGCAGCGAGATCGGCGCGCCGACGCCGAGGTTCATGATCTCGTAGCCGAGCGGCGTGTCGAGCGCGGCGATCACGCCCTGGACCGTGTCGTCGATATACGTCCAGTCGCGGTGCAGTTTGCCCCCGTTGAAGAGGGGAATCTCCGTGCCGTCGAGCAGGGCGTTCATCACGCGTAGCGGCATCATGTCCGGGCGCCCGGCCGGGCCGTAGACGTTAAAGAAGCGCAGCACGGTGACGTTAAGCTGGTGCAGGTGGTGGTAGGTGTGGGCCAGAATCTCGGCGGCGCGCTTGCTAGCCGGGTAGGCGGCCAGCGGCCGGTCGGCGGCGTCGGTTTCGACGAAGGGCAGCGTCTGCGTCTCGCCGTAGACCGACGAGGTCGAAGCGAAGACGAAGTTCTCGACGCCGTGACGCCGCGCCGCTTCGAGCAGGTTGAAGGTGCCGGTCAGGTTCACGTCGAGATAGAGCGCGGGCTGGCGCATGCTCTCGCGGACGCCCGCCATCGCGGCCAGGTGCGCGACGCGCCGCACGCCGTGCTCGTGGAACAGGGTTTCGAGCGCGGCGGTGTCGCGGATGTCGCCCTCGATCAGCGTAAAGCCGGGCTGCTGAGCCAGATCGCGAGCGTTGGCGCGCTTGATGGCCGGGTCATAGTAGTCGTTGAAGTTGTCGAGGGCGACGACGCGGTCGCCGCGACGCAGCAGGGCGCGGGCGAGGTGGCTGCCGACGAAGCCCGCCCCGCCGGTGATGAGAATGGTCATAGGGCCGTCCTTTCAAGTAGCGATGAGCGGTTAAGTGACCTTCCGAAATGATCT
>DAOKYY010000170.1:0-3363 GCA_035325905.1 Aggregatilineaceae bacterium | reverse complement strand
ATAACAGGCTCTAGCCCGCCGGGGCTTTTCTCCCCTCCCAGGATGGAGAGGCCAGGGTGAGGTAAGCTCTTAGCTAACCGCTAACCCCCAACTGCTGCTTTTGGCTGCGCTTGTGCTACAATACGCCCGTTATTTTTGCCCGCACACGGAGACACCTATGCGCGCATCGAAGCGGCTCGCAGGGGGCTTAGCGTTTGGGCTGGCGCTCGCGCTGGCTGGCTGCAACTTCGGCGGTGAAGATCCGGCGCCGGTCGTGGTGAGCAGCACGCCGGTCGCCTGGGCGACTCACGCGGCGGACCTTCCACCGGGGGACACACCGGCCCCGACGCTCGACCTGTCGCCGCCCGCGCCCTCACCTACGCCGCTCGCGCTGCCGTCGCTGACTCCCGCGCCGACGCTGACCGCGCCGCCGGCAACCCTGCCGGACACGCCCTCTCCGCTGCTGCCGACGACCGCCACCGCGCCGACCCAGGCCCCGCGCGTGACCGTCGCCCCAACCGTGACGCGCACGCCCTTCGCGTTCCCCAGCCCGCGACCGTCGGCCACGCCGCGCCCGCCCGACACCGCGACGCCGGTCGCGGTCGCCGCGCGCGTCTGCCCGACGTGCAGCATGTTGCGCCTGCGCGGGACGCCCGGCACCGCCGGGGAAGTCCTGACTCTGCTGGCGGCGGAAGCGCCGCTTCAGCTCGTCGGGCGCACGGCGGATAATCGCTGGGTGCAGGCCGTCACGGTGGACGGCGCGCAGGGCTGGGTCGCCGCCAGCTACCTGGACGAGGGGATCGACTTCGGCGCGTTGGCGGTGACGGGCAGCGCGGTCGACGAAGTCCCCTCGCCAGACAACCCTGGCGCGGTAGCCGGCGTCACGTCGACCGCGCGCCAGATTTTCCTCGATGGCCGGGCGAAGGGAAATATCCCGTTCGCCTTCACCAAGGTCGGGGACAGCATCACCGCCGCGCCGCAGTTCCTGACCCCCTTCGGCAGCGGGACCTATCGCCTGGGCGAGTATGAGACTCTGCGCGGCGCGATCAGCTTCTTCTCCGGCCCGAACGGGCGCGGCGCGAACCCGTTCGCCGCCTCGTCGATGGCGGCGCGCAACAGCTGGGGCGCGGACAGCGTACTCAACCCCACCTTCGCCGACCCGAACCTGTGCCGCGCCGGGGAGACGCCGCTCGAATGCGAATACCGCGTGGTGAAGCCCGCCGTCGCGCTGATCATGGTCGGGACAAACGACTCCGGCGGCATCCCGGTCGCCGAGTTTCGCGCCAACCTCGACCGCATCGTGCGCATCTCGATCCAGATGGGCGTCATCCCGGTGTTGAGCACCATCCCGCCCAAGCAGTACAACCCGGCGACGGATGGGCGCGTGGCCGAATTCAACCAGGTGATCGTCAGCCTGGCGCAAGCCTACGACGTGCCGCTGTGGAACTACTGGCAGACGATGACGGCCCTGCCGAACAACGGCCTCGACCCGGACGGCGTGCACCCTTCCACCCCGCCGGATGGCGGCACGGGCGTGTTCGACGCCGAGCACCTGCGCTACGGCTACACGGCGCGCAACCTCGGCGCGCTGCAAGTGCTGTATACGCTGTGGCAGCAGGTCCTCTACGATGGCGACCAGGCCCCGGCGGTCATCGCGCCGGACCTGCCCGCCCCGCAAACCCCCGCCGTGACCGGCTGCGCGGGCGCGCCTGCGCCGCGCCTGCGGGCCGGCGCCACCGGCCAGGTGACGCCCGGCCTGCCGAACAAGGTCCGCTCCGCGCCCGCCTCCAGCGCGCCGCAGGTTGGCAGCATCCCCGGCGAGGGGGTCTTCACCGTGCTGAGCGGGCCGACGTGCGCCGACGGCTACCACTGGTGGCAGGTGCTCTACGAGGGGATCGTCGGCTGGACGGCGGAAGGCAGCGCGGCGGAGTACTGGGTCGCGCCGGTGGGGTGAGGTGTTTTGCGCTGCTCTGGCCGCCTTCAACCCCTGCCCATCCAAAATGGAGAGGGGAGAAAAGCGGCAGCGCGGGCAGAGATAACGTGGATTTGAAGTCCCCTCTCAGCGTGGAGAGGGGACTTCAAACCCTGCCCGTCGCGGCTTGTCTTCTCTCGATTTTTAAGAGGGAGACCGAGGTGAGGCGTCCCTCGCCGCCCTTAGCTCTCGCCTGTCACGCCGCGCCACACCGCGTCGAGCGCCTGGAGCGTGATCAGGTTGCGCAGCGGGAAGCCGGTTTCGAGATTAGCTTCCGTCGCGAAGTCACCCGCGCCGGTTAGCGGCCCGCTGAGGTGGAAGCCGTCCGCCGCGATGCCGTGACCGGGGAGCGGCTCCAGCGCGCGCCAGAGGTTGATCAGCGGCAGGTTGTAGTCAAGCGCGACGCGCACCACGATCTGATTGAACAGAATCGAGCGGTCCGGCAGGGCCAGGTGGCGCGGAAAGGTGCTGAGCACCGGCACGATCCCGGCGTGCATCGTCTCGACCACCACGCGGCGCAGGCTGCGGTCAAACTGCACGTGGTCGAGCGCCAGCAGGTCATTCGTGCCGAACATGATCACCGCGAAGGCCGGGTTGCGCAGGCGGTACTCGCAAGCCAGCGGCGACTCGCCCGGCTGGCAGGAGTTCGGGTTCGCCCACAGCGGGTCGAGCACCGCCGCCGCGTTCATGCCGTTGTGCGCGGCCTGAGTCAGCACGTTGAACGACGCGCCGAAGTGGTCGATCACCGGCTGGAGCGCGGCGTAATCCCCCAGTTTGTAGCGCCCCTCGCCGAACGGGTGCAGGAAGACGTAGCCGACCGAGTTGCAGTCGCCCACTTTGGCGATCGCGCGCGGATCGCGGCCCTTCGCCTGCCCCTGGCGATAGAGGCGGCGGGCGGTCGCGGTCGCGTCGGGAATGAGGGGATACGCTTCCAGGTCGATGCGCTCGGCCAGCGCGCGCACCACGTCCACCGCGCCGTACATCTCGACGATCTCCGTCTGCGGCGCGATCTCGACCGGCAGCGGCCCGGCGTTGGGGTCGAGCGCGTCGTCGCGGACCGGCAGGCGATCCACCGCGTAGCCGGGGCGGTAGGTCACGTAGCCGGACGCGATCCAGCCGCGCGCCGTCCGGTCGGCGGTCAGCGCCAGCAGCCAGCCGAAATCGGGGCTGCGCGCCTGGAGTAGCAGCGCGGACCCGGCCTCAAGCTGGCCGATGACGGCGTGCTCGGTCCCTGGCCCGGCGCGCAGGTTGAGGCGCCCGGTCGTCCAAGCGTCGGGGTCGGACTGGGCGCGGATCGGCGGCGCGAGCGGCAGCGCGACGGCAATGAGCAGCAGGATAATCGGGCGAAGCGTGCGCATAGGGAGAAATTGTAGCACAAGCGCGACGGAGAGCGGCAGAGAACAGCAGGTAGC
>DAOKYY010000169.1:0-3419 GCA_035325905.1 Aggregatilineaceae bacterium | reverse complement strand
TCGCGCCGGTCGAGACGAGGGGGAAAGGCTCATGCCAGGCTCCAGACGGTTTCCGGTCCGCAGCGCACTGGCGCTCGTTGCGCTGGCGGTCTCCGCGCTGGCCTGCACGCTGAGCAACGTCGATCCGCCGACCTCGACGCCGCCGCTCCTGCCGACGCGCTTCATGACCACGCTCACGCCGGCCTTCGTGATCCAGACGCCGACGCCCACGGCGACCGGCATCGCCCTGCCCAATCCCACCCAGGCCCCGCCGACCGTCGTCAACTGCTTCCCGCAGACGAACTGGCCGGTGTACGTCGTCGTGCCGGGCGACACGCTCAGCCGGATCGCGGAGCGCATCAACGCCACCACCGCGCAGCTCGCCCAGGCCAACTGCCTGTCGAACCCGGGGCTGATCTACGTCGGCCAGCGGCTGTACGTACCGTCGCTGCCGCCAGCCGCAACCGCCGCCCCGACCGCCAACCCGCAGCTTCCGATCTTCCGCCAGGCGCTGGTCGTCGAGCCGTACTGGCTGGGAACGGGTGGGCAGCCGGTGACGTACTCCAACACCGTTCGCGCGCAGGCTGGCGAGGTCGCCAACGCCGCCTCGGTCACGTTCTACGTCAACAGCGCGACCGGCGGCCCGGCGACGGCGATCGGGACCGACCTCGACCCGTGGGATGGCGCGTTCGCGGATTACACCTTCCCGTCGCCGGGCGTCTACCTCTTCCAGGCGGCGGCGGTTAACGAGTTCGGCAGCCGGGCGAGCGGCGTGTTCACCCTGCGCTACGACCCGAACTACCGCCCGCCCGGTGGACAGCCGAACCTGCTAACCGTCTCGCCCTACGTGCGCCTCGAAGGCGGCGCCTACGTGCTCCAGCCCGGCGCGACCGTGACCGTCACCTGGCCGGACGCCCCGCCCGGCGCGCTGCGCGTTGTCTTCCGCCTCTTCCCGACCGGGACCAACGTCGGGCAGCTCGGCCAGGTGATCGGCACCGATCCGACCCCGGCGGACGGCGCGGCGGCTGGCTGGCTGGTCCCGGCCGGGATCCTCGGCCATCTTCAGGCGGCGGCGGATATGCCGGACGGATCGACGCAGCTCAGCGAGCTTCAGCTTGTCTACTCCGGGACGTAGCGCGAACCGGCGCGGGGCGGCGTGATGGGGGGGTGGATTCTCGGCCTGATCGCCCTGCTGGCGCTCGGCGGGGTGGTGATCTACTGGCTCGTCTTTTTGACCGAGGGCGTCTACCTGGGACGCCGCGCGGTGATCTGGCTCTACGACCTCTACGCCGGGCGTTACGACGGGATCAAGCAGTACGATCCCATCACCGAGTCCTACTTCCTGGCGATCCCCCTGCTGCAACGGCTAGTCGCGGTGCGCGCGCCGCTGGTGCTTGACGTGGCGACCGGCACCGGGCGGCTGCCGCTGGCGCTGCTGGCACAGCCGGTCTTCCAGGGGCGGATCGTGGCGCTCGACCTGAGCCGTAAGATGCTGGCGGTCGCCGCCGCCAAGCTGGCCCCGCACCGGTCGCGCGTTGCCCTGCTGCGCCGGCGCGCCGAGGCGCTGCCCTTCCCCGACGACACGTTCGACGCCGTGACCTGCCTCGAGGCGCTGGAGTTCATGATGGACCCGCCCGCCGTGCTGCGCGAGCTGGCGCGCGTGCTGCGGCCGGGGGGGCTGCTGGTGCTGACCAACCGCCAGGGCCGCGACGCGCGCCTGATGCCGGGCCGCACCTTCGCGCACGACCATCTCGACCGGCTGCTGCGCGACGAAATGGGCATGGCGGCGGTCGAGATTCAGCCGTGGCAGGTCGATTACCGCATCGTCTGGGCGGTCAAAGCGGGGCGCTCGCCGGTCGCCGGGCCGCTGTCCCTGGGCGAGATCTGGCAGTGCCCGCGCTGCGGCGCGATCGATCTCGTCCCGGTCGAGCGCGCGTGGCGCTGCCTGACCTGCGAGACGCGCGTGCCCGTCGGCGAGGACGGCGTGATCGAGGCCGATAGCAGCGAGCAGCCGCCAAACGCAGCGCAGAGCAGCTAAAAGCAGCCAACGGCATACCCCGGCAGGCAGAATAACCCCTTGCGTTCACGGGCCGGGCCGGACTAAGATGAACGTTGTGAGCCGATCCAGCCCACTCATCGCGAGCCGTGAGAGAGCCGCCGGGTGCGTACCACTACCCGGCACGAGGACCCTGCCATGAGCGAACGCATTGTCCCCGCCGATCAGACGACCGCCCGCACGCAGGCCGACACCGCCCTTCAGGCCGCGTGGATGCGTTTTCTGGATTTTGATCGCGCGTCGATCCGTCAGAAACGCCAGCAATACCGCATCCGCATTCCGATTATCGTCCTGATGTTTCTCGCCAGCGTGCTGGCCGTCCTGATCACCTACCGCGACTCGGTCGGCATCGTGGACGATCTGCACGCCGTGCTGCGCGCCACGCTGATCGTGGTGCCGCTGGCCGCCGCCGGTCTGCTGGCCTACGCCTACCAGTTCTCGCCCAGCCTGTCGTGGATCACCTATCGCCTGGGCGCCGAGGAAATCCGCCAGCAGATTTATCTCTACCGGATGCAGGCTGGGCCGTATGCCAGCAAGGACCTCGAAGGCCAGCAACGCCTGCTGCTCGACCAGGTGCAGGAAGCCAGCGGCCACGTGCACGAGATCGGCGCGCCGGTCCCCTACCTTCAGCTCAACTTCACGACCGAGCCGGTCAAGGCGCCCACCGACAGCCCCCAAGACGACGGCTATAGCGCGCTCAGCGGCGACGATTACGTGCGGCTGCGCGTCATCCCGCAGACGGAATGGTACCTGCGGGCGCTGAGCGACAACTACACCAAGCTGCGGCGCTGGCGGATCGCGATCCTGGTCGTGGCGGGGGCCAGCTCCGCGCTGGCGGCGCTCGGCGGCGAGCCGTGGGTCGCCGTGACGACCGCGCTCGGCATGGCGTTCTCACAGTACATCGACCTGAAGATGTACGGCCACACCTACGCGAACTACCACCACACCGCCGGGCGCCTGATCGACGAGGTCAGCGAGTGGCAGATTCTACCGGGAACCAAGCGGCAGGATCCGGCTGTCCTCAGCCCGTTCGTGGACCGCGTCGAGCGCATCTTCGAGGACGAGCGCAACAACTGGATGCGCCAGGCGGTCCAGGCCCAGACCGCCAACGAGCAGGCGCTGATGAAACAGCTTGGGCGCGAGCCGTTCCAGCTCAGCGCGCTGACCTTCGCGACCCTGCCCCAGTCCGCCGATCACGCGCCCGCCCAGCCCGGCGTGGAAGGGTCGCGGGGGGAGGTCATGCCCGACGACGCGCACGAGACCCCACCGCCCGCCGTGCCGTAGAAAGCGGTTAAGTGACCTATCGAAATGATCTGGCAAACGCAGCCGTTCGCAAGGCTTACCTCACCCCTCAATCCCCTCTCCGGCGCGGAGAGGGGACTTC
>DAOKYY010000168.1:0-3423 GCA_035325905.1 Aggregatilineaceae bacterium | reverse complement strand
GATAAAAAACGGTCTGGGTATGGGATATACAAAGATTTCGCGCCCGGCTGCCGATCCCGCCCCTGCGAACGCCCGGCGCAGCAAGACGTGTTCACATGTATTATATGACTGTTCTTGTTGGCGGTAGAGCCTGTGCTTCTCCGGCCAGGGGAATTGCCCGAAAGTCCGCCGCGTATTGGCCTGTTTACCTCACCCCGCTTGGCGCTGACACGCCTCACAGCCCCTTTCCATTTTGGGAGAGGGCACAACTGGGCGCAGCGAGGCGGAGGGATTTGCCCGGCGCAAGTGTATAGCCCGATAGGGTAGAATATACGGCGCAGGCGCGCGCCTGCGCTGGCCGGTGCGCGCTAACGGATCGGAGGCTTGCGGTGACGACGCGCTATCCTGACCCCGGCGAGCCAACGCCGCCGCGTATTTTGCTGGTCGATGACGAAGCCGCTATTGTCGGCACGCTGACCACATTCTTACAGCTTTCCGGGTTCGCGGTGGAGGTCGCGCACAACGGAGAGCAGGCGCTGGAAAAGCTGGAGCAGCTTCGCCCGGACCTCGTCGTGCTCGACGTGCTGATGCCCCGCCTCGACGGCCGCGAGGCGCTGCGCCGGATGCGGCGGCGCGGGGACTGGACGCCGGTCATTCTCCTGACCCAGATCAGCGGCACCGCCGAGCGCATCATGGCCCTCGAAGAAGGGGCGGACGATTATCTGAACAAGCCGTTCGACCCGCAGGAGCTGGTCGCGCGCATCCGCACCGTGCTGCGCCGCGCGCGCCCCGGCATCCGGGCGCTGAGCGCGGCCCGGCGGCTGGCGAGCGACCGGCTGGTGATCGACCGCGCGTCGCGCCGGGTGTTTCTGGACGGCCGCGAGGTGCCGATGACACCCAAAGCCTTCGCCATTCTCGAATACCTGATGATCCATCCCGACGAGGTCATCACCCGCGAGCGCCTGCTGACCGAAGTCTGGGGCTGGGAGCGCGTGGTGGGCGAGCGCGTGGTCGATACGCGGATCACGGAGCTGCGCAAAGCCCTGGCCGATGATCCGGCTGACCCGCGCTACGTCGAGACCGTCACCGGGCACGGCTACCGGTTTATCGGCCCCGTGGCCGAAGCCAGCGGATGACCCCCCGCAGGTGGTTGGGGCTGCTTCTGCCGGCCGGCCTGGCCCTGGCCGGGGTGATGCTGGTCGTCCGGGTGAGCTATGTCCGGGGCATCCTGGTGTATCCCGACGACCTCGACGTGCTGGTTATCATCCCCGGCCTGATCCTCGCCATCATCGCCGCGCTGATGCTGATCCTGACGCTGGCGCTCGACTACCGGCACCAGCGCCGCATCGAGCGCTTGCGGCAGGCGGCGCTGGCGGAGCGTTTTCGCTTTCTGCGGCGGCTGGATCACCAGCTCAAGAACCCGCTGACCGCGCTGCACGCCGGGCTGGGCAGCCTGGCGCTGACGCTTCAGGACGAGGGCCAGCGCCAGACCGTCCAGATGCTGGAGCAGGAAGCCCACCGCCTCAGCCGCTTGATCTTCAGCCTCCGCAAGCTCACCGACCTGGAAACCGTCCCGATTGAGCTGGAGCCGCTGGACATAGCCGAGTTCCTGCGCGAAGCCGTCGATCTAGAGCGCGAGCGGAGCGAGTTCGCCGAGCGACGTTTCGCCGCGCGGCTCCCGCCGGAGCCGCTGCCGCGTGTGCCGGCGGATCAGGACCTTTTGCTGCTGGCGCTGCACAACCTGCTGGACAACGCCTTCAAGTTCACCGGGCCGGGCGATAGCATCACGCTCAGCGCGCGGGTGGACGAGGACGATCTGCTGATTCAGGTGCGGGATACGGGGGTGGGCATCCCCGCTGACGATCTGCCGCTGGTGGGCGAGGAGTTGTATCGCGGGCGCAACACTGAGAATGTTCCCGGCGATGGCATCGGCCTGGCGGTGGTGAGCGCCATCGTCGCGCATCACGGCGGCGCGCTCCGCCTGGACAGCGCGTTAGGGCAGGGCACTTCGGTGACGCTGCGCCTGCCCGTGAGGTGACGTTTCAATTTCCAGACACCCTGTGTCAAAGCTGTGACGCGGGCTGGACGCCTGCACCATACCGCCGGGGTATGGTGGAATCACAGGCGATTGAGTCCGACGAGCACAGGAGCGGAGCAATGAAGAACGTAAAAATCATCGTCAGGGTGGTGGTTGCCCTCGCCGTCATCGTAGCGGCGGCGTACTGGATCATCAACTCCGTCCGCACGCAGACCTACGCCGGGACTGAGCTTGAGTTCACGATGGGCGGCGGCGACGTGGTGGTGACGAACACCTCGGACGCGCCGATTGTGGCCCAGTTTGAGACGCGCGGGTCATCCGCCAGCTTCACCGTGACCAGTGACAACCCGAAGCAGACCGTCCGGTCGACGCGCAGCGGGTCGGGCGCGAACTCGGTGAACAGCGCCGAGATCGAGCTGCCGCCGGGCGTCTCGACGCTGCGGCTGGCGCGCGGCTCGAACGTGAAGCTCGCCGCGCAGTCTGAGGAGCATCTTGAGGCCAGGGTGGCCCCGGTCAGCTCCAGCACGCTGCGCCTGATCCTGGTCGTGTCCGGGGCGTTGATCCTGGGCGGGCTGTACTTCCTGTCCGCGACCTTCGAGCACCCCTGGAAGGGCTGGCTGCGCAACGTGAGCAAGACGTCGGCGGCGGAAAAGCGCCCATCGATGTAAGGAAGCCGGACCCCCGAAGGCCGGGCGCGGACGCCCGGCCTTCGCGCTGGTCCACGAGCGCGAGCGCGGCGGCCTGGCGGGCTTGAGATTTCCAGAAACACGGACATAATGCAGGGCGTTTTGGGATGCGGGGCGCCAGAAGCGTATGAGACGAATCGCCGATTTCTCGTCCTGGCTGGACCGCGCGATCACGGTGATGCTCGCGCTGGTGCTGGCCGGCGTGCTGGGGGTGCTGGCGGCGTCGGTCGCCCGGCAGTCCGGCGTCGACGCCGAGCTTCAGCAGAGCCTGGAAACGCTTCAGGACACCTCCACCGACTTGCAGGACACGGTCGAGCAGTTGCGCTCCAGCAGCGACGATCCGGGCGTGCTGCTCAGCCTGGAGGAGATTGACGAAAAGCTGGAGAGCGTCAGCGACCAGTTGGACGAGCTGGGGAACAGCCTCGACGAGCCGCTGCTGGCGGCTAGCGACGCCGGGCGCGCCGCGACAGACTCCAACGCCTCGCCCGGCGGGGCAGGGGCCTCGCACAGCGCCCTGAGCCGCGCGCTGACCGTGGTCTCGTGGCTGCTGGGCGGGCTGAGCGTCCTGCTCGCGCTGGTGCTGGCGGTGGTCCTGCGGCGCCGCTGGACCGCCCGGCGCCGCCGCTAATCTCTCATCCCCCGGTCCCCTTTGAGCGGTTAGCCCGAAGCTAACTGCTATGTGAACTATCGAAAGCCATTGGCGTATCAGCCCGGCGTGGG
>DAOKYY010000167.1:0-3468 GCA_035325905.1 Aggregatilineaceae bacterium | reverse complement strand
CGGAGGCGAACGCGCTCGCGTGGCGCGCCCTCGCGTTGGCCCAGCGACTGCACGAGCAGATCGGCGGCGCCCCGCTGGCCCCGGGCGCCGTCGAGGACTAGGTATACTCGGGGTTCTCTTTCAAGGAGAGCAGCATGGACAAGACCACTGCAGCACTCAACCTGCTAGGCCTCTTCGCGCTCGTCGTGCTGATCGCCTATTTCGCCGGCCCTACGCTGGGCGACGAGGCGATCGGCTGGATCGCGATCGTGGTGATGGGCGGCGGCGCCCTCTGGCTGGCCTACCGGGCCCGCAAACGCTGACCCATTTCTGACCCGTCGACGGGTCAACGCGGGTCCACTCCAGACCCGCTTTCCCTCTCTGCCGGGGTGGTGGAACTGGTAGACGCGCCGGACTCAAAATCCGGCGACCTACAGAGGAGAACGACGGGCCCTGACCCGTCCTAGACCCGCAGCTTCTTCGTGGCCTCGACGAGGTCGGGGCGCGCGAGGTGCGTGTACTTCGAGGTAACCGCCAAGCTGGAGTGCCCGAGGAGGTCGCGCAGCGCGGTAAGCGGCACTTCGCCACGCACCCGGTAGGCGACCAACCGCCCGTCGGCGATCTCGCGACGGACCGTGCGCACGGACACGCCGAAGAGGTCGGCGGCCGCCTTGAGGGTGAGGGCGCTCACGCCACCATCCCGAGGTCGCAGCGGTGCCGCTCGACCTCGCCGTGCCGCGCGTGGTGAACGATGCAGGTCATGTCCCGACCGGCGCGGTATCCGTGCCCGGTGGCGTAGGCGTCGCGCGCGGCGAGCGTACGGAACGACTCGCAGACTACGCCCGGGAACTCCTTCACCGATTGGTGGTGGACGTGCCCGGTGTACCAGTAGCGGTGCTTAGTCTCGCCCCAGTCGCGCGCCCGATCGGTCGCCATGATCGGCCCCAGTTGCTCGTGCTTGGCGGTATCGCCGTGCGTGGAGCCGATGAGCACATCGCCGAAGCGCAGGTACCAGAACTTGGACGGATCGAGATCGACCCTTACCCGGGACTCGTTGCCGAAGTAGGCGGCGAGCGTGAACGCGAGCGACCAGATCGCCTGCGGGTCGTGGTTGCCGGCCACGCAGCGCACGATCACCCGCGCGTGCTTCTCCAGCGCGCGCAGCACCGCGTGGCGGAAGGTCTCGATGCCGACTTGCAGCACGCGCACGAAGCGGGTGTCGACGTCCAACTGGTGCCCGTGCCCCGGGGTGACGTTCTTCTGGTCGTTCATGTGGAAGACGTCGCCTAGCAGCAAGAGCACGCCCGTCTCGGCGGCCGGCGCCGACGAAACCAACCTGTCGACCGCGCCCATCGTCGTGCGGCGGGCGATGTCCAGATCGAAGTCGTCGCCCGCCTCGGCCGCCCACGCGTACATCCCGAAGTGCGGGTCGCCGAACGGGTAGACGGCGAGCAGGTCGCTGTAGTTGGCCTGCGGCGTGGGCACGAGCGGGGCCATGCCGACCACCGACTGCGACAGGGCCGCTACCGCCTCGCGGGCGATCTGCTCGGCGCGGTCGTGGTCTACGGCAGACTTCACCCACTGACCGGAGGGTTTACCCTCCTTATTGTAGTAGGTGGACACGCCGCGCACGCGGAACCCGTCCGGCACCGTGTGAGTCATGTCGTGCTCGGGCGAGTGGCCCTGCTTGGCGGCGCGCTTGCGCAGCGCCTCCATCGCGCGGCCGATCACCGAGTAGTGAACGCCGAGGGCGAGGGCGGCGCGACGGTTGCTGCCGTGCTCTCGTACGGCTTGAATCAACTCGATGTCGCGCGGCGTGGCGAACTGGATCAGGGCGTCGTCAATCTGCATGGGCGCAGGCTCCGAGGATTGCCCGCAGGGTTGCGCCGTGTTGGACGGCCACCAGCAGGTCGGCCCCGAGTGCGCGCACGATCTCCGCCGCGCTGGCATCGGGCGGTAGGCTGTCGGACAGCCACTTGGGCTCCGACGGGATCTCGGCCACGCAGGGCACGGGCACGGGTTGGACCGTGGCGCAGCCCGCGAGGAGGGTCAGCGCGAGCGCCACTGCTGGCGCACGGCGGCTGCGGCGTCGTCGCATGATTCGTCCTTGTAGGTGCGCGCGGCGAGGTCGCGCCGCAGTTGCTCGACCTGCTCCTGCAGGCGCGCGCCGCGTTCGGCGGCCTCGCGCTGGGCGCGGTCAGCGGCCGCGCGGGCGCTCTTTGCCTGCCGCGCCCACTGGTCGACGGAGGCCTGCAGCGCGGCCGCGCGCTCGTTGGCGCGCTCGACCGCGGGGAGGTAGAACCAGCGCGCGCCGACGGCGCCGAGGGCTACGCCGCCGGCCAGCACGATGGGGATCAGGTAACGGTTGATCCAGCCGAGGATGAGCGATAGCATCCGCTACTTCCGAAGGACGAAGGAAAGGGCCTGCTGGTACATCTCGGGCCACGTCTGCGGGTGAGGCTTGCCGGGCCTCCAGTTGCGCAGGTAGTAGGCCCACGCGCCGTTTTCGTCGCCGAGGCCCGGCAGGGGCGCCGGATCGGTCCAGAGGAGCAGGCGCGCAAAGGCGGCGGCGAGCACGTCGTTGTCGACAAGCTCGCGGTAGACCTCGCGGCTGTCCCAGCCGATGTCGTAGCGCGTGCATACGTCGCGCGCGGCCTGCCGACTGGCCGGGTGGGTCAGTACGCCGAGCACGCCACCGCCGCGCTCGAACTGCCAGAAGCCGCGCGCCGGGCCACCGATCTGCCGGCGGTGCAGGAATCGCGACTCCTGCAGGCCGATCGCGAGCAGCATCAGGGTCGCTTCCTTCGAGCGCATCGCCGCAGGGAGCAGCGCGTAGGCGGGCTCGATCGCCTGCCGGGTGATCTCGTCGAGGGTCATCGCATCACCCGCTGCTTCACGATCATGCCGCGGGGGATGGTCATCGCTGCATTGATCTCGTACTTGTCCTCGCCGGGGGCGAAGGCGATCGTTGAGGAGACCGTCACCGAGACCTTGTCCTCGCGGACGAGCCAGCCGACGGTGACTGCCTCGTGGACGGTGGTGTCCTTGTCGTCCGGGTCCTGCCAGCCGTTGATCGCGTTGGCGTCGAGCCAGTGGATCGCGACCAGTTTCGGCGTTGCGTGTACCTTGTAGCTCACGACTTGGCCTCCGCGAAGGTGCGCTCGAAGGCCTGCGCGGCGCGGCGCAGGCGCGCGGCCTCGCGGCGGTTCTTGGCGAGCGCCAGTCGGAACTCGTGACGCTCGGCGCAGGAGCGCGGGAACAGCAGTTCGATCAGCCGTTGGCTGGCGGTCTTGCGCTTCGTCTTCATGCTGCCCCCTTCGTGGCGATGGCGACACGCAGCGCCTCGACGGCGCGGGTCTGCGCCTCGACGACTGCGTAGAGTTGCTGTCGGTCGGCGCGCTCCTCGCGACGCCAGACGATGTGCAGGTAGCCCAGCCCGGCGACGACGCTCATCAGGACGATGGTGGCGACGTCGAGCTTGGCGATCAG
>DAOKYY010000166.1:0-3563 GCA_035325905.1 Aggregatilineaceae bacterium | reverse complement strand
ACACCACGCGAAAAAACGGCGCGGGACCGCTCTCGATCCCGCGCCGCGTGAGGCTTTCGCGTGTGATGGGTTTAGACCCGCTCGACCAGGGCCAGCGCGCGCTCGGCGATCGCTTCCGGCGTCAGCCCAAGCTCCTGGTAGATCGTCTCGTAGGGCGCCGACGCGCCGAAGCGATCCACGCCGACGACCGCGCCCTGCGCCCCGACCCACTTCTCCCAGCCGAGCGTGACCCCGGCCTCGACCGCGACCCGCGCCGTGACGGCGGGCGGCAGCACGTTGTCACGGTAGTCCTGCGGCTGGCGCTCGAACCGCTCCCACGACGGCATACTGACCACGCGCGCCGCGACGTTCTTTTCCGCCAGCAGCTTCTGCGCCGCCAGCGCGAGATGCACCTCGGAGCCGGTCCCGATCAGGATGACCGCCGGGTCGCCTCCCTCCGCCTCGGAGACGACATACGCGCCCCGCTCCACCCCGTCCCACATCGCCTGTGCGTCGCCGGTCAGCACCGGGACGTTCTGGCGCGTGAACAGCAGCGCGGTCGGGTGCTCGCGGTTGCGGATCGCGCAGCGCCACGCCCCGGCGGTCTCATTGGCGTCCGCCGGGCGGATCACGTCGAGGTGCGGGATCAGCCGCAGCGACATGATATGCTCGACCGGCTGGTGCGTCGGGCCATCTTCGCCCAGGCCGATGCTATCGTGCGTGAAGACGAACACGGTCGGGAACTCGCTCAGCGCCGCCAGCCGGATCGCCGGGCGCATGTAGTCCGAGAAGACCAGGAAAGTCGCGGTGTACGGGATCAGCCTGGCGTAGACGGCCATGCCGTTCGCGATCCCACCCATGGCGTGCTCGCGCACGCCGAAATGCAGGTTGCGCCCGCCGTAATTCCCCGGCGCGATGGCGTCGTAGTCGTTCAGGAAGGTCTTGGTCGAGGGTTCGAGGTCCGCCGAGCCGCCGATCAGCCCCGGCACGCCGGCTGCGATCGCGTTCATGACCTTGCCCGAAGCGTTGCGCGTGGCGACCTTGCCCTCTTTGAAGACCGGCAGGTGTGACTCCCAGTCCGCGCCTGGCTCGCCGCCAACCACCTGCCGCCACAGCGCGGCCTTGTCCGGGTTGGCCTGCGCCCAGGCGTCAAAGGTCTGCTGCCAGGCATTCTGAGCGGCGCGCCCGCGCGCCTGCGCCTCGCGGAAGAAGCTCAGCACGTCGTCCGGCACGTAGAATTTCGGCTCCTGAGGCCAGTCGAGCGCCTGCTTGGTCAGCGCGACCTCGTCCACACCGAGCGGCGCGCCGTGAGCGTCGGCGGTCCCGGCCTTGTTGGGGCTGCCGTAGCCGATCGTGGTCGTGACCATGATCAGCGACGGGCGCTCCGGCTCGGCCTGAGCCAGCCGGATCGCGGCGTCAATCGCGTCCAGGTCGTTGCCGTCGTCAACGCGCAACACCTGCCAGCCGTAAGCCTCGAACCGCTGGCCGGTATCCTCAGTGAACGCCAGCGAGGTGCTGCCCTCGATGGAGATGCTGTTATTGTCATACAGGTAGATCAGGTTGCCGAGCTTGAGATGCCCGGCCAGCGACGCCGCCTCGGACGTGATCCCTTCCATCAGGTCGCCGTCGCTGACGATCGCGTAAATCCAGTGATCGACCAGCGCGTGATCCGGCGTGTTGAAGGTCGCCTCGAAGTGCCGCGCCGCAATCGCCATCCCGACGCCGTTGGTGAACCCCTGCCCCAGCGGCCCGGTCGTCGTCTCGACGCCCGGCGTCAGGCCGTACTCCGGGTGGCCGGGCGTCTTGCTGCCCCACTGGCGGAACTGCTCAAGCTGCTCCAGCGGCAGGTCGTAGCCGGTCAGGTAGAGCAGCGCGTAGAGCAGCATCGAGCCATGCCCGGCGGAGAGAATGAAGCGGTCGCGGTTCGGCCAGTGCGGGTCAGCCGGGTTGTGCTTCAGAAAGCGCGTCCAGAGCACATAAGCCATCGGCGCCGCGCCCATCGGCAGGCCGGGGTGGCCGGAATTCGCTTGCTGCACGGCATCGACCGCCAGCATCCGGATCGTGTTAATACGTTTGAGATCGAGTTCAGACATGGGTTCCTTCCATACTTGCCTGACGGCGAAAGAACGGACAGCGAAACAAGCCTTCCGGTGGCTTGCCAAAGGCGGAGCCGGTGTGCTACCAGTGGTCTGGCGGGCCAGACGGGCGCCGATTGTACCAGGGCAGGGCGGTGCACGCACGTTTTAGGCGGCGGCCCAGCCGATCTGGAAGGCTGGCCGATCCGGGAGCCGATGCCCTAAACTCTGGCTGTAAACCCGGCGCTGACCGGGCGCTTGACGGACCGGAGTGTATTGGAACAAGAGAGGAACGCCTCATGAAACGACGAGTCGACCGCAGCGGAATCGTTTTGATCGCGGGCGCCGTGATCGCGGGCGCGCTGATTCTGGCGCTCGCGCTGCCCGCCGCCCGGGCGCAAACCCCCGGCTTCGCGCTGGAGCCGGTCGCAAATGGATTCACCCGCCCACTCTACCTGACGCACGCCGGAGACGGCTCCGGCCGGCTCTTCGTCGTCGAGCAGGGCGGCGCGATCTGGGTGCTGCAAGACGGCCAGCGGCTGGAAGCGCCCTTCCTCGACGTGTCCGACCGGATCAGCCCGGAGGCGCTTGGCACCGGCTACACCGAGCGCGGCTTGCTGGGGCTGGCCTTCCACCCGGACTACGCCGAGAACGGCGTCTTCTTCATCGACTATACCGATCGCAACGGCAGCAGCGTGATCGCGCGCTACACCGTCTCTGCTGAGGACCCGGACCGCGCCGACCCGGCCAGCGAGCAGCAGCTTCTGGTCGTCGAGCAGCCTTACGCCAACCACAACGGCGGCCACCTCGCCTTCGGGCCGGACGGGTATCTGTACGTCGCGATGGGCGACGGCGGCTCGGGCGGGGACCCGCAAAACAACGCTCAGAACCTCGGAACGCTGCTGGGCGCGATCCTGCGGTTGGACGTGAGCGCGGAGGACGGCTACGCCATCCCCGACGATAACCCGTTCGCATCGACCGACAACGCCCGCCCGGAGATCTGGGCGTGGGGCCTGCGCAACCCCTGGCGCTTCAGCTTCGACCGCGAAACCGGCGACCTGTATATCGCGGATGTCGGGCAGAACGAGTGGGAAGAGGTCAACTTCCAGCCGGCGGACAGCCCCGGCGGCGAAAACTACGGCTGGCGGCCCTATGAAGGCTCGCAAATTTACTCCGGCGAGCAGCCCGCGTCCGAGCCGGTGATGCCGATCGCGGAGTACAGCCACAGCGGAACGGGCGGCTGCTCGATCACCGGCGGCTATGTCTATCGCGGCGAAGCGATTCCGGCGCTGGCGGGTACGTACTTCTACGGCGACTGGTGCAGCGGCACGATCTGGTCCGCGCGGCAGGCTGATGGCGGCGCGTGGGATGTGCAGGCCGCGCTGGAATCGGGCCTGAGCATCAGCTCGTTCGGCGAGGACGAGGCGGGCGAGCTGTACGTGATCGATTACGACAGCGGCGAGATTTCGCGCTTCATCCCGGCGGGGTAAAGCGCCACGCGCTTGAAAA
>DAOKYY010000165.1:0-3573 GCA_035325905.1 Aggregatilineaceae bacterium | reverse complement strand
CCGCCGCCGCGATCGCGTCCGCCGCCGCGCGCAGCATCGCGGGCAGCACCTTCGCGGCCAGCACGTCCCAGCCATACGGGTACAGCCGGTCCAACCACTTGTCGAGCTGCACCAGCGCCGGATCGCCCGGCTGGTCTACCTGCGCAATCACGCGCGGCGTGTAGTCGCGCACGATCGCGCGGAAGTCCTTGAACCACTTGGCGGCGTACTTCAACACCAGCGCCACCAGCGCCAGCCCCAGCGCCCCGCCCAGCAGCGCCGCCAGCGCCACCAGCGCAGCCTCAAGCAAGTCCTGATTCAGTTCCACGTTTCGTCTCCTTTTCGGCCTCTTTTTCGCTTAACGCGGTCACGAGCCGGGCGATTTTTGCCAGCTCACCGCGAATTTCCTTGACAACGTCCGGCGTCATGGCCTCCGGCTTGCTCTCAATCTGAGCGCGCAGCGCCGCCACCGCCGCCTGAATCCCCGCGATCTGCGGGTCGAAATGCTCCGCGCTCTTGGCGAGGTACGCCTGCGGCAACCCCGCGATCAACTGCTGGAGCGACTCCAGCCGCTGCGCGTGCGACTGCCCCTGCGAGCGCACCAGTTCGTCGCGCGCGTCGGCGCGCTCCGTCATCCGCTTGCCGATGTCCTTGATTTCGCCCGGCAGCGCGCTGATCGGCGTCAGCAGATTCAGCACGGATTTGGTGATCGCGGCGCTGTCCACCAGCGCTTCTTTAACCTCGGCCAACACCCGCGTCTGCTCGCGCTCGTTGTCGTTGCGCTCGGCCAGCGCCCGCGCCTCGTCCTTGCGCGCGTCCACCATCCCGCTCGCCAGCGTCGCCAGCACCGGGCGCAGCGCGATCGCGATAATCGTGGCCGCCACCGACCACGGGATATTGGAGTTGATCAGCAAGCGGATGGTGTCGTCCAAGCCTCGCCCCTAGCTCGCCGGCGGCGCCTTGACCAGCGCGGCAGCCTTGTTCAGACTCTGACGTGGGCCGCCATCCATCCACGTCGCGAACAGCTGGAGCGCGTAGACCGCATCGGTCATCGTTTGCTTGTCGAAGTCCGTCCCCGGCACCGGGTCGCTCGCGTTCGGCAGCGCCGTCACATCGTCCAGCACGCCCGTGTCGTTGTACCGGTCCCAAATGTCCCGGCACTTTGCCAGCACGATGCGCAGATCGTCCGCCGCCTGCGCGATGTCCTGCGCGATTCCCGCCTTGTTGTTGTCTACCGCCATAGCCCTTGCACCCTCCTGAATGATTGCGCCCGGCGCGTCAGATTGACTGCCATTGGCCGCTCAAGTCGCTCGATGTCGCTGCGGAATCCCTCCGCAATCCCCTTTATCCGGTCTGCCGTCTCGCCGTCCACCTCGCCGCGCAGGTGGATCACCGTTCCTGCCGGCGTCGCCACGACCCCGGCCGGGTCCTCGCCCAGCGCGCGCGCCAGTGCCGCGTGCAGCGCGCCGGCGTCGCCGATCACTGTCGTGATAAACACCTCTGCCATCGCTATATCTCCACCGCGCTGATGTAGATCGGGCGGTTCGCATCGCCGAACACGCGCAGAGTGCCGCTCGTCACGTACCCGCGAATCTTGAACGTGTACAGGCCATTCGCCAGGTTGCCCGTCAGGTAGCTGTAATGCGCAAAAAACAACCCGACCTCCCAGCCAGCTGAGTCTGTTCCTGCGATCACAATGCGCGGCTCGACGAAGTCGTTAATCCTCAGCGCCAGATACCCCTTGTTGGGTGAGTTCGGCCCCGCCACTATGCCGCCAAAATTAAACAGCACGCGCCCGCCATGCGTCACCGTGACCTGCACCTGCAAGCCCAGGTCGGCCATGCCAGTCGCCGTCGTCTGATACGTGCCGGTGTACTCCGCCTGCGCGCCGCTCCCGATCGCCAGCGCGTTCAGGTTGTCGCGCAGGTGGGTGTTCAGATCGTCCGCCGTCACCAGCCAGCCAATTTCCCATGATCGGGGCGTTGTCCAGGCCATCTAGTACCCCACTCTCGTTGTCTGATCCATCTCGCTCGCGCCCGCCACTCCGAGCAGCCAGTACCGCTGCGTGTCGGCTGGCTCCAGGTCATAGGTCGTCTCGTGCAGCCCGCCCGCGCTCAGCCGGTGCTCCTCGCCAATGATAAAATACTCGCGCGCCGGTCCCGCCGCCGGGATGTCGATCGCTATCCGCGTCCCGATCTCCCACGCCAGCAGGTGCGCGTTGTCCATGCCGTCCGCCTTGCGCCTGAAGCTCACCTTCTCCGCCGCGCCCTGGGGCCGCCCGCGCCGGTAGATTTCATACAGCGCGATTTGCCGCGCCGTGCCGTACACCGACAGCGCCTTGAGGTCCATCGTGCGCGCTCCGCGCTTGCCATATGCCGCCACGCTCGCCGCGTCTTCCACCTCAACGACGATCGGGTTCCTCTTGCTAATCGGCGTCGCGTAGACCTTCAGCCCGGTCAGCACCGCCGGAATCGTGTTGCTGTTGGTGGCCGTGATTACCACCATCCCGCCGCGCACCTCGGATGTGATCGTCGCGCTGCCCGCCGAAAACGTCACATCTGAGATCGTCACCGAGCTTGCCGCCGCAGGTATCAGCGACACGTCGCGCTGCAACGCCGCCTCGAACGACCGGCTGCTCGCCGCTGGGATATAGATTTCCTGTTTCAGCGCCCACAGCAGTTCGCTGGCGGCCTCAACCTCGCGCTGGTACGCCTGCACCCGCACGCTGTTGGACAGGTGGCTGGCGTAGCCATAGCTCACGTGATAGGGCTTATAGCTGCCCGCCGTATGGCTCACCGTCCCGGCCACCGTCACATTGCGCACCATCCGGTGACGCTGCCACCAGGTAACCTTGCCGTCGCGCGCCTCGAAGCACCGCCCGCGCTCCGCCTCGGTCAGCTCGCGGATCACTTCCCAGGCTTTTTTCGCGCCCTCGTCGCCATAAATCGGCAGCATCGTCACGCCGCCGTCGAGCGCGTGCGGCACGCCCAGGTCGTTCAGCATGTGCTTAATCGGCTCCGACGTGTTCCAGTCCACGTAGAGCGGAATCGACACCTCGACCTCTTGCAGCGTCTGCTTCCAGCCCGCGCAGATCAGCGCCGCGCGACTCTTGCCCGCCTGCGCGCCGCTCGCTGGCTCCCACCGCACCTTGACGCTTTCCAGCCGCCCGCTGTACATCGCCTGCGGCGCGCCGTTGAGCACCGCCCGGATGCGCACGTCCAGCCCCGGTCGCACCAGCCCGTTGATCGGGCTGGCCGGGTTTTCCGGGCTGAAGCGCCCGTCGGTGTTGATCAGCTCGATCGTCGCCTCGGCCTCGTCGGCCATCGCCTCGAACGCCTCGCGGATGCCCAGCCGCCACGCCAGCTCCACCCAATACGCGCTGATGTCCGACGCTGCGTGCCCAAACGAGCCATCCCCGTCCCAATCGACCAGCACCTGCCACTCGAATGTGGTCCCCGATGCCGCGCTCAGGCTGCCGCTCGCGCTCGCCGACCCCGCCGACAGCCCCGCCAGTGCCACCGCCCCCGGTCCCGTCACCGTCAGCGTACCAGACGCCACGCTCATGCCTGCCGACGTGCCCGCCAGCGCCACCCC
>DAOKYY010000164.1:0-4175 GCA_035325905.1 Aggregatilineaceae bacterium | reverse complement strand
AGGTTTCCCACGCCGGGCTGATACGCCAATGACTTTCGATAGTTCACATAACCGCCATTTGCTTTTTCTAAGGAGCCGGCTATGCACGCTGAACAGACGCAACTCACCGGAGCCGAGCAGGTCGCCTGGGACCTGAGCGACCTGTACGCCGGGATCGACGACCCGGCGCTCGCCGCCGACATGCAGCGCGCCGACGAAGACGCCGCCGCGCTGGAGCGCGACTATCGCGGGGATGTGGCGACGCTCGCGCCTGATGAGCTGGCCGAGGCAGTGGCTCGCTATGAAGCCATCGTCGAGACCGCGACCAAAGTCGAGTCCTTCGCCCACCTGATCTGGTCCACCGACACGGCCAACCCGCGCTATGGCGGGCTGCTCCAGAAGGCGACCGAGTGGTCGTCGCAGCTTCAGCAGAAGCTCGTCTTCTTCACGCTGGAGTGGGTCAACGCGCCGGACCACGTCGCGCACCGCCTGATCGAGGCGCCCGAGCTGGCCCATTACCGCCACTGGCTGGAGGTGGCGCGGCTCTACCAGCCGCACATGCTCAGCGAGGCCGAGGAGAAGATTCTGGCGGAGAAATCCGTCACCGGGCGCGAGGCGTGGGTGCGCTTCTTCACCGAGCTACGGGGCAGCGCGCGCTACACGCTCGACGGCCAGTCGCTGAACGAGTCCGCCGTCCTGGCGCGGCTCTACGACGCCGACCGCGAGGTGCGCCGCCGCGCCGCCGCCGCGCTGACCGAGGGCCTGCGCGCGCACCTGCCGATGACGACCTTCATCTTCAACACGCTCGCCGCCGACAAAGCCTCCGACGACCGGCTGCGGCGCTATCCGACCTGGATCGCCGCGCGCAACCTCTCGAACGAGGTCAGCGACGAGACGGTCGAGGCGCTGATCGCCGCCGTGACCGGGCGCTATGACATCGTGGCGCGCTACTACACGCTCAAGCGCCGGATTCTCGGGCTGGACGAGCTGACCGACTACGACCGCTACGCCCCGCTGCCCGCCGCCGCCGCGTCGTACCGCTGGGATGAAGCGCGCGAGACAGTTCTGCAAGCCTACGCGCGCTTTCACCCGGAGGTGGCGAGCATCGCGGGCCAGTTCTTCGAGCGAAACTGGATCGACGCCGCCGAGCGCCCGAATAAGCGCGGCGGGGCCTACAGCGCCAGCACCGTCCCTTCGGCGCATCCCTACGTCTTCATGAACTACACCGGGCGCGTGCGCGACGTGATGACCCTGGCGCACGAGCTGGGGCACGGTGTGCACCAGTACCTTGCGCGCGGGCAGGGGATGTTGCAAGCCCACACCCCGCTCACGACCGCCGAGATGGCCTCGACCTTCGGCGAGATGCTGGTCTTCACCGACCTGATGGAACGAGAGCGCGATCCGCACGTGCGGCTGGCGCTGCTCGGCCACAAGCTGGAAGACTCGTTCGCGACAATCTTCCGCCAGGTGTCGATGAACCGCTTCGAGCACGGGATGCACACCGCTCGCCGCGAAGAAGGCGAGCTGACCGCCGAGCGCCTGAGCGACATCTGGCTGGAGACGCAGCGCGCCATGTTCGGCGACAGCGTGCGCCTGACCGGCGATTACGGCGTGTGGTGGAGCTACGTGCCGCACTTCCTGCACACGCCGGGCTACGTCTACGCCTATGCGTTCGGCGAGCTACTGGTGCTGGCGCTGTTCGCGATCTACCGCCAGCAGGGCGACGGCTTCGCGCCGCGCTACCTGGAAGTGTTGCGCGCCGGCGGCTCCGACTGGCCGGAGAAGGTGCTCGCGCCGCTGGGCGTGGACCTGACCGATCCCGGTTTCTGGCAGCGCGGCCTGGACGAGCTGGACGCGATGGTCACGCAGGCGGAAGAAATCAGCTAAGGGCAGCGAAGAACAGGGAAAAAGTGGCTAAAAGCAGCGGGGATGGGTGGCTGTTCCTCGCTGCTTTTCGCTGTCTGTAGCGGCTCTTGCTGTTTTTCAGCTACTTGATCTTAAACCCCGTGCCGCCCAGGTCGAGCCAGTCGTCGTGCTGCCAGCGCGGCTTCTCCTGGTCCTGCTCCTGCTGCTGGTACACCCTGGCGATCCGGTGCATATACGGGCCGATCACGGTTGGCTTGATAAAGAACTTGTCCGACTCCAGCACGATGATCGGGTTCGAGCCAGGCTCGTCGTCTTCGAACACCTTGAGCGTGCGGGGCGGGTTGCTCGGCGGCGCGTCAGGATCGTATACAATACTGCTGAACGCGGGCTGCGACGGCTGGCTCTGCTGGACGACAATCCCGCCCTGTCCGGCGACGAACAGCCGGGGGATCAGCCCCAGCAGCCAGTTGATCATCACGTCGGGGTCCATCGAGAAGTCATTGCACGCGGCGTCGAATCGCTCTTTGGTGGCCGCGGAAACGGCGATAGGCTGCGTATCGGGCTTGGAGGTCATCGCAATATCCTTTCGTCCTGCTCAAAGTTTTCATCACGGGGGCAAGCGGACAGATGGACGACAGCTTGAACTTTCAAGAGCGTTCCGTGCTTGAGCTGCTCAAAACGCAGCTTGCGACGCTGGAAACGTCCGCGACGAAACTGGACGACAAAGCGCAGCAGAATATCAGCGTCAGCAGCGTGATCGTCGCGCTGGTGAGCGCGCTCCAGCTACGCCCGGAAGACGAGCTGCCGATCGGAACCGTCAGCACGATTTTCATTATACTGATTTTTATTGTCTACGCGGCGGTTTTTCTGCTGTCTTACTGGGCGCGCCTGCCGCGCGATGTCGTCGGCCCGCCCTTGAACCCGGACAAGGCGACCATCAAGGAATGGCTTGGGCGGTCGGACTCGCAGTATTACAGCGGGCTGGTGAACTCCTACGTGGACGCGATCGCCAGCCACGCCCAGGCGGTGCGCGAAAAGGCGCGGCTGGTGCGCGTCGCCACGTTTCTGATCGGCGTGGACGTGTTGCTGATCTTCCTGGGCGTGCTGGTGCAGGCGGTCAGCTAGCGGCAGCCGAGAGCAGCGAAGAACAGCCAAGAGCACCGGCGAGCAGCCTTTCGCCGTCTTCAGCTGCTTTTTGCTGTTTCTAGCTGCTTTTCACCCATCTTTCGAGCCGCGCGCAGTCTGGCCCCATGACCGAGGTGTAGAGCGCGTTGGCGGCGGCGCTGAATCCGCCGACCGTGGCGAGCGTCCCGCCCAGGCGCTCCAGCCGCCGCAGCGCCTCGACCATCACCGCGCGGCCCAGCCCACGCCGCTGGTGCTCCCGCATGATGCCGACCGGCTCGAAATACCCGGCGCGCGTCACGTCGTCGTACCAGACAGTGCAGAACCCGGCGATCGTGCCGTCCGGCGCTTCGGCGACGATGTCGAGGTCGCGCCGGTACATCGGGCACCGCCGGATGTTGAGGTACCACTCCCAGCCCTGATACGCCCCGTCCGGCTCGTCAGGGTGGAACGCGCGCCACGACGCCCAGCTTCGTGACGGTAGTTCGTCTGCGTCGCCGAGCGGCCGCACGCGATACCCTGGCGCGATTGGCGCGTCCGGCAGCGGGGAGCCGTCCAGCAGACGGCGGTGCTGGTGCTCCGGCCAATCGCCGCGCGTGTAGCCGCGCCGCGCCAGCGCCGCCTGACGCTCGCGGTCGCTTTCGTGCGCCCAGACCTGGATCGTGCGCCGCCCCTCGGCGTCGGCGCAGGCGAGATGCGTCTCGGCCACGTCGAGCATGTCCTCGATCAGCGCCGGAGTAGTCTGGGCCGGATGCACCTGCAAGAACACCTCGCCCAGCCCTTCGGGATTGAGAACGGCGGCCAGCTCCCCGCCGGGCGTTTCCCACAAGAAGATATACGGCTCGATAGCGGGCAGCGCCTCGCAGTTGAGAACGACATGCCAGCGCCAGTAGTCGAGGCGCGCAGCCTGCCAGCACATCTCGCGCCGCCCGTTGAGCAGAAACACCTCGCGCAGAAAAGCGCGGATCCGCCAGTAATCTTCTTCGTCGCGATAGGGGCGCATGGGGCCTCTGGAGCAAAAAGCACGCGGTTAGCGATTAGCCAAAGCAAAATCGTCAAGAAAAAACGTTTCGAATGCTGCGAACGATACCGGAGACCCGGTGGTTTAGCCATTCGCTTGCTCTTAGCTAACCGCTAACCGCTAACCGCTCATCGCTAAGTGCTCTGTCGAAATGATCTGGCGAATGCGGCGCTTGGCAAGGCTGACC
>DAOKYY010000163.1:0-4244 GCA_035325905.1 Aggregatilineaceae bacterium | reverse complement strand
GTGAGGTTTCCCACGCCGGGCTGATACGCCAATGACTTTCGATAGTTCACATAGCCGTTAGCCGTTAGCCAAAAACGATAGGCTGGAAGCAGCCTCTGTCGCTCCCGCAAGCGAACAACGGCTCAAGACCGCCGGTTTTGGGCCTGCTAACCGCTCATCGCTACCGGCTAATTGCTTCCGACGCCGTGCCAGCCCGCAGTGTGAGCGAGAGACGATCCGCATGGAACCAGACATCCGCACCGATGATAGCGCCGCCCCGTCCGAGGGGAGCGAGCCTTCCAATTTCATCTACGACATCATCGACCAGCACAACGCCAGCGGGCGCTTCGGCGGTCGCGTGCACACCCGCTTTCCACCGGAGCCGAACGGCTACCTGCACATCGGCCACGCCAAAGCGATCATGATCAACTGGCGCACCGCGCAGCGGTACGGCGGCAAGTTTAACCTGCGTTTCGACGACACCAACCCGACCAGAGAAGAGCAGGAATATATCGACGCCATCATCGAGGACATGCGCTGGCTCGGCGTCGATTGGGAAGACCGCCTGTTTCACGCCTCGGACTACTTCGGCCAGCTTTACGAGTGGGCGATCCAGCTTATTAAAGACGGCAAGGCGTATGTGGACGACCTGACCGCCGAGCAGATCCGCGAGCACCGGGGCACGCTGACTCAGCCGGGCCGCGAAAGCCCCTACCGCAACCGCTCGGTGGAGGAAAACCTTGACCTGTTCGAGCGCATGAAGCGCGGCGAGTTCCCCGACGGGTCGCGCGTGCTGCGCGCCAAGATCGACATGGCCTCGCCCAACATGAACCTGCGCGACCCGGTCATGTACCGTATCCTGCACGAAGAACACCCGCACGTCGGCGGCGCGTGGTGCATCTACCCGATGTATGACTGGGCGCACGGCCAGTCCGACTCAATCGAAGGCATCACCCACTCGCTCTGCTCGCTGGAGTTCGAGGACCACCGCCCGCTGTACGATTGGTTCGTGGAGCAGCTTGGCATCCACCACCCGCAGCAGATCGAGTTCGCGCGGCTTAACCTGACCCACACCGTCATGAGCAAGCGCAAGCTGCGGCGGCTGGTCGAGGAAGGGCGCGTCAGCGGCTGGGACGACCCGCGCATGCCGACCCTCTCCGGCTTGCGGCGGCGCGGCTATACGCCCGAAGCCATCCGCGCCTTCACCGACGCAATCGGCGTCTCCAAGAGCAACAGCGTCGTCGAGCTGGCCCTGTTGGAACACCACCTTCGCCAGGACCTCAACCTGCGCGCCCCGCGCGTGATGGCCGTCCTGCGCCCGCTGCGCGTGGTGATCACCAACTACCCTGAGGGCCAGGTCGAGCAGATGGACGCGGTCAACAACCCTGAGGACCCTGACGCGGGCACGCGCCAGGTCCCGTTCTCGCGCGTGCTCTACATCGAGCAGGAGGACTTCATGGAGGACCCGCCCAAGAAGTTCTTCCGCCTGGCGCCGGGGCGCGAGGTGCGCCTGCGCTACGCCTACTTCATCACCTGCGACGAGGTGATCAAGGACGAGGCCGGGAACATCGTCGAGCTGCGCTGCACCTACGACCCGGCCACGCGCGGCGGCGACGCGCCCGATGGCCGCCGCCCGAAGGCGACGCTGCACTGGGTCGCAGCGGATCGGGCCATCGACGCCGAGGTGCGGCTCTACGATCACCTGTTCAGCGCGCCGGACCCGGACAACCCGCCGGAAGGGCAGGACTTCACGGATGCGATCAACCCCAACTCGCTCGAAGTGATCACGCACGCCAAGCTGGAGCCGGGCCTGCGCGACGCCCCGCCCGGCGCGTTCTACCAGTTCGAGCGCCAGGGCTACTTCTGCGTCGATCCCGACTCCACGCCCGGCGCGCCGGTCTTCAACCGGACGGTCTCGCTGCGCGACACCTGGGCCAAAATCCAGCAGAAGGGCAGCGGGGAATAACCCATCGCCCCACGCTTCCTCTGCCACCGGGAGCCGTCTCTACGCGGCTCCCGGTGTTTTTGGGCAGTCTGCCGTCGCGCGCCCGGCGGGGGTGCTGTATACTGGCAGCGCGACCGGTTCACGACTGGCAGCGAGACGCGCATGACAGCCGATTCGACCTCCCGCCCCGCCCGGCCGTTCCTCAAGTGGGCCGGCGGCAAAGGCCAGATGCTGGCCCAATATGAAGCGTTTTTTCCGACTGCGCCGGGCGGCGCGTATTTCGAGCCGTTCGTCGGCAGCGGCGCGGTGTTCTTCCACCTTCAACCGCGCCGCCTGTTCGAGTGCTACCTCCTAAGCGACGCCAACGCCGAGCTGATCAATCTTTACCGCGTGGTGCGCGATAATCCAGACACGCTGCTGGCCTGCCTGCGCGAGCACGCCGCCTGCCACAGCCCGGATCATTACTACGCCGTGCGCGCCCGCGATCGCGCTGACGGCTGGGCGGACGCCTCGCCGGTGGAGCGCGCCGCGCGGATGCTTTACCTCAACCGGACGTGCTACAACGGTCTGTGGCGCGTCAACAGCCGGGGACACTTCAACGTCCCGCCGGGCCGTTACCGCCAGCCGGATATTTACCGGCCAGACCGGATCGACGCGGCGTCGCGCGCGCTGCGCTCGGCGGCGCTGGACGTGCGTCCTTTCGATACAGTGTTGGACGTGGCGCAGCCGGGGGATTTTATCTATTTCGACCCGCCCTACGTGCCGGTCAGCGACACAGCCAATTTCACCAGTTATGGGGCGGAAGCCTTCGGCGAGGCGGAGCAGCGGCACCTGGCGGACGTGTTCGCGGCGCTGGCGGCGCGCGGCTGCCGCGTGATGCTCAGCAACTCCGACGCGCCGCTGGTGCACGCGCTCTACGCCGATTTCCGGATCGAGCGCGTCGCCGCCCGGCGCGCGATCAACTCGAAGGCTGGGCGGCGCGGCCCGGTATACGAGGTCGTGGTGCTGAGCTACTGAGGCTGCTCTTCGTCAGCCCTTAAATGTATTCACCCAGGCGGCGGCGCATGACGACGCTCTCGACCAGCCCAATCCCGATCAGCATCGTCAGCAGCGACGACCCGCCGGAGCTAACGAACGGCAGCGTCAGCCCCGTGACAGGCAGGATGCTGAGATTCATCCCGATCGACACGATGGTTTGGAAGAAGATCATCCCGCCCACGCCGTAACAGATCAGGCTGCCGAGCGCGTCGGCGGCCTGCGCCGCGCCCTTCAGGCAGCGCCAGACGACGACGCCCATCAGCAGGATGACGGTCGTCGCGCCGACGAACCCCATCTCCTCGGCGATCACGCTGAAGATAAAGTCGGTGTGGCGCACGCGCAGGAAGCGCCCCTGCGTCTGCGAGCCGTTGGCGTAGCCCTTGCCCATAAAGCCGCCTGATCCGATGCTGATCAGCGCCTGGTCCACGTTGAAGCGGCGGTCCTTGCTGTCCGGGATGCCGTTGCCGTCCTCGTCCACAAAGACGCACTCGCCGCTGCGCATCAGCGCCGGATCGTCGTAGCAGCTTTCGCCGGTGTCGATGAAAGTGATGATACGGTCGCGCTGGTATTTCTCCATGTTGACCCACAGCACCGGCAGCATCGCCAGCCCGATCGCGGCGAACAGCGCGATATGCCGCAGGCGCAGCCCCGCCGCCCACGCCATCACAAACCAGACAAAGACCATCACCGTCGCAGTGCCCAGGTCCGGCTGCAAAAAGACCATCAGGGTCGGCACGGCGACGTGAAACAGCGACACCAGCACCGTCCGCAAGCGGTCCATTTCCAAATAGCGGTCGGCCAGGTGCTGCGCGAGGGTGATCACCAGCAGAATTTTGCCCAGCTCCGCCGGCTGAACCTGCAAGCCGACGTTCAGCCAGCTCTGCGCGCCAGCCTCGCCGACCACGCCCAGCGCCGCCACCAGCCCCAGAATGAACAACACGAAACCATAGATGAAGCCATGCAGGCTGCCGAGCAGGCGATAATCCATCGCGGCCACGATGAAGACAACCGCGATGCCGATAATGCCGAAGCGAATTTGCGAGGGCACACGGGCGATCAGCTCGGTATCTACGGCGTCCATCGTCGCGCTGTGGATCATCAGGATGCCGATGATCACCAGCAGGGCTGTCGTGCCGAGCAAGATGAAATCGAAGTCACGCCAGATGGTTACTCTTGACTGCATTCCGCTACGCTCAATCGCTCAACCATCAACCGGTACAGGGTGGAAACGCGGCCCATTATAGCGCCCCCGGCCCGCGCTGTCAGCGATGATCGAGCAGGA
>DAOKYY010000162.1:0-4266 GCA_035325905.1 Aggregatilineaceae bacterium | reverse complement strand
AAGTATAGAATTGTGCCCGTGCAGGAGTTTCGCCATCGTGTCCGAGCATCTGAGCCGCGCCGAGGACAGGCGCCCGCGAGATTTTTCAGTTTCAGGCGCGGAGCTGTTGGGTGTTGTCGCGCTGCTGCTCGCCTATTTTGGGCTGCGGCTGCACAATGTTCTGGCGCTCCCACTCTTTATGGACGAGGGGTATCACATCGCGGCGGCGGAGCGCGCGCTCGAAGGGGACCTGATCGGCCCCGGCCAGGGCTACCTGCTGCACACCTGGCTCAATGCCTTCCTGGGACCCCTGCCCCCCGCCGCGCCCTGGATTTCGCGCGTGGGCACGATTCTGCTTGGCATGGCGGGCGCGAGCGCGCTCTACGCGCTGGGCAGGTCATTTGTCTCGGCCCGCGCTGGCGCGCTCGCGGTCGCGCTGTGGATCACGACCCCGCTGCTGCTGTTCTTCGAGCGCATGGCGCTCTCGGACCCGCGCCTGGCGTCGCTTGGCGTCGTCACGGTGTGGATCGCGTGGCGCATGATGCGCAGCGGCAGGGCGCGCTGGGCGCTGGCGCTCAGCGGGGCGATCTTCGCGACCATTCTGATGAAGGCGTCCGGGATTGGCTGGCTGCCCCTGCCGCTGGTCGCCGTCGTTCTCGCGCCGGGCTGGACCCTGCGCCGCCGCCTCACGCTCGCGGCGGTATCCTACGGCGCCTTCGGCGCGGTCTTCGGCGCGTTCCTGGCGCTGCTGAAAGCGCGTGGCTTTGATTATCGTCTGTACCTGGGCCAATCATCGCACCTGCTCGGCAAGCTGGATGCCAGCCTTGCCAGCCGGTTCTCGCAGAACGTCGGCGACGCCTGGCGCATCGTTCTGACCTATATCGGATGGCCGGTGCTGCTGCTGGCGGCCCTCGGCGCGCTGGTGTGGCTAAGCCGTCGCCCGCGTCCGGCGCTGCTGACGCTGCTGGCGCTCGGCATGGCGCTCGGCGGACCGCTGGTCTTCGGCCTGAACCTGTCGTCGCGCTACCTGCTCGGCCACGTTCCCTGGGTTCTGCTGGCGCTCGCGTGCGGCGTGGGGCTGCAGATTGAGCGCCATCGGCGGCTCGGCGTGGCCGCGCTGACGACGCTGGCGGTATGGATCGCGCTGTTCGCCATCCCCTTCCAGCGTGACGCCTGGACCGCGCCTGCCGAACTTCCGCTCACGGATGCCGACCGCGAGATTTATGTCGCCTATGACCCGTCCGGCTACGCGACGCGCGAGATTGGCGAGGCGCTGCGCGACGCCGAGCCGCTCCCGGCGCTGGGGCTGGCCGCCAACTGCCAGTCGGCGCGGCTGGCTGCATATCCGCTCGTCGTCGAGTGTCCGACGATCCGCTGGGATAGCGCCCGGTCGCAGGACGAGATCGTCGCGCAAATCGAAGCGCGAGCGGCTCATGGGCCGCTCTACGTGATTGGCGAGGCGCTATCCTATATCGACCTGTCGGCGCTGCCCCAGCCACACACCGTTCTGATGACCGTCTACCGACCCGGCAGGCAAACGTCCGTCTCGCTGTACCGGATCGAGCAGGGCGCTACCCGGCCGGCAGCGCCCTAGCGATAGGTTATTCCATGCGCGTCGTGCTCGACACCAATGTTCTCGTCGCCGCCGGGTTCAACCCGCGCAGCAGCGCCGCTCGAATCGTTGAGGCCGTGCGACGCGGGGAGCTGGCGTTGGTCTGGCACGCCGCCACCCGCGCCGAGTCGCGGGCGATCATCGAGCAGATACCGCCGCTCGACTGGGCCAGCGTCGCGGACCTGTTCGACCCCGCACAGGAATACATCGGCCCGCTCGACGCGGACGCCTTCACGCAGATCGCTGACCCCGACGACCGCAAGTTCGCCGCGCTGGCTTCGGCAGCGGGCGCGGTGCTGGTCTCCAACGACGCGCACCTGCTCGCCGTGCGCGAGTCGCTGAGCTTCCCCGTTCGCACGTCGCACGAGCTAGCCCTCTCGCTGAAGGACGAATAACTCCCGATTCTGTCTGGCAGCCCGCCGATCGACCCGCTACAATAGCGGTTGAACAGAACAAAGGAGCGACCCGGCGTGGCAGACTCAAAGATCACTCAGGGACTCAACCCGCAGCAGCGCGAAGCGGTGTGCGCCGGAGAAGGGCCAATCCTGGTCCTGGCCGGGCCGGGCAGCGGCAAGACGCGCGTCCTGACGCACCGGATCGCGTATCTGGTCGAGGAGATGGACGTTCGCGCCTGGCACATCATGGCCGTGACGTTCACCAACAAGGCGGCCCGCGAGATGGAAAACCGCGTGCTGGCGCTGCTCGAAGGCTCGGAAAAGCTCGACGGGCTATCGATTGGCACCTTCCACGCCATCTGCGCGCGCATCCTGCGCCGCGAGGCGGAGCACACGCCGTTCACCCGCGATTACCTGATCTACGACACCGCCGACCAGCTCGCCGTCGCCAAGCTGGTGGTCAACGAGCTGAACCTCGACGAGAAGAAGTACAACCCGCGCGCCATGCTCAGCCTGATCTCCGACGCCAAGAACGAGCTGATCGGCCCGGCGGATTTCCCCGCGCCGGACTATCGCGGCGAGATCGTGCGGCGCATCTACACCCGCTACGACGAGATTCTACGCGCCAACAACGCCCGCGACTTTGACGACCTGCTGACGCACACCGTCTGGCTGTTCCGCGAGCATCCCGCCGTGCTGGAACGCTATCAGGCGCGCTTCTCGCATATCCTGGTGGACGAGTTCCAAGACACCAACATGGCGCAGTACGCGCTGGTCAAGCTGCTGGCCGGCGAGCGGCGCAACCTGTTCGCGGTCGGCGACCCGGACCAAAGCATCTACGCCTTTCGCGGGGCGGACTATCGCAACGTGCAGCGTTTCCGCGAGGATTTCCCTGAGGCGCAGATGATCCTGCTGGAGCAGAATTACCGCTCGCACCAGGCGATCCTCGACGCTGCGACCGGCGTGATCGACCGCAACCCTGGCCGCGTCCCGAAGGCGCTGTTCAGCGAGACGAAGGACGGGCCGCTGCTCCAGCTCAAGGAAGCCTACAACGAGGACGAAGAGGCGCAGTTCGTGGTCAATACGATCGCGGAGCTGGTCGCCAGCGGGGCCTACAACCCCGGCGACTTCGCAGTGATGTACCGCACCAACGCCCAGTCCCGCGCCATCGAAGACGCTTTCCTGCGGGCGCAGCTGCCGTACCGGCTGGTCGGCGCGACACGCTTCTACGCCCGGCGCGAGGTTAAAGACGCGATGGCCTACCTGCGCCTGATCCACAACCCGGACGACTCGGTCAGCTTGCAGCGCGTGATCAACGTCCCGCCGCGCGGCATCGGCCAGAAGACGCTGCAAGAGCTGGAACAGTGGGCGCACCGCGAGGGCATTTCGCCCGGCCACGCGCTGCTGCTGTTGCTGGACGAGACGGTCGAGGCGGGGATGGACGGCCGGACGCGGGCCGCGCTGACCCGCTTCGCGGCGCTGCTGGCAGGCTGGATCGAGCAGCGCAGCAAGCTCTCGCCCGCCGATCTGCTGACGACCGTGCTCAAAGAGACGGGCTATCTGAATTACCTGGACGACGGGACGGAGGAGGGTCTGAGCCGCGCCGAGAACGTGCTGGAATTGCGCACTGTCGCGGCCAGCTACGAGGGGCTAGACCTGACCACCTTCCTCGAAGAAGTGTCGCTCGTCTCGGATGTGGACACGCGCGACGACGAAACCCAGGCGCCGAGCCTGCTGACTCTGCACGCCGCCAAAGGGCTGGAGTTCCCGGTGGTGTTCATCGTCGGGCTGGAAGAGGGCGTCTTGCCGCATATCCGCGCGATGGAAGACCCCAGCCAGATGCAGGAAGAGCGCCGCCTGATGTACGTCGGCATCACGCGCGCTAAAGACCGCTTGTATCTGCTCTACGCCTTCCGCCGCTCGCTCTTTGGCGACAGCAGCGCCAATATGCCGTCGCGCTTTCTGTACGACATCCCGGAGAACGTCCGCGTCGGGGACCTGTTGCGCCAGAAGGGGACCGCCGCCGCCAACACGCAGAGCTATCGCGACATGACCCGCTGGGACCGCGCCGCCAGCGTCGCGCGCCAGCAGCAGGAGCGGCAGCGCCCCGCGCCGAAGCCTGCGCGCTTCAAGGCCGGGGCGTGCGTCTATCATCGCAAGTATGGCGAGGGCGTGGTCGTGTCCAGCGCCGTGCGCGGCGAGCTGGAAGAGGTCGAGGTGCTGTTCCCCGGCGGAACCGGCCAGAAAACGATCATCGCCGACTTCCTCTCCCCGATGGAG
>DAOKYY010000161.1:0-4318 GCA_035325905.1 Aggregatilineaceae bacterium | reverse complement strand
GTGCATAACAAGCTCTAAGTGTGCTATCTCGATCGCTAATGCAACACCAGCCGGCTTTCGGCGAAGGCCGAAAAGCCGACCGTGTTCGGCCCTTGCGGGATGGCCTTGATCGTCACCGAGAGAGACTCGCCGGGCTGAATCTGGCGGGCGTGATCGAGGTAGACCTGCCGGAAGCCCGTGACCTGCCCGTCGCGGTCGAGCAGCGTCAGGGTGACTACGATCCGGTCGCCGGGATAGCGGCTCCGGTTGGCGATCGACAGCGTGATCTGGTACTGATCGTAGACAAAGACGCCAGACGTCTGGTTCAGCGACAGGTCCGCGTAGCGCCGCTCGACGTTCTCCGCGAGGTGCCCCGCCTCGATGAAGGCGGTCGCCTTGTCGTAGCCATCCGGGATGCGGTCGAAGAGGACGCGGTAGGGACCTTGCGCGCCCGGGCGGAGAAGCTGGCGCGCCAGAAACGACTGCCCGCTTTCCAGGACCGTCCCGTCCTTGTCCAACAGTTGCACCGTCACCACGACCTGCTCGACCGGCGCGTCGAGCTGGTTCTGCACCTGCCCCAAACAAACCAGGCTGCCGACCGGCGTCTCGTAGCACGCCGGGCCGCTGACGGCCAGGTACAGCGCGAGCGGCGGCAGCCCGGTCCGGCTATCGACCGAGAGCAGGGGCGTTGCGGTGCCCACCGACCACAGCCCCGGCGTCAGGCTGGGCGGCAGCAACGTGTAGCCAAAGAGCGGGAGCGTAGGCTCCCGCGTAACCGGCGAGGGCGTTTCGGACGACCATAGCTGGCCGCACCCCGCAACCAGGACCCCCACCCAAATCCACAACCATCGCCAGCATCGCCGTTGCATGGCCGGACGAAAATCCCTCAATTTCCAAAAAACGGGCGCGTTTATCCCACATTATAGCCGATGTGCGAGCGCAGGACAGCGGAAAAAAGGGCCAATTTCCCGAAGCGGCGTCGCGGTCTACCCACCGACTGCCCAACGCTCGCGGACACAGCGGCCTTCACGCGGCGGCTTTGACCGGCGGCGGCAATTGTGATAAAATTCGGGCATCATGGCGTCGCCCGAGGCGGCGTCCAGATGTGGTGAGTGTGTAAACCTAAACGTGTCTGAAGACATCCCTGAACAACCCCCCTCTAGTCGCCTGACAACGAGAGAGTGCGCCGCGTGCGTCTGGCCCGGCTCGGATGGGCGTTTGCCTGCCCGGAGCGAGCGTGTGCTGCCTGGCGTCTGCGTCTTGCCGTCCCCCATTGGTAAAGGTGCTTCCTGTGGACGATAGTCTGACTGGCTTAGCCGTGCTGGGCATGTTCATCGCGCTCAATGCGGCCTCCAAGATGGCCTATGTCGCGCTGATCAACGCCAACCGGTCGAGCCTTCGCGAGCTGGCTGAAGACGGCAACCGGCGGGCCGAGCGCGCGTTGGTCCTGGCGAACGACGCGACGCGCCTGCTCGCTTCGCAGCAGTTGATCGACCTGCTGCTCCGGTTCGCGATCGCGCTGGTGACGGCGGTCGTGCTTGTTCCGCCGCTGCGCGACGCGCTGCTCGATCGCGAGGTCATTCCGACGGTCGCCAACCTGCTCAGCTATGGCGGCGTGCTGCTGACGGTCGCGGCCTTCACGCTGATCTTCGGCGAGATGCTGCCCGCCAACATCGCGCTCGGCCACGCGACGCAGATCGCGCTGTGGTCGGTCGGCCCGATCAATTTCCTGTCTCAGGTGCTGGCGCCGGTGCTGCGCGCGATGCAGTGGATCAGCGGGCGCTTTGCCGCGCCGTTCGTCGAGCGCCGCGCTTCCTCGCTGGTGACGGAGGAAGAGATCAAGATGATGGTCGACGCCGGATCGGAAGGCGGGGCGATCGAAGACGAAGAAAAGGAGATGATCTACTCGATCTTCCAGTTCGGCGACACGCTGACGCGCGAGGTGATGGTCCCACGCATCGATGTCGTGGCGCTGGATATCAACACGCCGCTGCCAGAGGCGCTGAACGTGATCGTCGAGGCCGGGCACTCGCGCATCCCGGTGTATGACGACTCCATCGACCACATTCGCGGCTTGCTCTACGCCAAAGACCTGCTCAGCGCGTGGCGGGACAACCAGATGGACCGCCCCATCCGCGACATGCTGCGCCCGGCGTATTTCGTGCCGGAGTCGAAGAAGGCCGGCGACCTGCTGACCGATCTTCAACAGCGCAAAATTCACCTGGCGGTGGTCGTGGACGAGTACGGCGGCACGGCCGGGCTGGTGACGCTCGAAGACCTGATCGAGGAGATCGTCGGCGAGATCCGCGACGAATACGACGTGAACGAGCAGGAAGTTTATCAGAAGGTGGACGAGCACGAGTACATCTTCGACGCCGGGATCGACCTGGACGATCTCAACCGCCTGCTCGACGCCAACCTGCCGACCGACGAGGGCGACACGCTCGGCGGCTATGTCTTCAGCAAGCTCGGCAAGGTGCCGCTCATCGGCGAAGTGATCGAGACGGAGCACCTGCGGATCGAAGTTCTGGACGTGGACGACCGGCGCATCCGCAAAATCCGCGTGACGGTCGAGCCGCCTCCGGCAGCGGTGCCGGAGACGGAGGATGCTCGCGACGAGATCGCCGCCGCGCCCGATTGAAGAGCGCGCGCCCGTCGCGAGCGGACGCCCGTGGGGTGGCGCTTTATCCTGTAACCGATGTAACCGATCGCGTCGCGGCTGGTCCTGGGGCTTTTCGGGGCCGGTCTGGCGTCCGCTCGCGCCGCCCGTCAAGCGGCGTTTTCGTCTCAGATTGGGTATATTTGGCGATCTCTTGACCGCAGGCAAACCGTCCGCTCTGCGACGGTCGATTGAAGGATTCTGATGAGCGACAACGCTACTTTTCACCTGACAGACGACGTGCGCCAGCGCCTGATTTCCGCCGCCGCAGACGCCCGCGTCCAGGCGTATGTCCCCTATTCACATTACCCGGTCGGCGCGGCGATCCTGACCGCGTCGGGCGCGGTCTTCACCGGCTGCAACGTCGAGAACGCGACCTATGGCGCGACGATCTGCGGCGAGCGCACGGCGACGGTCAAAGCCGTCAGCCAGGGCGAGCAGGATTTTCAGGCGGTGGCGGTCGTGACCAGCAACGGCGCGTCGCCCTGCGGAATCTGCCGCCAGGTCCTCTACGAGTTTGGGCCGGAGATGACGGTCGTGCTGGCCGACGAGGACGGCGCGGTGCACTGGGAAGGCCCGCTAAGCGATCTGCTGCCGCTCGGCTTCGGGCCGAAGAAGCTGGCCGAGGGACAGGCAGAGGCCGCGCGCGACTGATGCCCCGCCCGGAGCGCGTCTTCCGCACCGACGCCGTGATCCTGCGGCGGCACGATTTCGGCGAGGCTGACCGCCTGCTGACGCTGCTGACGCCCGATCATGGCAAGCTGCGCGCGATTGCCAAAGGCGCGCGCAAGCCGATCGCGCGCAAGACCGGCCATGTCGAGCTGTACACGCTGGTCGATATGCTGATCGCGCGCGGGCGCGACCTGCACATCGTCCAGCAGGCCGAGACGAAAGAGCCGTTCCTGCCGCTGCACGAGGACCTGCTGCGCGGCTCATACGCCAACTACGTGGTCGAGCTGCTCGATCGCTTCACGGCGGAACAGGACCCTGGGCGCGGCGAGTTCCGGCTGCTGGTCCAGACGCTCGGCTGGCTGTGCGCCGAGGACGATCCCCGGCTGGTGACGCGCTATTACGAGCTGCGCCTGCTGGAGCTGGCCGGGTTCGCCCCGGCGCTGCATACCTGCGGGGTTGGGCAGGAGCCGCTGGAGCCGCGCGACCAGTTCTTCAGCCCGGCGGATGGCGGCGTGGTCTGCCCCGAACACCGCGCCGGGATGGAGCGCGGCCTGCCGATCAGCCTGACCGCGCTCAAGGCGCTGCGCCACATGCAGCGCCAGCCCTGGCACGTGGTGCGCGGCTTGCAGGTCGGCGGCCCGCTGCACCGCGACCTGGAGCGGCTGATGCTGAGCTACATCGCCTATCTGCTGGAGCAGCGCCTGCAAAGCGTGGAATTTCTGCGCAAGCTGCGGCTGGAAGAGCTGTAGCGCCGCTGCTCAGGCGCCCGCCGCCTGGTAGAACAGGGCGAACATCAAGATCGTCGCCAGCAGCAACGTCAGCGCGATCCAGAGAGACACGAAGCGGAGTCGTTCAGAAGACTGCATGGCGGTAGCTCCTTCGCCCACTCGTCGTTCGGCCAGCTTGAGAATGTCTTCCTAACAGGGTATACGCACCGGGCGGTCCGGCGTTGCCGGATTCAAACCCGCGCGGCGGTAATCCGGCGGCTCCCCGTAGAATTAGGACGCG
>DAOKYY010000160.1:0-4625 GCA_035325905.1 Aggregatilineaceae bacterium | reverse complement strand
CCCTGACCCTGGTCCTAGCTCTTCGCGTGCGCTACTTGCTCCAGCACGCGCAGCGTTTGCTCGGCGGCACGCCGCCACGAGAAGCGATCGGCCTGCGCAAATCCGCGCGCCGCCAGCGACGCGCGCAGCCCTTCGTCGGCCACGATCTGCGCGATCGCCTGGGCGATCGCCGCTTCGTCACGGGCGTTGACCAGCAGCGCGGCATCCCCAGCGACCTCCGGCAGCGAGGACGTGCTGCTGGTGATCACCGGCGTGCCGCAGCGCATCGCCTCCAGCACCGGGAAGCCGAACCCTTCGTGCAACGAGGGAAACACCAGCGCCAGCGCGCCGCTGTACAGCGCGGCGACATCATCCTCGTCGATGTAGCCGGTCAGGGTGACGCCTTCGACGCCAGAAGTCCAGCGCGGGTCATAGAGCCACCCCTGCTGTCCGGCCAGCACCAGCCCGACATCCGAGCGGCCTTCGGCGCGCCGCCAGCGCGCATACGCCTGCACGATCCGCGCGACATTCTTGCGCGGCTGGAGCGTGCCGACGAACAGCAGGTACGTTGCTGGCAGACCGTAGCGGGCGCGGGCCGCCGCCAGTCGCTCGGCGTGGGTCTCCCGCGCCAGCGACTCGTCCACGCCGGGGTAAATCACCGACACACGGTCCTGCGGAACGGCGTAATGCGCCGCCAGGTCGCGCGCCGTCGCGAGCGAGTCCGCGATGATTCGTGTGGCGCGCCGCGCGCTGTGGCGGGTGGACCAGTCGAGGTAGCGGCGGCTGAGGCCAGGATGCGCCTCCGGGAAGTACACATAGCCGAGGTCGTGCACCGTGACGACCGCCGGACCGGGAAACGCCAGCGGCAGCGTGTGGGCCGGGACAAACGTGACATCCGGCCGGGCGCGCCACAGCGCCGCCGCGAAACGCAGGTGCGTCCACAGGCGCGGCGCGGGGATCACGCGCTGCTCGGCGTGAGGCGCGGCGGGCAGCAGATCCGGCGCGGGCATATCGCGGAAATACAGGCGGAAATGGTGCAGCGTGTCGAGCGCCAGCAGGGCGCGGATCAGTTGCAGCGCGTAATTCTCGGTGCCAGTGCGCCGCGCGGCAGTGATCCGGCTGGCGTCGATCGCGATCGTCAACGGCTGCATCGCGCCCTCTAGCGCGTCCGGCGGAAGGCGAGCGGCAGCAGGCCGATCCCCAGCGCGACGAGCAGCAGCGGCCAGTATTCCCCGGCGCGGTCGAGCAGGTCCTGCTCGATCAGCCCGCTGGTCACGGTGTAGGCCGTGCCCGCCGCGACAAGCGTCAGCACGCCCAACAGGATCAGCCGCACGTCGTGCCCGCGCTCCAGCGCGAACGTCAGCAGGAAGGTTATGCCCAGCGCGGCCAGCAGCACCGGCCACCACTCGGTCGCGTCCGGCTCGTCTTCGACAAACGTCACCAGGGCGTAGATCACCCCGGCAGTGACCAGCGGCAGCAGCCCGAAGAACAGCAGGCCGCGCTCGCGCCGCCCGAAGATCAGAGAGTGAAACACGGCCGTAAACGCCAGCGCCCCGCCCAAGCCGAGCGCCAACGTCGTATCGGCGATCTCCGGCAGGCCCTCGACCTCGAAGGCGCGCGCGCTGAGAAACACGCCAAGCGCGATCAGGGCCAGCGCCAGCGGCAGCATCGCGACCTGCGTCCGCAGACGGCGGCGGAAGGCCAGCGCGCGCGGCTGGCGCAGGCGCTCCGCCTCGTCCAGCGGGGACGGCTCCCCGGCGGCCTCGCGACCGGGCGGCGCCGCCTCGGCCCCGGCAGCGATGGGCGCTTCCTCCGCGAAGCCCTCCCCGGCTGGCTCTGCCTCATCCGCTGGCGCGATCACATCGCCGTCCAGCGCGGCGTCCTCGCCAGCGTACTCGCCGGTGTATTCCCCCGTGTATGCGCCCGCGTCGTCTTCGGCGTACCCCTGGTCAGCGTCGTGCTGGCTGTAATCGCCCGGCTCGGCCTCGCTCTCGTCCGCAACGTCGCGGGATTCGTCGCGCTCGTCGTCCATCGGCTCTCGTCCTCCCTACGCTGTGTATTGTAGCGTCCGGCGGGCCGAAGGCAACTTGAGCGCACTCGCTCAAAGCGGCGGACAGGAGTAAAATCCACACTAGGTGACGCGGCATCTCAACCGGCAGCAGGAGCGCCTGATCGATGGAATCCGCAGGGCCGGACACAGCCCCGCCCCAGGTCGTGATCCTCGGCGTGCCGGTTCACGCTGTGACGTTCGCGGGCTTGCTCGACGCGGTTTCGACCTGGATCGCGCGCGGCGACCGCACCTACCAGGTCTGCACCGCCAGCCCCGAATTCGTGATGATCGCGCAGGACAACGCGGCATTTCGCCAGGTGCTGCGCCAGGCCGATCTGTGCGTGGCGGACGGCGTTGGCCTCTTGCTGGCGGCGCGCTTCCTGGGCCACCGGTTGCCGGAGCGCGTGACCGGCTCGGACGGTCTGCCGCTGATCGCCGAGCGCGCGGCGCAGGCCGGATGGTCGCTATTCCTGCTAGGGGCCGCGCCGGGCGTGGCGGAGCAAGCCGCCGCCAATCTGACGCGCCGCTTTCCGGGGCTGCGCATCGCCGGGACTTACGCCGGTAGTCCCGACCCCTCTGAAGACGAGGCGCTGGTGGCGCGGGTCAACGCCAGCGGCGCGGATATTCTGTTCGTGGCCTACGGCGCGCCGCGCCAGGACCTCTGGATCGCGCGCAACGCCCCGCGTCTGAACGCCCGCGTGGCGATCGGCGTCGGCGGCGCGCTCGATTTCGCCGCCGGAAAGGTGCCGCGCGCGCCGCGCTGGATGCAGCGCGCCGGGCTGGAGTGGCTGTTCCGACTTCTACGCGAGCCGTGGCGCTGGCGGCGGATGTTGCGCTTGCCCCGGTTCGTTTGGGCCGTGATACGCAATCGAGAGCGGGCGCTCGACGGGAAGTGAGGCAGCGCGCATGACGATCTATCTCGACGTTTCGGCGGCGGTCAACAGCCGCGCCGGTCTGGGGCGCTACACGCGCTCGCTGGCCGACGCGCTGATCGCCGAGCTGGAAATGCCGCCGACTCTGTTCTACAACCGTACCGCCGAGGCCAGCGTCCCGGAGCATTGGCGCGCGCTGCCGCAGCGCGCCTTCCGCATGGGCTACAAGCCCTGGCGCATGATCGTGTGGCAGGGCCAGCTTTTGCGGATGGACTTTAGCCGCCTGGTGCCGGGCGCGGCGGTCTTCCACGCGACCGAGCACCTGCTGCTGCCGCTGCGCGACGTGCCGGCCGTCCTGACCATGCATGACCTGATCTTCAAGCTCTTTCCAGAGCATCACAAGAAGCTGAACTACTACTTTCTCAACGCAGCGGTGCCGCTCTTCGTGCGCCGCGCGGACGCGATCATCGCCGTCTCGCAGGCGACCAAGAACGACCTGATGCGCCATTACGGCACACCCGATCATAAGATCACGGTCGTCCACGAGGCCGCCGCGCCGCATTTCCGCGTCGTGCCGATCAGCGAAGTCTCCCGCGTGCGCGCCAAGTATGACCTGCCGGACCGTTTCCTCTTGAGCGTCGGCACCATCGAGCCGCGCAAGAACCTCACGCGGCTGGTCGAGGCGCTGGCGCGGCTGCGCAAAGGGGATCGTAACCTTTCGCTCGTGGTCGTCGGCTCGAAAGGCTGGATGTACGACGAGTTCTTCGCCAGGGTCGAGGAGCTGGGGCTGCAAGGCGCGGTGCGGATGCTCGGCTTCGTTCCGGACGAGGACCTGCCTGCCGTGTTCCGCGCCGCGACCGTCTACGTCATGGCTTCGATCTACGAGGGCGCGGGCCTGCCGCTGCTGGAAGCGATGGCGTGCGGCGCGCCGGTCGTCAGCAGCCGCGAATCCAGCCTGCCGGAGCTTGGGGCGGATGTCCCGCGCTACTTCAACCCATACGACGTGGACAATATGACCGAAGTGCTGCGCACGGTGCTGGAAGACGAGGCGCTGCGCGCGCATATGGCGGCGCAAGGGCCGGTCCGCGCCGGGCGGTTTTCGTGGCAGCGCGCGGCCCGCGAAACGCTCGACGTGTACGAGCGCGCGCTGCGCGGGCGCTGAAAGCGAGGGGGAAGGCGATGCTGGTCCGCGAGGTCATGACCCCCGATCCGATCACCGTCCGGCCCGACGATACGCTCCGCACGGCGCAGGAGCTGATGGTCGGCTGCGGCTGCCGGCGGCTGCCGGTCATCGACGAGAGCAAGCGCCTGGTCGGCATCATCACCGACCGCGACGTGCGACTGGCGCTCAATTCCCCGCTGATCATGCGCGAGCGCTGGCAGGACGATATGCTGGTAACGCAGACCACGGTCGAGGTGTGCATGACGCCGGAGCCGGTCACGATCGGGCCGGACGCGCCGCTGGTGGAGGCGGTCGACCTGCTGCTGAAACGCAACATCAGCGGTCTGCCGGTCGTCGAGGACAACCGGCTCGTCGGGATCGTCACCATCACCGACATGCTACATGCGCTGCGCGTCCTGCTGAGCGCGCCCTAGAGGCTGTGATGCGCTTCGTGGTCTAGTGTCCAGGCCATCCCCCATCCTTCCGACCTGCGGTCGGCTTTCCTTCCCCCAGAACGAGGGAAGGAAAAGAGCCGGACGGACTCCCCTTCCCTCATTTGGGG
>DAOKYY010000159.1:0-4754 GCA_035325905.1 Aggregatilineaceae bacterium | reverse complement strand
AAGGAGCGTCTCCCCATGAAGCTGGGCGCGGTCTTCCCGCAGACCGAGATCGGCCCCGACCCGCAGACCGTCCGGCGCTACGTCGAGGCGGTCGAGCGGATGGGCTTCGACTACCTGCTGACCTACGAGCACGTCCTGGGCGTCGAGCCGGACCGCTACAACGCGCGCGGATGGTCATACACCGGCGAGGACCCGTTCCACGAGCCGTTCGTGCTATTCGGCTACCTGGCCGCGATCACGCAGCGGCTGGAGCTGGTGACGGGCATCCTCGTCCTGTCGCAGCGCAACACGCAGGTCGTCGCCAAGCAAGCCGCCGAAGTCGATCGCCTTTCCGGCGGGCGGCTGCGCCTGGGCGTCGGCGTGGGCTGGAACGCCGAGGAAATCCGCGCGATGGGCTACAACCCGCGCACGCGAGGCCGCCGCATGGACGAGCAGGTGCGCCTGCTGCGGGCGCTGTGGTCCGAGCCATATGTCGATTTCGAGGGCGAATTTCACACCCTGCGCGGGCTGGGGATCAACCCGCTGCCGCTGAAGCGCCAGATTCCGCTGTGGTTTGGCGGAACCTCGGACGCTGCGCTGCGCCGCATGGCCGCCTATGGCGATGGGTGGATCGCGCAGAGCGTCTCGCCGGAGCGAGGGCGCCCGATGGTCGATGCGCTGCGCGGCTACCTGGCGGACGCGGGGCGCGACCCGGCGGCGTTCGGCCTCGACGCGCGCCTGTCGCTCAAGCAGCAACCGCCGGAGACGTGGCCGGAATACATCGGCGGCTGGCGCGCGCTGGGCGCGACGCATTTCTGCTGTAACACGATGGGGATGGGCTTCCGCTCAATTGACGAGCACCTCGCCGCGCTGGGCGAGTTCCAGGCGTTCATCGGCCAGAGGTAAGCACCTTGCGGGCGACCACGCTCTCGAACGCGGCGTCGTAGCGCGGGGCGAGCTGCCGCCAGTCGAACTGGCGGACGAACTCCCGCAGCTCCGGCGGGGCGGGGGCCGGGTCGAGCAGGCGCTCGCGCAGGCGGAAGTACAGCCCCGAATCGGCACGGTAGAGCGTGTGCGCGTGCAGCGTCTCCGGGATCAGGTCGGGATAGTTGAGCCGCCAGGGCAGCACCGGCCAACAGCCGCAGTAAACCGCCTCGACGACGCTGATGCCGAAGAAATCGTGCATCGCGCTGCTGGCGACGATGTCCGACGCCCACAGCAGGCGCGCGTAGTCCGCGAAAGACTCGATATACCCGTACTGCACCACCCGCTCGCCAAGCCGGTCGCGCGCTTCCTCGAACTCGGCCGGCTGCTGGCGCTGGTTCTCGCCCACCAGCGCGACGCGGAACGGCACCCCTTCCGCCGCCAGCCGGTCCAGCGCCCGGAAGAACGGCGCCGGGTTCTTGTCGTACTCCCAGCGATGATTCCATAACACGAGCGACGGCAGATCGGGGTCGGGCGGCGCTTTCGGGCGGTGCGCGTCGTAACGCTCCAGGTCCAGCCCGACCGGCAGCACATCGGAGCGTTCTCTGATATGCGGGATGGTGTGCAGGCTGTTGTAGTCGGGAAAGTGCTTCAGCAGCCGGGGCAAGGCGCTCAGGAAGCTGTCGCGGTGATAGGCGCTGTTAAAGTACACCTCGTCGGCGACGAGCGCGCTGGCGTAGTTGATATAGGCGTAATGGTGGTGGCGCTTCTGGCGCGGGCCGGTCGGGTAGGTGAGCTGGTTCTCGTGGAAATAGAGCACCGTCGCCACTTCGGACGTTTTCGGACGGGTCAGCGCCAGGAACTTCCCCAGGTCGAGCATGTCCGACGCGACGATCAGGTCGGGCGTGAAGTCGAGCGCCATGTACTGCTCGGCCAGCGCCACCGCCCCGCCGACCAGCCGCCACTGCCAGAACTGCCCTTCCAGCGTCAGCAGGTGGACCTCGTGCCGGCTGAAGGTGCGATAGCCGCGCATCCACACGCCATGAGAGCCGGTGTCGTAGGGTTCGATGATCAGAATCCGCATCGGGCCTGCCCCTTCACCCGTCCTATCCGCCGCTGGCCGGGGTCGGCGTGGCGTCGAGAGGCGGCGGCTCCGGCCCCGGCGCGGGCAGCGGCGCCTGCGACAGCAGCGCGGCGTAGACCGGGTCGCTGCGCGCGTCGCACTCCGCCGGGACGGTGCGCTCCACGATCGCCGCGACCGGGCGGCCCGGCGCCAGCGCGTTCCAGGTGCGGCGCGCCATCTCCGCCAGCGCCGGGGCGGACTGCTCGAACTCCAGCCAGTTCTCGCCGTAGAGCGCCGCGACGAAGACGTAGGCCGCGTCGGGCGCGATCACCAGCCCGGCGTCGCCGTGCGTGTCGTTGATCCAGCCGTGCTTGTGGATCACGGTCGTTCCGGGTGGGACGCCCGCTTCCAGAAACACGCCGATCTCGTTGGCGTCCATCGCGCGCAGCATCTGGCGGCATTCCTGCGCGGTGAACGCATCCGGGAACCGCTCGATCAGCAGGCCGGTGCCGTCCTGGGCGCACTGGTAAATCCCGGCCAGCAGCCAGCCGAGGTCGCTCGGCACGATCTGGTTAAACGGATCGGGCTGCGCGCTAACCTGATCCGCGCCGGTCGTGATTGTGCTCACCGCCGGGGCCGGGGTCGCGTTGGCGGGCGGCTCGATGCCGGTGGTATACGGGCTGACCAGGAACGTCCCGCGCAGGTCCAGCGCCTGCATGAAGGCGGTGACGCGCTGCGCGCCCCGGTACGGGTCGCCGTCGCCGATAACTTCCAGCAGCCGGTTGGTGGTGATATTCTCGCTGCACATCATCGTGTTCGCCAGCCAGTAGGCGTGTTCTTCGCTCAGCGGCCCCTCGTGGCGCTCGAAGTAAGCGGCCAGGATCGGGATTTTGGTCAGGCTCATGCCGCTGAACGCCACGTCGTCGTTGAGCGCGAAGCTGTCGCCGCTGAGCAGATCGAGCACGAAGACCGCGCCAAAACGATCGGTGAACGGCCGGAAATTCTGCTCCAGCAGGAAATTGTGCAGATCAAGGCCGAGCGTCTGCGCCAGCTGGCCGCCGGGCAGCGGCGCGCCCGCCCACGGCGCGCCCGCCGCGACGACGATCTGCGGCGTGGGCGTCAGGTCCGGCTGGTTGAATTGGAGGTTATTGGTGTACGGAATGGCGCTCGTGTCGCCGCTGATCTCGACGATTTCTTGAAACACCCAGCCCGCGCCGCCGGGCGCCTCAGGCACGGCGATATGCACCCAGGGGACCAGCGCGTGAAATTCCAGCAGGCGATAACTGCTGCCGGGGGTCAGCTCGGCGATGGCAGCGTATTCCACGCCCGGCCCGAAGCGCAGATTGGCCTCGCCCAGCGTCGTGACGAGCGGGCCGGTTAGCTCAGGCGTCGCGGCGGGTGGCGCGACAGGCGGCTGCTCCTGGCTCGGCGGCAGCGTGGCGGGCGGCAACCCGGGCGGCGCCAGCGGTGAGCCGGGCGTCGCGCTCGGCGGGATCGCGTCGACCGGCGGGAAGTCGCTGACGAGTGGCACGCTGCTCACGGGGCCGTAGACGCTCACCAGGTCGGCGAAGACCCACGCCTGCTGCGGCGCGACCGCCCGCACGTCGAGCCGCAGCCACGGGACCTGGCTGTGTCGCGCGACGATCCGGTAGCGCGTTCCGGTCGCGATCTGGCCGATCGCCGGGTACTCGATGCCCGGCCCGCTGCGCAGGTTCGCCTGCCCGACCGCCTCAGCGAACACGTCCGGCGGGGTGGCTTGCGGCGACGGCTCGCGCGCCTCGCCGCGCGTCCAGCCGCCCGCCAGCAGCGCGATCAGCAGGGCCAGACCTGCCGCCGCGATAAGCTGTTTAGTGCGTCGCTGCATGATAGAGTTCCATAGCCTTCTGCCCAAATTGTGCCGCGCTTGCGCCGAACAAACAAAAGAGCGATCCCCACCCCCTGGATCGCCCCCGTGCACGATGAGCGTGAGAGGACTCGAACCTCTAACCAATGGCTTAAAAGGCCACTGCTCTGCCATTGAGCTACACGCCCGCTATGAGCGACAAGTATAGCATAAACTGGCCCATTTTCAACGCCCGATCGCGCCGGGCGGCGCGCGGCGCGCGCTCGCGCAGATTTTGTACGATCTGCCATGATCTCTTTTACTCACTCGCGCGAGAGCGTAGTATTATAAATGCGCGCGAGTGTACAAACTGCTAAGATCGCGATCAACACATCCATAGGACTGTATTTACCTACGTTCCGCCAGACAGCGAGGAGAAGGCTATGTTCAAGAACAGACGGTTGATCGGGCTGTTAGTCCTGGCCCTGATCATGGTCCTGGCGTTGGCCGCTTGCGGCGGCGACGACGAGGATGACGAGGAGCCGGAAGCGACTCCGATCGCCACCGTCGAGCCGACGGAGGAAGCGACCGAAGCGCCGACCGAGGAAGCGACCGAGGTGGCAACTGAAGCGCCCACCGAGGAAGCGACCGAAGAGGCCGTGACTGAAGAGCCAACCGAGGCTGCGACCGAAGAGGCCACCGAGGAAGCCGCAGCGACTGAAGCAGCGACCGAAGAGGCCGCCGCGGTAGCGATGGCGACCGAGGAAGCGACCGAAGAGGCCGCTGCTACTGAGGAGGCGACCGAAGAGGCCGCTGCCACTGAGGAAGTGACTGAGGAAGCCGCGACCGAAGAAGCAACTGAGGCTGCGACCGAAGAAATCGCCACTGAGGAAGCGACCCCTGAGGCCGTAGCCGAGGCGACTGCTGAGGTCGAGGCGATTGAAGCGCCGGCGCTGATCGACTGCG
>DAOKYY010000158.1:0-4903 GCA_035325905.1 Aggregatilineaceae bacterium | reverse complement strand
GCGGGCTGGCGCGCCGTTTCTAGCCGAGCGGCGCGTCCGGGATGATCGAGATGCCGACCGTGCCGGGGCCGCTGTGCACGCCGAGCGCCGGCGAAAGCTGCGCGACGACCCACTCGATGACGGTGTAATGCTCTTCGAGCAGCGCGCGGAACTTCTCGACTTCCTCGCGCGCGGCGACGTGCATCAGCGCGGCGCGGATGGTGCTGCCTTCCGGGATGCGGTTGAGCGCCAGCGCCACAATCCGCCGGTACGCTCCGTTGCGCGAGCGCGCTACTCCGAGCGGTGACGGCATCCCGCCGCGCATCCCGATCACCGGCTTGATGTTGAGCATATCGCCGACCAGGCTCGTCACCTTGCCGATCCGCCCGCCGCGCTGCAAGTATTCGAGCGTATCGTTCGTGAACCCGACGAACGCCTGCCCAGCGACCGACCGCGCGACGCTCGCCACCTCGGCCAGCGACAGCCCCTTGAGCGCCGCGCGCGCGGCCTGGATCACCGCCCAGCCGTGCGCCATCGCGACCTGGGCGGTGTCCACCACTTCAATCGGAAAACCGGGCAGCTCGGTCTCGGCCAGGCGCTTGGCGAGCAGCGCGGATTGGAACCCTCCGCTGCCCGTGCCGGTCATGCTGACCGCGACGACGCCCTCGCCCCGGCGCGATGCCTCGCGGAAGACCTCCAGGTATTCCCCGGCGCTGGGATTGGCGGTCGTCGGCCACTCAGGCGCCGTTTTCAGCCACTCGTAAAACTCGTCGTCGGACAGGTCAAGATGCTCCCGCAGCGCGCCGCGCGCGCTATGCACGTAGTAGTGGACGACGCCAATCCCCAGCTCGGCGGCCATCGGCTCCGGCACGCTCGCGCAGCTATCGGTCACGACAATTACCACGACGATCCTCCCTGGGTCACAGCGGCCCGCCCGGCTGCCCATGCTCCCCTGATCTGTCTGAAGTATAGCGGTATACGCGCGTTTGCGCTGGCGCCAGCGCGCACCCTTCCCCGAATATCTGCGCGCGCGGAATCATGCCATAATGAGGGGGTTCGCCCGCCTGCCCACAGAACGGGGGTCCCGATGATCGATTCCCTGCTGCAAGACATTCAAAGCCCTGACCCGCAGGTTCGCGGTGAAGCGATTATCCGCCTCGCGAATCTGCGCGATCCGGGCCTGCTGCCGACCCTGGCGCAAATTCACCGCACCGATCCTGACCCGCGCCTGCGCGAGCTGGCGCTGAAAGCCGGGCGCTATATCCAGCTTAGCGCCCCGACCGGCACGGCGAGCGCGCCCGCCGAGTCCGCTGCTGGCGCCCAGCCAGCTGTGTCGCCTGAGGTTCGCCAGCGGGCGCGCGGCCTGCTCGACGCCGCCGCCGGCTACCACGTCGAAGGCCAGCACGGGCGCGCGATTGAGTCGCTGGGCCGCGCGCTGGACACCGACCCCGCGCTGGCGACGGATACCTTTGCCAGCAATCTCGCGATCGCGGTCAGCGGGCTGCCGCGCGACGAGGCGATCGCCGCCGTGCGCGACCGGTCGCACCGCGCCGCGCTGATCGCCCAGGCAGGCGGCAAGAAGAAGCTGCGCGTCGCCGCGCCCGACGACGCCGACACCGCCAGCGCGACCTGGGGCAACGTCACGATCGACGTGCTGCTCTATGCGCTGATCTCGGCGCTCAGCACGGCGGCGATCTTCGTGCTGACGCTCAGCACGATCGTCGACCTGTTCGAGTCGCTGCCGCCCAGCGCGACGACCGGCTCGCTGACCACCGCCGAGCTGGACATGCTGACCAACACCAGCCTCGGCATCCTGATCCCGTTCGCGCTGATCAGCGGTCTGTACGCGGCGGTCGGCGTGCTGATCCAGGGCGCCGCGATCCACTTCGCCGCGATCACTTTCTTCGGCGGCGCGGCTTCGCTGGTCTATTTCTACCGGCGCTTCATCCCGTTCCAGACCGTCGTCACGCTCGCCTACGCGGCGATTTTCATCGTGGCAGGGCTGCTCGGGTCGGGGATGGAGTTCTGGCTAATCATCGGCGCGACCGGTTTCATCGGATCGATTGTCGTCCTGTTCATGCTCTCATCGCTGCTCGGCAAGGTGTACAGCTTCGGCTCCGGCGCGGGCTGCGGGGCGATCCTCCTCGGCGGGCTGGTGCTGGCGGCGGTATCCTTCTTCGGCAGCATGATCCTGTCCGCCCTGCTGAGCGCGCTGATCAACGCGCTGGCGTAGGGCGGGCACCGCGCCGCTACGCGACTGCCTGCACCTGCGCGATCGCCAGGTCGATGCGGCGCAGCGACTCGTCCCGGCCCAGGATTTCCATCGTCTCGAACAGCGGCGGCGCGACCTGCTGCGCGGTCGTGGCCGTGCGCAGCGCGCCGAACAACTGCCCCGGCTTGAGGCCGAGCGCCGCCGCCAGCGGGCGCAGCGCGGCTTCCTGCGTCGCGGCGTCGAACGAGGGCAGCGCCGCCAACGAATCGCGCGAGGCTTCCAGCGCGCGGATCGTCTGCGCCGCGTCCATCTTCGGCTGGATCAGCTCCTCAGCCGGGGCTGGGGTGAAATCGTCCGCGAAGAAGAACCCCGCCATCGGGATCGCATCGTTCAGCGTCTTGATGCGTGGCTGGATCAGCGGCGCGACGCGGATCAGCACATCGAGGTTAACCTCATACCCGGCGCGCTCAAAGACCGGCAGCAGCAACCGCGCCAGCCGCTGCGGGTCCATGTCGCGGATGTAGACGCCGTTCAGCCAGTCGAGCTTCTCAATCGGGAAGATGCTCGCCGCCGGGTTGACGCGGCTGAGGTCGAAGCGTTCAATCGTTTCCTCGACCGTAAATACCTCGCGATCCTCGCCAAAACTCCAGCCGACGTTCGTCAGAAAGTTGACGACCGCCTCCGGGACGTACCCGGCTTCCTGAAATTCGTAGAGCAGCACGGGGATTTTACGCCCGCTGTCGGTGAAGCCCGCGCTGCGCTTGGAGAGCTTGCCCTTGCCGCTGGGGTTGAGGATCACCGGCAGGTGCGCGATCTGCGGCATCTCCCAGCCGAACGCGTCGTACAGGTTGCGGTGCACCGGCGCGGACGAGATCCATTCCTCGGCGCGCAGGATGTGCGAGATCCGCATGAAGTGGTCGTCCACCACGTTCGCCAGGTGGTAGGTTGGGAACCCGTCCGACTTGAGCAGCACGAGGTCCTGAAGCTGGCGGTTGTCAAAGGTGATGTCGCCACGCAGCAGGTCGTGAACGGTCGTCGTGCCCTCGATCGGCATCTTGAAGCGGATCACGAAGGGCTTGCCTTCCGCCTCGTTGCGGGCGCGCTCCTCCGCCGAGAGCGTGCGGCAGTGCCGGTCGTAGCCGGGGTCTTCCTTGCGCGCCTTCTGCTCCTGGCGCAACGTTTCAAGCCGCTCCGCCGTGCAGTAACAGCGGTAGGCGAGATCGTGCTCGATCAGCCAATCCGCCCACTCCTGGTACAGCGCGGTCCGCTCCGACTGGACGTACGGCCCGTACTCGCCGCCGACCTCCGGCCCCTCGTCCCAGTCGATCCCCAGCCAGCGCAGCCCCTCGGTGATCAGGTGCACCGAGTCCTCGACAAAACGCTTCTGATCCGTGTCTTCGATGCGCAGGATCATCGCGCCGCCGTGATGCCGGGCGAACAGCCAGTTAAACAGCGCGGTGCGCACCCCGCCGATATGCAGCGGGCCGGTCGGGCTGGGCGCGAAGCGCACGCGCACGGGAGCAGTCTGCTCGGTCAAGATGTCCTCTCCTCTGTTCTGTCCGCACGCCGTGTGCGGACCGTCAATGCCGGTTCTGCGCGCCGCGCTCACCACCAGCGGAAACGGGCGCGGCAAGGCTTGTCCTCATGTGATTCGTCGTCCCTGTGCCCCCCCCAGAAGCAGTCGGCCCAGGCGTCCTCGCCGCGAAACACCTCGCTGCTGAGAATGGACGGCGAGGTGGCGAAGATGTTGACCGGGTTCGAGCTGTCGCCCACGTCGAACTCTGCCGAAACGGTCGGGTAATACAGCGTGCCGACGCTGCAATGCTCCGCGATCAGGTGCAGGCCGCGCCGCTGCGCCACGCTGTTATGGTTGCACTCCTGGAGCGAGGGGAACATCGCGTGCTTGCCCCGGCTGACGTATAACACCGGCGAGTCGCGGAAGCAGCGGATGTCGCCAGCGTCATAGGTCTTTGCCTTGCCGTGCGGGAACAACACCAGCCGGTCGATCTCCCAGTATCCGTCGGCCTGCGAAGGCGCCAGATAGATTTCAAACATCTCGACATCGCCGAAATGCGCGTCGAGGTCCGCCAGGCCGAAGACCAGCCCGATCAGCCGCACAACCGGCTTTGAGAAAGAGAACGACCGCCCCCCGGCGCCGAGACTGACCCGGACGCTGGACGCCGACGCGCCGTAGTCCAGCGAATATGCGACGGCGGCGCGCCACACATAGCGCCCAGGATCGTCGGGGTCGCGCACGAGCTGGTAGGGGACGACGACCTCTTCCGTCAGGTCGGTCGGCTCGCCGATGGAGAAGACCAGCGTCGGCACAAATTCCTCGGCTAGAAGCTGCTCCAATTCCTCATGCGAGTCCGCTCGGACGAGGATCGGATCGCACGCGGCTTCGGACAGGCCCACGTACTGCGTGCCCCAATGATCAAACAGCAGCCCGGTCAACGTGTACACGACGCTGTACGCCACAAACAAGCGCACGGCGACGCGCCTGGCCCTTTTCCAACGGTGCTTCATCCAGCGGTGCCATTTCTCAGGCGAGAAAACGCGCCCGCCCGGTCCGCGCACAGAGGATTATACCAGCGGAGGCACAGCCTTGAATGGGGAAACCGCGCCTGGCGCAAACTTAGCGTACCCCTCTCGCGCGCAATTTGTTACACTAAGCAGTTAAGTGCTCTGTCGAAATGATCTGGCGAATGCGGC
>DAOKYY010000157.1:0-4907 GCA_035325905.1 Aggregatilineaceae bacterium | reverse complement strand
CGGGCGCAATCGAGCGTCGAAGCCTAATCCTGGCCGCGATCGCCGCCGCCCCGGTAGCTGCCGCCACCGCCGCCACCACCGCGATAGCCACCGCCACCACGCTCGCCACGGTCGCTGCCGCCGCGATAGCCACCGCCACCGCCGCGCCCGCCACGCTCACCGCCGCCGCTACGCCCGCCGCGCTCGCCACCGCGCCCGCCGCTCCGGCCGCCGCGACTACCGCCGCCGCTGCCGATGCGCGGGTCCGCCGCACGCGCTTCTTCGAGCGTCCAGCCTTCGAGCACGGCCTGCCGGCTCAGGCGAACCTTTCCCTGCGGGTCGATGTCGGTGATCATGACCATGATCTCGTCGCCGATATTGACCTCGTCCTCGGTCTTTTCGATGTGATGGTCGGAAAGCTGGCTGATCGGCACAAGGCCGTCGTGACCGGGCAGCAGCTCGACGAAAGCGCCATACGCTTCGACGCGCGTGACGCGCCCGGTGTAGATGCGGCCCAGCTCCGGCTCCTCAACCAGCGCCAGGATCATGTCGCGCGCGCGGTCGGCGTTGGGGCCGTCCGTACTGGCGATGAAGACCGTCCCGTCGTCCGAGATGTCGATCTTGGTGTTGGTCTTGTCCTGGATGCTGCGGATCATCTTGCCGCCGGGGCCGATGATCGCGCCGATCTTCTCCGGGTTGATCTGGATCGTCTCGATGCGCGGCGCGTAGGGGCTAAGCTCGGCGCGCGGCTCGGCCAGCACGCTCGTCATCACGCTCAGGATTTGCAGCCGCGCCTCGCGCGCCTGGCTGAGCGCCTGGCGCATGATCTCGTCGCTGACGCCGGTGATCTTGATGTCCATTTGCAGCGCCGTGATGCCCTGCTCGGTCCCGGCGACCTTGAAGTCCATATCGCCGAGGTGGTCTTCCATACCCTGGATGTCAGTCAGCACCGCGTAGCGGTCGCCTTCTTTGATCAGGCCCATCGCGATGCCCGCTACCGGGCGCGTGATCGGCACGCCGGCGTCCATCAGGGCCAGCGTGCTGCCGCAGACGCTCGCCATGCTGGTGCTGCCGTTGGACGACATGACCTCGCTGACGACGCGGATCGTGTACGGGAAGACATCTTCCTCCGGGATCATCGGGCGCAGAGCCGTCTCGGCCAGCGCGCCATGCCCGATCTCGCGGCGCTTGGGGCCGCGCAGGAACCACGTCTCGCCCGTGCTGTAGGGCGGGAAGTTGTAGTGGTGCATGTAGCGCTTGGTGTCTTCGGGGTACAGACCGTCGAGCGGCTGGCTGTCACGCGGGGTGCCCAGCGTGCAGATGCTCAGCACCTGCGTCTGGCCGCGCTTGAACAGGCCGGAGCCGTGCACGCGCGGCACCACGCCGACTTCCGCCGCCAGCGGGCGGATGGTCGTGTAGTCGCGGCCATCGGGCCGGACGCCGTCTTCCAGGATGCGGCGGCGCACTTCGCGCTTGTAGACATCCTCGAAGGCTTCGCGCACGTCGCGCAGGTTGACCGGGATTTCCTCGGCGCCCAGCGCCGACTCGTATTCGCCGAGAAGCTGCGCGCGCAGCTCGTCTACCGCCGCCTGGCGCTCGCTGCGCTCGTGGACGTTGGCGATGATCTGCGCGATCTCGCCGGTGATGCGCTGCTCGACCGCGCCGACCAGCGCGGCGTCCACTTTGGCCGGCTCGTAGCCGCGCTTCGGCTTCCCGATTTCGCCGGCCATGCGGCGCTGAAGCTCGACCAGGTGCTTGATGCTGTCGTGCCCGAAATTCAGCGCGCGGATCATGGTTTCTTCGTCCACTTCCGTCGCGCCCGCCTCGACCATAATCAGCGCCTCGGCGGTCCCGGCCATGCGCAGGTCGAGGGTGCTGTCTTCCATCTGCGTGATGGTCGGGTTCAGCACGAACTCGCCGTCGATCATGCCGACGCGCACGGCGCCGATCGGGCCGTTCCACGGCACATCCGAGATCATCAGCGCGGCGCTGGCCGCGTTGATCGACAGGATGTCGGCGTGGTTCTCCTGGTCATGGCTGAGCGGCGTGATGATCACCTGCACTTCGTTGCGCAGGTCTTTGGGGAAGAGCGGGCGCAGCGGCCGGTCGGTGACGCGCGAAATCAGGATCGCGGCTTCCGAGGGGCGGCCTTCGCGGCGCATGAAGCTGCCGGGGATGCGCCCGGCGGCGTAGAGGCGCTCTTCGTAGTCCACGCTGAGCGGGAAGAAGTCGATTCCTTCGCGCGCGGCGCTGCTCATGGTAGCGGTGGCGAAGACGAGCGTATCGCCGACGCGCAGCGACACCGCGCCGCCAGCCTGCTCGGCCAGCTTGCCCGTCTCGAAGACGAATTCCTTCTGGCCGACGGTCACGCTATAGCGGTGGCTGGCCGGCATTCCGTTGTTGCCCGTGTTCTGAGAAACGTCCATGGTATGCTCCCTTTTGGTCCTTTCGGTCTCATGACGAGGCCCGGAGGTCAGGGACTGGAACGTGTCGTCAAGCGCCGTCGCTGGCTGATACGCGCCGAGGGCTTGACCGCAGGTTCCAATTCCTGCCGCACCGGGCCTGCCTCAACTTCATGGGGGCGAGGCGCTGCGCACCCGCGCCGCGCGCCCAAAGCTGGCGTCGATTTCGAGTCGACCTTCTGCATCGTGCTGTTGCGTCGGCTATGGCGCCATGCTATCGCGTATAGCCTGACTATAGCAAAAAATGGCGACTTTAGCAGGGTGTTTCGCAGCCCGCGCGAACGAAAGCGCGGACCAGAACTCTGATCCGCGCTTGTGACCGTTCCAATTAGTGGCGCAGCCCCAGCTTCTGGATCAACTCGCGGTAGGCGGTCGGGTTCTTGCGGCTGAGGTACTTCAGGTGGCGGCGGCGCTGGCCGACCAGCTTCAGCAGGCCGCGCCGGCTGTGCTCGTCGTGCTTGTGCACTTTGAGGTGCTCGGTCAGCTGCATGATGCGCTGCGTCAGGATCGCGATCTGGACTTCCGGCGAGCCGGTATCCCCTTCGTGACGCGCGTACTCGGTGATAAGCGTTTCTTTTTCGTTGCGACTGATGCCCATCGGTGCGTCCTCTGACTTTCGCTTGGTGTCACCAGATGGATCGGACGTTGATCCACCGGTCGGTCGATAAGACGGTTGCGCGGCGCTGCTCGCAACCGCTGCGCATTATAGCATCGGGCGGGGCGCTTGGAAAGGCTGACCTTCGCCGGGGCAAACGGATCAGGGTCCGCCACGCTGCCCGGCCAGCCGGAACGGTGTGGTATACTTCGGGCCGCAGCGCTCGCCGCGCCGCCTGAGCCGCATACTTTATTGCTCCCAAGCTGAAAGGACACGCTCTGATGACCGATCCGTCTTCCACTACCCCGCGCTGCCTCTATTGCGAGCGAACCGCCGACGAGGTCGCGCTGCTCCCGGTGCGCTACCGCGACGCGGACTATTTCATCTGCGCCTCGCACCTGCCGATCCTGATCCACCGCCCGGAGCAGCTCGCCGACCGCCTGCCCGGCGCGGAAGGGTTTGGCCCGTCCGCCGAGCATTGAGGGCGCCCCAGCCCGCGTTTTGCGTATATTCTGTGGCGGCGACAGTCACCGGAAATGGCTAAATGATCAGATTGCTGCGCGCCCGCTGGCGCGAGGTGTTCCGCAACCAGGCGGGCGACCGCCCGCGCATCACCTGGCCGCTGCTGAAGCGGGTGATGCGCTACGCGCGCCCTTACCGCTGGCAAATCGGCGCGTTGCTGCTGATGATCCTGGTCAGCACCACGCTCAGCCTGCTCCAGCCGCTGATCTTCCGCGACCTGATCGACACCACGCTGCCGCAGAAAGACCTGGGCCGCTTGAACCTGCTGGCGCTGGGGCTGCTGGCGCTGCCGCTGATCGGCGGCGCGCTGAGCGTCTGGCGGCGCAAGCTGACCGCCAGCGTCAGCGAGGGGCTGACCTACGACCTGCGCCTCGACCTCTATGATCACCTCCAGCGGATGTCGCTGCGCTTCTTCACTAACACGCGCACCGGCGAGCTGATGAGCCGCCTGAACAACGACGTGCGCGACGCGCACAAGGCCGTCAGCGACACAATCCTCGACAGCGCCACCAACATCGTGCAACTGATCGGCACGCTGGCGGTCATGCTCGCGCTCGACTGGCGGCTAACGCTGGCGAGCATGGCCGTGCTGCCGCTGTTCATCCCGATTGCCCGGCGATCAGGCGCGGCGCTGCGCGATATTGCGCGCGAGGCGATGGACGACAACGCCGCCATGAGCGCCGTCATGAACGAGACGCTCAACGTCGGCGGCGTGCTGCTGGTCAAGTTGTTCGGGCGGCGGCGCACGGAAGTCGAGCGCTTCGCCGGGCACGCGCGGGTCGTGCGCGATGTCGGCGTCAAGCGGGCGGTCGTCGGCACGCAGCTCGGCGTGGTCATGAGCCTGGTCGGCGCGGTCGGCACGGCGGTGATCTACTGGGTCGGCGGCTACCTGGTGCTGCGCGGCGTGTTCACCATCGGCACCATCGTCGCCTTCACCGCCTACCTCGCGCGGCTGTACGGCACGCTCCAGAACATCTCGAACGTGCCGGTCGCCTTCGCGACTTCGCTGGTCAGCTTCGAGCGGGTTTTCGAGGTGCTGGACCTGCCGCTCGACGTGCCGGAAAAACCGGACGCGATTGAGCTAACCGAGGTCGAGGGGCGGCTGGAGTTTCAGCATGTCTCGTTTGTCTACCACACGGATGAAGCGCACCTGCTCAGTCGCGTCTACCGGCCCGGCCAGATGCATAGCATCGACGCGGTGCTCTCCGGCGGCGCGAAGCCGGAGCCTGAGCCGGAACTCGCCGCGCCCGAACCGCCCGCGCCGGATACGCTCGCGGCGGACGAGGGCGCATCAAGCCAGGCGCGAGAAACCGCGCTGGACGACGTGACGTTCACGATTGAGCCGGGGC
>DAOKYY010000156.1:0-4963 GCA_035325905.1 Aggregatilineaceae bacterium | reverse complement strand
AACCGCTTACATCCCATGCTCGCCGTTCAGCCAGCGATTCAGCGCCGCGTCCAGCCCGGCGCCGATCGCCAGCCCCAGCGCCACGCCAAGCGGCACGATCCCGATCGCCACGCCGCCGGCCGCCCCCGCCACCATCCCGACCAGCATCAGCGCGCCGGTCGGATAGCGGCGCGGGTCGGGCGGCGGATCGACCACGTCGCGCTCAAAGCGATCATCCAGCATCGCCGCGCCCTACAGCGGGATGTTTCCATGCTTCTTGGGCGGGTTGCTGTCGCGCTTGTTTTGCAGCATTTCCAGCGCGTTGATCAGGCGCGGGCGCGTGTCGGACGGCACGATCACGTCGTCGATGAACCCGCGCGAGGCCGCGACATACGGGTTGGCGAAGCGGTCGCGGTAATCCTGCACCAGCTCGGACTTGCGCTCGGCGGGGTCGCCGGCGTCCGCCAACTCGCGCCGGAAGATGATGTTCACCGCGCCGTCCGGCCCCATGACCGCGATCTCGGCCGTCGGCCACGCCAGGTTGAGATCGCTGCGGATATGCTTGGAGTTCATCACGCAGTACGCGCCGCCATACGCCTTGCGCGTCACGACCGTGATCTTCGGGACGGTCGCCTCGCAGTAGGCGTAGAGCAGCTTCGCGCCGGAGCGGATGATCCCGCCGTGCTCCTGCGCCGTGCCCGGCATGAAGCCCGGCACGTCCTCGAAAGTGATGACCGGAATATTGAAGCAGTCGCAGAAGCGGATGAAGCGCCCCGCCTTTTCGCTGGCGTCGATGTCCAGCACCCCCGCCAGGACCGCCGGTTGATTGGCGACGATCCCGACGCTGTGCCCGCCCAGGCGCGCGAATCCGACGACAATGTTCTTGGCGAAATGCTCGTGAATCTCGAAGAAGCGCCCTTCGTCCACGATCAGCTTGATCAGCTCTTTGACATCGTAGGGCTTGCTGGGGTCGTCCGGCACCAGCGTGTTGAGCGCGTCTTCCGTCCGCAGCGGGTCGTCTTTCGTCGGCTCGAACGGCGGGTCTTCCATGTTGTTCTGCGGAAAATAGGTCAGGATCTCGCGCGTCAGGAACAACGCGTCTTCCTCGGAATTGGCCGCGACGTGGCTCACCCCGCTGAGCGCGTTGTGCGTCATCGCGCCGCCCAGCTCCTCGAACGTCACATCCTCGTGCGTCACGGCGCGAACCACGTCCGGCCCGGTCACGAACATGTACGACGTATCTTTGACCATGAAGATGAAATCGGTCAGCGCCGGGCTGTAGACCGCGCCGCCCGCGCACGGCCCCATGATCACGCTGAGCTGCGGCACGAAGCCGCTCGCCAGGGTGTTGCGCAGGAAGATGTCGGCGTACCCGCCCAGGCTGAACACGCCTTCCTGAATGCGCGCCCCGCCCGAGTCGTTGAGGCCGATGATCGGCGCGCCGTTCTTCATCGCCATGTCCATGATCTTACAGATTTTTTCGGCGTGCGCCTCGCTCAGCGAGCCGCCCATCACCGTGAAATCCTGCGAGTAGACGTAGACCAGGCGCCCGTTGATCGTCCCCCAGCCCGTCACCACGCTGTCGCCGAGGAACTGGTTTTCGGGCTTGTCCATGCCGAAGTTGCGCTCGCGGTGCACCACGAACGTATCCACCTCGCGGAAGCTGCCGGGGTCGAGCAGCAGATCGAGCCGCTCGCGCGCGGTCAGCTTGCCCGATTTGTGCTGCTTCTCGACGCGTTCGGGACCGCCGCCGGCCATGCTGCGCAAACGCATCTGGTTAAGCTGCTCAATCTTGGGGTCCTGGTGGGTCATGCGGACACTTCTCCCGAATGATGGTCGGATCAGGTTCGGATGGCTCGCCGGGCTGAGTCTGGAACGCGCGCCGGACGCGCCGCCAGCGCAGCACCCACGCCGCCAGCGCCAGCAGCAGCGCGGTCAGGGCCGCCTGGAAGGCGATCCGGCCCCGGTCGTAGTCCGAGCGGGCATAGATCACCAGCCATAACACGCCAAACGCGCCGTAGTTGCTCAGAACGACCAGACTCCAGCGCGCTGCCCAGCGCCGCCGCCGCGCCAATCCGACCGCCAGCGCGCCCAGCGCCGCCGCCCAGATCAGCGCGAACCCGGCGCGCCGCAGCGGCGGATAGGAGACCCCCAGCGCCCGGTAGTCCGCCGCATGCGTCACGTGATCGAGCGCCAGCGCCGCGTTGACGGCGGCGATCAGGGCGACGATCGCGCTGAAAGCCCACAGCGTCCAGGGGCGCGGCGCGGGCGGGTCCGGCGGTGAGGTCATGCGCGCATTATAGCTTGGCGGTGGGGCGCGTCCAAAAGCAGGACCTGGCAGGAAAAAAACGCGCCCGCGCCGGGATGGCGCGAGCGTGTGTCGCCTTGATCTAAGGTCGAGACGTGCTTACCGGCTAATCGGCGCGAAAGCCCCCGGCTTGAGCCGTAGGGAGCGTCACACGTCAAAGATGTCCTTGACAGCGATCGCAAAACCGGGCAGTATGTCGCCGCCGTCCAAGAGACCGCCTATTCCGACCTTTTTGACGGGCTGGCCGGGGGTGTAGACCTCAACCAGCTTCCGGTCTGGGTCGGCCACCCAAACCGTCACGCCGACAGACAGATAATTGACAACTTTAACGCGCATCTCGTGCGGCGTATTGGATGGCGACAGCACCTCGATGACCAGATCGGGCGGGATCGCGCTATACGCCTGTTCGGAAGGCTCAGTCTGGCGCGTTTTGGAGACAAACGCGCCATCGGGAATGTAACGCTCGCCCGCGATCATGTAACCGCCGTCCGCCCCGGTCACGAATCCGATCCGGTTCTGCATCAGGTACAGTTGAACGAATCCGATAAACCTGGATGCCAGTGCTGAGGCGCGCTGATTGGACACCACCTCGATGACTTCCCCTCCGATATATTCCAGCAGCCGGTCGGCGTTTTCCGGCAGCATGACAAACTGATCAAACTCGTCAACTGTCATGCGTTGAGACCGAACGCTCATCTTGATGACCCTTTTCTCGCGCCAGTGAAGTTGCCCGCACGAGCGACGATCGTTCTTACGTGATTATATTCTACTCTGTCCCTAACTAGATGCTCACCTGCGGGCGGTACTCGCCGAACACGCCGCGCAGCACGCCGCAGATCTCGCCGAGCGTGATGTCCGCCTCGACGCATTCCACGAACAGCGGCATCAGGGCGTCGCTGCCGCGCGCCGCTGTCTCCAGGTGCGCCAGCAGCTCGCGGACGCGCCCCGCGTCGCGCCCGGCGCGCAGGCGGGCCAGCTTCTCGCGCTGCGCCTGCTCGATGGCCGGATCGACGCGCAGAATCTCGCGCGCGCTCCCGCCGTCGCGCTCGCCCGCGTACTCGTTGACGCCGACCACGATCTGCTCGCGCGACTCGACCGCCCGCTGGTAGGCGTAGGCCGCGTCGTTGATCTCGCCCTGGATGAAGCCTGCCTCGATCGCCGCCTGCGCCCCGCCCAGCGCGTCGATCCGTTCGATGTAGGCGCACGCGCCGCGCTCGATTTCGTCGGTCAGGTGCTCGATCACGTAGCTCCCCGCCAGCGGATCGATCGTGTCCGCCACGCCCGACTCGTGCGCGATGATCTGTTGCGTGCGCAGCGCGATCTGCACCGCGTCCTGCGTCGGCAGCGCCAGCGCCTCGTCCATGCTGTTCGTGTGCAGGCTCTGCGTCCCGCCGAGCACCGCCGCCAGCGCCTGGAGCGTGACGCGCACGATGTTGTTCTCCGGCTGCTGCGCGGTCAGCGTGCTACCGCCCGTCTGCGTGTGGAACTTCAGCGCCCAGCTGCGCGGGTCTTGCGCGCCGAACCGCTCGCGCATGATCCGCGCCCACAGCCGCCGCGCCGCCCGAAACTTCGCGACCTCTTCCAGAAAATGGTTGTGCGCGTTGAAAAAGAAGCTGAGCTGCGGCGCGAAATCGTCCACTGCGAGCTTGGCGTCGAGCGCCGCCTGCACGTAGGCGATCCCGTCCGCCAGCGTGAACGCGACTTCCTGCACCGCCGTGCTGCCTGCCTCGCGGATGTGGTAGCCGCTGATGCTGATCGTGTTCCAGTGTGGGACCTCGCGCGCGCAGTACGCGAACAGGTCCGTGATCAGGCGCATCGACGGCTTGGGCGGGAAGATGTACGTCCCGCGCGCGATATACTCCTTGAGGATGTCGTTCTGCACCGTGCCGCGCAGCTTCGACGGCTCGACGCCCTGCCGCTTGCCGACCGCGATATACATCGCCAGCAGGATCGCGGCGGGCGCGTTGATCGTCATGCTGGTCGAGACTTTGTCGAGCGGAATGCCCTCGAACAGCCGCGCCATGTCGCGCAGCGACGGGATGCTGACGCCTACCTTGCCGACCTCGCCCAGCGCCATCGGGTCGTCAGAGTCATAGCCAATCTGCGTCGGCAGGTCGAAGGCGACGCTCAGCCCGGTCTGCCCGGCGCTGAGCAAATAGCGATAGCGCGCGTTCGACTCCTCGGCGGTCGCGTAGCCCGCGTACTGGCGCATCGTCCAGAAGCGGCCCCGGTACATCGTCGGCTGCACGCCGCGCGTGAACGGGTACTCGCCTGGGAAGCCAAGCTGCTCCTGGTAGCGACCCGCGTCGCACGTCTCGTCCGGCAGATAGACGCGGTCCAGCGCGATGTCCGACGACGTGGCGAAGCGCGCCTTGCGCTCCGGGAAGCGGTGGATCACTTTCGCCAGGGTGGAGCCTTCCCACGCCTGTTTAAGCTGCTGAAGGGTTTGGTTGCTCATCATCTCTGCTCGCAGAAAATCAGGTCCGTTTCGGCGCAGGCATCGCCGGCTCACCCGGCGCCGCCAGCCTGCACCGGCTATGATACCCGATGCAGGCCGTTCGAGCAGTTATGACCCTCACCCAAATCGCGGTGATGCGTCAGATTTGAGCGGGTTATGTCAGCTATCGAAAGTCATTGGCGTATCAGCCCGGCGTGGGAAACCTCACCCCTCAATCC
>DAOKYY010000155.1:0-4989 GCA_035325905.1 Aggregatilineaceae bacterium | reverse complement strand
GTGCTCTGGCGGCTCCGCTACTGATTGTACTCGGAGTGCCACGCCCGCGCCCGAAGGCAAAGAGGCCCCGGCGGGTGAGCCAGGGCCTCGCGTCGCAGGGATCGATTCGATTTGTGGTTACTCGTAGCGCAGGACGTTGAGCGGCTTCTCGCCGGACGCGCCCCACGCCGTCAGGATGGCCGCGACCAGCGCGATCACCACGCACAGCCCCATCAGCATCAACGCGGTGCCCCAGGGGACGGCGGTTCCCAGCTCGCCGCCCATTCCCACGGTGAATATCAGCAGCAGGATCGTCGCGCCGATGCCGACGCCGATCAGCCCGCCGATGAACCCCATCAGCCCGTATTCGAGCAGCAGCATCCCCAGCACGCGCTCGCGCTGCAAGCCGACCGCCTTCATGATGCCGATCTCGCGGCGGCGCTCCAGCGTGGACAGCGCGACCGAGTTGGCGATCACGACCCCGCCGGTGAACAGCGCCAGCGCCGCGACCAGGATCGGGAACGAGGTGAACTGATCGATGATGCGGTTGATCAGGTCGTTGAGAAAGCGCGTTTCCAGCACGAAGACGCCGGGCACGTGGCTCAGCTCGCGGCGCAGCGCGCCGATCTGGTCTTCGTCCACGTCCACGATCGCGCTCACCCGGTTGGGTGTCAGCGCGTCCGGGAAGGCGCTCTGCGGCGCGTAGTTGGTCGCGCTGAAGTTAACGCTGACCTGCGAGCCGGTGCGGTCCACCATACCGGCGATACGGAAGGTTACGCGCTCGCTGCGGGGCTGGCTCCCTCCAAAGATCGACTGCGCGCCGTGGACGTTGAACGTGATCAGGTCGCCCGGCTCAATGCCGAGGTCTTTGGTCGACGGCCAGATCGAGATCACAATCGGCGGATACTCTCCGGCGTCCGGGTCCCAGGGTCCGGTGTCGCTTGGATCAAGCTGGCGCCCGGCGAGGAACTTGACATCCGGCAGGTTGGAGCCAAGCCCGCGTGCGTCCACTTCGTTGAACGTGTACAGCCCCCATTCGTCGCCTTCTCCGGCGCGGATGCGCGACTGGAGCGCGCCGCGCGTCAGCGTGCGATCGGCGCTGACATCCTTGATCGAGATCAGCTCGGTGCTGTAGGTCGCCACCGCCGCGTAGCTGTTGACCCCTTCGACGCTGTCCAGCCGCTCCTCGACCCGGTCCAGCCCGTCACGGCTCCCGGCGGCCAGCACAATCACGTTGCCGCCCGTCTCGTCGATCAGGACTCGCTCGAACAGGTTGGTGATCGAGTCGGCCAGCATCGTCAGCAGGCTGAGCGTAAAGACGCCGACCACCAGCGCCAGCAGCGTAGACGCGGCGCGTCCTTTGGTGGACAGCATCGAGCGCAGCGCCAGCTTAAGGTCCACGAAGCGAAAAGTGGGGAAGAAGCGCCCGACCAGCCAGATCAGCAGCAGCAGGATCAGGTAGAGGATGCCGACGATGATAAACGTGACAAACATCAGCAGCAGCGCCGGGACCGCCACGCCAAACAGCCCGATCAGCACCGGCAGCGCCAAGATGCCCAGCCAGCGCAGGATGCGCAGCAGGAGGTTGCCGCGCGTCCAGCCCGCGCCGATGCCGCCGATCAGCATCGGGATCGCCATCAGCAGGCCGAGAAAGGCGCCAATCCCGCCGGTCGCAATCTGGATCATGTCCAGGTCTTCCAGCGCCTCCGGCAGCTCAACAACGTCTTCGGTGGTGCGCCGCCCGCGCAACGAGTCGTCGCGGGATTCGCCGATGGTCTGGCCGCTCGCCAGCAGGTCGCCGATCAACCCCTGCGCGACGGCGCTCAGCGCCAGCATGACGACCAGCACCACCACGAACGAGCGCAGACGCCCGGCGCGCGGGACGACCGTGTCGCTCGGACGCAGCACCAGGTTCGGGCGCACCTGCCCGGCGGCGATGGTCGGCAGGAAGCCGAAGATCGTCGTCACCAGCATGCCGACGATTATCCCCGTGACCGCCGGTTCCAGCGCCAGCCGGAAGGTCAGCGACTGCGCCAGAAACGCTTCGGCCCCGCCTTTGAGCAGGAATGTCGCGGCCCAGCCGAGCACCACCCCCAGCAGGCTGCCGAGGAGGCCCATCAGCACCGATTCGACCATGAACAGAAGGGTGATCTGCTCGCCTTCCAGCCCGACCGTTTTCAACACCGCGATCTCGGTCGTGCGGCGGCTGACGACGACCAGCATCGTATTGACGATGCCGATCCCGCCGATCAGCAGCGACACCAGGCCCATCACCACGACCAGCTGGTTCACGGCGTCGGCGACCTGCGTGTTCTGCTCGCGGATCTGGGTCGTCGTGGTCGTCTCCACCCCGAAGAACGCGCCGCGCAGCCGCGTGGCGGTCCGGTCGGCTTCATCCGGGTCCGGGAGCCGGATATAGAGCACGTCCGCGCCTGGCTCGATGTCGGGAAAGAGCGACACGGCGCTGACGTCGAGATAGTAGTAGCCCAGCAGCGCGCCGAGCAGGCTGGTCTCTTCAAAGCCGCCTTCGGCAGAGGTCGGCACGATCCCGCGCAGCGTGAAGTCCTCGCTGGCGCCGCTGATCTGGACGATGTCGCCGACCTCAGCGTCCAGCTCGTCGGCCAGGTTTTGGCTGAAAACCACGTCGGTTGGCGCGTTGATCAATTCGGAGAGCGGCCTGCCGTCGTCGTCCTGAACCTCGCCGTAGAACGGGTAGATGTCCGTCTCGACGACGATTCCGATGACAAACGGCTTGTTGCTCTTGTCGGGGATCGAGACTGAGACGCCGGAGGTCATGCTGTCGAACGGCTGGCGATAGGTCAGCGCGGCTTCGCCGTCAAAGCGCTCGTCGAGCCATTCGCGGATGCGCTCGACCCCGGCCATCGTAAACTTGTCGGTGGTGAATTCGTCGTCGCCGGGCGCGACCAGCGCATCCTCGTCGTCTGCGCTGCGGCCGCGAGAGGCGCTGCCCGGCTCGACGCGGATATCGCCCCGGTTGCTTTCCTGCACGCTGCCGGTCAGCGTGTCTTCGATCATCACGCCGAGGGTCTGCAAGCTGACGATCGCCGCCACGCCCGCCGCGATGCACAACAGCGCGAACAGCGTGCGCTGCCCATTGACGCGCAGGTCATTGATCGAGTGACGCAGGTAGAAGCGCAGTTTTTCAAGCATCGCGCGCCTGCTCCCCGGCGATCTTCACTGCCGCAAGCTCGCCCGTCTTGCGTTTCTCGCGCATGATGCGGACGGCTTCCAGCTGGGCGGTCGAGCGCGCGTCGATGTCTTCCGCGATGCGCCCGTCGACCAGCGAGACGAGCCGGTCCATCTGGGAAGCCACGTCCATATCGTGCGTCACGACGACGACGGTCGTGTTCATCTGCTGCTGGACGCTGCGCAGCGCGCGCATGACGACCTCGCTCGACTCGCTGTCAAGGTTGCCGGTCGGCTCGTCGCAAAGCAGGAGCGGCGGGTTGTTCGCCAGGGCGCGCGCCAGCGCGACGCGCTGTTGCTGCCCGCCGGAAAGCTGCGAGGGGCGGTGCTTCATGCGGTCGCCCAGGCCCAACAGCTCCAGCAGCTCTTCGGCCCGGCGCGTGGGGTTGAACTGGCGATCGCGCGCGAACTGCACGGGCAGCGCGACGTTTTCGAGCGCGGTCAGGGTGGGCACCAGGTTGAAGAACTGGAAGACGAAGCCGATCTTCTCGTTGCGGACCCGCGTCAGGGCGCGCTCGCTGAGGTCGGTGATATCTTCGCCGTCGATGAAGATGCGGCCTTCGGTGGGCGTGTCCAGGCCGCCGATCAAGCCGAGCAGCGTCGATTTGCCGCTGCCCGACGGGCCGATGATTCCCAGGAATTCGCCGGCTTCCACGGCGAGCGTGACTCCGCGCACGGCATGGACCGTGACTTCGCCCATTTTCAGGTCTTTGCGCAAGTTTTCGGTGCGCACAACCATGCGATTGTTGTTGGACATCCACTTCTCTCCAGCTTCTACGCGCAGGGAGGGCGCCCCCGCCCAGCCTACCAACGGATCAGGTGGCATCGATCCGGGCTGGCCGCATACGGCCCTTCCAGAAACATATACGCGCTGCAACGGGAAACGGTGCACGCTGGCGGACGTGTGGGTGGTCACGTGGCGCGCCGCGATCTCATAATCGAAGCAGGGGTGTGAGCAGCGTAGGCTGGGTGTAGAAGGGGTGCGCCATGATTCGGATCGGGACCAGCGGCTATTCATATGATGACTGGGTTGGGCCATTTTACCCGGAGGGTACCGGGAAGAACGAGTTTCTCGATTACTACCGCCAGCACTTTGGCACAACCGAGCTGAACTTCACCTACTACCGGATGCCTTCCGCGCGGATGCTGGAGAATATCGGCAACAAAGTCCAGCCAGGATTTCGCTTCTCGGTCAAGGCGCCGGGCGAGATCACGCACGAGCGCGAGGGCAACCCGCGCCCGGCGGCGCGCCAGTTCGTCGAGGCGCTGGCCCCGCTGCGCGAGCCAGACAAGTTCGCCTGCGCGCTGCTCCAGTTCCCGACCAGCTTCAAGCCGGGCGAGGCCAGCGAAGCGTACCTGAAGCAGCTCGCTGAGGCGTTCGCCGATACCCCGGCGGTGGTCGAGTTCCGGCATCGGGGCTGGATCACCGAGGATACCTTCGACCTGCTGCAGGATAACGGCCTGGGCTTCTGCTGCGTCGATCAGCCGCAGTTCGAAAGCCTGATCCCGCCGATCGCGATTGCGACCAGCGAGATAGGGTATGTGCGCTTCCACGGGCGGAACTATCAGAAATGGTGGCATCACGACGAGGCGTGGGAGCGGTATGATCACATGTACACGGCGGGCGAGCTGAGCGAGTGGGTGCCGAAGCTGAAGGCGCTCGACGAGCAGCGCGAGACGCAGGAAACCTACGTCTACATGAACAACCACTGGGCCGGGCAGGCTCCGGCTTCCGGCAAGCTGCTTGCCAAGCTGCTGCGCGCCGCGGACGCCCGCGTCGCCGATCTGCCGCCCTCGGAGTGA
>DAOKYY010000154.1:0-5005 GCA_035325905.1 Aggregatilineaceae bacterium | reverse complement strand
ATCACCTGTTCATGCTGGAGCGCGACCGCCGCATCCACATCGAGGGCCGCGCCCGTATCAAGGTCGTCGGCGGCGCCTGGGATTTGAAGGGGTATTGAGGCAGCCCGCTCAGGTCTTTCTCAAACCAGCGCAACTTTCTAGTCTAGGTTTTGCAGAAAATCGTCAATAAGAACATTTGTACTTTGAGGTGACTGATGTAAAATGTGATTAACCGCGTGGTCGAAGGAGCCTTCAATGATTACCTATGTTACGGGCGACCTGTTCTTATCCCCGGCCCAGGTACTAGTTAATACAGTAAATACAGTCGGAGTGATGGGGAAAGGCGTCGCCTACGAGTTTAAGCGCATTTTCCCTGAGATGTTTGATCAGTATCGCGGACTGTGCGAAGCTGGAAAGCTACAAATCGGTGATTTGTGGCTTTATAGGAGCCCGAATAAATGGATACTGAATTTCCCGACAAAGAAACATTGGAGAGCGCCGTCGCAGCCCAATTATATTGAGGCCGGTTTGAAGCGATTTACCCAGATTTATGCACAGTGGGGTATCCACAGTATCGCATTCCCAGCGTTAGGTTGTGGAAACGGAGAACTTGACTTCGAAAATCAGGTTGCTCCTCTAATGGAATATTATCTATCCAACCTGCCAATTCACGTTTTTATCTATCCTAATCGGCACGATCAGCAGATTCCTGAGCATCGCAGACCAGCTGAATTTCGAGACTGGCTGCGAACTCAGCCAGACGCGCTTCCTTTTACTGAAGTGTGGGATGATATACAAATTCTTTTGGCGAAGCAGAAAGAATATAAGACTGTATCAAATGGCAACCAGTTTGCGGCGATACTGCAAGACGGTGACAGTATTCGGGTTGAAGCTAGTGGACACATATACATTATTCAAAAGGAGACCGTTTTTGATATATGGCAACAACTTAGAGCCTTCGGCTTTTCAGCCCGGAATATAGCTCCAAGTCTGAGTAGACATATGTCCTACATCATTCCTATTTTTGCTGAGCTGCCCTATGTCAAGCTGGTACGACTATCGCGCGACTATACGCGGCTTGAAACCGCCCCTATAGGTTTGCAATATCTTCCGAACTTGAAAAAAGACGGCAATACCGTTCAACAACTTGTACTACCTTGGCACTGAATTGGATGAAACATTCACGATGCTTAAATCTGATTCTGATGAAATAATTGAGACGCTACGCATCCTAAAGGACAAATACAAAGGGAATGACCGTAACTGGTGGCCCGATTATGTCTTTCATTTCGCCGATATTCGAAATATCGTTCGCATATTGGAAGCAGGCACTATATACTCGCGCAACGAAATGCGGCGCTTAGGCCTTGATTTTTTGGATGCCGCAAGTCCCTCGATTATTAGCCATTCCGGCGACCATGTTAAAGAGTACGTCCGTTTATATTTTCGCCCCAAGACGCCGACGCAGTACCGCATGGAAGGAATCCGGCCAGATTCACTACGATGGCGAGATAGTCAGAACCAACCTGTTCACTGCCCAGTGCCAGTATTTCTGGTGTTCGATTCGCGCTCTATTCTGACACGAAATGACTGCGAGTTTACTGATGGAAATTTCGCCTCGCACGACGCCTCGAAGGGTAATACAGCCTCGTTCTTCAAAAACTTGCCATTTCATCTGATATACCACACCGGGCCATATGACCCCTCAAATTCATCTATTGCCTTTCATAGATGCGCTGAAGTCCTCATTCCGCGAAAGCTTGATCTACAGCACCTAAAGATGATCGTATGCCGCTCAGTTGCTGAGAAGGAAACTTTGCTCTCGATGATAGGCAAAGCTCTGGAAAACACATACCAGAGCAAAATACGGATTGCACCATACACCCTATACGAAAAGAAATGGTCCTACGTCGAATCTGTTCAACTAGGTGATAGCGAGATAACGGTCAATTTTTCGCCAGACTCTATGACGCCTGGCCCATATAGGGTGCTGTTTGAGATCATCAATCCCGATAACGTCGGAGTACTTGGGCATTTAGAACGAACCGACTTTTACATCAAACCTGCGTTCACTCTAAAGCTCGCAAATCCATTATCAGCATATAAATTTCGTGTATTCTTAGATGGCAATATCGCCTACGACAACAATCACGAACCGTTGCCTTTTTAGCCCCTCTACCCCTCCCCCACCGCCAGCCCCGCCGGGTCGCACGCGCCGCCGTAGAGCGCCGCTTCGTCCAGCCCGTCCGGCAGACGCACCCACCCCGCGACCGCCGTCCCGACCGCCGTCCGCCCCAGAACCGCCCGCCAGCGATCGCGCTCCCCGTCCAGCCGCGCATGCACGATCGCGAGTCGCGGCAGGTCGGCGGCGCGCAAGGAGGACGCGTCATCCGGCGCAGCGTAGACCGGCAGCCGCACGCCGGTGGGCCGCGCCACCACCACGCACGCCGCCGCAACCGGGCCTTCTACCGGCGCGGGCGATTCCGTCGCCTGCGCCGCGCGGTACGCTTCGACCCCGGCAGCGCCCAGCCCCAGCCCGACCGCCAGCGCCGCCAGCGCGACCGCGATCAACGCCGGAATCGCCAGCGTGCGCCGGGTCATCGCCGCGTGCGGCGCGATCGTCACCGGGGCGGACCATTCGCTCACGCCGCGCTCCTCGCCGCGCCCGCGCAGCGCCCGCACCTGGTAGCTGGCCGGGCCGCTCGCCGCCGGGCACTCGGCCTCCGTCGTGACCACGTCCTCGCCCTGCTCCGGGTCCAGCCCTGGCGGCGTAACGCGCACCTCGTAGCCGCCCGCGCCCGGCACGCGCTCCCACGCCAGCCGCCGCGCCGTGATCTGCGTGAAGACCGGCGTCGCCAGCCGCAGCGGGCCGCGCACCGGCTGGCTCCACGCGGACGGCGCGCCCGGCGCGAACAGCGTGTTCAGCGCGCGCACGCGATAGAACTGGCCCAGCGGCGTATCTGGCGGCAGCGTGACCTCCGCCCGCTCGCCCCGGTAGACGATCGCCCCGCCGGACTCCGCGAAATCCTCGCTCGGCGCGCCCTCGACCTCGTAGCTGGTCGCCATCGGGATCGGCGTCCAATGCAGGCGCAGCGCGCCCTCGCGCGCCCAGCGCGGCGATCCCATCACCGGGGCCGGGAGCGTCAGCGGCAGCGCGGCGACCGGCGCGCCCGGCAGCCCCTGGCCCGCGCCGATCAGCGGCACGACGCGATAATACGGCGCGCCCTCCGCGGGCGGCGCGAAGCTGTAGCGCACCTGCCGCCCATCCGCCAGCTCGGCCAGCAGGCCCGGCGCGGCGAAATCGGGCGTCGCGGCCTGCTCGATCCGGTAGCCGGTCGCCTGCGGAAGCTGCTCCCACGCTAGCTCGCATTGCGCCGGCCCGGTCCACCGGCACTGCACGACGACGCTCTCCGCCGCGACCGGCGGGCGAGGCAGCCACAGGTCGAACAGCGCCAGGTCGGACGGCGCGTCGCTCGCCAGCGGCTCCAGCGCCAGTTCCACGTCGGGCGTCGTCATGTCCGGCAGCGAGGGGGTCAGCGGCGCCGCGCTCGCGCTGAGCAGAACCAGCCGCGCCGCGTCGATCAGCGGGGCGCGATAGCTGTGCAGCGCGGGCAGGTCGCCGCCCGTTTGCGGCGTCCAGACCTCGTCCGTGGCGACCTCGGTATCCAGCGTAAGGGGGGCGCCGTGCCGGGTGAGCAGGCATACGCCGCGCAGCCCCAGCCACGCCAGCGCGAGATTGCCGCCCAGCCGCGCGCGCTCGATCCGCCCGCAGGCGAAGCGCACCGCGCCCGCCTCGGCCCCGCGCCAGTGCTCCGCGTTCGCCAGCCACGCGTGCAGCGTCGCGGGCCAATCGTCGCCCGCCCCGCGCAGCGTCCAGAGATACTCGGCCAGGCATTCGGCCATGTACCCGGCGCCGTCGCCCTCGGCCAGCGCGAACGCCCAGCGCTCGGCGTCCTGCACGCCGAAAAAGGCGGCGCGCGCCTCGTTTGCGGTAGATGCGGCGCGCACGTAAAACGCGCTCCACCGCCCGTGGACGGTGTGCCCGTTCAGGCGCGGCCCCGTCTCGATCCCCAGATGCTGGCGTTGGATGGCGGCCATGCTGCGCTTGCGTCCTGTATGCTGACGCGTGTAGTGTAAGCAGCGCGGCCCGTTCCGGCAAATGGTCCGGCGCGCAGCCGCATGTCGCAGCGGGCATTGGCAGGCCATCCGGCCCATTTTTCCGCTCGGCGCACTCTCAAAAGCTCTCAAACCGCGTTTCTGATAGCTATTGAGAGGTGAACCCCTGTATAAATTGTGCGACGTGACACAAAGGGCGCTCGCAATTGGGCGGCGCCGGTGTCGCTAATCATCACCGCTGGAATCGTAAGCAACACAAAGTAGAGGATCTCATGGACATCACGCGTAACTGGCGTCTGAAAACCTCCCGCAGCCAACTGCTGGCTACCCGCCGCCCGAACGGCGCGATCGCGCTGCCGCAGCACTCGAGCCGGCCGGCGCAGCCGGTAGCCCTCTACGCGTTCGAGGCGGAGGCCCTGGCCCTGCCGCTGGGCGTGGACGACGAATACGCCCGCGCCGCGCGCTAACGCTCACCGAGAGTAGGGCCGCGATGAGTCCGCGCACGTCAAGCGCCTATTACCAGGAACTAGAGCACCAGCTCGCCTACTGGAACCAGTTCCGGCAGGCCCAGCCGCGCCCCGGCGCGAGCGAGGCTGAGCTGCTGGCGCTATCCGGCAAGGGGACCGTCTACAGCTTTACAACAGTGACCGCGCCCGCCGGGGATTTCGAGGCGTTCGCCCCCTACCCGCTGGCGCTGATCCAGCTGGACGAGGGGCCGCTGATCACCGCCCAGCTCACCGACCTCAGCGGGCCGGTCGAGATCGGCCAGCGCGTCGAGATGGTGATCCGCAAGCTGCGCACCGACGGCGCGCGCGGCATCATCATCTACGGCCCGAAGTTCCGCCCGTTGCTGCAACCCGAAGCCCGCTAGCGCAGTCTTCTCCCGGAGGCTGCTGCCCGGCCCGCGCCG
>DAOKYY010000153.1:0-5017 GCA_035325905.1 Aggregatilineaceae bacterium | reverse complement strand
GCTGCCCTTTGCTAAAAGCTCTGGTAGCTCCACGGGCTGACCGGCACGCCGCTGCCGCCCCGAATCTCGAAGTGCAGGTGCGGCCCGCTCGACCGGCCGGAGTTGCCCGTCACGGCGATGTTTTGCCCCGGCGTGACGACCTCGCCGCAGCCGACGAACGCCCCATTCAGATGGCCGTAAATGCTGAGCGTGCCGCCGTGCGCGATCACGACCGTGTAGCCGTAGCCCCACGTGCTCCAGCCCTTGAAGATGACCGTCCCGCCGCCCGCCGCGAAGACCGGCGTGCCTTCGGGCACGGCCAGGTCGATCCCGCCATGCGTCCAGGCGAAGTCCTGCGTGATGCGGTAATTGCGGTAGATCGGCGCGTTGACCGGCGCTGAGCCGCCGACCACGGCCTGTTTGCCGCACGACCCCGGATCGCCTACCGCGAACAGGGCCGTCTCGGTCCCGGCCACGATGCCGGAGCCGCGCGGCTGGCTGCCGTCGGCGCTCTCGGTCGTCATGACGATGCCGGGGTCCCAGTAGATCGGCTCGGTCGAGCCGGTGCCGCCCGGCACGACCACGAACAGCCCTTCCGGCAGGATCACGTCCGGCGTCACGCCGTAGAGGTCGTTGAACTCTGAGTCGATGATCGCGTAGGGATCGACGCCGTATTCCTCGGCGATGGCGCGTAGCGTCTGCGGCTCATCCACGCGGTGATACACGCCGTCCACCGGCAGGATCGTCAGCTCCAGCCCGATCCGCATCGCGTTGACATAAAAACGGTCGTTCGACCAGATGATGGTGGACTGCTGCAAGCCGAAGCGGTCCGCGATGGTTTGCAGCGTGTCGTTGGGCTGGACGGCGTAGGTGATGATCTCGCTGCGGCTGCGCGCCGGGAGGATCGTCAGCGGGTTCAGCGCGCGGCGGAGCGACGCGCCCTCCCCGCCGACCGGCTGCGCCAGCGCCTGCGCGACCGCTTGCGGATCGGCGGTCGGCTGGACCCAATCGACCGGCTCGTTCGCGGCGGGCGGAGTCACGCTTGGCGGCGTGGTCGGCAGCGGAGTAGGATACTCGACCTGGGCGATCTCCAGCGGCGGAAGCGTCGGCGTGGCGGACGGCGCGACCGTTGGCGCCGGAGTTGGCGGGGCCGGGTCCTGGCCGGAGCGCAGCGCCAAGACGGTGAGCGCCAGCCCAAAGACCAGCGCCCCGGCGAGCGCCGCCCGCGCCAGCCAGCGCCCCCAGCGGCTATCGCCCGCTCGCGCCCTGTGATCGTATGCTTCATCCGCCATACGCGCTCTCTGCCCCGTAAATCCGTCGCCGTATTGGTTACAATAAGAGTCTGGCAGCGGGCGACTCTACCGCGCGCCGCCGCATTTGGCAACGACGCCCGCCCGGCGCTGACCTACGCCTCTCGGCGTCCAGCCCCGGTTGACAGCCCTTTCCCCCGCGCTATACTCACCGCCGAACGCAGGCGTGAGGCAGGGGCAGCATGACGAGAAGCGCGCTCTTCGGCAAAGTCGTGGCGCGGCTGGCGCTTGGCGCGCTGGCGACGGCCCTGGTCTGGAGCGCGGCGATTGGCCCGGCCCGCGCGCAGGTCCAGCCCGGCGCGATCTGCGTGTCCACCTTCGCCGACCTCAACGGCAACGGCGCGCGCGAGGAAGGCGAGGCGCCGCTGCCCGGAGTCACCGTCAATCTCTCGACCGGGGGCGCGGTCATCGCTTCGCACGTCATGGCCGAGGGCGAAGGCCAGCACTGCTTCGAGAGCCTGCTCACCGGCGCCTACACGATCACGTTTCTCGACAGCCCCGCGTTCCGCACGACGACCGCCAACGAAGGGACCTTTAACCTCGATCCCGGCCAGCGCCTGACCATTACGCCGTTCGGAGGCGCGCCGGTCGCGGCGGATCCGGCCGCCGAACCGGGCGCAACTCCGGCGACGGAGCCGATGGCCGATCAACTGGCGCAGACGGGCGCGACCGTGCTGGAAACCGGCCCCGCCAAAGAGCCGCTGAACCCCTCGGTGCGCCTCGCGATCTCGGCCGCCGCCGCGCTGGCCGTGATGGTGTTCATGACCGGCGTCGGCGCGATCGTGCTCGGCATGAGGGGCCTGAGGCCGCGCCGGGGCCGGAGGCGCGCCGGACGCGGCACGCGCCACATTCCGCCGCCCGCGCGCATCGCGCCCCCCCGCGTCTGACTCGCGCGGCGCCCCTGATGCCGCCCGAAGTCTGGTATAATCCGCGCCATGCAACCAGCGGAGCACCATATCGGCCTGAACGCGCATCTGCTCACGGCGCAGGCTGGCTATCGTAGCGCGGGGATCAGCGGCTATATCGCCCACCTGCTGCGCGCGCTGCCCGCCGCCGATCCGGCGCTACGCTATACCGTGTTCGCCGGGCCGCAGGCGAGCGTGCCCGCCGATCCGCGCCTGCGCGCGCGGCGCAGCGCCTGGCGCACCGAGCGCCCGCTGGCGCGCATCCTTTGGGAGCAGATCGCGCAGCCGCTGGCGCTCGAACAGGCCCGGCCCGACCTGGTTCACCAGCTCGCGTTTGTCGCGCCGGTGCTGAGCCGCAGGCCATTCGTAGTGACGGTCTACGACCTCAGCTTCGTGCATTTCCCGGAGCGGCTGCCGCCCGCGCGGCGGCGCTATCTCCGATGGCTGACGCGCTGGTCGTGCCGGCGCGCCCGGCGCGTGATCGCGATCTCGCGCAGTACCGCCGCCGACCTGACCGCGACGCTCGGCATCCCGCCGGAGCGGATCGACGTGGCCGTGCCGGGGGTAGGCGAGGCGTTCCAGCCGCTGCCGCGCGCCGAGGTCGAGGCGTTTCGGGCGCGGGCCGGGCTGCCGGAGCGGTTTCTGCTGTATCTCGGCACGCTGGAGCCACGCAAAAATCTGCCGCTGTTGCTGCGCGCTTACGCGGCGCTGCCCGCGTCCGACCGCGCGGCGGTGCCGCTGGTGCTGGCGGGCGGGCGCGGCTGGATGATGGACGAGATCGAGCGCGCGCTGGACGAGCACGATCTGCGCGGCAGCGTGCATCTGCCCGGCTACGTCCCGGCGGAAGACCTGCCGCTGTGGTATAACGCCGCCGAGGCGCTGGTCTATCCCTCGCTGTTCGAGGGGTTCGGGCTGCCGGTGATCGAGGCGCTGGCGTGCGGCACCCCGGCCCTGGTGGCGGATACCTCGTCGCTGCCGGAAGCGGTTGGAGACACGGGGCTTCGCCTGCCGCCGGAGGACGCCGCCGCCTGGACCGAGGCGCTGGCGCGCGCGCTGCATGACGCGGCGTGGCGCGCCGAGGCGGGCGAGCGCGGGCGGGCGCGGGCGGGCGAGTTTACCTGGGCGCGGACGGCGGCGCAGACCGTCGCCAGTTACCGGCGGGCGCTGGGGCTGCCGGTGGGAAACGGCTGACATGAACGGGAAGACGGTGTACAACCTGCCGCGCGCGGTGGTCATGCTGGGCGACGCTGCCCTGGTCGGGGGCGCGTTTCTGCTCTCGTACTACTTGCGCTACGAGGTTGAGTTCCTTCAGCCGGTGGACGAAGCGAACGCCGCGCCGTTCAGGCCCTATCTGCCCTACACGCTGCTTTTCGCCGCGCTGATGCTGTTGTTCAACCAGAACGGGCGGCTCTATAACGAGCGGCGCGGGCGGACGTGGTGGGACGAAGTCTTCTCGATCGGCAACAGCGCGACCAACACGGCGGTCGTGGTGATGGCCGTCAGCTTCCTGTTGCAACCGCTGGTCTTCTCGCGCTTGCTGATCGTCCAGGCGGCGCTGCTGGTGATCGCGCTGCTTGGCGTGTGGCGGCTGGCGCTGCGCTTCGTCCAGGCGCAAATGCGCAAGCGCGGAATCGGCGTCGAGCGCGTGCTGGTCGTCGGCGCGGGATCGGTCGGGCGCTCCGTGCTGCAAACGATGGTCGCCCGGCCGGACCTCGGCTTCAAGGTGATCGGGTTCGTGGACGACGACCCGGAGCGCGGGCGGACGGACCTGGGGCGCGTCCCGGCGCTGGGCGGCGTGGAGAACCTGGCGCAGATCATCGAGACGCAGCCGGTCGATACCGTGATCATCACGCTGCCCTGGCTGGTCCAGCGCAAGATTCTCGGCATCATCCGCGAGTGCGAGCGCAACCGGATTCGCGTCCGCACCGTGCCGGACCTGTTCGAGCTGAGCCTGAGCCAGGTTCAGGTTGAGATGCTGGGCGGGATTCCGCTGCTCGGCCTCAACGGCGAGCCGCGCCTGCACGCCGGCAGCCAGGTCGCCAAGCGCGCGCTCGACCTGACGCTGACGCTGCTGGTCGCCCCGTTCGCGCTGGTGATCGCCGCGCTCGTCGCGATCGCGATCCGTCTCGATTCGCCGGGGCCGATCCTGTTCGCGCAGGACCGGGTCGGCGTCAACGGCAAGCTGTTCAAGGTCTACAAGTTCCGCTCGATGGTGGACAACGCCGAAGAGCTGTGGGCGGATCTGATCCGGCAGACCGGCGACGACCCGCGCCACCCGAAGGTGCCCGGCGACCCGCGTATTACGCGCGTCGGGCGCTGGCTCCGGCGCTTCAGCATCGACGAGCTGCCCCAGGTGTGGAACATCGTGCGCGGCGAGATGAGCTGGGTCGGGCCGCGCCCGGCCGTCCCGCAGGAAGTCGAGCTGTACGAGCCGTGGCACCTTCAGCGCCTGCGCGTGACGCCCGGCCTGACCGGCTTGTGGCAGGTTAGCGGGCGCAGCCAGGTGCCCTTCGAGGAGATGTGCCTGCTCGACATTTATTACATCGACAACTGGTCACTGGGGCTGGACCTGCAAATCATCCTGCGGACGATCCCGCTGGTCGTGCTGGCGCACGGGGCATCGTGAAGGAGCAGTTAGCGGTTAGCCGTCAGCAGTTAGCCAAACTCAGATCGCAGGCCGGTGCACGCTCCGCATTTCGCTGCTTCTCGCCGTTTTTCGCTGTCGTTGGCTGTTTTTTGCTCTTGCGAATCGCTAACCGCCAATTGCCATGTGAACTATCGAAAGTCATTGGCGTATCGGCCCGGTGTGGGGAACCTCACCCC
>DAOKYY010000152.1:0-5114 GCA_035325905.1 Aggregatilineaceae bacterium | reverse complement strand
TAATCGCTGCTTGTGTCACCCAAAGGTTAGCGCAAACGGGCTGCTTCCGCCCACCGGCGCGCCGGACTCACGCCCCGGTGCGCACGCCCTCCAGCACGTAGAAGCGGCTTGTCTCCGCCACGACGCGCGCCGCGCCAAACACCTCCGCGATCGGCCGGTCGTAGGGCAGGAAGCGGTTGGCGACGACCAGCAGCCGCCCGCCAGGGCGCAGCACGGCGTGCGCCTCGCGCACAATCTGAAGCGCGGTGCCGGTCGCCACATCGGTCCTCTGATGGAAGGGCGGGTTCGAGAGGACCAGGTCAAAGCGCCGGTTGCCGATGCCCCCGGTCACATCCCCAGCCAGGACGGCGCAGCGATCGTCCAGCCCGTTGAGGCGGACGCTCTCGCGGGCGCAGCGCACCGCGCGCAGATCGTCGTCAATCAGCGTGACCTGCGCCCCGGCGCGCCCGGCGGCCAGCCCGACGATCCCGTATCCGCACCCCACGTCGAGCGCGTCCATCCCGGCGCGCACCTCGCCTGCCGCCAGCGTATCGAGCAGCAGGGCGGTCCCATCGTCCAGCTCGTTCCAGCTAAACAGCCCTGGCATGGTCATCACCGGGTACGCGTGTCCGGCGTGAGTCAGCGTCAGGATGCGCGGCTCCCAGGGACGCGTCTCGCCCCAGGCGGGCGGCAGGCTCAGCGCGTCGGGCCGCGTGGCGAGCGCCAGCCGGTGCCCGCCTTTGTGCCCCAGCACCGGCGCCGATCCGAGCAGCGCCTCGGCGTCCTTGATGGCGGATTTCGCCCCGGCGGCGTTGGCCCCGGCCAGGTACAGCCACCCGCCCGGCCGCACCGACTGCGCGGCGGTCCACAGCCAGGCGCGAGTCGCTTCACGGCCTTTCGGGAACTCCAGTAGCGCCCCGTCCGCCGGGCTGTGCTGCGCCGGGTCCGGGTAGACGGTATCGGCGGTCTCCAGCCCCGGCACGCGCGCCAGCGCGTCGAGGGCGCGGTGCGAGCTGTGCAGCGCGATCACTTGTCCGCTAGGCGCGACCGACTCCACCACCCAGCGGGCCAGCGCGGGATCATCGCTGTTCAGCAGCAGAACGCGCTGCCCCTGCTGCAGAGTCACCATCCCCGTAAAGAGTGTCGCCGTCGCCGAAAGCTTGGATCGCATGGCACGCTCCCGCAGCCGCAAGAAGTCAAGTCGGGGGTTCCGTCCGAGCAGTATAGCGCGTCCGGCGCCGCCGGGACGAAAAAAGCCCCCGTCGCCGGGGGCCATTGGGTTACGATTCAGGCGGCGGAGGCGTGCCGGCAGCGGGTGGCGCCGCGCCGTCCGGGGACTCGGGCGCTTCCTCGCCCTGATCAAGCCAGGATTCCAGCGCGCCAGGCGGAAAGGCCGGTACCGGCCCGGCCGGCGGTTCTTCCGGGGAGTCTTCCAGGCGGAAGGGGGTCAGCGGCCCGGTGGAGCCGGCCGGCGGGGGCGATTGCTCGCGCTCGGCGAAGCGCAGCGGCGGGCGGCGGGCCTCGCTGTGCGCCTCGCGCAGGTCGTCGGTGGTCAGCGTCGGCAGCAGCGCCGCCAGCGCCTGCTCGCCGGTCTTGCGATTGTTTTGCAGAACCAGCCGCGCATCGTTGATCTTCATCAGACTGCCGACCACCTGCAAGCGAAACGCGGCGTCTCCGGCGTCACGGCGCGCGTTCAGCGCGTTCAACAGCGTGCTCATGCCGCTGTACGCGCCGCGCACTGGCGGCACGAACACCGCGCGCAGCCAGACTCCACGCGGCGTCTCGACCGCGTCCGCCAGCGTGATCTGGAGCAGCGCGCCGATGTCCTCGCCAACCTGGCTGAGCAGCAGAAGGCTTTCAAACAGCACTTCGGGATGCGCGAAGACCGGGCGCTTGTAGTCCAGCGTGAGCGTCGTCCGGCTGCGAATTTGCTCCGTCAGCCAGGCGGGCAGCATGGGCGCGGCGAGCGGGAGGCGCTTGCCGCTGGGCACCAGCCCGCCGCTCTCGACCGTGATCAGCGCGGACCACGCCGCCAGCGTATTGCGCGCCATTTCCAGCCGATGCGTGACCGGCGCCAGCGCGGACCGTGCGCGCCCGGTTTCGCCGCGCTCGGCGGCCTCCATCCGCGCCAGCGCGTCGTCGAGCACCGGCACGAGCTGGCGGTAGAGGTAATCCTTGACCCGGTTGATGCTGTCCCAATGCAAGCCATGATATGACGTGGGAGGCGTCCGGGAGAGAGGTGGCGCGCTGGAATCCGGGCGAATTTGCATGGCGGCGCTCAGCGACAATCTTACTGGCCGGGCAGAGATGGAGCGCGCAACGTAGGCGATGGCTCGCCGTCGCGCGGCAGACGCACGGCCACGGTTCTGACGACCGCGTCCACGAACCTGTCTCAATGTAATTGTAACGCGGATTATGACAAACTGCGACAGAATTATACGGTCTGAGCCAGGCTGGGGCGAAGCACCGCGTAGACCGGCTGCGGCTTGCCCAGATAGCGCCGGACATCCTCCAGCGCCTCGGCATAGGTGGTGAGCAAGTCGTCGTCGCTGCCCTTGTAGCGGCGCAGCGTCTGCAACGAGCACATGGCGCAGCCGCGCATCGCGCGGTAGCTGTCCGTCTCGCAGGGCAGGCAGCCGTTGAGGCGGATCATGGTCAGCATGAACGCCAGCACTTCTTCGTGTGTCTCAGGCAAAGAAAGCACGCGGTCGATCAGGCGTTGCCACGAATGGCCCCGCGCCTCGCGCAGGTGCGGGATAACGTACTGGGGAAACATCAGCTCATTCTTGGTGTACATCCAGTCCGATCCTTTTCATAATCGCCGGTCCCGCGCCGGGCGCCGGGTTGCGGCTTCAGAATTACCGCCGGTAATTGCGATGACAGTCGGATGAAAGATACCGTTGCCTGGCCGGTCACACTCGGATCTGGCGCTGCGCCTGCGCGCGGCGGGCAGCGATCATAAGGCGCGACCGCTCGGCTGCCGCTCAATTGTTAAGAAATTTCCAGGCTTTTTAACAGTATCAGTATAGACCGAGATTTGTTCCGCAATCAAGCCCCCCTATTGACGTTTTTCATGAAAAATTCATTATTGTGTACGCCGTAGCCGAAGGCAGAGTCACAGCGTCGCTTGCTCTATCGGCATTCTGCTCGTGCGCCCGGCGTCTGCACGACGACCGCCCGACGCCTGCCCGCCCGCGCGCCGGGATGGGTTAAACTGGACGCGCATGCTATGATCGCGCCGATTTCGACGGCCCGTAACGCCGCAAGGAGAAAGACGTAATGACCATTCGCCGCTGCCGCCCTCTGGCGCTGTTGTGCCTGATCGCGCTGCTGGCCGCGCTGGTGCCGCCTGCGGGGGCGCAGCAAGGCTCGCGCTACGACAACCCGCAGCTTGGCGTCGCCTTCGATCTGCCCGCCGGGTGGGAGGTCAGCGCCAGCGACGAGCGCGTGATCGCGGGCGCTCCGGCGGACCTCGCCGCCATTCAGGAGGGCGGCGTGCCGCAGGGGCTGGTGCTGCGCCTGCTGTTCGGCACGTTCAGCCAGCTCGGCGTGACGGATGCCAGCCAGCTCCCGAACGTGCTGGCGCGGCTGGCGTCTGAGGGCGGGGCCGCGCCGAGCGTGCAGCCCGCCGCCTGGGGCAACGCCATCAGCGGCTACCAGACCGAGGTTGCGCTGCCCGACGACGGCCTGACGACGCGCGTCGCGCTGCTGGCGGTGGCCGGTGGCCGGATCGCGATCGTGCGCGGGCTGGCGCCGACAACCGTGTGGGATGGCGGCGCGGGCGCGCAGTTCGACGCCCTGGCGCAGTCGCTGGAATTCCGCCTGCCCGCGCGTGACCAGGACCTCGTCACGACCGTAAACGCGCACGATGGCGGCGTGCTGTGGCACACCCAGACGCCGTCCGACGAGGGCCGCGCGGTCGTGTTCGGCGGGATCACCTACGACATGTTCGAGGTGATGTACCTGGCCGCCGGACCGGGTGGCGTGCTGGCGCTCAATATGGCGACCGGCGCGCCGATCAGCTTTATGGGGCCGTGGGGTGAGGCCGATTACGTCGATGTTGCCGTCGGGCCGGACACGCGGCTGTATCTCGCCAACGCGGCAGGGGCGGATGGCGCGATCACCGTCGTGGATCGCGCCGGGAACTTCGCCCGCGCCTGGGGCCGTCGCGGCGACGCCGACGGCGAGTTCGCGCCGGGGATGCCGCGCACGATCGCGGTGACACGCGGCGGCGACGTGTGGACCGTCTCCGAGGGGCACGGCGCGGGGATCGCGCGCCGCCTGTATCGCTTCGACGCGGTCGGCAACCTGCTGCTGACGGTCGATCTTGGCGCAGTCAACGCCGATCTGGTGGACATCCGCCTCGACAACAACGTCTCGACCGGCGCGCTATTCCTGACCGGCGCGGGCGGCGCGCTCAACATCCTCGACACCGACGGCGAGCCGTTGGTGGTTAACCTGGCCGAGGAAGTCTTGCAGGGCTTGACGCCGCTCGACATCGCGATCGCGCCCGACGACAACGTGATCCTGGCGCTGGCCGCGCCGGGGCTGGACGGCTACGGCTTCGCGGAGTTCAGCGTCGGCGGCAAGCTGCTCGACCTGTTCGGCTTTCCTTACGACGCGGCGCGCGGCGGCGAGTTCCTGCACGGCGAGTACCTGCGCCCGGCGGGGCTGGTCGTCGGGCCGGACGGAACGGTCTACGTGACCGAGACGAATCCGGCGACCGGCTTCTCGCAGGTCCAGGCGTTCAGCTTTCGGGGCGACGGCGTCCTGCCGCTGGCGAGCGAGGCGCTCGCGAGCGAGATCGGCGCGTCCGATGCCGCTTTCGCGGTGGACCCGGCGGCGGGCGGCGGCGCGATTGGCTACGGGCAGACGGTGCGCGGCGCGCTGAACAACCGCTATCCGGCGCACACGTACACCTTCGAGGCGCAGGCCGGAGATCGCGTCCGCGTCACCATGCGGGACGCCAGCGGCCAGGGCGAATTGGACCCGGTGGTCCGCCTGCTGGGGCGCGACCAGCGCGCGCTGGCGGTGAATGACGATGTGGGATCGCTGGCGCCGGACGGGTTCAGCGCGCGCGACGCCGTGCTGGAGTTCGCGCTCAGCGGGCCGGGGACGTACACCATCGAGGCGAC
>DAOKYY010000151.1:0-5152 GCA_035325905.1 Aggregatilineaceae bacterium | reverse complement strand
CCCGGCCTTGCCAGGCGCCCGGGTGTTGACAGCACCGCGGGCGTTTTGTTATGTGGTCACAGTGTAGCACCGTTTCGGAGCGCGTGCAACCAGCTCGTTTGTAGGCCGCGGGCGCAGCGCTCATGCTGGTCGCGTTTGTGGCGCTGCGCCTGGTCGGGTAGGTGGCAAAAACTATGCGTTTTGGAAAACTTTCCAGTTTGCATAGTTCTTCTGTGGCACGCGCGCGGGCGCGAGCTCCACATTCTCACTGGGGAATTCCCCAGTGACTCTCGCGCAATCCCCGCACGCGCGCGGGCGCGAGCTCCACGGCGCGAATCTTAGGTTTTCTTAGGTTTTCATGAGCGTCCCCGCCCGCGCGCGGGCGCGCTGCTCCGGTACCCTGTGGTAAATTTGCCACAGGGTAAGGGTTGTCAAAGTTGTCAACCCTTCCGGCGGAATCTCAACCCGGGTTGAGGGTTTGCAGAATTCTGCAAACCCTGACCTTAGTCCGAAATCGGACGGGGGTACCGTGACCTTAGGTTTCGTAGATTCTACGGAACCCTTACCCTAGCGTAAATTTACGCCAGGGTACCGGCAACCTTTTGTCAACATTGTCAGAATGTCGGGGCGCTTGCTCGCATCGGCGCGGAACGCATGAAAGGGGCTCCTAGTCACACGCGCACTAATGGTCTGCCAGAATCTAGCCAACCCTTAGTTAGCCAAGCTTTAGCTTTATGCGGTCTGTGGCGGCGTCTTGTAGGTCCAGTTCGGTCCCCAAATAGCGCTTGGTTACGTCAATGCTGCTATGGCCTAGCACCAGTGAGATTTGTTCGATCGGCGCCTCACCGGCGCGCATGAGCTTGGCAGCGGTGCGGCGCAAGTCGTGCGGCGCGATCGACGGGTAGCCTAGCGCGCGGGCGTAGTGGGTGATCACTTTCCAGATCGCCGTTGCGCTCATGGGCTTGCCCTTGCCGTAAATATGCCCGCCGCGGCGGAGCGCCAGGAAGATCGGCCCGCTGGTGATCTGCGCCGCCTCACACCAGGCGTCAAGCGCCAGCTTCACCCACGCGGGCAGCGGTACCGCGCGCACCTTCCCGCGCTTGCCGGCGAGGTCCACAATTACCCAACGCGCGTCACGCTGCTGAATGTGCTCTACGGTCAGGCTGGCCGCTTCTGCCCGGCGCAGCGCTGCGCCGATCATGACGGCGATCAACGCGCGATCGCGCAAGCCCTTAAGCGTGGTCACGTCGGGCGCGTTCACCAGCGCTTGCGCCGCCTCAAGGCTTAGCCAATTACCCAAGCGCTGCCCTTCAACGGTCACGCCGCTGACTCGGGTGATCGCACCGGCGGCGGTCTGGTCAATAATGCCGTTGTCAGCCGCTTCTGTGACCAGGCGACGGATCGCAGACAACTTGACGTTGATCGAACTTGGCGCTAGCCCCTGGTCGAGCAGGTGCGTTTTGTAGGCCTGCACCAGCGCCCGCGTCAGCGGCGGGCGCCCACGGTCAGCAACCCATGCCAGGAAGTCGCCAAGCGCTTGTGTGTAGGTCTGGCGCGTCTTGTCGCTGTTCACGCCGTTGACGGCCAGCGCGATCAACGCGGCGGCGCTGGTGTCAGTCTGTGTTTGGAGCGCGTGGTCTGTCATGGCTTGCCCTCGCTGTTAGGTTGCGCTAATGGCTATTATGTAAACCTATTTTAGCATAGAAACGGGTGCCACGTCAACGGTCTGCTCAGGGGGGTCAGCAGGTGTAGAGGGGTCAAAATCGTTTCTAGAGTTTCTGGAGCCTCTACGCGCGCGTAGGGGTGTCGAAAAACTCGAAAAACTCCCGGCCCGGTTGCACGGTTGCGCGCTCATGCTGCACGCTTCCGGCGCTGGCGCTTGGCGGGCGCGGTCTGCGCTGCGATCACGGCGTCCAGCTGCGCCAGCTCGGCAACGTAGAACGCTACAATGCCCGGGTACCAGCGCCGCCCCTCTGCCGCCCGCTCCTGCGCAATCGGCAACCAGTGATCGCGCACCTCGCGCGCCCGCTGCGCCGCCTCGATCGCGGTCAACGTGGCCGGCGCGCGGTAGGGCTGGCAACTGCCGACCGACCAGGCGCCGCCTTCGTAGGGCTTACGCCTTGCCATTTGTCGCCCCCTTGTGCGCTTTGTAGTAGCCGAGCTGCGTCATGTAGTCGCGCCCGCTCGCAAACAACCACGCCGCGTCATCTTCGGACACATCAGGCTCGGCTGGCGCGACCACGTAGTCGGACGCGTCCACGTAGATCGCGCGCAGCTCGTCATTCATGGCCTGAAGCGCGTCCAATTCGGCGCGGTAGCGGTCCATGATGGCCTGCGCCTCGTCACGTATGGCTTGCCGTAGGTCTTCGATCACGTCATCAGCAGCCCGCCGTGCCGCGTCGCTGTAATAGGGGCGCAGCGCGTCATCGACCAGGCGCGCCAGCACGCCGGGATGCAGAGCTTCCAGCGCGTCTAATTCCGTCGCGCCTTCCCCGAACGCTTCCTCAAACCGCCCGGCGCGGCGCTCGGTCTCTTTGATGGGCGTGCGCGGCAAGCGGTACGCGCGCACCTGGTCGAGCGTGAGCGCCAGCGCGCGCAGACGCACGTCCTGGCCGGCGCCGTAGCGGGTAAGCATGTATTCCACCTTGCGCGCGGTCGCAACCGGCATACTGTTTCCGGCTGGGTCGAAGTCGCTGATGTAGAAGATGCGCGCGGGCCTGTCCGCCTGCTGAACCCGGCGCACCAGGTCGTAGCACGCCGTGACGCTTGCTTCCCCCTCGAAGGTGACCAGGTTGGCCCCGTAGCGGCGGCAAACGGGCAGCAGCACGTCGTTCATCGTGCTCTTCTCGCACCACACCTCAAGGTGGTAGGGCTGCACATCGCCCGCCTGCGGGCCGTACACGCTGATCGCCGGCTCGTCCAGTTCGGGCGGGAACAGGTCATAGTCCAGGGCAAGGGCGCCGCTGTAGAACGCCTGCACGTTCGCCGGCGGGTTCTTGTGATCAACTACGTCCTCAATGGGCACCAGCCCCAGATAGCGGGCCATCTTCGAGGCTTGCGTGAGATACTTCCAACACGCCTCAGTATTCACGTATGCCTTGCCATTCGGCATGATCGCCGGCGGGTCTTGCGATACCGTCCAGTAGTGCACGCGCCGCAGGTGGGCGCGGCTGAAGCCGCCGCGCTGCCACAGCGCCGCAAACCATGCCGCCTGCTCGCGATCGGCGGGCGTGCCGGCGTAAAGTGGATCGTTCTGCGGCGCCAGCGCCAGCAGATCCGTCACGCGCACGCCCGGTGTATCAGCGGCCAGCGCCTTAATTCGCGTGTAATCCCAGCATCCAACGGGCATTTCTCCGCCGTTTCCGTTATTCAAATGGTAGTTTGCGGCAGTCATCAGCGATCCCCCTTCCCTACTGCACTCGTTTGATCACGCCCGCGGCCAGGTTGCGGAGCTGGCACAGGGTGTGCGCGTCGTCGAGGTCGTGGGCGTGCATCAGCAGCACGACGCGACGGCCGCGCATGACGGCGATCCGGTTGCTGCCTGCGACTCGCAGCGGGCGCCAGTGCCAGGCGCACCCTTTTTTGTCAGGATGGTCGTTCATGCCGCCCCCCTTGCCCTACCGTAACGGTTTTGCACGCGCCACGCACGCCTGAACGCGCGCAAAAAGGGTGCAAAACCGTTACATATAGTCACAAAAAAGGCGGGTATTGTGCGCCACCGGATCGGCACACCGGTGCCAGGCGGAAAAGTGGCTAGGGATCTTAGGATTGTGCGCATGTCAGGAAACACCACCGGGTAGTAACTGCGACCGCCGATTTTTGCGCGCATCGTGCGGTTGCTGCGCACGGCGCCGGGCGAGCCGTTCCCGGTGCAATTCGCGCTCGGTTTCGATCACCCGTTCCCGCGCTGTGCGCTGCGCTGGGGCGTCCCAGTCGCGCGCAACCGTGGCCGCGCTTGCTGTGCCGATGATCCAGCCGCCGCGCGCCCGCTCCGCTAACCCTTCCGCGGCCAGCCGCTTGAGTGCGCGCCGAACCGTGGTGCGGTGCTTGCCCGTGGCTTCTGCCAGCGCCGGGGCGCCCTGCGGTGTGATCGTGAGACGTGCATACACCAGCCCCGCGGTCTGTCCGAGCCGGTCACGCGCCCACAATTCGGCGCCGCCGGGCAGGTTGTCGATCGCGCTGGTGGGCGGCGGGGCGGGCGGTGCGGCGAGGCCTGCCAGCCGGTAGGCCGTCGCGCGCCATGCGTTGCCGCGCCGGGCGATGGTGATCAACCCCTTACCCTCGAGGCGCTTGAGGCTGGCGTTGGCGGTAGAGGGGCGCACACTGGCGGCCAGCGCCAGATCGCGATTGCTCATGTTTGGCGTGGTCGTGGCTGCGCGCCAGCCGCGTTGTAGCAGCGCGCGGTATACCAGGTAGTCCACTGAGCCGCCGCGCCCGGCTGCGGCCACCTGTTCGGCGGCGCGGTACCATGCCGCGATCTGCACGCGCGGCGCGGCAGACGCCACCAGGGTTAGCGCGTTTTCGTAGCTGGTGCGCAAGTAGGTTGCACGGGCGCGCGGTTTCATGCTGGCGTAGTGGCCGGGTAGCGCCGCCTCGAATAGTTCCCGAATTTGGGCAAACGTCCAACCGCGCGTAATGGCATGGCATATGATCGCCATTTCCGCCTCAGAGCGCGACGGGTAGATCACGTATTCGGGCTGCTCACCCGGCACGATCACCCGCCGCGTGGCTGCTTTGGGCGGTAGCGCAGACAGCCGGGCGAGCAGGTGCGCGGCCCAGTCGTCAAGCCCCGGCACATAGGGCAGCGGGATCGGCGGCTCGGTGACTCGTGCGAGGTGCAGCGGGCGCTTGCCAAGTAGAGGAGTGAGGCGGCCCCACGGGATCGGCTTCTGTGTGAGCAGGGCTTCTGGTGCGGTGCCCGGCTCGAAGCGGTAGCGGGCGCCGTCGATCGCGCTGCATGGCGCGGTCACGGGCGCGCGGTTGACGCGCAGCTCGCCCGGCCCTATAGCCGGGTCAAGTCTAAAGTAGCTTGGCGTCCCTGGTGGCACGTTCGCAGCGCGCAGCCAAAAGTGGCGCCCGGTGCCGCTGGCCGTGATCACGATCGCCAAGTCGCGCTCGTGGTAGCCAAGCGCGCCGAAGAATTGCCGCAGGTTTTCGACGGTTTCCGGTGAGT
>DAOKYY010000150.1:0-5443 GCA_035325905.1 Aggregatilineaceae bacterium | reverse complement strand
CCTCTAGCTCGCATCGTCCACCGCTTGCAGCGCCAGCAGCAGGCGATCCGTCTCCGTCTGCGGCGGGCCGTCGAGCGTCTCCTGATGGCGCGCGATCAGCTCGACCGCGCGCGGCGAGCCGCCCGCTTCGGCCACCATCGCCGCGCCCCAGACGGGATGCTGCACGCTGACCGCGAACGGCCCGCGCCAGCCCCGCGCCGATCCGCTGCCCCAGCGCCGGACCGTCTCCGGCGCGACGGCGCGCGCCAGCACGACCAGCGTTTTCGCCGCCACGCCGAACGGCGCCCGGCTCTTGCCGACGTCGTGCAGCAGCGCCGCGACCCACAGATCGGGGTCGCCGTGTCCGGCGGCTCGCAGGTCGCGCAGCACGCGCAGGCTGTGCTGCCGCTCGGAGCGCCGCATTCGCCGGTAGAGCGCGTACAGCTCAGGCGACAGGATGCGCTCCGCCTGCGCGTCGTCCACCGGCAGCAGCCCCGTCGTCAGGGCGCGCAACCCCTGCCCCATCCGATAAAGCGCGCGCATCGCCTCTAAACCAGCGTGCGGAACAAGAAGCGGATCGGCGGGCCAAGCAGCGTGCCGAGCGGATCGAGCCGCCCATTGGTGATCGCGCCGAGCATGATGATCAGCATCAGCGTCAGGGTCGTCTCGCGCTCGTAGCGAACGAGCGTGTTGCTCTGCTGGCGTGGCAGCACGCCGACCGCGATCCGGTAGCCGTCCAGCGGCGAGAGCGGGATCAGGTTGAACAGGAACAGCACGATGTTGAACAAGACCACGGTCGCCAGCACCGTGTACAGGAAATCCGGCATCATGCCTGCGCCGTCCAGCAGCCGGATCGCGCCGCCGACCCCCGCCGCGATGACCAGGTTCATCAGCGGCCCCGCCAGCGAGACGATCACCAGCCCGCGCGTCTCGTGAGGGTAAAAGGCGCGTGGGTTCACCGGGACGGGCCGCGCCCAGCCAAACCCGGCGATCAGCGCCAGGAAAATACCCAGCGGCTCGATATGGGCGCGCGGGTCCAGCGTCAGACGGCCCTGTCGATAGGCGGTGTTGTCCCCCAGGCGATACGCGACGAAGGCGTGCGCCCATTCGTGGAGCGTGAAGCCAATCACCAGGCCGATGACACGGCCCAGCAGAATTTCCGGCGTGAGGTTGTACAGCACGGCGCGCTCTCCCGCACGATCGGTCCGGCACACAGGCAGCCGGACGCTGCCCATTCTGCCAGATCATAGCCGGAACGCGCCGCCGGCGCACGCGCGAAGCAGCATTGAGCGGTTATATGAACTATCGAAAGTCGTTGGCGTATCAGCCCGGCGTGGGAAACCTCACCCCTCAATCCCCTCTCCGGCGCGGAGAGGGGACTTCAAACGCGTTCCGCCGCTGCTTTTCTCCCCTCTCCAACATGGAGAGGGCCGGGGGTGAGGTCAGCCTTGCCCACCGCCGCATTCGCCAGATCATTTCGACAGAGCACTTAGCTCGCAGTTCTTAGCTAAACGCTAACCGCTTCTACGATCCGCCCTCGCCTTCGAGCATCCGCTCGCGGCGCTTCTGATCCTTCTGCCGGTCCTCGTTATTGAGGATACGCTTGCGGATGCGCAGGCTGCGGGGCGTGACTTCCAGCAGCTCGTCGTCGGCCAGGAACTCGATGCAATCGTCCAGGCTCATCTGGCGCGGCGGGTTGAGCCGAAGCTCCTCGCCGTAATACTTGGTGTGAATCGCGCTAAGCTGCTTGGTCTTGCCGACGTTCACCGCCAGGTCTTCGGGGCGGATGTGCTCGCCGACGACCATCCCTTCATAGACCTCGACGCCGGGCGTGATGAAGAACGTGCCGCGCGCCTGCGAGTGCGTCAGCGCGTAGTTGGTCGCCACGGCGCGCTCCCACGCGACCAGGCTGCCGAACTGCCGCCCAGGGATCGGCCCGGCCAGCGGCTCGTACCCATAAAACAGCGTGTTGAGCGTGCCCAGACCGCTCGTCGCCCGCATGAAATTCGAGCGGAAGCCGAGCAAGCCGCGCGTCGGCACCAGGTAACGCAGGTACGTCGTGCCGTTGGAGCTAGTCATTTCCTGCATCAGCCCGCGCCGCGCGCCCAGCAGCTCGACCACCGTCCCGACCACCTCGTCCGCCACTTCGAGGAACACTTCCTCGACCGGCTCCAGCACCGCGCCGGTGTCCGGGTCTTCGTGGTAGATCACCTCCGGCTTGCTGACCTCGAACTCGTAGCCTTCGCGGCGCATGGTCTCGATCAGAATCGCGAGATGCAGCTCGCCGCGCCCGCTGACGATAAAGCGATCGGGCTGGCTGCCATCCTGCACGCGCAGCGCGACGTTGTGGCGCGTCTCCTCGTAGAGCCGCTGCCGCAGCCGTCGCGAGGTGCCCCAGCCGGTCTTGCCCTCGCGCCCGGCGAAAGGCGAGGTGTTGACGCCGAACGTCATGCGGACGGTCGGCTCCTCGATGCTGATCGCGGGGAGCGGCTGCTCGACGCTGGGGTGCGCGATCGTGTCGCTGATGCCGATCACATCGATCCCGCCGAACGCGACGATATCCCCGGCTTGCGCCTGGTCGACTTCCTGGCGCGCGAGGTTGTGATAGGTGAACAGGTAGACGATCTTGCCCGGCACGCGCTCGCCCTGGGGGGTCAGGCGCACGACATCCATCCCGCGCCGCATCACGCCCGACAGCAGCCGCCCGACACCAATCTGCCCCTTGTAATTATCGTAATCGAGCGTAGTGACTTGCAGCTTGACTGGCGCGTCCGGGTCCACGGTTGGGCCGGGAATTTCGCGCAGGATCGTCTCGAACAGCGGCGTCAGGTCGTCGCCGATGGTGTCAGCGGTGTACCCGGCGATCCCTTCCAGCCCGACGGCGTAGACCAGCGGGAATTCCGCCTGAAAATCGGTCGCGCCCAGCTCGATGAACAGGTCAAACGTCTCGTTGAGCACGTCGGCGGCGCGGGCGTACTGCCGGTCAACCTTATTGATGACCACGATCACCCGCAGCCCCAGCGCCAGCGCCTTGCGCAGCACATAGCGCGTCTGCGGCATCGGCCCCTCAACCGCGTCGATCAGCAGCAGCGCGCCGTCCACCATGTTCAGCACGCGCTCGACCTCGCCGCCAAAATCGGCGTGACCGGGCGTGTCCACAATATTGATCTTGACGCCGTTCCAGGTCACGGCGGTGTTTTTGGATAGAATGGTGATCCCGCGCTCGCGTTCCAGCGCGTTCGAGTCCAGGATGCGCTCGCCAGCGGTTGTGGCGTCGCGGAAGACTTTGGCCTGCTTCAGCATCCCGTCGACCAGCGTGGTCTTGCCGTGGTCCACGTGCGCGATGATCGCGATATTGCGGATGTCGTTCCGGGTGGTAATCACATGACAGTCCTCGTACCAGGCTTGAGCGGGCGGCGGTGGGTGGCGTTCGGGGGCGCGACGTGCGCGTCACAACCGGCCTATTTTCCGATAAAACGCGGGTCTTGAACAGACCCAGCTTGGATGATAGCAAAAGTCGCGCCCGCATTCCCAGCGGGGTGGCCTATAATCGAGTCAGAAGACTGAGCCTGGACGCCAGCTACACGCGGAGTAAAATCAGGCGTTCTGAGGCGCTGCCCGCACGGGACCAGGCGAGAGACAGACGCGATGCCGCTCGAAATCCATGTTCGCGACGAAGTCCAGACGCGCAAGCCGCACGCCTGCGGCAGCGATCGCTGGCGGATTTACCGCGTCGGGGCGGACATCGGCATGATCTGTCTCGGCTGCCAGCGGCGCATCATGCTGCCGCGCCGCAAGTTCGAGCGCAGCGTCAAGAAGCGCTTTCCCGCCGGGGAGCTGGGCGGATCGTGATGAAGCCGAAAAAGCGCGTTGTCTTTCTGATGTCGGACACCGGCGGCGGCCACCGCGCCGCGGCGGACGCGATCCGCGCCGCGATGGAGCAGCGCTACCCCGGCCAGTACGCCTACCAGTTGATCGACGTTTACCGGCGCTACACGCCGTTCCCGTTCAACTTCATGCCGGAGATTTACCCGCAGTGGGTGAACCGCTCGCCGCTGAGTTGGGGTCTCAGCCTGCGCTTCATCGACTCGCGCAGCCGTAACCGGCTGGTGATGGCCGCCATCAACCAGATGTGGAAGCGGGGCATCCGCCGCATGGTGGACGAGCATCCTGCCGACGTGCTGGTCAGCGTGCACTCGCTGTTCAACCGCCCGGCGATGCGCGCTCTCGAAGCGACCCAGCTTCAGCGCCCGCCCTTCGTCACCGTCGTCACCGACCTGGTGAGCACCCCGGCCTTCTGGTACGAGCCGCGCGTCGAGCGCTGCCTGGTGCCGACGCAAACCGCTTATGACCGGGGCCGGCACTTCGGGATGCAGCCGCAGCAAATGCGGATCACCGGCCTGCCGGTTCACCCGCAGTTCGTCGCGGGGCTGCTCGACAAGGACGCCGCGCGCCAGAAGCTCGGCTGGGACCCGCACAAGACCGCCGTTTTGCTGGTTGGCGGGGGCGACGGCATGGGGCCGGTCTACGGCATCGCCAGCGAGATCAACCGGCGGCGGCTGGACATTCAACTTGTGATCATCGCCGGGCGCAACCGCTTCTTGCAGCGGCGCCTGGAAGCCGTGCGCTGGCATCAGCCGGCGCGCATCTACCCGTTCGTGACCAACATGCCGGAGCTGATGGCCGCCGCCGACATCCTCGTCACCAAAGCGGGACCGGCCACCATCTGCGAGGCGTGCATCGCGGGGCTGCCGATCATCCTCAGCGGCGCGGTCCCCGGCCAGGAAGATGGTAACGTGACCTACGTGGTCGAGAACGGGGCAGGCGTCTTCGCGCCGGGCGCGGTGCGCGTGGCGGACACGCTCGCGGCGTGGCTGGCAGACGGACCGGACATGCTTGGCGAGCGCGCGGCGCGGGCCAGGGCGCTGGGCCGCCCGAACGCGGCGTGGGAGATCGCCGAGGAAATCCACGTCCAGGCGCAGCGCGCGCCGATCCGCACCCGCCTCGGCGCGGGGACGAAGGACTCCGACCCGACGCTCCGCCCGGCGCCTGAGGAAGATTGGGTGATCTGAAGGTAAAGGCAGCGGTTAGCCAGAGCAAATCCCGCATGGCGGACAAGGGCGTGCGCTGCGCCCCGCGTATTACCTGCGCCGTGGCGACAAAAACGGGCCAAGCAAGCTCGGCTGCTACAAGTATGAAATATAATCGTTTCCCGATCTTAGCTAACCGCTAACCGCTCATTGCTATGTGAACTATCGAAAGTCATTGGCGTATCAGCCCGGCGTGGGAAACCTCACCCCTCAATCCCCTCTCCGGCGCGGAGAGCGGACTTCAAACGCGTTCCGCCACTGCTTTTCTCCCCTCTCCATGTTGGAGAGGGGCCGGGGGTGAGGTCAGCCTTGCCAACCACCGCATTCGCCAGATCATTTCGACAGAGCACTTAACCGCTTCCCTCACCCGCTCC
>DAOKYY010000149.1:0-5600 GCA_035325905.1 Aggregatilineaceae bacterium | reverse complement strand
ACCCGCTGCCAGGTGAACTGATCCTCGACCAGCCGCCGCCCGTTCTGCGCCAGCCGGGCGCGCAGCGCCGGGTCTTGCAGCAGGGCGACGATCTGCGCTACAAACTCGTCGTCATGAGTGGCGAGCAGCACGTGCTCGCCATGCTCGACCGGGATGCCGTCGCAACTCAGCGGCGTGGCAACGACCGGCGTCTGCATCGCCAGCGTCTCCAACACCTTGTTTTTGATCCCGGCGCCCAGCCGCAGCGGGCTGACATACACCAGCGCGCACTCGAAATAGGGGCGCAGGTCCGGCACGCGTCCGGTGATCTCGATATCGTCGCGGGCGTACGCACGCAGCGCGGGGGGCGGATTGCCGCCGACCAGCGTCAGCCGCGCGGCAGGAACGGCCTGCTTGACGCGCGGGAAGATGTCGCGCACCAGCCGCAGCGCCGCGTCCAGATTGGGCGGATAATCGAAGTTGCCGGTGAATAGCAGCGCCGGCTCGTCCGGCTCGAAGCCGGTCGGCGTGAAGAAGTCGATGTCCACGCCGTTGGGGATGGTGACGGTCGGCGTGGCGGGGTTGAGCGCCTTCAGCGCCTCGGCGTCGCGGTCGGTGAGCACGACGACACGATCGAAGCGGTCGAACATAAAGCTCTCGTAGCGCCGCGCCATACCGCGCTGCGCCTGGGCGGCGGCGCGCGCCAGCGGCGAGCGCGCCTCGCGCACCGCGCGTTCCAGCCACAGGCTATATGACTCGTATGGCACGATCACGTTCGGCAGCGGCGCGGCGAGAGGGTGATACTCGTAGACTTGCACGCCGCCAAAGAGGTGCACTGCGTCGTACGTGTGCTGCCCCAGCTTGGCCTGGATCGCGCGCCACATTTCGGGGGACCAGCTCGCTCCGGCGCGGCGCGGGAACCGCCGCCCCGGCAGGGCCGCGCGCAGCCAGTAGCTCCACAGCGAGCGGCGCGGCTCGCGGATCAGCGTCACGCTGCGGAAATGCTGCTCGTAGCGCGGAATCTCGGCCAGGTCTGCCGGGTTGTCGTAAAACGCTAGCAGGTCGATCCGGTGGCGGCGGGCGGACAGTTCCCGCGCAATATGGAAAGGGATCAGCCGGTCGCCGTGATACAGCGGGAACGGCGGGCAGCGCGAGATCAGCAGCAGGTCCACGTCAGCGCGCGCTCCCGATCGCCTCGTCGAACAGCGCCGCCATCTGTTCGGCGTAGCCCCGCGCGGTGTAGCGCGCCAGCACGCGCGCCCGCCCGGCCTCGCCCATCCGCCCGCGCAGCGCCGGGTCGCGCAGCAGCCGCACGACGCGATCCGCCAGCGCGTCGGGGTCGTCGGGCGGAACCAGGTAGCCCGTTTGGCCCTCGACCACCGTCTCCGCCGGGCCGCCGTTATTCATGCTGACCACCGGGCGCGCCATCGCCATGCTTTCGAGGTGAACCATCCCCAGCGACTCGAAGCGCGACGGGCAAACGATGACATCCGCCGCCGCGATCACCTCGCGCGCGTCGTCCCAGAAGCCGAGATAGGTCAGCGCCGCGCCGAGAGCCGGGTCGTCCCGCGCCGCCTGCAAGATGCTCTGCTTGTAGGCTTCGTCCTTCGACACGCCGAAGACGTTTTCCCCCGCGACCACGAAGCGCGCTTCGGGCATCTGGTCGAGCACGCGCCGCGCCATCGCCTGAAACACGTCGTGCCCTTTGACGTGCTGGAAGCGCGCGATCATCCCGGCCAGCGGCGCGTCCGGCCCGATGTCCAGCCGCAGGCGGACCGGCGAGCCATCCACGCCTGGATGGAAGACGGCCGGATCGACACCCGGCACGACCACGCGCACGCGCTCGCGTGGCATGAACGGCTGCGGACCCAGCCAGCGGTCGCGCACGGCCTCGGTGATGGCGACGATCCGCGTGATGTCGTCGCGGAAAAAGCCGCGCTGCCAGGGGCGCACCGGGAACCACCACCCCATCGCGTTCCAGATCACGGGGATGCGGTTAGCGCGCGCCGCCGCGACCGCGAACGGCAGCGAGTGATAATCGGTGTGGATCGCGTCCGCGCCGATGGCGCGCGCCAGGCTCGCCAGCCGCCGCGCCGCCGGGAGCCGCCTCCAGACCGGCGGCGCAAACCAGGTCGGCACGCCGCGATAGGGGACGACGTGCGTCTTCACGCCGAGCGCGCGCGCCGCCTGCGGAAGCTGGCCCTCGCGCGGGGTTGCCAGGTGCAGCGCCCACTGCGCCCGGTCAAGCGCGCCCATCAGGTTCAACTGGACGCTCTCGCCGCCGCCCAAGCCGGTGTACGCCGAGACAAACAGGAGTGTGCGGGTCATGGCAGGTTAAATCGCATACCTATCCGGATCGAAGCGGTCAAGATGGGCGCGCACCCACTCGATTGTTAGGCGCAATCCCTCGTCCAGCGAGACCTGCGGCGTCCAGCCGATCAGCGCGCGCGCCAGGCGGTTATCCGAGCGCAGGCGCAGCACCTCGCTCGTCTCCGGGCGGACGCGCTGCGCGTCGGCCACAATCGGCACGTCGCGCCCGGTCAGGCGGATGGCGCGCTCGGCCAGCTCGCCGATGGTGATCGACTGGCCGGTGCCGAGATTGATCGCGCGCCCGACTGCCTCATCGTGTTCCATCGCCAGCAGAAAGCCGCGCACCGTGTCGGTCACATACGTCAGGTCGCGCGTCGGGTGCAGCGCGCCGAGCCGGACCTCGTCGCGGGTCAGCGCCTGGCTGATGATCGCGGGAATCACGGCGCGGGCGCTCTGGCGCGGCCCGTAGGTGTTGAACGGGCGCACGATCCGCACCGGCAGCCCGTAAGCGGCGTGAAAGCTGAGCGCCAGCGCGTCCTGCGCGACCTTGCTCGCCGCGTAGGGCGACTGCGGGTTGAGCGGGTGGCGCTCGTCAATCGGCTCCTGCTGCGCCGTGCCGTAGACCTCGCTGGTCGAGGTGATCATCACCTTCGGCGTGCCGAGATCGCGCGCCGCGCACAGCACGTTAAGCGTCCCGCTGACGTTGACCGCCACCACCTCGCGCGGGTGCTTGTACGAATACGGGATCGTGATCACCGCGCCGAGGTGGTAAATCTCGTCCACGCCGCGCGCGGCCTCGCGCACCGCGTCCGCGTCGCGCAGGTCGCCGTCATACCGCTCGACCTCGGCCCGCACGTCTTCCGGCAGCAGGTCCAGGTTCCCGGCGCGGTGGGCGGAGTTGTAGCGCACAAAGGCGCGGACCTGCGTCCCCTGGCGGACCAGCCTCTCGACCAGGTGGCTGCCGATGAACCCGGCGGCTCCTGTCACCAGCGCGCGTTGTCCCGTCATGTGCTTTGCCCCTCTTTCACGTGCGTCACCTACGGAGCCGCTGACGCAGCGCGAAGGCGACCCGCGTCGGGCGGACCAGCGCCGCCAGCACGTGCGCCTTCGCCGCGCCAAAATGCAGCCGCGTGTAGGTGATCAGGTCGTCAAAGTAAATCCGCGTCGCCAGCCGCTGAATCGACTGCGTGCTGGCGTGCTCGTCGTGAATGATGGTTGCGCCCGCGAGGTAGCGGATCGCGCTGCCCTGGACCGCGATCCGCACGCACAGGTCGTCCTCAGTGAAATACAGCTTCAGCCGCTCGTCGAAACCGCCGATCTCCATCAGCGCGTCGCGCCGCGCCAGGATGTTCGAGCCGGGCGCGATCTCCACGTCGCGGTCGGACTCGCGGTCCCAGTCGGCGTACCACATCCGCGCGCGGCGGCGATCGCGCCAGCCGGGCAACAGCGCGCCGAGAAACGTGTAGCCGAGCAGCAGGTCGGCGTAGGTCACGCGCCGCGAGCAGTTGCGCTGGAGCGCGCCGTCCTCGTAGGTCATGCGCGACGTGACCGCGCCAAGCGACGGATCGGCGTCCAGCGCGGCGATCATCGCCGGGAGCGCGCCGGGCAGCGTCACCGTGTCCGGGTTGAGAATATGCACGTAGTCGCCCTGCGCGGCGCGGATGCCGAGGTTGTTCCCGCCGCTGAACCAGCGGTTTTCGCCCGGCTCGATCAGCCGCGCCGAGGGGAACCGCTCTTGCACCATCGCCGCGCTGCCATCGGTCGAGGCGTTATCGACCACGATGATCTCGTGCTGCGCCACCCCGCCCGCCGCGATCAGCGACGCCAGCGCGCGCGCCAGCTCGTCGCGCGTGTTGTAGTTGACGATCACGGTCGAGAGCTTCATCGCGGGCGCTCGACAGTCTCATGGGTCTTGCGTGCGATCACCAGCGTCGAGAAGTTGAACGCCCAGGGCAGCGCGACGCGCAGCACGCCGCCGAGCCGGTCCGCCAGCGGCGAGGCGCGGTAATAGCCCGGCGCGCGGAACGGCCCGCCCAGCCCCCACAGCGTGAAAGCGTGGCTGGTCGGCTTGACCAGCGCCGGCAGAAACCCCGCCGCCTTGACCGCGCGGATCAGGTCACGCTGGGTGTAGGCGCTCTCGTAAAACTCCTCGTCGGTCAGGCGGCCCTGGCCGAGCAGGCGGCGCTTGAGATCGACCAGCCGGTGCACCACGTTCGGATACGGGATGGTCAGCACCAGCGTCCCGCCGGGCGCCAGCACGCGGTTCGCCTCAAGCAGGGCGGGACCCATCCCATGCTCAAAGTGTTCCAGCACGCCGAACGACAGGTAGCCGTGCAGGGAGCCGCTGCGATAGGGCAGCGCGTGAACATCGCCCGCCTGCATCTGCAACGTCGGGTCGTAGGCGCGGGCGGCGCGCAAGGCGTTGGCCGCGTAGTCCAGCCCAATCATCTTAAAACCCTGCTCGCGCAGCCAGATCATGGTCGCGCCCAGCCCAACGCCCGCTTCGAGGATGATTCCCTCGCGCGAGAGGTACGCCGGGAACACGTCGAGCTGATCGGCGGTGCGCGCCTCGTCGAGCGCGTCCAGCTCGATCTGCACGTCGGCGCGCGCCCAGATGTCTTCCCACGCCTGGCGCGTGCTGTCATAGCGGCTGCCGGTTGGCTCCATCGTCTTTATCCTTCTGCGGCGCGGGCCGGATCGTCCTGCGGAGCGCGCGCGACGTAGATCAGCTCGTAGGCGAGCAGCCCCGGCAGGATCGGGCGTGGCTCCGGGCGGTTCGCGCGCCGCGCCAGCGCCGCCGCGACGTTTTGCAGCCCGCTCCCCGCGATCATCAGCCGCTCGACGCGATAGCCCTGCCCTTCCAGCAGCTCGCGCCCGGTCCTGACCGTGTACAGGCGGCAGTGCGTGCGGTCCATCACGCCGTAATCGACATAGTCGAAGCGCCCGCGCAGCAGCCGCCAGCGAAATGACCAGTGCGCGATATTCGGCAGCGAGGCGATCGCCAGCGCGCCGGGCTTCAGCAGCGCTGCCGCCTCGCACAGCAGCCGCTCCGGCTGTTTCAGGTGCTCCAGCACCGCCGCCGCGAGCAGCACGTCATACGGCGCGCTGGCGCGGGCCGGGCCTAGCGCGCCTGGCGCGTCGAGGTCGGCGGTATGAACTTCGCTGCACCGTCTGGCTGCGATGGCGGTCGCGACCGGGTCGGCGTCAATCCCGGTGACGCGGCAGCCGAGGGCCTGCTCCATGTAGCCCGATAGATAGCCCGACGCGCAGCCCAATTCCAGCACGCGCGAGTCAGGGGGCACCAGGCGCAT
>DAOKYY010000148.1:0-5687 GCA_035325905.1 Aggregatilineaceae bacterium | reverse complement strand
AAGTGCATAACAAGCTCTACAGGCAGCAGTTAGCTCAAAGCTCACCCCTAATTGCTGCTCTTTGCTCAATGCTCAATAGCGTGGCACGCTGCTATCCACCTCGCGTGACCACGCGTCGATCCCGCCCGCCATATTGATCAGGTTCGTGTACCCCACCTCGCGCAGCGCGTCGATCAGGCTGGCGCTGCGCACCCCGGTATGGCAGAACACAACCACCGGCTGCTCGCGCGGGATTTCGCTCCAGCGCGCCGCCATCTCGCTCATCGGGACGTTCAGCGCGCCGTCCAGGGCGCTGAGCTGTAGCTCGTATGGCTCGCGCACGTCGAGCAGCAGCAGCCGCTCGCCCGCGTCCAGCCGCGCCTTGACCTGGCGCGCGCTCTGCTGCTGAAAAGCCGGTTGGGGATCGGTCGCGTGGTCCACACTGCAATAGGTCTCGTAGTCGATCAGGGTGATAGTCGGGTGCGCGCCGCAGGCCGGGCAGTCCGCGCGCTTTGGCAGCCGGATCGTGTCGAATGTCATCGCCAGCGCGTCGTAGAGCAGCAGCCGCCCGGCGAGCAGCTCTCCGGCCCCTAGCACCAGCTTGAGCGCCTCGGTCGCCTGGAGCGTGCCGATCGTGCCGGGCAGCACGCCGAGCACGCCCGCCTCCGCGCAACTGGGCACGCTGCCGGGCGGCGGCGGCTCCGGCAGAAGGCAGCGGTAGCACGGCCCGCCCGGCAGGCCGAAGACGCTGACCTGCCCCTCGAAGCGATAGACTGCGCCGTAGATCAGCGGCTTGCCGGTCAGCATACAGGCGTCGTTGAGCAGGTAGCGCGCCGCGAAGTTGTCCGTCCCGTCCACCACCACGTCATAGCGCGACAGCACGTCCAGCGCGTTGTGGCTCGTCAGCTTGTCGTGATACGTCTCGACCGCGATATGCGGGTTGAGATCGCGCAGGCGCCGCGCCGCAGACTCGACCTTTGGCAGGCCGAGCGTGCTCTCGCCGTGAATCACCTGGCGCTGCAGGTTGCTGGCGTCCACCACGTCGAAATCGACCAGCCCCAGCCTGCCGACGCCCGCCGCCGCAAGATAGAGCGCGCTGGCGCTGCCCAGCCCGCCCGCGCCCGCGATCAGCACGCGCGCCTGTTTGAGCTTGCGCTGCCCTTCCGGCCCGACGTGCGGCAGGGTCAGGTGGCGGGCGTAGCGCCGCTGCTCGTCGGGCGTCAGGTCATAAGGCTGGTTTGGCGTGCTCATCGGCGGACCTCGCGTGTGCGACTGTGGATGGCGATGCTCCGGCGTGCGATTCCGCGCTCTACGATACCCCCTGGCGGGGCGGAGCGCCAGAGGGACCAGCGCGCATCCAGGGCGCAACCCGATCCGGGCGCTTGCGTACAGGAATTGAGGGGTGTGTTCCCGGAGAGTGCGTTAAAATCGACGGGCAGCAGACATAGTCGCGGCGCTGGAAACACGCTCGCGGGGGCCAAAGGCGAAGGGGAGCAGCATGTTTCGACAAAGTCATCGCGGCACGGTCGTCTGGCTGCTGATCGTCGGGCTGGCGCTGGCGCTGACGCTGATCGCGGGCAGCCTGCCGACGCTGGTTGGCGCGGGCCTGCTGCTGGCGTACCTGGTGCTGGTCGCCGCCATCGCGCGGAACATCGACATCAGCACCCTGGTCGAGGCGCTGCCGTCGCGCCGCGTGCCGGAGCTTGAGCCGTCCGAAGTGGCGCGCGAGGCGATGGCCCGCGCCCGGACGCACCCCGACTATGACGCGCTGGTGCGGCTGCTGGACATCGGCCTGATTGTGGACGAGCCGCGCCCGGACGGTCTGTCGCTGCGGCGCGGGCGCTTTATCTCGCTGGACGACGATGGGCTGCGCCCGTTCGCGATCGTCAACGTGCCGGAGCTGCTCGCCAACCGGGTAGGCCGCGTGCGCTTCGAGCTGCGCGACGAGAGCGGCAAGCCGCAGTACATCTACGAGGCCGACAAGTGGCTTCAGACGGGCGAAAACGCGATTCTGCCCGATTACCGGCTGCCGATCCGCCGCAACAAGCAAGGCAGCCTGGAGCCGGGCGCGTGGACCGTGCACTTTGAGGTCGATGGCGGGATGCTCGGCATCCACACCTTCAGCCTGACGCCGTCGCTGGCGATGCGCCGCCGGCAGATGAGCGCCGACGGCGAGCTGCGCGAGCGCGTCTGGCGCGGCGACGACGCCGAAGACACGTCGCTGCCGCTGAGCCTCGAAGAGCTGCTGCGCGAGCAGAGCCGCCAGCGCCGCGAGGGGTAGGGATGCCAGCTTGATGCACTTCTTCATGGGCGACCTGATTGTTCTGTTGCTTGTCGTCTTTGCGCTGATCTTCCTGTTTTCCTTCATGGCTCGCGCCAGCGCGCCGTGGTCTTCCGAGACAATGCGGGCGGGCCGGACGGCGCGCCGCAAGCGCGTCGCGCTGACCGAGACGGCGCAGCAGGCGATGGCGCGCGCCGGGTACGAGCCGGGCAGCGAGTACGTCCAGGTGGCCGATCTCGGCCTGCTGGCGTACCGGCACACGCGCGAGCCAAAGCTGGTGCGGGCCGGGTCAGTGCTGATGGACACGCGCTATCTGCGCCCCTTCGCGGACCTGGTGCTGCCGTATGACGCCAGCGGCGAAGTGCGCTTCGAGCTGATCGACGGCGCGGGGCGGCTGCGCTACGCCGACGAAGCGCGCTACGATCTGGTGGGCGGGCGCAACACGGTTCTGCCCGGCACCTGGCTGCCGCTCGAAGGCAAGCCGATCCCGCCCGGCGACTGGGCGCTGCGCGTTCTGGCGGGCGAGACGCTGCTGGCCGTGCACCGCTTCGGCTGGCAGCCGGTCGGCGGCGGCGCGATTCAGCGTTACGTCGCCAGCGATGGCGAGCTGTCCGAGACGCTTCAGCAGGCCGTCGCCGCCCGGCAGCGCGAGGCCGTCAGCCTGTCAGAACTGCTGGCGGACCAGGAAGAACAGCAATGAGCGACGTCACGCCGCGCCGCGCGAGCATGTTGTGGAGGAAAGCGAAGCATGCCGAAGGAAGCCTGGTGGGGTTCGCGCGATCACGTCTCCAACCGCCTGCGGCTGGAGGTCGAGATGATGCGGGCGACCTTCGCGGACACGTTCCGCCTGATCGTCCCTAAGCGCGATCTGCTGCACTGGATCGGCGAGGTCGAGATTAACCTGGCCGGCATCCCGCAGCGCGTCCACACCCTGAAGATCATCTATCCCGAAGAATACCCGAACCGCCCGGCGGAGGCGTATGTCCTCAAGCCGAACGTGTACAGCGAAAAGCACCAATACGAAGACGGACAGTTGTGCCTGTTTAACCCGAAGGACGGCGTGACCTATGGCTGGAACCCCAGCACCTCGACCGCCGTCACGGTCGCGGGGTGGGCGATCCAGTGGCTCTACGCCTACTATACCTGGCGCGCGACGGGCCTCTGGCCGGGTGTGGAGGAACGCATGCCGCCGGTGAAAGACGACCGGCGCAGGAGGAGACTGCGATGGTGATGGACGAGCCGAGAAGCGATACCGGGCGGGATGCCCCGCGCGATACGCCGCGCATCATCGTCGCCCAGCGCGTGATCGACAAGATCAGGCGTGGCGCGCTGCTGTATCCTGAGCCGGAGACGGGCGAAGCGATGATCGGCTTTGTCGTGCCGGTGCCGGGCCGCGCCGAGCCGGATCTCTACATTCTCGACACGATCAGCCCCGGCGAGCGCGCCGTCCGCGAGTGGGGGATGTTCGAGCAGGGCGACGACTGGCAGGGGGATGTCTTCCACTGGCTGTTCGTCAACTGGGAGGTGTCCCGCAAGCAGCGCCGGCCTTCGTATGGCAACGCGCTCGCCGCCAAGTGGGATTTTCCGCTGGCCCATGTCGGGGACTGGCACAAGCAGCCCGGCGACATGATCGCGCCGTCCGGCGGCGACGCCATGACCGCGCGCCGCATGATCGAGGACCGCGACACGCCGATCCAGCACCTGGTCGCGCCGATCGTGACGCTTTACCCGCTGGAGCCGGAGCCGCCCGCCACCGAGCCAGCGACAACGCCTGCCGCCGCGCCCGAAGCGCCGTCGTCCGATGTGCTCGGCCAGATGGTGGCGCGCACCGGGGCTACCCCGCCGGAGGTTGCGCCGGGCGACGAAGCGCCTGCCGGGAGCGTGCCCGCTTTGGCTGAGACGCCCCCGCAGAGCGCTGCAAGCGAGCCGGTCGCGCCCGAAAAACCTGTCGAGCCGCCGCCGTCGCCCAACGCGATCGTGCTGCGCGACCGCGAGGCAGGCTGGACGATCCGCATTGACTTCTGGTATATGAGCAAGCGCCGCAAGCATTTCGTGCCAGCGGTCCCGGAAATCTGGGCCGACGACCGGCTGCCCGGCCTGGCACCGATCGCCTGGCACCTGGCGCACCCGCGCCGCTTCCAGCAAGAGTACGGGCTGCTGCGCGACGCCGGGTATGTGGTCGATATGGTTCGCTGGGACGCCGACGGGCGCCTGCCCTACGAAATCTGCTTCCAGGTCTACCGGCCCGGCGCGACGCACGTGCTGCTGCTGGTCACGTCCCACGACTACCCCTATGACAAGCCGAGCGTGCGCCTCGCGCCGCTGGTCAGCGTGGCCGAGGATGAAGACCTGTTCGAGAAGCTGTACGACGCCTCGCGCCCGCTGCCCGAAGTGCAAATGCCCGCCTGGGAGTGGGACAGCAAGCGCACCCTGCTGGAGCTGGCGCAGCATGTCGAGCAGACTCAGTCAGCGACCCCGCCGCCGCCGAAGGCGCTCGACGCACCGCCTGGCGCGGAGAAGCCCGGCATGCAGAAGAAGGACGGCGCCTGATGAGCTGGGATCGCGTTGAGCGACTGTTGGGCGTGGGAACGCTGGCGTATCTGCGGACGCGCACCGTCGGCGTGATCGGGCTTGGCTCCGGCGGGAGCTTCGCCGCCGTCGCGCTGGCGATGAGCGGCGTGGGCCGCTTCATCCTGATCGACGACGATACGCTGGAGCCGCCGAACGTGGTCCGCCACGTCGCGGACCGCCGCTACCTGGGGCAGTCGAAAGCCGCCGCTGTGGCCGACCTGATCCACCAGCGCAACCCTGACGCGGTGGTCGAGGCGATCCACGGGCGGATCGAGGATCATTTGCCCCGGCTGGCGGAAATGGACGTGGTCGTGGTGGGGGTAGACGCCGAAGGGCCGAAGTACGCGGTCAACCAGGCGTGCCTGGCGGCTGGGCGAACGGCGGTCTACGCGGGCGTCTACGAGCGCGGCGAAGGCGGCGACGTGTGCGTGATCCGCCCCGACGAAGGGCCATGTTACGCTTGCTGGGCGGAGCATCTGCGCGAGGGGCTGGCCGAGCCGGTCGGCGGGGAAGCCGAGCTGGACTATGGTATGATCGGCCCGGATGGCACGCTGGCCGCCGAGCCGGGGCTGTGGATTCATGTCGTGCGCGTGGCGGGGGCGCAGGCGGACCTGGCGCTCAACGTGCTGCTCGAAGACACCGAAGCGCATGTCGAGATGCCCGGCAACACCGTGATCCTCGCCAACCGCCAGCTTGAGATTTACGAGGGCCGTGTCACGCCGCCGTATGGGGCGGAGTGGGTGAGCGTGCCGTGCAACCCGGACTGCCTGGTGTGCGGCTGCCGCAAGCCGCGCGCCGCCGCGCGCCGCGTGTCGCTGAGCGATCTGGCCGCGCTGGGCAACGTGTCGCTGGAAGA
>DAOKYY010000147.1:0-5808 GCA_035325905.1 Aggregatilineaceae bacterium | reverse complement strand
GGTGAGGTCAGCCTTGCGAAGCGCCGCATTCGCTAGATCATTTCGGAAGGTCACTCAATGGCTGAGTGCTGAACAAAGAGGGCACACGATGACCAAGCAGCAGCTGCTCGACAAGCTCGAAAACGCGTGGGCGGACCTCCAAGCGTCTTTCGCCGGGCTGAGCGAGGCGCAGATGACCGAGCCGGGCGTCACCGGCGAGTGGTCGGTCAAGGATATTCTGGCGCATGTCACCACCTGGGAAGAAGAGGCGCTGCGGATGCTGCCGCTGATCCTGGACGGGCAGACGCCGCCGCGCTACGCCGATCTCTACGGCGGCCTCAACGCCTTCAACGCGCAGATGAGCGCGCAGAAGCGCGATCTGCCGCTGGCCGAGGTGCTGGCGCAGTTGGACGCCACACACCGCCGGCTGATCGAGGTCGTACAGCGCGCGCCCGACGATCAGATCACGCGCGAGACGCGCTTCCGGCGGCGGCTGCGGCTGGACACCTACAGCCACTACCCGGAGCACGCCCGCGCGATCCGCGCCTGGCGCGAGCGCCTGAGCTAATGGTGCTATCGCTGCCGATGTACGATGGTTTCTTTCGCTACGGCCCGGTCGAGATCGACTATCTGACGCAGCAAGACCCGGCGCTGGGGCAGGCCATCGAGCGGATCGGGATGCTTGAGCGCCCGGTGATCCCCGACCCCTTCGCGGCGCTGGTGCACAGCGTGGTCGCGCAGCAGATTTCCGGCAAAGCCGCCGCGACCGTCTCCCGGCGGCTGGTCGAGCGACTGGGCGCGATCACGCCCGCAACGGTCGGCGCCGCGCCGCTGGAGGACATCCAACGCTGCGGCCTGTCGCTGCGCAAGGCGAGCACTATCAAGGGGCTGTCCGACGCGGTGGCCGAAGGCGCGCTTGACCTGGACGCGCTCCCGACGCTGCCTGACGACGAGGTGATCGCGCGCCTGTCCGCGCTGCGCGGGATCGGCGTCTGGACGGCGGAGATGATCTTGATTTTCTCGTTGCAGCGCCCGGATGTGGTCAGTTGGGGCGATCTGGGCATCCGGCGCGGGATGATGACGCTCTATGGGCGAGACGACCTCGACCGGGCGGCCTTCGATCGCTACCGGGCGCGCTACTCGCCGTTCGGCTCGGTCGCGTCGCTGTATCTGTGGCGCGTCGCGGCGGGGGAGTAGTGAAGCGATTAGCGGTTAGCAATGAGCGATTAGCGAGAGCAAGGAACAGGCAACGGCAGCGAAAAAGGGTAAGGGTAAGCAACGGCTAAATGCGCCGGGTATGCCACTCTACGGTTGGGGTTGGCTAACCAACCATTAACGGCTTAAAAATAAAACCCCGCTGGCGCATACACCGGCGGGGTTCTGTGTCTGAGAGTCGCGCCGCGCGCTAGCCCCGGCGCGTCAATTCTTCGAGGAATTCCTCGTTGTCGTCGGTGTGGCGAAGCTGGTTGATCAGCGCCTCCGTCGCGCTGACGTTGTCGTAATTGGCCGGGGGCTGTTGCATCTGCATCAGCATGCGGCGCATGGTCCACACGCGCTGGAGAATATCCGGGCCGAGCAGCAGCTCCTCGCGGCGCGTGGACGATTGCGTGATGTCGAACGCCGGGAAGACGCGGCGCTCTTGCAGCTCGCGCGAGAGATGTAGCTCCATGTTGCCGGTGCCCTTGAATTCCTCGTAGATCACGTCGTCCATGCGGCTGCCGGTCTTGACCAGGCAGGTCGCCACGATCGTCAGGCTGCCGCCTTCCTCGACGTTGCGCGCCGCGCCAAAGAACCGCTTGGGCGGGTACAGCGCGGACGGGTCGAGGCCGCCGGTCAGGGTGCGGCCGCTGGGCGGCACGACCAGGTTGTAGGCGCGCGCCAGGCGCGTGATGCTGTCGAGCAGGATCGCGACATGGCGCTCGGACTCGACCAGCCGCTTGGCGCGCTCCAGCGCCATCTCGGCCACGCGCACGTGGTAGGCGACCGGCTCGTCGAACGTGCTGCTGATCACCTCAGCATCGACCGAGCGGTCCATGTCCGTCACTTCTTCGGGGCGCTCGCCGATCAGCACGACCATCAGGTGCACTTCGGGGTAATTAGTGCTGATCGCGTTGGCGACTTCCTTCAGGACGGTCGTCTTACCCGCTTTGGGCGGGCTGACGATCAGGCCGCGCTGCCCCCGCCCGATCGGCGCGATCAGGTTCAGCAGCCGGGTCGAGAGGATGCGCGGGTTGGTTTCCAGGTTGTAACGCTCGTTGGGGAAGATGGCGGTCAGGTCGTCGAAGCGCGGGCGCCGCTTGGCTTGCTCAGGGTCGAGGCCGTTGACGGCTTCGACGCGCAACAGCCCGTAATACTTCTCCGAGTCTTTGGGTGGGCGCACCTGCCCGATCACCATGTCCCCGGTGCGCAGACCGAAACGCCGGATCTGCGTCTGGCTGACGTAAATATCGTCCGGCCCCGGCAGGTAATGATCCGAGCGCAGAAAGCCGATCCCGTCGTCGATCACTTCGAGGATGCCGCCGCGCAGCTTGTGTCCCTGCTTTTCCGCTTTGTCACGCAGCAGGCGCAGGATCAGGTCTTGCTTTTTCAGCCGGCTGAACCCGGCGATATCGGCCTCGCGAGCCAGATTGCGCAGTTCTTCCAGGTTTTGCGTTTCGAGTTGGGCAATATCCATCTTCAGGAATCTCCGAGCGAGGAAGCGGCCTCTCGGCCTCTGTTGGGATCGTCGCGTAGCGTGACGGTCATGGACAATACAGGCCAGCGTTTAAGGTCAACAGGGGGCGTCGCCGAGACGACTCACACCGCAAATTCAAGGCCAATGGAAACCTTGCGAATAGGAAGTTCACGGATTGTGGACGGCCGGGTAGGAGTAGAGCACGCTCAGTAAATTCGCTCAGACAAATGTTGTGGAGCCGGCTGGGAAAGTCTGTGGCGTGCGGTCGAACCACCTGAATTCTATTGTAAACGATCTTGCCTGAATGTGCCATCATGACTTTTCACCTGTTTTTCCCCGTCCGCGAGCAGCGGAACGGGCACCGCCGCGCCAGGGAACGGCGCGCCGGTGCGCGGGTCGAGCGGGGTCAGGCGCTCCAGCGTCGTCTCGTGATACAGCCCGGCCGTCACGCGCAGACACGCGGGGTCCGCGCCCTCAGGCAGGCGGATCAGGCGGCGATCGGTATGCCGCTCGCCCGGCTGCCACGCCGCGAAAGGGTAGAGATCGCCCCAGGGGTAGCCGTCTGACTGCGCGATCAGCGCGTCTCGGCACGTTACATGCACGAACAGCTTGAGCGGCGCGGGCTGCTCGACGGCCCACGCCAGCCGCACGTCGAGCGCGCGCTCGCCAGGTCGCAGCGCCGCCTGCGCATCGATCAGCGTCACGTCTGCCTCGACAAAGCGCGCCTGCTCCCCCGCGGGGACCGGATCGCCCGCGCCGCCCACGTGCACCGGAAAAAACGCCGCGCCCTCGAACTGTGTCACCGCGATGATCGGCGCGGCGCGCAGCGCGTCATGGAGTGGTGCGCCGTCGCGATACGGCCCGTGCGGCTGGTAGATGCCCCCCGTGTCGCGCAGCGTCGCGGCGTGGGCGAAGGCTTCGACCGGCGGCGGGCCGAGCGCGGTGTTGGCCCACATCTGCTGGCCGTACGACAGGCTGTCGAGCATAAAAATCGCGCCCTCCGAGCCGAGCAAGAAGGTGCGCTGCGCGGGCGCGATGTAGTTCGGCGCGTTGACCAGCAGCAAGCCGTCGCGCTCGATGGGCAGCGCCGCGCCGAGCGCCAGCAGATCGCGAGTGTAGCGCCCCATACGCAGGTGTTCGTCGCGCCGCGCTGTCAGAAAGCTGAGCGCCAGGATCAGCGCGAGCGCGCTGCCCGCGACGAACAGCGCGCGTCCAGCCCGGCCCCGCCACAGCGCGCGCCCGACCGCCGCCCAGAACAGCGCCCCGCCCGCCGACGCGAGCAGCATCAGGCGCGGCGAGCCGAGCACGTAATCCGGCGCCAGCAGCAGCGCCGAGGGCGCGATCGCCGCGCCGTACCACACCAGACCGAGCAGCGCGGGACCCGTCGCGCCCCGGTCTCGGCGCAGCACCAGCGCGACCGCGACCGCTGTCACGCCCAGCGCGAGCGCCAGCGCCGCCTCCGGGCGGACCGTTTCCGGGCGCAGCGCCCACCGCGCCAGCGCGGAGACCGGGTAGACCAGCCCTTGCAGCAGGTAGCCGAGCGCGTCTTCGGGCGCGGCGCTGAGCGTGGCTGGCGTCGAACGGTCACGCGGGGCCAGCAGCCACAACCCCGCGTACAGGCCGCTCAGCGCGATCACCGGCGCGACGACCGCGATTGCGCGGCGCGGCGCGGGCCGCGCCCGCCGGGGATAGGCTGCTAGAATCGCGCCGGGCAGCAGCAGCGCCAGCAGCGGCCCGTTCTCGTGGCTGAAAATGCCGATCAGCCCGCTTAGCCAGCACAGCGCCAGGGTCAGCGCGCCGCCTGCGCCGTCCAGCCAGCGCAGCGCGAGCCAAATGCTTAGCAGCATGCCGAGCGCCAGCAGCAGATGAAACTGCGCGCTGACCAGCGTCACCGCCTGGTAGCTGAACGGAAACAGCACGAACAACGCCCCGGCCAGCGCGCCGAGCCAGCTCCGGCCCGGCCCCGGCAGCAGCCGGCGCACGATCTGGCCGAGCGCCGCGCCGCCGAGGCCCAGGCAGGCGACGTTGAGCCAGTGCAGCGAGGGCGCGTCGAAGTGCCCGTAGAGCGCGCTGTTGAGCTTCCAGAGCGTAAACGCGACTGGGCGATAGTAGGGGAAGGCGGGCGTCCCGGCCCACTGCTCGACGCCGTCAAGGTGCGCGGCGACCCACAGGTTCGGCCCGTCGTCGAGGAAGAACGGCAGGCGCAGCGTGTACCCGTAGAGCGCGAAGGCCAGCAGCAGCGGCAGCGCCCCCCCCATCAGGCGCGGGAAGCTGCCGCGCGGCGGGGCAAGCCTCAGAGGACGAACCACAGCAGGTAGTAGTAGCCGACCGCGAAGGACACCAGGACCGAGTCGGTCCGGTCCAGCATCCCGCCGTGACCGGGAATCAGGTTGCTCGAATCCTTGACGCCCACCTGGCGCTTAATGACCGACTCGCCGAGGTCGCCTACCGGCCCGATCAGGCTGATCAGCAGGCCGATCAGCGCGCCGTGCAGGGGGGTGATGATCTGGCTCGCGGGCAACAAGCCGACCAGCAGGCCGAAGATCGGCGTGACGACCACGCCCCCGGCGAACCCTTCCCAGGTTTTCTTGGGGCTGACGCGCGGCGACATGTTGTGACGCCCGAAGCGGCGCCCGACGAAATAGGCCGCGCTGTCGGCGATGATCACGCAGCCGTACAGGAAGATGACCAGATACGCGCCGCGCTCCAGCATCCGCACCGCGACCAGCGTGCTGCCGAGCCAGCCGAGATAGACCCCGCCGAACGCCGCCAGCGCCAGGCTGATGATCGGCGTCGCGCGACCGTGCTCCATGTCCCAGATCGCCTGGGCCATCCCCGCGATTAGCAGCGCGATCAGCCCCGGCGTGCGCCAGCCGGGTTCTTCGAGCCACGTCGCGGCGAAGGCCAGCGCGATCAGCCCGTAGATCAGCCACCCCGGCGGAGCCTGCTGGCCCTTGAGCCACAACGCGCGATATTCCCACCCGGCCAGCAGCATCGCGGCGAAGACGAACAGCGCGAAAACCCACCCGCCAATTAGGACCAGCGCCGTCAGCACGGGCAGGGCGACGGCAGCGACAAGCACACGGGTTCTCAGCATGATGAAGCCTCTAGGAGCGGCAAAGGACAGCTAAAAGCAGCAAGAAACCGCGAAAGAC
>DAOKYY010000146.1:0-5814 GCA_035325905.1 Aggregatilineaceae bacterium | reverse complement strand
CCCTCTCCATTTTGGAGAGGGGCCAGGGGTGAGGTAAAACACACGAATTGCGTGTGCCATTCGTTTCGAGAGTCACTTAGGCCGTTCGCTGCTTCCCTTCGCCTTCCAGCCCGCTCCAGAACGCCGCCAGCGCCTCGAAGGTCTGCTCTGGCTGGTCGAAATGCGGCAGCCCGCGCGTCGGGACGATGCGCTGCGCCTGCCAGGTGTCGTGGCGGTCCAACAGATCGGGCAGCGCCTCGAAGCTGGTGTACGGGTCCTGGTCGTAGAGCACCAGCGCCGGCTGCGTAAGCTGCTCGTAGACGGCGGCGCGGATATCGGGCGAGTGCAGCTTGCCGCTGATGAAGGCCAGCGGCGCGAAGCGCGCGCCCGGCTGGTGCGCGGTCGTGTAGCTGTAATCGACCATCCCCTCGTCCGGCTTGCCGGTGAGGCTCATGCCGAGGAATTGGCGGATGCTCAGGCGTGTTGTCAGCAGGTCGAACAGCGCCTGGCTCCACAGCGGGAACGACACGGCGCTGAAGATTCCTTCGTTCGGCTGCTGCGGTGGGCGGGCGCTGAGGCCGGTGGGGGAGATCAGCGCCAGCGAGCGGACCTGCGACGCGCGCTCCAGGGCGGCGCGCGCGGCAAACTCGCCGCTCAGCGATAGCGCGACGATGTCCACCGGCCCCTCGACCTGCGTTTCCAGAAAACCAATGATCGCGTTGGTGTAGACCCGGGGCGCGTAGGGCCGCTCTCCGCGCTGCGAAAAGCCGAAGCCGGGCAGCTCCAGAGCGAACACCGGGCGCTCGCCCCGGAAGCGCTCGAACAGCGGCTTGACCTCGTAGGCTGATGCGGCGGCGTTGATCGAATGCAGCAAGAGCAGGGGCGTTCCCGCGCCGGATCGGTCGGCGTAGTAGCTCAGCATCCCGGCGTAGCCCCCGCCGAACTGCTCGCGCTCGGCGTTGAGCGCGGGCGGCAGATCCAGGTCGTGCCTGATCTTCAGGCGGCTGTAGACAATCCAGCTCGCAGCCGCCAGCAATGTCGTGGACGCGACCGATCCAATCGCGGCGCCCACGCCCTTCACGGTTTTTTCCATAACGCGCTCCTTTTCTCGGTCAGTAGCGTAAAACGCCGTCAAATTCGTGCCACAGGTGTACTCAGAATGTAGCCCAACGCGAGCGTCGCTGGCGACTGTACGCCGCAATCCAGCGCGGCTGGCCCCCTCAGAATTGGGGGGAACGCCGCCCGGTAGTGGGAGTAGTGTGGGGATGACGGCGCGGGCCGATTTATCTGGCCCCTGACCGGCGCGGCGAAGCCAGGGGCGGGGTAAAAACAGCGGACATGTTTTGATGCGTTCGCCCTGGGCGGCGTCCGCGCAGGCTTGATCGGGAACGAGCGAAGGTGTAGGATTACCCTTTGCGCGCGTGGCTGCCGCGCGGTCGGCAAGGGGCCGTTAGGGTGCGCGGGATGTGATGATAGATTGTCCAAAATAAATTATTAGGATACCCTAATTATTGAGGGATCGCGCGCGATCCCCACGGGTATATCCTGTGGCTATCGTACACTCGTCGCGAGCGCGCTCGCAGCCGGGCGGGGCCGACGCCGGCAGCGGCCCGCGTTGAGAAGGGCAAGACCGAATGATCATCCAAACAGAACGGCTCACCAAGTTCTATGGCAAGTCACGCGGGATCGTCGATGTCGATCTCGGCGTGCGGCCGGGCGAGGTGTTTGGCTTTCTGGGACCTAATGGCGCCGGAAAGTCCACCACCATCCGCCTGCTGATGGACACCATCCGCCCGACCAGCGGTCGCGTGACCGTCTTCGGGCTGGATGCGCACCGCGACGCGCTGGCGATCCACGCGCGAACCGGTATCCTGCCCGGCGATCTCGCGCTGTATCCCAAGCTGACCGGCGAGGAAAACCTGCGCTACCTGGCGCACCTGCGGGGCGGGGTCGACTGGACCTACGTGCGCCAGCTCGCCGAGCGCCTGGAAGCGGACCTGTCGAAGCAGGTCAAGGCGTATTCGTCCGGCAACCGGCAGAAGATCGGGCTGATCCAGGCGTTCATGCACAAGCCGGAGCTGCTGATCCTCGACGAGCCGACCAACGGCCTCGACCCGTTGATCCAGCAGGAATTCTACGCGATGGTGCGCGAGGCGCTCCAGGCTGGGCAGACGGTGTTTCTCTCGTCCCACAACCTGCCGGAAGTCGAGCGGGTGTGCGACCGGGTGGGCATCATCCGCGAGGGCAAGCTGGTCGCGGTCGAGGAAGTCGCCGCGCTCAAGGCCAAGGCGCTGCGCCAGATCGAGATCATCTTCGACGGCCCCGCGCCGCTGCACGCCTTCCAGAACGTGCCGGGCATCCGCGATGTGTCGGCGGCCAACAGTCACTTGCGCTGCACCGTCTCGGGCACGCTCGATCCGGTGGTCAAGAAGGCGGCTGAGTTCACCGTCGTCAACATGATCAGCCAGGACCCGAATCTGGAAGACATCTTCCTCGCCTTCTATGGCCGGGAGGGGAACAACCATGCTCAGTAACGTCTATCTGAAGACCTTGCGGGATATGCGCCGCCCCCTGTTCTGGTGGGTGCTCGGCATGTTCCTGTTCACACTTTATTTTGTTACCATCTACCCGTCGGTGCAGGAAAGCAGCGCTGACATGCAGAGCTATATTGACAACCTGCCGGACAGCTTCAAGGCGATGTTCGGCGGGGATGTGGTGGACCTCAGCACGCTCGAAGGCTTCATCACGATGGAGCTGCTGAGCATGTTCTATCCGATCATGATCCTGGCCTTTGCGGTGACGTATGGGGCGGGGCTGCTCGGCGGCGAAGAAGAGAGCGGCACGCTCGAAATTCTGCTCGCCACGCCGACGCCGCGCTGGCGGGTGCTGCTCAGCAAATTCGCCGCGCTGGTGACGTTCACGTTGATCGTGCTGCTGGCGACGTGGCTGGGGATCGTCGCGGGGGGGATCGTGGCGGATATTGAGGAGATGGACGTCTGGAATATCTTCGCCGGCGTCTTCAACATGGCGCCGCTGGCGCTGTTCTTCGCGGCGCTGGCCTTCTGCTTGACCGGCGTGCGCGGCGGGAAGGGCGCGGCGCTGGGCGTCACGCTGGCGCTGGCGGCGGCGACCTACCTGATCCATACGCTCAGCGAAGTGGCGAGCATCCCGGAGTGGATGCAGAAGCTGTCGCCCTGGTACTACTATGATGGCGTGCACGCGCTGAGCCAGGGCGTCGATCCGGTGAATGTCGCGCTGCTGCTGGGGCTGTCGATCGCGCTGGTGGCGGGGGGCGTGCTCGCCTTTGAGCGGCGCGACGTCGGGGTGTAGACGCCTCTCACGTTTTGGCGCGCAATGGCGTAGAATCTAAGCGGGGCGGCCCGGCGCGGCCACCCCGCTGTTTTGCGCGTACTGAAAGGACCCGGTCTCGTTGTGTTGACCCGCCGCTTAGCTTCCGCTCGTCCTCCTATCGAAGCCCCGCCCGGCCCCGTCCAGTGGCGGCGAATGCTCGGCTACCTGGCGCCCTACAAGTGGCGGCTGGCGCTGGCGCTGGCCGCCCTGACGCTGGCCGCCTCGCTGTCGCTCGTCTTCCCGGCCGTGATCCGCCGCGTGGTCGATTCGGTGCTGGTTGATGGCGACGAGGGGCTGCTCAACCGGATCACGCTGGGGCTGCTGGCCGTCTTCCTGGTGCGCTCGCTGGTGTCGCTGGTGGAAGCCTACAACCTGAACTACGTCGGCGAGCGGATCGTGATGGACCTGCGCCAGCAGCTTTACGCGCACATCCAGTCGCTGTCGCTGGCGTTCTTTACCGAGCGGCGCGTCGGCGAGCTGGTCAGCCGCATGTCCAGCGACGTGACCATGATGCGCGCCGCGCTGACCAGCAACCTGAACACGCTGCTGCACCAGGGCCTGACCCTGATCGGCGCGATCGTGATCATGGTCGTGCTCAACTGGCGGCTGACGCTGTTTATCCTGCTGATGATCCCGGTCGTGGTCGTGCTGGGCTTCGTGTTCGGGCGGATTCTGCGTCGCATCAGCACCGAAGTGCAGGACGAGCTGGCCGCCTCGACCGTCGTCGCGGAAGAAGCGATCCAGAACGTGCGCGAGGTCAAGTCGTTCGCGCGCGAGGGGTACGAGATCCGCCGCTACGACGGCGCGATCGAGCGCACCTTCCGCGCGGCGCTGCGCCTGCTGCGCGTGCGGGTGATCTTCACCCCGCTGACGGCTTTCATGGGCTTTGGGTCGCTGGCGCTGATCCTGTGGTACGGCGGGCGCGAGGTGCTGGCCGGGCGGCTGACCGGCGGCGAGCTGATCGCGTTCCTGATCTACGGGCTGACGGTCGCGGGCAGTTTCGCCTCGCTGGTCGGGCTGTACACCTCGTTTCAGGAAGCGATGGGCGCCACCAAGCGCGTCTTCGAGCTGCTCGACACGCCGCCCGACGTGCGAGACGCGCCGGACGCGATTACGCTGGAGCGAGCCGAGGGACGGATCACGTTCGAGGATGTCAGCTTCTCGTATGGCGACGAGCTGGACGTGCTGCGGCATGTCTCGCTGGACATCGCGCCGGGCGAGATCGTGGCGCTGGTCGGGCCGAGCGGCGCGGGCAAATCGACCCTGTTCAACCTGATCCCGCGCTTTTACGACGTGACCGGCGGGCGCGTCTGCGTGGATGGGATCGACGTGCGCGCCCTCACCCAGGCCAGCTTGCGCGCCCAGATCGGGATCGTGCCGCAGGAGACGCTGCTGTTCGGCGGCTCGATCCGCGACAACATTCTGTACGGGCGGCTCGACGCCAGCGAGGAAGACCTGGTCGCCGCCGCGCGCGCGGCCAACGCTCACGACTTCATCCTGGCGCTGCCGCATGGTTACGAGACAATCGTAGGCGAGCGCGGCGTCCGGCTCAGCGGCGGGCAGCGCCAGCGGGTCGCTATCGCGCGGGCGGTGCTCAAGGACCCGCGCATCCTGCTGCTGGACGAGGCCACTTCGAGCCTGGACAACGAAAGCGAGCAGCTTGTGCAGGACGCGCTGGGGCGGTTGATGCAGGGCCGCACGACGGTGATTATCGCGCACCGGCTCAGCACCGTGCGGATCGCGCACCGCATCGCCGTGCTGGACGGTGGGCGGCTGGTCGAGCTGGGCACGCACGAGGAGCTGATGGCGGCGGGCGGCCTGTACGCGCGCCTGTACGAGATGCAGTTCCGCGAAGCGAGCCTGCTGGCGGCTGACGCCGCGATCTGACTGCGCCGGACGATCGGCACGGCCTGACACCTTTGCGCGCTCGCTGCGTACAGACTGTGTAGTCAAACACGATCAGGGAGGAACCGCGCCATGACGCGCACGACCACGCTGGTGTACAGCTTGATTGCGACGGCCATGATCTGGGCGACCGTGCTGATGGTGCGCCTGATCGGCGGCCCGGAGATCGGAATCCTGGACTTCGCGTTGTTCGCCGGGCTGGGGTCAACGGTGGCGATCTGGCTGGTGTGGGTCTTCGCCAGCATTGACGAGGCGTCCAAGTCCGGGGCGAGAGAGGCGAAGGCGAAACGCGCTGCCGCCGAGGAAGACGCGCGGCTGTCGCTGCTGCTGCAACTGATGGACGAGGACGAGCGGAGCCGCCTCAAAGAGCGCCTGCGTGAGGACCTGGGCGCGGATGGCGAAGCGGTCGCGCTGGACGACCTGCTCGACCGGGGCGAGCGCGCGCGCCGGAGGTAGCGCGCGCAGCCGGGCGCGCCCTACGCGAAAGGAGACGCGATGCTTTCGACCCTGACCGTCCGGGCCGCCGATCACCTGCGGCGCTTGTGTGTCGATATTCCGAGCCGGCGCGTGGGCAGCGCG
>DAOKYY010000145.1:0-6332 GCA_035325905.1 Aggregatilineaceae bacterium | reverse complement strand
ACTTGCCGCCGCGCTCGTTCTCAGCGAGAATGGGAGGCGCACGCGACAGGATACGCCCGGCGGCAGGAGAGAGCGCGCGATGGCCCAGGTCTTCATCTCGTACAAGCACGACGACGGCGACTTCGCGCTGATCCTCAAGGACCGCATCGAGCAGGCCGGGTTCGACGGCTGGATCGACGACAACTTGCAGGCGGGCGAGGACTGGCGCGAGATGATCGACCGGGCGATCCGCGAGTCGATGGCGGTGATCGCGATCCTGTCGCCGGAGTCGGTGGCGTCGGCGTACGTCACGTACGAGTGGGCGTTCGCGCTGGGGGCAGGCGTGCCGGTCGTGCCGGTGCTGCTGCGCGCCACGCCGCTGCATCCGCGCCTGGAGGAGCTGCAATTCCTCGATTTCACCAACCGCCGCGCGCGGCCCTGGACGGCGCTGGTCGAGCGGCTTGAGGCGTTGAGCGGGTCGGGCAGCGGGAAGAAGCGCCCGCGCAAGCCGACCCGTCGCGAGGCGGCGTGGGACGCGCTGCGCGAGCAGCTTGGCGACAAGCACGCCGATCTGCGGCTCGAAGCGGCGCGGGCGCTCGGCGACCGGCGCGAGAAGGCGGCGGTTCCCCTGCTGGCGCGCGTGCTGGCGACCGATCGCAGCGTGCGGGTGCGGGCGGCGGCGGCGGAAGCCCTGGGGTGGATCGGGGACGAGGCGGCGGTCCCGGACCTGATCGCGGCGCTGGAGGGCGCGCATCCGCGGGTCGAGGCGGCGGCGCGCGAGGCGCTGCGGCGAATCGGCACGGACGAGGCGCGGCGCGCGGCGGAGAGCGCCTGACCACGCGGCGGACCCTATCCCGAAAACAACACCGGCCAGCGGAGCGCTGGCCGGTCGCATGGGTGCGGCGTGGCGCGGATCAGTTCTTGCTGGCGCCGTGGGAACCGCTGGAACCATTCCCGCCAGCGCGCGCTGTCTCCGCCTTGAACTGCTTGACGGCCTCGAACGCCTCGCAGCCGTACACGACCGAGGGGCCGCCGCCCATCAGGATCGCGACGCCGATCGTCTCGTTGATTTCTTCTTCCGTCGCCCCCGCGCTGAGCGCGTCGCTGACGTGGCAGGTGATGCAACCGGCGCAGCGGATCGCAATCGCGATGCCGAGGGCGATCAGTTCTTTGGTCTTCGCGTCGAGGGCGCCCTCAGCGCAGGCCGCGTGGTGCAGCTTGCTGAAAGCCGCCATCGTCTGGGGAATCTCCTTGCCCAGCTCGCCCATCGTCGCGTACAGCTCTTTCATCTGCTCAGGGTGGTTCGTTGCCATGATGTCTCCTCATGTGTTTGGCAACAGGCGAAATGCGCCTGAAAGTCGGTTCAGGAGCGTGCGCATTAATCAGAAAACGTTCTGATTAATGTCAGCCGGAGTATACGCCGCGCGCGGGGCGAGCGAACGTGTACAATGTCCCGATAAATCGTGATGAATTTCACAATCGAGCGGAAAGCAGCGGTTAGCGGTTGGCGGCAAGCCAGAATCAGGGGCGAATCTCGCTCCTTAACCCCCGGCCCCTGAGTCGCATAACTGTCTTTCGCTGCTCTTTGCCCCGGAGTCACACCCCGGTTTCTAGCCATTAACAGCCATCCTTAAAAGCCACCGTTAAAAGTCACCGTTAAAAGACGCTATTAAAAGTGATACGTTAGCGGCGTGGACAGCTAGAACATTTGGTCTAAAATGAGAGTATCTGCGCGGTCGGAACGCGGCATGGAAAGGGTGGGATGATGGCAGAACAGGTCAGGCGCGCCCCGGCGAGCACGGCGGTCAAGGCGCTCGACGGGCGGGGACGGGTCGGCGGCTATCTCGTCGTGTGGGGCGACGCGGACCGGCGCGACCTGCAAGGCGAATACTTTACGCCCGACACCGAGCTGGGGCTGGACTGGTACCCGCGCCGCCCGGTGCTCTACCAGCACGGGCTGGATGGCGCGCTGGGGCCGAAGATGATCGGGCAGATCGAGGCGCTGCGGCCCGACGCGACCGGCGTGTGGGTCGAGGCGCAGCTGGATCTGCGCAACCACTGGGCGCGGGCGGTGCTGGAGCTGGTCGGGCGCGCGGCGCTCGGCTGGAGCAGCGGCAGCCTGCCGCACCTGGTCGCGGTCGAGCCGGATGGGCACATCCGCCGCTGGCCGATTGTGGAAGGCAGCCTGACGCCGACGCCCGCCGAGCCGCGCCTGACGGACGCGGTGACGGTCAAGGCGGCGTTCGAGGCGCTGGGATTGCCGACCGACCGGATTCTGCCGGGCGCGGGCGGCGGGGCGCCGCAGACCGAGAAGCAGCGCGTTACAACACAACGAGGATCGACACGGGGAGCAGGACGGACAGGAGAGGGCAGCATGATCGACGAGCAGGCGTATGGCGGGGATGGGATCAAGCGGCTGCCGGCGGCGGAGAGCGCGCCGCGCCCCAGCGGCCCGGCGATCGAGGTGCGGAGCAAGTACGCCCACCTCGACGCGGTGGACATGGCGTTCATGCACACCTGGCTGAGCCGCTCCGGCCAGTGGACGCCGCCGGCGGCGTTCATGCGCGAGCTGGCGCAGAAAGCGTATCGCGCCGTGGATCAGAAGCAGCTTGACGCGGCGGCGCTGCGCGGGCTGCCGGTCAAGGCCGACGAGCTGATGCACACCGGCAACGAAGGGTTCGGGCAGGAGTGGGTCCCGGACGTGTGGTCGTCGGAGCTGTGGCGCAAGGCGCAGACCGAGAACCTGATTCTGCCGCTGTTCAACGTGATCGAGATGCCGTCCAACCCGTTCGAGGTGCCGATCCCCGGCTCCGGCCCGGCGGTGTACTACGTGCCGGAGACGACGGACGAGGACGACCTGACGCTCGGCGCGGGCAACCCGATCCCGGAAGGGCGGATCGGCAGCGGCAAGGTCACGCTGACGGCGCGCAAGCTGGCGCTGCGGGTCGGGTTCTCGGCGGAGATGGTCGAGGACGCGGTCGTGCCGCTGATGCCGCTCTATCGCGAGCAGGCGCTGCGGGTAATGGCCGACGCGCTGGACAACGTGCTGCTCAACGGGGACACCGAGACGGGCGCGACCGGCAACATCAACAGCGACGACGCGCCGCCCGCGCCGACCGAGAAGTACCTGGCGTTCGACGGGCTGCGCAAGCTGCCGCTGGTGAGCAACCTCACCAACCGGCTCGACGCGCAGGGGCAGCCGCCCTCCATCGATCTGTTGCGCTCGGCGCGCTTCTTGATGGCGAACCGCTACGCGCTGCGCCCGGCGGATTGCGCCTGGATCGTGGATGGCAGCACGTATGGCAAGCTGCTGGGGCTGGACGAAGTGATCACGGTCGACAAGTTCGGCCCGTTCGCCACGATCATCACCGGCGAGATCGCCAAGATCGACGGCGTGCCGGTCTTCGTCAGCGCGGAGATGCCGATGACGCAGGCCGACGGCAAGGCGAACGTGACCGGCAACACGCGCGGGCAGGCGGTGTGCGTCTACCGGCCGGGCTGGGTCGTCGGCTACCGGCGGCGTGTCACGGCGACGATGGACTATCTGCCGTACTACGACAGCTACCAGATGGTAGCGACGGTGCGGCTGGCCTTCGGGCGGATCGACGACGACGTGTCGAGCGCGCTGATCAACATCGCGGTGTAGCGCAGGGCAGCGGTTAGCGGTTATGTGAACTATCGAGAGTCTCTGGCATAGCAGCCCGGCGCCGGTTTACCTCACCCCCGGCCCCTCTCCATGTTGGAGAGGGGAGAAAAGCGGCAGCGGCGCGCGGCTTGAAGTCCCCTCTCCGCGCCGGAGAGGGGATTGAGGGGTGAGGTAAATCTTGCGAATCGCCGCATGTGCCAGAACATTTCGAAAGGTCACTTAGCAGTTAGCGAAGAGCAAGAGCTAAGAGCAAGAGCCAAGACGAATCTCCCCTGGGAACAGGGGCCGGGGTGAAGGGGGTGAGGGCGGCGTTCACCTCACCCCCTCGGTCCCCGGTCTATACAACACGCGAGAGAGGGGCAGACAGAGACGGCGATGGTCGCCATTCTTTCGCGGCCTGGAGCGCGAATAAGTCAAGTCTGCGGGGCGGGCAAGGCGGGCGGTATTAGGCCAGCCGTTCGGGGGGGAAGAAGGAGACGCTAAAATGCATCGAGCCGAGGATCAGCTTGTCGCCATCCGCCAGCGAATAGGGGCGGTGCGGCTCCAGCCGCTCGCCGTTGAGCGAGGTGCCATTGGAGCTGCCGAGATCGACGACATGGAGGCGGCCGTCGCGGCGCAGCAGGGCGCAGTGGCGGCGCGAGACGCCGCGCTGGTAGGCGCTGTGCGCGCCGAGATCGACCAGCGTCTCGTCCGCCTGGGCGGGGCCGCGCCCCAGGGCGACCCAATCCTGGCCGGGGAGCGTCAGGCAGGCGCCGGAAGGCAGCACCTGCAAGACCACGCGGAAACCCGGCAGCAGGCCGGTCGGCCCGTGGCGCTCCACCGGCTGTTGGCGCGGCGGGCGCGTCAGGAGCGAGGTCACGGCGCTCGGCAGGCGCAGCGGGCGATGGCAGGCCGGGCAATGTTCGGACGCGGCCAGCACCGGGCGCCCGCAGCTTGGGCAGTGAGCGTCCAGCGCGCCGAGCAGAGGGTATCGTTCTTCCGTCATCGTGAGCTGCGTCATTCGCGGTGGCATCGAGCGCGACCTTCTCTTCTAGCATACCGGATACGCGGTCCTTCTACATCCCTAAACCGTGAATTCGGTATGAATATTACACGACGATAGCAGGAACGCGGTCTGAATCGACCCAGGAGATGACATGTTTGCTTACGCGACTCTTGTCCAGCTGCGGCGCTATCTGGGCCTGCGCGACACGCAAACGGCGGATGACGCGCTGCTGAGCGGGCTGCTCGACGCGGCAGCGCGGCTGATCGAGCGGCACACGGGGCGGCGGTTCTACCCGGCGCGCGGCGTGCGGCGCTACGACTGCCGCCAGCCGTTCACGCTGCTGCTGCGCGACGACCTGCTGGCGCTCCACGCGCTGACCAACGGCGATGGCGCGGCAATCGACCTGGCGGACACGCATTTGCAGCCGCCGGGCGGGCCGGTCTACGCCGGGCTGGCGCTCAAGCGCGGGCGGGCGGCGTTTGTCTATGACGACGATCCGCTCGACGCGCTGGCGGTCGATGGGACATGGGGCTATCACCCCGACTGGCCGGACGCGTGGCGCGAGCCGGGCGCGGCGCTGGCCGATCCGCTCGACACGGGCGCGACTACGCTCCACCTGAGCGGATCGGCGGCGGCGTTCGAGGCGGGGCACCTGGCGCGCGTCGGGGATGAATACCTGAGCGTGACGGCGGTCGACCCGGCGGCGGGAACGCTGAGCGTAGAGCGCGGCGCGCATGGCACGTCCGCCCAGGCGCACGCGGCGGGCGCGGCGCTGGCGATCTACGCGCCGCCGCCGGACGTGGCGCAGGTTTGCCTGCGAGTGGCGGCGTGGCTCTACCGCCAGAAAGACGCGGGCTGGGTCCAGACGGCGGGCGGGCTGCGCGGGCAGGTGACGGTGCCACCCGCGCTGCCGGATGACGTGGCGCTGGTGCTGGCGCCGTATGTGCGACTGCGGGTGGCGTGAGGAGCGCGGCCGGCAAGGCTGACCTCACCCCCGGCCGCTCTCCAACGTGGAGAGGGAAGAAAAGCAGCGGCGGAACGGGTGTTAAAGTCCCCTCTCCGCGCCGGAGAGGGGATTGAGGGGTGAGGCTCAACGCGCGCATCGCATGGGCCAATGACTTTCGACAGGTTACATAATCGCTGATGAAAGGAGCAGGCGATGGGGCTGGCGGTGGCGTTGGAGCGGCTGGGCGCGCTGGTGGTCGAGGGGGTGACGAGCTACGCGCCGGACGAGACGCCGGACGCGCTGGGCGGCGCGCAGCTTCCGGCGCTGGTGATCGCGCCGGAGTGGGGCGGCGGGTGGCCGGGGCTGGAGCCGAGCGCGCTGGCGGCGGGGTTCGGGCGGCTGGAAGCGCGCGTCGCGCAGGTGCTGCTGCTCGCGCCGGTGGCGGCAGGCGACGGGTCACGGGGGATGCTCCCGGCGCTGGCGGCGGCGATCGACGCCTATATGAGCGCGCTGGCTGCCGATCCGACGCTGGGCGGGGCGCTGATCCAACCGGCGCGGGTGCGGGTGGCGGTCGGGGTCGCGCCGTATGGCGGGATCGACTATCACGCGGCGACGTTCGCGCACGAGTGGGTGTTGAGGGTCGCGGTGAGCGGCTAAGTGACTTCTCGAAAGGAACTGGCACACGCGCTTCGTGTGTTTAACCTCACCCCCGGCCCCTCTCCAACATGGAGAGGGGAGAAAAGCAGCGGCGGAACGGGTTTGAAGTCCCCTCTCCG
>DAOKYY010000144.1:3320-6359 GCA_035325905.1 Aggregatilineaceae bacterium | reverse complement strand
CCGAAGGTCAGCACGACCGGCTTATAGGCTGGGGCGCCGGGAGCCATCGCCTGATGCGCGAGGCCGTCGGCGTCGATGGTGTAGGCGCCCAGGTGCTCCAACATGCGGCGCACCAGGCTCTTACCGGTCGCGATATTCCCGGTGAGGCCGATGACGTATTTGTCTTCCCAGCGGCCCACGGCATTCCTCCACCAGGGCTGAGCGAGCAATACGCTCATTGTAGCTTGGCGCCCCAGGCCGGGCAACCAACACGCGAACAGGCGCAGCGGGGCTGTGCGCTTAATGATTCGATTATACTATAACAACTCTCTGCCACAATTCAGGGGGGACAGAGCGCCCACCCTATTCACCCCATGATCTCCGCCGCAGATCCGCTTACCCCTGTCGCCAGGGCGGGCGCGGGCCGTCCGCAGCCTGCGCGCCGGGGCTGAGGTCTGCACCGGGCGCGGCGATAACCTCCACGTTCAGCCGCGCGCCCTGCACGCTGATCAGGTGTAGCCGGTCGGCAGGGCCGAGCGTGGCGCGCACCGTGTGAAGCTGCGCGCGCAGGGCCGCCTCCTCCACGATCACGATCTCGGCGCAGCCGGTCATATCCAGCGGGTGCAGGCGGCAGGTTTTCAGCACGGCTTCGAGCGCGGCAAAGCGCCCGGTCGCGCCGCCGTCGGGATGTAGCGCGATCCACAGCAGGCAGCGATCGGATTTCAGCGGGGGAAAGATCATCGACATCGGCAAGCCCTCCGGCAGGGTGCTATTCGGCGTGGCGATTTGTGAAAATTCTCACTATTGGTTTTACCACGGTCCGGGCATGATTACACTGGTCTCCGAAGCCGCTGTTCGCGGGGGGTTCCTTCGGTCCTGAGCACGGATCCCAGTTACCCGTCCTGATTATCGTGAAAGGGTACGCATTATGCGCAATCGTGCGGAAGTCACGCTTCCGTCGGACGACAAGCGGTGGCGAGTGGTCGAAGCGACCATGCGGCGCAACGGCTACCGGCCGGACGCTCTGATCGAAACGCTGCACACCGTGCAGGAGTCGTTCGGGTATCTGGACAACGAAGCGCTGATCTTCGTGTCGAACGCTCTGCGCGTCGCGCCCAGCCAGGTTTATGGCGTCGCTACGTTTTACCACTTTTTCAATCTCAAGCCCCAGGGCAAGCACACCTGCGCGGTCTGCCTGGGCACCGCCTGTTATATCAAGGGGACCGGCGAGCTGCTGGAAGACATCCGCCAGAAGTACGGCGTTCACCCCGGCGAGACGACCGAGGACGGCAAGCTCTCGCTGCTGACGGTGCGCTGCGTGGGCGCGTGCGGCCTGGCGCCGGCGCTGGTATTTGACGGCGAAGTGATGGGCAAGGCCACTACCGAGTCCGTGCGCGCGAAGATCGAGGGGTATCTCAGCGATGATGACCTATGATGAACTGACCAACGCCGCCGCCGAAGAAATCGCCAAGCAGCAGGGCTACCGCCGCTGCGTGCGAGTCTGCATGGCGGCGGGCTGCCTCTCGCAGCACCACGACGCGATCAAGCTGGCGCTGGAGCAGGCCGTCAAAGATCAGGGCCGCGCCGATGAAGTCCAGATCAAGGGCGTGGGCTGCATGGGCCTGTGCGCCGCCGGGCCGCTGGTCATGGTCGAGCCGGACGGCGTGCTGTACGAGCGCGTCGCGCCCGAAGACGCCCCGGAGATTATCGAGGCGCTTGGCAAAAAGCCGGTCGAGCGGCTGGTCTGCCCGACGGACGTGCCCTTCTTCGAGCGGCAGCTCAAGATCGTGCTCGAAAACTCCGGCGTGATCGACCCGGAGAGCATCGAGGAGTACATCGCCGCCGGGGGCTACGAAGGGCTGAACCGCGCGCTGACCGAGCTATCGCCCGGCGAAGTGATCGCCGAGCTGGTCAAGAGCGGGCTGCGCGGGCGCGGCGGCGCGGGCTACCCGACCGGGCTGAAATGGTCCACCGTCGCCAAGGCGATCAACGATACCAAGTACGTGGTCTGCAACGGCGACGAGGGGGACCCCGGCGCGTTCATGGATCGCAGCGTGCTGGAGAGCGACCCGCACCGCATTATCGAGGGCATGGTGATCGCGGGGTACGCGGTCGGCGCCAATCGCGGCTTTATCTACGTCCGCGCCGAGTATCCGCTCGCCATCGAGCGCCTGAAGCTCGCGCTGCGCCACGCCAAGCGCAACGCGCTGCTGGGCGACAACATTCTGGGCACCGGCTTCGACTTCAACCTCGAAATCCGCCTCGGCGCGGGCGCGTATGTCTGCGGCGAGGAAACCGCGTTGATGGCCTCGATCGAGGGCAAGCGTGGCATGCCCCGGCCCCGACCGCCCTATCCCGCCGACCACGGCCTGTGGGGCGCGCCGACGCTGGTCAACAACGTCGAGACGTTCGCCAACGTCGCGCCGATCCTGCGGCGCGGCGGCGACTGGTACGCCAGCATCGGCAGCGAGACGAGCAAGGGGACCAAGGTCTTCGCGCTGGCCGGGCAAATCCGCAACACCGGCCTGATCGAGGTGCCGATGGGCATCACGCTGCACGAGATCGTCAACGAGATCGGCGGCGGGACGCCCAACGGGCGCCAGGTCAAGGCCGTCCAGACGGGCGGCCCGACCGGCGGCTGCATCCCCGAAGCCTACTTTGACACGCCGGTCGATTACGAGTCGCTGGCGACGCTCGGCTCAATCATGGGGTCGGGCGGCATGATCGTCATGGACGACTCGTCGTCGATGGTCGAGGTCGCCCGCTACTTCATGGAGTTCTGCATGACCGAGTCGTGCGGCAAGTGCATCCCCTGCCGCGTCGGCACGGCCCAGATGTACCGGCTGCTGGACAAATTCAGCCAGGGCTGCGCCACCGCCGCCGATCTCGATTTGCTGGAGCAGTTGTGCGATCTCACGCTCAACGCCAGCCTGTGCGGGCTGGGGCAGTCGGCCCCGAACCCGGTGCTCAGCACGCTGCGCTACTTCCGTGACGAATACTTGGCCCGGATGCTCCCGTCCGAGCCGGCGCTGGCGCCGGACAGCCCGGCGGCGTAGAGAG
>DAOKYY010000144.1:0-3220 GCA_035325905.1 Aggregatilineaceae bacterium | reverse complement strand
TTATGGCTACACGTTCTCGTATCAAGACGCTCAAAATCAACGGGCGCGATGTCAGCGCGCGCGAAGACGAGACGATCCTCGACGTCGCGATTGAAAACGGCGTGTTCATCCCGACGCTGTGCCAGATCGAGGGCCTGACGATTTCCGGCGCGTGCCGGCTGTGCCTGGTCGAGGTCGCAGGCTGGCGGCGGCTGGTGCCCGCCTGCGCGACGCACGTCGAAGAAGGCATGGAGATCAACACCGACACCGAGCGCCTGCGTAATTACCGCCGCATGATCATCGAGCTGCTGTTTTCCGAGGGCAACCACATCTGCGCGGTGTGCGTCTCGAACGGCAACTGCGAGCTTCAGGCGCTGGCGCAGCGGCTGGGCATGGATCACGTGCGCTTCACGAACCTGCAACCCGTGCGGCTGGTCGATATGACGCACGACCGCTTCGTGCTCGACCGCAACCGCTGCATCCTGTGCCTGCGCTGCGTGCGCGTCTGCGACGAGATCGAAGGCGCGCACACCTGGGATGTCAAGGGGCGCGGCAGCGACGCCCGCGTCGTGAGCGACCTCGACACGCCCTGGGGCGCCTCGCAGACCTGCACCAGCTGCGGCAAGTGCGTCAACGTCTGCCCGGTTGGCGCGCTGGTCAAGAAGGGCCGCGCCATCGGCGAGATGGTCAAGCGCCAGGACTTCCTGCCGTACCTGTCGAACATGCGCGAGGTGAAAAAATGACCAAAGTATCCGTGGCGACGGTCTGGCTGGACGGCTGCTCCGGCTGCCACATGTCGCTGATCGACATGGACGAGCGCCTGATCGAGCTGGCGGACCGCATCGACGTGGTCTATAGCCCGCTGGTCGACCGCAAGGACTATCCTGAGTGGGTGGACGTGGCGCTGGTCGAAGGCGCGGCTAGCAGCGCCGAGGACTTCGAGAAAATCAAGAAGATTCGCGCCCACACCGGGATCCTGGTGGCGCTGGGGGATTGCGCGGTCGCGGCCAACGTCCCGGCCATGCGCAACCCGTTCAAGGTGGATGACGTGATGGCGCGCGGGTATTTCGAGACCGCCGCAATTCAAAAACAGGTCCCGCGCGAGGTGGTGCCCGCCCTGCTGCCGGTCGTCCGCCCGATCCACGAAGTGGTCAAGGTCGATGTCTTCGTGCAGGGCTGCCCGCCGTCCGCCGATACGATTTACTACGTGATCACCGAGCTGCTGGCCGGGCGCGCGCCGGTCCTCACCGACCGCACGCGGCCAGGGGCCTAGGAGGCTGCCGCATGACACAGCAAATCATCATCGATCCGATTACGCGCATCGAGGGCCACTCGAAGATCACGATCCAGCTGGACGAGAACGGGCGCGTCGAAGATGCCCGCTTCCACGTTACGCAGTATCGGGGCTTCGAGAAGTTCATCGAGGGCCGCCCGTACTACGAGATGCCCGGCCTGATGGGGCGCATCTGCGGCATCTGCACCATCAGCCACGAAATGGCCTCCGCCAAAGCGTGCGACCAGATCATGGCCGTGCGCATCCCGGAGACAGCGCGCAAGCTGCGCCGCATCGTCAACCTGGCGTCGATCCTGCAATCGCACGCGCTGAGCTTCTTCTACCTCTCCTCGCCGGATTTCCTGCTGGGGCTGGAGTCCGACCCGGCCAGGCGCAACATCTTCGGCCTGGCGCAGAGCCACCCGCAGGTCGCGCGGGACGGCGTGCGGCTGCGCCAGTTCGGGCAACAGATCATCGAGTGGATGGCCGGCAAGCGCCTGCACCCGACCTGGGTCGTGCCGGGTGGCGTCCGCAGCCCGCTGCTGCCGGAAGTGCGGCTCCGCATCCTGAGCGAGCTACCGGAAATCTACTCGATCATCCAGCACAACCTCGACTGGTTCAAGCGCTCGCTGGACGACTACGCCGACGAGATTCGCACCTTCGGGAACTTCCCGACGCTATTCATGGGGCTGGTGAACGACGAAGGCGGCCTGGAGCATTATCACGGGCTGCTGCGCGTGGTCGACGAGCGCGGGCACGTGCTGGAGCCGGGCCTCGACCCGACGCGCTACTTCGACTACATCCAGGAAGCGGTCGAGCCGTGGACCTTCATGAAGTTCCCATACTTCACGGCGCTCGGCTACCCGGAAGGCGTCTACCGCGTCGGACCGCTGGCGCGCCTGAACATCGTGGATACCTGCGGCACGCCGCGCGCCGACCAGGAGTGGGCCGAGTTCCGCCAGCTTGACCGGCGCGTGGTGCTCAGCTCGTTCTACTTCCACTACGCGCGTCTGATCGAGTGCCTGTTCGCGGTGGAGCGGATCGAGCAGCTTCTCAACGACGACAGCATCCTGGACGATCGCGTACGCGCCTTCGCCGGGCCGAACGCCGACGAAGGGATCGGCGTGGTCGAAGCGCCGCGCGGCACGCTGATCCATCACTACAAGGTCGACGAGCAGGGCCGCATCACCTGGGCCAACCTGATCGTCTCGACCACGCACAACAACCTGGCGATGAACCGCAGCGTCAAGCAGGTGGCGCACCGCTACGTCGTCGGCGACAAGCTGACCGAGGGGATGCTCAACCGGGTGGAAGCCGTGATCCGCACCTTCGACCCGTGCCTGAGCTGCTCGACCCACGCGCAGAACGAGCTGGCCCTGCGGGTCCAGTTGGTCGGGCCGCGCGGTGAGCTGCTCGACGAGGTGGTTCGCGGATGATCCCCGCCAGCGAGCCGCCGCGCGTGCTGGTGATCGGCTATGGCAATACGCTGCGCGGAGATGACGGGCTGGGGCGCCGCGCCGCCGAGGCGCTCGCGCGCCGCCCGCTGCCCGACGGCGTCGAGGTGCTGACCTGTCACCAGCTGACGGTCGAGCTGGCGGAGGCGATCAGCCGCGCCGACCTGGTCTTGCTGATCGACGCCGCCGCCGGAGACCAGCCGGGCGCGATCCTGTGCGAGCCGGTGCAGCGAACCGACGCGCCGCTGGGGCCGGTGCTGCACAGCCTGGACCCGTCCGCGCTGCTGGCCTGCGCCGAGGCGCTGTACGACGCCGCGCCGCGCACGCTGTTGTGGACGGTCACGGCGCGCAGCTTCGACTACGCCGAGACGCTCTCGCCGGAAGTCGAGCGCGCGCTGCCCGCGCTGCTGCGCCAGGTGGAGGCGTGCATCGAGGGCGCCGTCCGCGCCTGCGACTGAGCCGGGGCTGTTATATCAGGGAATCAGACGGGGCTGTGCGCGCTACACGGCCCCGT
>DAOKYY010000143.1:0-6410 GCA_035325905.1 Aggregatilineaceae bacterium | reverse complement strand
GAGGTAAACCTTGCGAAGCGCCGCATTCGCTAGATCATTTCGAAAGGTCACTTAACCGCTGCCCTATTCAATCTCGTCGCGCAGGCGCGCCGCGTCAAGCGCGCTGGCCGAAACGCGCTCCAGCCCGAACTCGACGATATACCACAGCGCCGCCCCCGCCAGCTTGATCGCCTTGCGCGGGTAGCCTTTCGACAGATCGTACAGCAGATCGACCGCATCTGGTGTAAACAGCGGCAGCTTGCACCCTGCCCTGTTCAGCCGGAAGTTGATCAGCTCCGCGGTCTCGGCGGGGGTGAACGGCTCCAGCGTGGAGCGCGCCGCCACCCGGTCGTTGAGGTCGGGCGCGTTGTGCAGCGATAGGCGCAGGTCCTCTTTGCCGATCAGCACGACCTGGATCGGCACCAGCCCGCCCGCGTTGAAGTTGAACAGCTCGCGGATCAGGTCCAGCTGGCGGCGGACCAGCACCTGCGCCTCGTCGATCATGACGATGCAGTTCTGCCCGGCGGCGAAGATATCGAGCACCATCGCGCGCAGGTCTTCCATCAGGCCGTCGTTGGTGCGCTTGCTGGTCTTGCCCCCCAGCTCCTGGATGATGCGCCGCAGCAGCTCGCGCGTGCCGGGGTGCGGCGGGTCCGGAATGTAGGCGACGGCGGATGGCTCGCGCACGTCGCCGGCGGTGTACGAGCTGTAGATGTAGCGCGCCAGCATGGTCTTGCCGGTCCCGTAGTCTCCGATGATCACGCTCAGGCCCTGGCGCTGGTCGATGGCGAAAGTCGTCTTCGCCAGGGTGCGCGCGGTCACACCGGCGACGTACAGATAGTCCGGGTTGGGCGACATCGAGAACGGATACGTGTACATCCCGAACATGCGCTGCAAGTCTTCCAGCCGGCGCTGCGTGACCGATGGATCGGGCGCATAGAATGGGACCGTCAATTTCGGCTTGAGTTTGGTCGACATGCCGCCTCCTGGCTCGTCCCCGACGGAGACCTACGGTTCAGCGCGGCTTCCGGCGGCGCGGTGCAGCGCGCCATAGGCGCGACGATTGAGGTGACTATAGCACATCTTGCGCCGCAATGGAAACTGTTTCCGCGAAAAAAGCTGAGCTATCTTACGCCATCGTTCAAATTTTCCATATGTGGTGATGATGAACAGCGCAATTGTGCAAAAACCCCCATTTTCGCACGCCGTTGATTGACTCCGCACGAAAACGATGATAGGATCGCTGTTGTAGGGTGGCTGTCATGCCCGAACGCGGCGCCCCCGTGCGGCACAGCGTCACGGAGTTCTCTTTTCAGTATACAATAAGCCGCCGATTTTGCACGAATTTTCAGCCGGGTGTGACGATTTCGCGGATTTAACAATCTAGCTCGCGCTTTTTTGAGGACGCGCCTGTCTGCCGCACGGATGAGGACCTGCTCGTGCGGCAGCTAAAAAGAAGAGAGGCCATCGAAGGGTAGCCCCACGACAGCCGCTCGATCCGTAGCATTTTGTCGGCTTCTCGCTGCTTCTCGCCTGATCAGCACAAACGCCAGCAAAATGCAAACCCACAGTTTCATTCTAGCCTGGATCGAATCCTCTGTCAACGCGACCCGCCCGGCCCCGGCTTCACGGCGCTCCCCTATTGAGGAGCGAACATGTCCGCCACAAGCCCGGCTTCGACGCCTCCGGTTTTGGCGCTGACAACCGAATATTCGACGCCTTACGCCGCCCTGGTCCGCGACGAAATCGTGATGGGCGTGCCGCGCTACTTCCTCGAACGCTGGCTGCCCGTCCTCGGCCCCGCGCCTGCCGCGCTGGTCAACACCCTGCGCCAGCTGGACTACCGCTGCCAGGACGAGGTGATCACGATCAGCGGCGAGGCGCTGGCGAAAGAAGCCAGCATGTCCCGCCGCCACCTCTACACCTGTCTGGAGCATCCCTGGATCGGCGCGTTCGTGCGCACCCTCTCCGGCCAGCGCGCGCGTGACGCCGAGGGCAAAATCTGGCAGCAGGCCAACCGCTACGCCGTCCGCATGGACGACCCGCTGACTCCCGGCGACGCCGAGCACCTGCGCCAGACGCTTGTCACCCTGGCGGACAACCCGTTCCAGGCGGCGGCGCGGGCGATGGCCCTTGAGCCGCGCGCGCTGTGGGCCGCGCAGCCCGGCGCGGATTCTTCCGCATCGGCGCCGCCGAGCTTCTCCCCGCCCGCCGCGATCACGGCCCGCGACGCGCTGCTGCGCGCCTTCCCGGACTGGCGCTTCAGCCACCCCGAGGAGGAGCGCGCCTTCAACCAGCTCGCCGAGGGGCTGCACCGCCACATCACGCTGGGGCGCGACGATGGCCGCACCAGCAAAATTATCGTGCCGCAGTATTTCCGGCGGCGCTGGTGGGCGCGCCTGGGGCACGACCTGGCCTGGGCCTATCTCTGGCTGCGCGGCAATCTCTACGACCGCCCGGACGAAGGCATCCGCCGCAATACGTGCTGGGTCCCGGCGCTGGATACGCTGCTGACCCTGCTCGGACGCCCGCGCGAGTGGTGGCGGCGCAACGTCGAGCAGGCCCGCCCGCATCCTGACGGCTGGTCGCTGGCCGATTTTTTCGCCCAGATCGACAGCCGCAAAGGGCGCGACCCCGAGCGCCCGCAGTGGGTCGCGCGGCGCTTCCGCGTGGCGCTCGACATCCCGATTGCGCCCGAAGACCGCGCCGCCTACGCTGCGCTGCTGCGCGACTGGCCCGCGAGCGGCCTGCCGCCCGGCCCCGCGCTCGCCGGGTCTGAGTCATCCGCGCACACCGGCCCCGCCGAGGTCCGCCACATCGAAACACACCGGTCCTCGCAAGGTCCGCCACATTCCGACACACCGGGCGATCCGGGGTCTGCCACATCTGAACACACCGGCGAACAGGGGGTCCGCCACATCCCAACACAGGGGTCCGCCACAGCCGCGCACAGTCAAGAACTTGAGCCATTCCCCCCAGCTTCCGAGGTGCCTTCAGCCCCTGAAGACAGCCCCAGCAAGCAACCGCCGGCGGCGGAACCCCCGGCTGCTGCTGCAGCGGCTCCTGAAAACGGGGCAGGGCAGGGCGCGCGGCTGCCGGTCCGGCTGCGCCGCGCCTTTGAGCAAGCGCCCGACACCCCGCTGTGCGATGCCGCGCCGGTTCGCGCCTGGCTGGAGCAGGCATGGGTGGAGCCGGTCCGCCCGCACACCCCGGCCTGGACGCTGGCCGACCGTGGGGCGATCGCGCCAGGCGACCTGGTGGCGCTGATGCTGGCCGCGCAGGCCGACCCGACCGTCCAGGAGCCGCCGCGCTATTTGAGCTGGCTGGCGCAGCGCCTCGTCGCGGAGCCGGGCACGCCGCCGGTCGAGCGGTGGGCGGAATGGCGCAGGCTGGCGAGCTTGCCCCTGTCCGCCTGGGACGGAGAGGGGCGTGAGACCTGGCGGACGCTGGCCCCCCGCGACCGGCGGGCGCTGCCGTTCGGGCTGGACGATGTGCTACCGGAACCGGAGCCGCCCGCGCCGCCCGAACCGATCCCCGTGACAGCGCCTGCTCCGCCGGTCACGCCGTCCGCGGACGGCCTCGACGAGCGGCCGGGTGGGGGGCTGCTGAGCGTAGCCGATATGTGGCGCGCGACGCTCGGCCAGCTCAGCTTGCAGCTCAACCGCGCCACGTATCAGAGCTGGGTCGAGGGGGCGCAGGCGGTCGGGTACGCCGAGGGCGTGCTGGCCGTCCAGACGCGCAGCGCCGCCTCGCGCGAGTGGCTGGCGACGCGTCTCGCGCCGGTGATCGAGCGCGCCCTGGCGAGCATGGCGGGCCAGCCGGTCCGCGTGGAGTACACGGTTAAGGAGCCGGGTTCGCCCCGCGTCTGATCGCGGCCCGCTCACGCCTGTTCGGTCGCGAGCGCCGCGCGCTCGGCCACCAGCCGCTCCGCGTTGGCGACCGTCGGGATCATCAGCGCCGCCGACCCCATCAGCACGCACACGACTCCCCCGGCGAGATACCAGAAGCGCACGCCGAGATGTTCGGCCAGCGGCCCGGCGACGGCCAGGCTCAGCGGCGCGACGCCCGTCCCCAGGCTGGTGATCAGCGTAAAGACCCGGCCCTGCATCTCCGGCGCGATGGTGCTTTGCAGCACGGCGTAGGCCGCGCCGTTGAACGAGTTCATGAACCCCGCCACGAAGACGGAGGCCAGCGCGATTTCGAATAGCGTGCCAGGCGTGATGCCCAGCACGACGTGCGCGATCCCGATCCCGATCAGCCCGACCTGCGAGGTGACGATCCGCCGCTTGAAGCCGCCCCAGATGCTGAGCACCAGGCCGCCCGCAACCACGCCGATCCCGTAGGACGACTGCATGAAACCGAACGACTGCGCGTTGCCGCCGAAATGGTTTTTGACCAGCAGCGGCAGCAGCGTCCCGGCCGGGACCAGCACGAAATAGATCGCCGTGGACATGCCGACCAGGATCATCATGCCCGGCATGCCACGCATGTAGCGCAGCGCCTCGGCCAGATCGCGCCGCACGTTGAGCGCGCCCGGCGCAGCGTCGCGCACTGGTTGCGGAACGGGCACCAGCTTCAACGCCGCCAGCCCCAGCGCCGCCGTCACCAGGTCTACCGACAGCACGGCCTGCATCGGCAGCGCCTCGATCAGCAGCGCGCCCATCGGCGGCGCGATGATCGTCATCGAGCCGTTGAGGGCCGCGTTCATGCCCTGCACGCGGCCCAGCTCCGACCGGGGAACCATCAGCGTCGTTGAGGCGTTCATGGCGGGCATATGAAAGACTCCGCCGGTCGCGCGGGCCAGCATGGCGAGGTAGATCATCCAGGGGCGCGCCTCCCCGGCGGCGAAGACCGCGATCAGGGCCAGGGTTGCCAGCGCGATCCCGCTGTCGGCCACGAACATGACCGTGCGCCGGTTCCAGCGGTCGATCAGCGTGCCCGCGACCGGGCTGAGAAGCAGGTTCGGCAGCAGCGCGATCAGGGAGGCGGTCGCCAGCACCGTCGCCGAGCCGGTGCTCTTGGTCAGCCACCACACCAGGGCGAATTGGACGAGCTGGCTGCCGAACAGGGAGATCGCCTGCCCGACCCATAGCGTGAAGAACGGGCGCTTCCAGGACATGACTTCACCTCACGCGGGGGACCCCCCTCGCCGGGCGAGTTGCTCAAGGTCTCGGTCGTTGTGATGGATGGCGCGGCGAGCATGATCGAAACAAATCTCTAAGACTCGCTGTAGAATATTGTCACGAAATCTCTCAGAGAGCGGGCGGGAGCCTTCCGTTTCGCGTTCCACCCCATACTCTACACCCATTTCGCGCCAGGATGCTGAACGCGATACGTTTTCTCGCGAACCTCCCCTCGGCCCCGGACGGAAGCGGGGGATGCCCGTCTTCGACCGCGCGATTGCGCCATTAACTTGACACAAATCAAGGAAACCGCCTGCGTCCTCGCGTAGAGTGGGGGCACATCGCTTGACTGCGTCGCCGCCAGCCTGGCCTGAGCTTTGCTCGCTTATTTGCCCTCACGACTGAATTGGAGAAGTGGTTCATGCCCCGAAAGCCCTTAGTTCTAGGACTCTGCGGCCTGATGCTGCTGGCCGCCGCCGGGATGCTGACCCTGGCGCAGCAGGCGCGCGCCCAGGACCGGATCGGCAACGCCTCGCAGGTGACGGAAGTCACGATCATGATAGAGAACATGGCGTTCGCGCCGCATACCGTCGTCGTCGCGACCGGCGCGACCCTCACCTGGTACAACGGGGATTCCGTGACGCACACCGTGACCAGCGAGGGCGGCTGGATCGATTCCGGCCCCATCGCGCCGGACGAAACCTTCGTCTGGCAGCCGGACCGGCCGGGCATTTTCAACTATCGCTGCTCGCTGCACCCGGAGATGGAAGGCGTCGTCATCGTCCAGCCCGGCGGAGCGGTCGCGCCGGTGCCCTTTGACGGGCAGCCGGTGGCCGAGGTGTACCGCGATAGCTGCTCCGGGTGCCACGGCCCCAACCGCGAAGGCGCAACCGGCGTGGCGCTGATCCCGGGCCGCCTGACCGCCGACGACCAGTTTTACTTCGACGTGATCAAGCACGGACAGCCCGGCACCGTCATGCCTGCCTGGGGAAGCCTGGGCCTGTCCGACGAGGAAATCTGGATGCTGGTCGGCTTCATTCACAGCGAGCCAACCGCCGAAGAAATCCAGTGGGAGTTGCCCGATATCGAGGCCAGCCGCGCCGTGCTGATCGACGAAGCCAGCCTGCCGGACGCGCCAACGCACACGGGCAATGTGGACAATCTGCTGCTGGTGACGGAGCGCGAGGAGCGCAGCATCGCCGTGTTCGACGGCGACACGCACACGCTGCTGGCGCATATCCCCGCCAGCTACCGGGCGCACGGCTACGCCTTCGACCCGACCAACGAGCGCTGGGCCTACAACGTCGG
>DAOKYY010000142.1:0-6643 GCA_035325905.1 Aggregatilineaceae bacterium | reverse complement strand
AGCGCCGCATTCGCCAGATCATTTCGACAGAGCACTTAGCGATTCGCGGTTAGCAAGAACAAGGACCGACGTTCCCTGCCCGGACCAAACCGCTGATTGCTTTCAAATGACGACATCGCGGGCCGCGTAAGAGCACGTCTGTTCCAGGCGCACGCGAAAGGAGTTGCCCATGAAACGCTTGACTCTGCTTCTGATGGTGGCGTTGGCCGTGACGCTGAGTCCGCTGGCGGCCCCGGCTGCCGCGCAGGACGAGGCAAATCCGCTGCTGGAGCTGCTGGCGCTGGTGCCGCAGGCGGCGACGCGCGGCAACCCGCTCGTGACCTACGGCGACCTCGCGGCGTGGCACGCGGCGACCGGCATCCCGCGCGTGGACGGCGTGGCGGCGGTCGAGGCGTTGCCGGAGATGGAGCGCGCCTGGCTGCTGTTCGTCATGCCGCGCCAGACCGTCCCGCCCGCGTCGCTGGGGATTGAGTATCTGTTCCGGGAAGACATGCGCCCGGCCTACGGCTTCGACCTGTTCGCGGTCGATCGCTTCGTGGCGACCGACGCGCCGCCCGCGAACATCACCGTGCTCGACACGGCGCTGGAACCGGCGCGGGTCGGGGACGCGCTGCTCGCGACCGGGTACGAAGCCGAAGCGATCGACGGCGGCACGTTCTACCGGATTCTGGGCGATTATGAAACGGCGCTCGGCGCCGATCTGCCGCGTGTCGGGATGATGGGCGGGCTGAACCGCCTCGTCGTGCTGGACGGCGGCACAATCGTGATCGCGCGGGCGGATGCCGTGGCGCAGAGCGCCCTCGACGCGCGGGCAGGCGCGCAGCCCGCGCTGGACGACGACCCGCGCTACGTCGCGGCGGCGGACGTGCTGCACCGGTTGAGCCAGTCCGACCTGGGCGCGCTGGTCGGGGCGATCTTCCTGGACGGTATGGTCGCATCGGACCCGGCGCTGCTGCTGGGGCAGGCGACGACCGAGGAAGAGATCGCCGCGCTGCAAGCGACGCTCGCCGCGCCGGATGCGAACCCGCTGCCGCCCTACACGCTCGCCGCATTCGGGACGTATCGCGGCGAGGGGGCGACCTTCCTGGCGCTGGCGGTCGTGTTCCCGCCCGGCGTGATGGCGCGCCAGGCGGCGGACGCGCTCGCGGGGCGCCTGTCGGAGTACGTCAGCCTGGCGACGCGGGCGCCGCTCGGCGATCGCTGGGCGTTCGACCGCGCGTTCGCCGCCGATGGGGGCGATCTGCCGGTGGCGGTAGCCGTGATGCGGATCGACGATCCGCCGCCGCCCGTTGAAGGCGAGCGCCCAAACACCGCGATTCTCTCGTGGATAGACCTGATCACCCGGCGCGATCTGGGGTTCCTGGCGCCGGGCGGCTAGAAAGGATTTCCGACAATGAAAGCAGCCTTGATCCGCGAGCATGGCCCGGCTGAGAAGGTGGAGATCGCGACCGATCTGCCGGTCCCGGAGCCGGGGCCGGGCGAGGTGCGGCTGCGCGTGCGGGCCGCCGCGCTGAACTACCTCGACATCTGGGTCCGCAACGGCTGGCCGGGCATCAAGCTGGAGTACCCGCACATTCTCGGCGCGGACGCCGCCGGGACGATCGACGCGCTGGGGCCGGACGTGACCGATTGGGACGCGGGGATGCGCGTGGCGGTTGACCCGACCCTGTCATGCGGGGAATGCGAGTTCTGCCGCGCCGGGTGGGAGAACCGCTGCGTCCGGTTCCGCCTGCTGGGCGAGCACGTCAGCGGGACCTTCGCGGAGTACATCACCGTCCCGGCGCGCAACCTGATTGGGCTGCCCGATCACGTCTCGTTCGCGGAAGCGGCGGCGGCCTCGTTGGTGTTTGTGACGGCGTGGCACAGCCTGATCGCGCGGGCCAACCTGCGCCCCGGCGAGACGGTGCTGATCATCGGGGCGGGCGGGGGCGTCAACACCGCCAGCCTGCAGATCGCCAAGCTGACCGGCTGCACCGTGATCGTGGTCGGCAGCAGCGAAGACAAGCTGGCGAAGGCCCAGGCGCTTGGCGCGGACGCGATCATCCCGCGCGACGTGGAAGGCGGCTGGTCGCGGGCGGTCTACCAGTTGACGGCCAAGCGCGGCGTGGACGTGGTGGTCGATAACGTCGGCGCGCCGACGATCAACGACAGCCTGCGCGCGCTGGCGCGGGGCGGGCGGGTGGTGACGGTCGGCAACACCGGCGGGCCGAAGGTCGAGATCGACAACCGGCTGATCTTCGGCAAGCACCTGTCGATTCTCGGCAGCACGATGGGGACGCACCGCGACTACGTGCGCGTGATGCGGCTGCTGTTCAAGGGCAGGCTGAGGGCCGTGATCGACGCGGCGTACCCGCTGGACGAAGTGCGGGCGGCGATGGCGCGCATGGAAGCCGGTGAGTTGTTCGGCAAGGCGGTGCTGGAGCTGTAGGCGGGCCAGGGTCCGGGCGTGCCGATTGTGGCGCGGAGGCGTGCCTTCCGGCACGTGTGTAGCGAGCCGCCCGCGCCTATAATGCGCTTCGTGCAGATTTTCACAAATCGAGCATCGATCCCTGACGAGGCGCGGCATGGCGACTTCCTCCTTGAAACTGGCTCTGATCAACGTCAACGGCGCGTACTACCCGCAGCACGAGCCGTTTGATTTTCTGCACCGGCAGTTCGACACGATCGAGGACGCGCTGATTCTCGCGGAGCGGTACCAGCGCCGCCGCGACCGGCACCGCGAGTGGCACACGCGCGAGGCGATGCTGTGGGAAGGGCAGGACGCCAAGCGCACCGCTCTGGCGCTGGCGCAGATGCCGCGACTGCCCGGCGCGGAGGCGCTGGTGGGCGCGCTGCGCGAGGCAGGCGTGGCGCTCGCGCTGTTCAGCGACGGGTTCAATCTCCAGGTGGAGCCGCTGGCTGAGGCCATCGGCGCGCGCTTCGTCTTCGCCAACACGCTGTTCGTGGAAGGCGACGCGCTGACCGGCGAGATCGACCTGACTTTCGACCCGGCGCAGAAGGGCGCGCTGGCCGGCGAGGCGCTGGCCGCGCTGGGCGCGACGCCGGAGGAGTGCATCGCGCTGGGCTGCACGCTCTCCGACGTGCAGCTGTTCGAGCAGGCCGGGTGGAGCGCGGCGATCGCCGCCTACGACGAGCGCGTGAACGCGGCGGCGACGGTCGCCGCGCCGGAGCCGGACCTGCGCCCGCTGCTGGCGATGGTGCAGCGCCGGATCGACGCGCGGGCTTAATGCGGGGATATCCTCATTCAGCTCGGCAAATGAAAACGGGAGAGCAGCTGCTCTCCCGTCGTGATTCTGGGGGATTCTCGCGAACGAGCGGGCGGTCGATCAGACGATTTCGAGCGCGAAGCTGCCCTGGTCCCAGGCGTCGAGATAGTCAAGTGTGACCTCGCCATCGAACGTCTTGACGTTGGCGTGCAGGTTGATGGCGAAGCTGCATTTCGGCTCGCCCTGGAGCATCTGGGCGAAGGTGTTGGCGAGGCTGACGCCGACCGGCAGCACGTTGTGCGGGACCGGGCTGAGATCGGTGAAGACCGGGTTGACCAGCGAGCCGACGTTGATCGGGCTGGGGCCGATGCCGCGCCGCCACCACAGGTTGTGATCGAGCAGGAACATCGGGTTCGGGTGATAGGCGTAGTAGCTGGCGCTGAGGGTCGCCCCGGCGTTGCCTTCGAGGAACAGGCAGTTCTCGTTGAACTCGACGCCGTTCAGGCGCAGGTTGACGATGCGCGCCTCGGCGCGGCGGTTGTCCCACCAGAGCATGTGGGTCAGCGCGGCGAAGGGCACGACCGCGGTCGGGCCGAACTCCTGGAACCAGCGGCGGAAGGTGAACGGCGCGTCGGCGCCAGGGCCGGGCGTCCCGGCGGGCTTAAGCTGCTGGCCCGCGTTGTTGAAGACTTCGAGCGTCAGCAGATAGCGCCCTTCGGAGAAGTCAGTGGTATCGAGATAGCCATGATACTGGCCGCTCTGCCAGTCGGCGTCGGCGTCGTAGGGGATGCGGAACAGGTTGTCCTCGCCGCCCACGCTGACCGGGCCGAGCGATTCCGGCACGACATCGCCGCCGCCGGTGTAGCGCCGCCACGACAGGCCGGCCGACAGGTAGGTACGGGCGCCCACCGGCTCGCCGTTATTGTCAGCAGCGATCACGCTGATGCGGTAGAAGGTCGCTCCGGCGCCCTTCATCGGCTCGCTGAAGGCGTAGCGCAGCTTGAGCGTGCCGCCCCAGTTCCGGTTCTTGGGCTTGCCGAGCGCGTCCGCCGCGAGGGGCACCGGGAACGCCAGCCCGTCGTTGTAGGCGGGCGGGGCGACGCGGTCCCAGCCGGTCGCGTCGGGCGTCTTCAGATGGTAGCTCTCGGTGTCGCCGATGTCTTGCAGCAGGGCGAAGGCGCCCTCGCCGGGGAAGTCGTTGTGACGGCAGCCCTGCGCCAGCGGGTGATAGGAGGTCAGGGTCGGATCGTCCCCGTAGTGGAACCACTGGTTAGCGGCCAGGCCGTTGTAGATCGTGATCACCAGCCCGCCGATGTTCTGCTTGACGACGAACGCGAATTCGTCGTGGCAGAACGGGCGGAGCAGGCGCAGCGGCTCGCGCCAGCAGATGTCAAATTCGCCGTCGTTGCGGATGCCGCCCTGGGCGACCTTAACCGGCGTCCCGCAGGAGAACAGGCTGAGCAGGTAGGGGCGAGCCTGGACATAGGCGGCGACTTCGGCGCGAGGCAGGCTGCGGATCGCGGCCAGATCGCGCGGGGCGTTGAGCGCCGCCTCGTCCAGCGCGCCTTCCCGCACCAGCGGGATGCGCTCCGGCGGCGGATCGGGGATCGGGCGTGGCGGCCAGTGGATCTCCGGCGGGTCCGGCAGCACGGGGATCAGCCCCTCAAGGATGTTCTCCAGCTCCGGCAGGCGGGGATCGTCGATGATCCAGGGGCGGATGCAGCAGGTGCGGCGATAAACCTCGACGACGCCATCGCAGACGATTTCACAGCGCCAGGGGGGGATCAGCGCGCTGATCGATGGCTTGGCGATCAGCGCGTCGGCGAGGGCCGGGCTGAACGCCGAGGCCGCCGGCGAGGGCAGGTCCGCCCGCGCGGCGAGCTGATGGGCTGCCAGGCGCGGGAGCGTGGCCTTGAGCGCCAGGTCGCGGATCAGCCAGGGAAACGGGCGACAGCGGCGAACCCGGCCACTGACGCAGCGGGTCACAAAGAGGAACGGCTCCCAGACACGGCGCGGCAGGTCCAGCTCCGGCCGGTTCTTAAGCTGGTCGAGCAAGCGCGTGGCGCGATAGGTGACGAGAGTCTGGCGGTCAAGGGACGCGAAATCGTCGGTCAGAGGGCCGATCGCGATCCGGTGAGCCTCCTTGAGCACGTTTTCGGGCAGGTCGAACGCCCCTTCGGCGTCCACCCGGTCGCTGTAAATCGGCTCTCCAGCACGGTTGAGCGCGTAGACGCCGATGTCGGGTCGCTCGTCGCCCGGCTGGAAGTCGATCAGGTTGATGCGAGGCTTCATGCCCCGCCCGCGTGAGGATTTTCGGGTTTCGCCCATCAGGTGCCTCCGGTGCATACCCAGGCCGACGATAGAACCTGAACCAAAACGCAGGACTGTTCAAAACTGCCTATTCAAATCAATCCGGGGCGGTGTGGATTATCACAGCGAGGGGCCGAGGGGGCGCGCGGCGCGGAAAATGCGCTTGACACGGGTAGAACATATGTGCTATCATGAAAGAGCGGATTCCCCACATCAAACGCTGACGAAGCCACGGAGCGGCCAAAATGAAGATTGCGCTGAGCGGGGTCATTGTCGAAGATCAGGAGCGCGCGCTGAAGTTCTATACCGAGGTGCTTGGCTTTGTGAAGAAGCAGGATGTTCCGGCGGGCGAGTATCGCTGGCTGACGGTCGTGGCGCCCGACGATCCAGATGGCACCCAGCTATTGCTGGAACCCAACGCCAACCCGGCGTCCAAGACATACCAGCAGGCGCTGTTTGAGCAGGGCATCCCGCTGACGGCGTTCGCGGTGGACGATATTCACGCCGAGTTCGAGCGTCTAAAGGCGCTGGGCGTCGCGTTCAGCGTGGAACCCACGCAGATGGGGCCAGCGACCGTGGCGATCTTTGACGACACGTGCGGGAATCGCATTCAGATTTTTCAGGTCTGAGCGCGGCGCCGGAGCGCACGCGGCAAGGGGGATTATATGAGCGACCTCGCCCGCTGTCCGTGGGGCACCGCCGACCCGCTGTACGTCGCCTATCACGATGAGGAATGGGGCGTGCCGGAGCACGACGACCATCGGCTGTTCGAGATGCTGATCCTCGAAGGCGCGCAAGCCGGGCTAAGCTGGCTGACCGTTCTCAAGCGGCGCGAGGGGTATCGCCGGGCGTTCGACGGCTTTGACCCGGCGCTCGTCGCGCGCTACGACGACGCTAAGATCGCGGCGCTGCTGGCCGATCCCGGCATCATCCGCAACAAGCTGAAGGTCCACGCCGCCGTGCAGAACGCGCGCAGCTTTCTGGCGGTGCAGGACGCCTTCGGCTCGTTCGACGCGTACATCTGGCAGTTCGTGGACGGCGCGCCGCGCCAGAACGGCTTCGTCGAGCTGCGCGAGATCCCCGCCGAGACGCCCGAAGCGCGCGCCATGAGCAAGGACCTGCTGGCG
>DAOKYY010000141.1:0-6673 GCA_035325905.1 Aggregatilineaceae bacterium | reverse complement strand
TGTTGGAGAGGGGAGAAAAGCAGCGCCGGAACGGGTTTGAAGTCCCCTCTCCGCCACCGGAGAGGGGATTGAGGGGTGAGGTTCCCCACGCCGGGCCGATACGCCAATGACTTTCGATAGTTCACATAGCCCTTAGCGGTTAGCAAAAGGCGAACTGCTAACTGTTATGGGATGTGTCGAAACGTCTCGGTTTGCAATGCTCGTCGGGGGAACCTCACACCTTAACTCCCGGCCCCTGACCCCTTTGCCAGCGGAAGGCGCTGGGGGTGAGGTTCCGCGCTGACCCTAGACGCCAGTTGCCTTCGAACGCTGGCGTAGGAATGAGCGGTTCGCTTTTAGGTCTTAGCTAACCGCTAACCGCTAAACGCTGTTCAGCGCACGCCGCCCTGCAACTGCAAGCGTCCATCCTCAATCGTGAGCGTGTCGCGGTAAAACACGGCGGTGCCGTTCAGCTCGCGGAAGGGACGCATCAGCGCGTCGTCGAGCTGGGCCGCGACGTTGTTCAGCACAAAATTCGGCACGCTCAGGCCGCCGACGTTGGCCGCGTCGATGTCGAGCGTGATGTTGCCATCGGCGTCGATCTGCGGCTCAATGGCGACTGTGATCGGCACGTCCACCCCGTAGCGCGACAGCTTCCCATAAAACGTGATCTGGCCGTCGTCCAGCCCGACCTGCACATCCTCGAAGGGGAAGGCGTGGCCGTTTTCGTCGGCGAAGGCCTTGCCTTCGAGCGCCATCCACGACGATAACTGTCGCTCGTAAACGGTGACGTAGAACCAGCGCGCCGATGTCGCCTGATTGGTGGCGCGGGTGATCTCATTCTCGAACGCCTGCGCGTCGCTCGCGTTCGGCGTGAAGTTGCGCGTGACGGGCGGCGCGGGCGCGTTCTGGTCGATGTAAATCAGCGCGCCGACGGCCAGCCCGCAGCACAGCAGCGGGATGAGCACGATCGACAGGCAGCACCCGCCGCATCCCTCAAACAGCCCTGGCATCGGTGGATCGTCCCTCCCAGAACCCGTTGCGAGCCTGTATTGTACACCTTAACACACGTATACGCGCAACTGCGTGGGGCAGGGCGATTGCATCCAATTCAGCGATGCATCAGCCGGTTTACCTCACCCTCTGGCCTCGCTGCGCTCGGCCTTGTCCCCTCTCCAACTTGGCTGAGGGGGCGGTGAGGCGCGTCAGCGCCGAGCGGGGGTGAGGTAAACCACGAGTAGACTTCATGCGATTGCCCTGGCGCGGCGCGCCTGGCTGGCCCCGCGCTGGTACAATACACGCGGAGGTTGGGATGGGATGAGGCACCGCGTCGCGACGCCAGAACCATGACGAGAACGCTCCGCGAAGACCTGATCGACGCGCTGACGTGGGCCGCGCTGGCCGGGGCTGCTGCCGCCGGGGGAATCCTGGCGCTGTACCTGCTGCCGGGCTGGGAAGGGCGGGCCGTCGCGCTGGCGATGATCGGCCCGCTGCCGGTCGCGGTCGTGGCGCGGCGCTGGCTAGCGGCGCACCGGCAAGCGGCGGCGCGGGCGCTCGGCGGGCTGGCGATCGCGTTCATGGCGCTGAGCGCCTACGCCTTCCGGCCCACCGAGCGCGCCGTGGTGCACTTCCGCCCGACGCCGCAGCCGGAGGTCTACGCGGGCGCGGACGCGCCACTGTACGCGGCGCTGGGCGGGGTCGCGCTGCTGGCGGCGCTACTCGTGGCGCGGGATGGCCGCCCGCCGCGCCGCGTGCGCGCAATCGGGATCGGGGGATGGGGCCGGGCGCGCGCGTGCGGGCTGATCGCGCTGGCGGGCGCGGGCCTGCTCGCGGCGCTGGCCGAGATCAACGGCGGGCTGCTGGGCGTCGAGGCGCTGGCCGGGGCCGGGCCGGACGCGCAGGCCGCGCTGCTCGCGGGCGGGGTCGCGCTGCTGGCGATCGGGCTGGGCGGCGTGGAGCGGCTCCGCTGGCCGGGGCGAGGATGGCGCGCCGAGCTGGCGCTGGTGATGGCGCTGGCGGTCACGGCGCTCGGCGTGCGCTTCTGGGGGCTGGCGACGAGCGTCCGCACGCTGGTGGACGAGGGGCATTTCGCGCTCGGCATCGCGTATGTGTGGGAGTACCCTGACCTGCGCCTGCTGGAGCCGATGCCGACCGTCGCGTCGTTCCCGTACCTGTTCTCGTATCTCCAGGCGCAGGCGGTGGCCGTGATCGGGCGCGACTGGGCCGGGCTGCGCGCCGCCAGCGCGATCCTGGGCGGGCTGACGGTCCCGGCGCTGTACTTGCTGGCGCGGGCGCTGTACGACCGGCTGACCGCGCTGCTGGCGGCGCTGATCCTGCTGACCTTCATGCCGCACCTGCACTTCAGCCGCCTGGGGCTGAACAACATCGCGGACCCGCTGTTCGGCACGCTGGCGCTCGGCCTGCTGGCGCGCGGCGTGCGGACCGGCCGCCGCCTCGATTTCGCGCTGGGCGGCGCGGCGCTCGGCCTGACGCAGTATTTCTACGACGGCGGGCGGATGCTGTTCCCGGCGCTGGCCGGGGCGTGGCTCGGCGCGGGGCTGCTGGTGTGGCGCCCGCGCCCGGCGTGGCGCGGCCTGCTGATCGCGCTGGTCGCCTTCGTGGCGGTCGCCGCGCCGGTGTATCTGACGCTGCACGCGGGCGATTTTCCGCTGTTCAACCGTATGGACAGCGCCGGAATGAACGACGACTACTGGGCGCGCGAGCGCGAGCCGGACACGCTCGCCACGCGCTGGACGCACCTCAAGCACGCGGCGGCGCTGCTGGTGAACTCGCCGGAGAACACCTACATCTACTACTACCTCTACTTCGGCGGGCGGCACCCGCTGGTGCCTGAGGCGCTGGTCCCGGCGTTTCTGGTGGGGCTGGTCTTCGCGGCGTGGCGCTGGCGCGAGCCGGGCGCGCTCCCGGCGCTGTGGGTCGGGGGGACGCTGCTCGGCAACGCGCTGATGGTCGAGAGCGCGGTCTCGGCGCGCTACGTGGTGGTCTTTCCGGCGCTGGCGCTGCTGGTCGCGCTCGGCCTGCGCGATCTGGTGCGGCTGATCGGGCCGCGTGGACGCGGGCGCCGGGCCGTCGAGGGGCTGCTGGTCGCCACCGGAGTCGCGATCGCGATCGGGCAGGGGGCGGCGTATTTCGGACCGTTCCTCGACGGGTTCAACGAGGAAGTGCGCGCACACGTCGATTACGACGTGGACGACGCGCTGCTGCGCGCCCAGGCCCTGCCGCCGGGCGCGCACCTGATCATCGTTGGGAACGACATCCTGCCGGAGCTGGACGCGCGCCGCCACCTGGCGTTCCTGCGCGACGACTTGACGCTCCGCCTGATGACGACCGCCGAGTTCGCCGCGCTCGATCTCAGCACGCTGCCGCCGGACGCAGACCTCGCGTTTTTCGTGCCGCCCGATGACCCGGCGACGATCGCGCGGATTGCCAGCCTGGGCGCGACCGGACCGCTGCTCAGCCCCTACGCGCTTCCCCGCGAAAAAATGCTGTGGATGTACGTCGCGCGCCGGACGGAATGAGCGGCGGAGATTGACGCTCTCCTCAGGCTGTCTTTGTGCAGCCTTAACTTGACAGCTAGAACGGATGTTCGTATAATAAAGGCGATGTCAAAGCGCGCGTGGAGGATACGGAAGCCAACGGAGTTGGCTTGTATTCGCGGATGTAAGCGCACAACGTTGTTTTCGCCGGCACGCGTGGTTATCCCCCCAAACCCCGTGCAGCGTGCCGGTGAAAGCTGGGCGGCTCTCCCCCAGGGCCGCCCAGTTTTAGCGCTGTCTGAGGCGGGCGCCTACCGGGTCCGCCGGCGGATATCGCGGCCCCAGAATGGGAGGCCCATCAGCGGCGCCAGCAGGCAGAAATCAAAGACGCCAGCGGCCAGCGGGATCAGGCCGATGATGGCGATGATCCAGCCAGCGGTGTCGCCTACGGCCCACCCAAGCACGATCAGGACGATACCAGCAACCGCCCGCAAGATGCGGCCGTTCATGCTGGCGAGGAACTGAACCAGGCTGTTCATGTGCTGCCCCTCCTGTATCCGGCGTAAGCCTACGCCATCAGTATAGCACTACTGACGCGACGGGGATGCCCCCGTGTGGCTACAGGTTAGATGCAGGATCAGTCGAGTTCGTGCCGGATGAGGTTGTGACCAGGATTTTATCGACGCGATGGCCGTCCATATCGACCACTTCGAAGCGAAAGCGGCTCCAGGTGAAGTGCGCGCCGGTCGAGGGGATGGCGCCGAGGCGGTCCATCACGAAGCCGCCGAGCGTCTCGAACGTGCCGCGCTCCTCGCCGGGCAGCGGGCCGCTTTCCAGCACCTCGCGCACCTCGTCGATCGTCATCAGCCCGTCGAGCAGCCACGAGCCGTCCTCGCGGCGCACGGCCTGCGGCTCGCTCAGGTCCTGGTCAGAGGGCAGGTCGCCGACAATCGCCTCCAGGATATCGTGCTCCGTGACCAGCCCCTGGACGCCGCCGTGCTCGTCGATCACGAGCACGCTATGCTCGGCGCTGAGGCGAAGCTGCTCGACCAGGCGCGAGACGGTGGCGGTCTCCGGCACGAAGCGCACCGGGCGCGCGACCTTTTCGAGGTTGAGCGGCTCCGAGGCAAGAAGCTGGCCCGCCACATCCACTGCGCGGACCATGCCGACCAGGTTGTCGAGGCTGCCGCGCACGAGGGGAACGGTCGAGAACTCGCAGCCGGTCAGCTTGGCGCGGACGGTTTCCGGCGGGTCGTCCACGTCCAGCCAGACGATCTCGGTGTGGGGCGTCATCAGCGAGCTGATGTGGCGGTCGTCCAGCCGGAAGATGCTCTCGACCATTTCCTGCTCGCGCAGGTCGAACACCCCGGCCTCGGTCCCTTCGCCGATCAGGATGCGGATCTCTTCCTCGCTGACGGGCGTCTCGCCCGCCGCGCGCAGGCCGATCAGGCGGATGACGAGGGTTGTCGAGGCGCTCAGCACGCGCACCAACGGCGAGGCCAGCTTCGACAGAAAGCTCATCGGCCCGGCGACGCGCGCGGCGATCCCTTCCGGGTTCTGCAGCGCGATGCGCTTGGGCACCAGCTCGCCAATCACCAGCGAGAGGTAGGTGATCGCCAGCACGACCAGCCCCAGGCCGATCGCGTCCGCATAGGGCGCGAGCAGCTCGACTTTTCGCACCTGGTCGGAGAGCAGCGAGGCGATGGTTTGCCCACCGAAGGCGCCCGCCAGCACGCCGACCAGCGTGATCCCGATCTGGACGGTGGAGAGAAAGTGATCCGGGGCGGCGGCCAGCGCCAGCGCGCGCTTGGCCCCCTTGCTGCCGCGATTGGCCTGGTCTTGCAGACGCGCCCGGCGCGCCGAGACGACGGCCATCTCGGACATGGCGAAGACGCCGTTCAGCAGCAGGAGAAACAAGATGATGGTGATTTCGATCGCAACTCGGGACATGGCCCTGTCTTCCCTGGCGCGAGCGACAACAGCGGCCCGCGCTGATCTCAATTGTGCCGGAAGACCGGGCCAGCAGCAAGCCATTCACGCGGCGGAACGGGGCTGGTTATTTCAGATTGAATCAACTAAAATAGAATTAATTCACGCGCCGCACCTCCATCGCCCCCTAGCCATCAGGAAGCGACACGATCGCGTTAACGTCGCGCGCCGCGCCGCGCACAGGAGTCCGGTATGTCTATGATTACCCGCACCGGCACGCATTCCGCCGTTCGCGTTGGCGCGCAAAGCCGCGCCTCGCTGTTGAGCACGATCGTCGTGCTGTTCAAGCTGCGGATCGTGCTGCTGCTCGTTTTCGCCTCGGTGGGCGGGGCGCTGCTCGCGGCGCATGGCCGCCCGACCTGGGGCGAGCTGGGCTTGCTCGTGCTCACCGGCTCGATGTCCGCCGCCGGGGCCTCGGCGCTGAACCAGTATATCGAGCGCGGGCACGACGGCCTGATGAAGCGCACCGCGCGCCGCCCGCTGGTTACGGGCGAGGTCAGCGCGCGTGTGGCGCTGATCGTCGCCAGCGGGCTGGTCGTCGGGGCGAGCGCGATCGCGCTGCTGGCGGGCAACCCGGCGCTGGCGTTCTTCCTGGCGCTGGGCGCGTTTATCTACGTCGGCATCTATACGATCTGGCTCAAGCCGCGCAGCGTGCTGAATGTGGTGATCGGCGGCGGGGCAGGCAGCGCGGCGGTGCTCAGCGGCGGGGCGGCGGTCGGCGCGTGGGCCGATCCTGGCGTGCTGATCCTGGCGGCGCTGCTGTTCACGTGGTCGCCGATTCACTTCTGGGCGCTGGCGCTGGCCTATCGCAAGGACTACGGGCGGGCGGGCGTGCCGATGCTGCCGGTGGTGTCCAGCCCTGGCCGGTCGATTTTCTGGATGCTGGCGCACGCGGCGATGACCGGGCTGTTCGGGCTGGCGCTGGCGCTGCACGGCGCGCTCGGCTGGCTGTATCTGGCGCCGGTCGCGCTGGCGACGCTGTGGCTGCTGCGCGAGTCGGCGGGGCTGCTGAGCAGCTACACCGCGCCGCGCGCCATGTCGGTCTTCAAAGTGTCGAATATCTACCTGAGCGTGGTGCTGCTGGCGGTGACAGTCGCGTCGGTGGTCTGAGCGGTTAGCTCTTAGCTAAAGGCTAACGGCCAAAAGCTATGTAAACTATCGAAAGTCATTGGCGTATCGGCCCGGCGTGGGGAACCTCACCCCTCAAT
>DAOKYY010000140.1:0-6945 GCA_035325905.1 Aggregatilineaceae bacterium | reverse complement strand
GCGCGGCGGCTTACTCGACCGTGACGCTCTTGGCGAGGTTGCGCGGCTGGTCTACGTCCGCGCCGCGCCACACCGCGATGTGATAGGCCAGCAGTTGCAGCGGGATCACGCTGATCACCGGGCTGAGCAGCGGTGGGACCGGCGGCACGTACAGCACATGGTCGGCCTTGTCCGCGATCAGCGTGTCGCCGTCGGTCGCGATCGCGATCACGCGCCCGCCGCGTGACTTGGCCTGCTCGATCTGGCTGAGCATCTTCTCGTAGACGGCGTCTTGCAGCGCGATGGCGACGACCGGCATGTGCTCGTCGATCAGCGCGATCGGGCCGTGCTTCATCTCCCCGGCGGGATAGCCCTCGGCGTGGATGTAGCTGATCTCCTTGAGCTTGAGCGCGCCTTCGAGCGCGATTGGGTAGTTGATCCCGCGCCCCAGGTAGAGGAAGTTCGCGTAGTGGTAGGTGTCCGCCGCCAGCGCCTCGATCGCGGCCTCGCGCTCCAGCACCTGCCCGACGAGATCGGGCAGGCGGGCGAGGTCCGCCGCGTGCGCCTGCGACTCCGCGCAGGTCAGCGTGCCGCGCTGCTGGCCGAGGTAGAGCGCCAGCAAATATTGATCGACGATGCTGGTGGTGAACGCTTTCGTGCTGGCGACGCCGATCTCCGGCCCGGCCTGCATCGTGATGAAGCCGTCCGCGACGCGCATCGCCTGGCTGCCAAGCGCGTTGACGATGCTCCACAGCGCCGCGCCCTTCTCGCGGGCTTCTTCCATCGCCGCCAGCGTATCGACCGTCTCGCCGGACTGCGTGATCGCCAGCACGGCGCAGTCTTCGTCCAGGATCGGGTTGCGGTAGCGATACTCGCTGCCGTAATCAACCTCGACCGGGACGCGCGCCAGGTCTTCGAGAATGAACTTGCCGACCAGCCCGCTGTAGGCGCTGGTGCCGCAGGCGACCGTGACGATCCGCTTGAGACGCCGCGCGCGCTCCGGGCTGATCTCCAGGTCGGGCAGCAGGACGCAGCCGTTCTGAAAGTCGATCCGCCCGCCGAGCGTGTCGGTCAGGGCGCGGGCCTGCTCGTGGATTTCCTTCTGCATGAAGTGCTTGAACTCGCCGCGCGCCGCGCTGACCGGGTCCCAGGCGATGGCGTGCACCTCGGCGTCCACCGGCGCGCCGTCAAGCGTCTGGACGTGGTAGGCGTCCCGCGTGATGGTCGCCATCTGGCGGCTCTCGAGGAAGATCATCCGCCGCGTGTGCTCCAGGATGGCCGGGATGTCGGACGCGATGAGCATCTCGCCGTCGCCCAGGCCGAGCGCGACCCCGCCCGCATTGCCGATCCGCACCGCGACCAGCCGGTCAGGATCGTCGGCGGAGAGGACGACGATCGCGTGCGCGCCGCGCAGGCGCAAAACGGCGCAGCGCACCGCCTCGACCAGCGGCAGCCCCGCGTCGCGCTCACGCTGGATCAGATGGACGATCACCTCGGTGTCCGTTTCAGACGCGAACTCGACGCCGCTCGCTTCCAGCTCGGCGCGCAGCTCGCGGAAGTTCTCGACGATCCCGTTGTGGACGACGACGGTGCGTCCGGTGCGGCTGATATGCGGATGCGCATTGCGTGGGCTGGGGACGCCGTGCGTCGCCCAGCGCGTGTGCCCAATCCCGATGCGCCCGTTCAGCGGCTTGTCGCTGACCTGCTGAACGAGGTTGCCGAGCTTGCCCACGTCGCGCCGCATCTCGATCTCGCCGCCCTGCAAGACGGCGATCCCCGCCGAGTCGTAGCCGCGATATTCCAGGCGTTGCAAGCCGGACAGAATGATCGGCGTCGCGTCGCGCGGGCCGATGTATCCCACGATTCCACACATGCTGATTCCTCCCAGGGGCAGGCGCGGCGCAGGGATAACCAGGCGGCGCCCGCCAGGTGATAGGCCGGATGGTCGGGCAAAGCCAATGCTGGGTCGATCACCACTGCCGCGTGGTTCTGGGCCACGGTTGCCCGTGGTCTTTGTGACGCGGCTGCGTTTGGGAGGGGTACGCTCGAGGGCGGTGGTGTGCGCCCTGGCGGCATCCGCAGAAGCCTCGATTTTCCCCCGGAGCGTCCGGGGTTAGTCTCACCCCACGGTGAGAAACCGCCACCTCGTCTCCCTGCCGGGCGCGGCAGGGCCTTGCGCTAGGGTCCCCTCGTTTCCGGTCCGTGACACCTCCTGCGCCGGGCGCCGGCGCTGACTAACAAGTGGGCTTGATGTGCAGTATACACGGCCTTCGGCCCGCGCGCCTATCAAAGACCTGTAAAAATTAGCGGCGCGCGAGAGGATTTCTGTTTTTGGCGGAATGCCTGTACAATCAGGCAACCCGGCGCGAACAACGCAGTTTGGAGAGAGCGGACGCTAATGAGTTCTTCACGCAAGCCTTTTGGCGGGGTAATCGCCGCGCCCGACCAGCAGACCCAGGCCGTGGTGACGCTTCTCTCGCATTATGTGCGCGGGCGCTTCGACCTGGCGTACTACGCGCACGCGAAGGAGATCGACCTCCAGCGGCGGCATGATTTTCTGGTGGTGCTGTCGGTGGGCGATCTGGAAGCGGTCGCCCAGCGGTTGAACAGCAACGGCTTCCACAAGCCGCTGGTCGTGCATGTCGACGATCCGGCGACGCTGGGGCAGTTAGATTATGAAGCGTTCTTCCCCGGTCTGGAAGTGATCTCGATTGAGCAGGCCGACCTGACCGCCCAGCCCGACGTCACGCTGCGGATCGAGGTGTTCCGGCAAGTGATCGAAGCGTTGGAAGCGCGGGTCTGACGCGCCCGCCAGTCAGCCCGCCAGCGTGTTTTCCATGCGCTCGCGCTGGCGCTGAGCGCGTCGCTGCCGTCGCCGCCAGGTGCGCATCAGCAGCAGAAACATACTGATATCGATCGTAGTATGCGCCGCGATCGGCGCCCACAGCCCCCCGCTCCAGTCTGCTAAGCCGCCGAGCAGCACGCTCGCCAGCGTCGCGTAGACGAAATAGGCGGGCGTTACGCCGTGCAGCACGCCGAAAAGCAGCGCCGTCAGCAGCCAGCCAATCGCAGGCTGGACCGCTCCGCGAAACAGGATTTCCTCCGGGATGCCCGCAATCAGCCCGAACATCACCGCGTGGCGCGTTGAGAGGGTCTGCATGTCGATGGTGCGCAGGATCAAGGTCTTGATGTGCCGGAATGAGGGGACTTTGCGGAAGACGGCCCACGCGGCGATGGAGAAGACCAAGCCCGCCAGCGCCCCGATCATGAGATTGAACGCCCAGCGGTCCGCCGGGAACCACGTCGACAGGGATTCATCGCCAAGCGCCAGCCGCCAGATCGCGGCCAGCGCGATCATCGCAACGCCCAGCAGCAGGCCATAAGCCGCCAGCTCGCTGGGGCGGGTGGGGGGTGGCTCGACGGGCGGGGGCCGGCTAGCCTGGACGTCTTGCTCGATCGGCTCGACCGGCGGCAGCTCGCCTGTCTTGCGCCTGGGCGCATTTAACGGTGAAACGTTCATCTGGCGTGTCTTTGACGAGTCACCCACGGATCCGATGGCGCGCGCAGCGCCGGCGCTCAATACGGATGCATGTGCCGGCTGGCAGCCCCATGCCTCAAAGTGTTTTTCCTGCTTAATTCTAATCTTTTTAGCGCCAAACCTCCAGATCACAATGGGCGCGCCAGCAATCGCCCGGCGGAGGCCTGCTGCACCAGTCAAATCCCCCACCTGACCTATAGCTAAATAAACCATCTAGTCCATGCCGCTCCCGCGATGATCTCATATCGTTGAGACAGATTGTGGTCCGCCTGCGCTCATTAACAACCGAGAGTCACCGCGAGACGGTGAAAAGACGTCCGCTCACCCGGACTTCCCCGGCAAGCCGTCGACTCGGCCCATGAATGGCGAGCGACTTGAGGGGAAACGTTTATCTTATTCTAATCATAATTATATTGCAATCTGGGGTCGGAACGTGTAGGATGAAGATGGCTGGTGATTTACCAACGGTGCGGCCAGCAAGCTCCCCGCTTGCACGTGGAAAGGCGTACAGCAATGGTAGCCAGACTTGATCTCTCCGACGCTTCCCTGGACCCCACGACTCTCGCCGAGCTGCTTGAAGCTCAGGCCCTTCACGAAGTTGAGGCGTTGCTCATGGAGCTGGCCGCGACTTCGACCGAAAGGACTGGAGAAATCGTGGAAGCGACCGAGTACACCAATAATGCCAGCTACATCCCGCCGGCCGACGCCGACATGTTGCAGTTTTATTTTCGAGACATTCGACCGATTTCTGAGCCGATTCCTGCCGACCGCGAGCAGGCGCTCGCCAAGCTGGTCCAGGCCGCGAGCGAAGCCGCCGAGCGTCGCAACAGCGATAACTCGGACGAGACGCGCGACGCCCTCGACGAAGTGATCGAGCTAGGCGACGCCGCCCGCCGCGAGCTGATCATGGCGAACACGCGCCTGGTGATCTCAATCGCCAAGAAATACCAGGGGCGCGGCCTGCCGCTGCCGGACCTGATCCAGGAGGGCAATCTCGGCCTGATGAAAGCCGTCGATCGCTTCGACCCGGCGCGCGGCGTGCGCCTGAGCACCTACGCGACGTGGTGGATCCGCCAGTCGATCGCCCGCGCTGCCGGAGACCGGGGCCGCACGATTCGCCTGCCGATCAACCAGGGCCAGCGTTGGGGCCGGCTGCGCCGTGTCAGCGAGCGGCTGGCGCAAGAGCTGGGCCGCGAGCCGACCTACGAGGAGCTGGCGAACGAGACCGAGCTGACCGCCGAGCAAGTCGAGACGACGATGATGGCTGCCCGCGAGCCGGTGCAGCTCGACGAGCTGATCGGCGACGAGGAAAACCGCCCGCGCGCTGACCTGGTCGCCGACCAGGAGAGCGCGCTGCCAGAAGAAGCCGCCGCGCGCCAGCTTCTGGTCGAGTCGATCAGCTTCTTGCTGGGCGCGCTGCCGCACCGCGAGGCGCAGATCATCCGCCTGCGGTTCGGCCTGGACGACGGCGACACGCACAGCATGTCGCAGATCGGCCAGTTGATGGGCTACAGCCGCGAGCGGATCCGCCAGTTGCAGCACGCCGCGCTGAGCAAGCTGCGCCAGATGCAGTCCGATTATGGGCTGAGCGAATACCTTGAATAACGCATAACGCGCTGATCTCAATACGGTGTCCGAGCGCGAACGACCGGGCGATTTCCCCTGGTCGTTCGCGTTTTGCTGCTGGCGCCAGCGCGTCCGAATTTGATGCAGGCGCCCGGCAGGTAGGTTATAGTTTCTGAGGGGCGGATTGGGCAGGTTACGCCGGCAACCCCGGCCGGCGGCGCGCTGTTGTCGAGGATGAAGACGTCGAATGTCCAAGCGGGTTCGCTATTTCTATCGCCGGCAGGCGGCTCGTTGGGTGGGCCGCGCCATGCAGGCGCTTTTGACACGCACGACCGTTACCGGGTTGGAGAACGTGCCCCGGCAAGGGCCGTATATCGCGATCGGCAATCACCTGGCGGCAATCGAGGCCGCGCTGATGGTCGTTAACCTGCCGCATATCCCTGAGCTGGTTGGCAATGGCGACGTGCCGATGGACGCGACGTTCTCGCTGATCGCCGGATGGTACAAGTTTATCCCGATCCGGCGCGGCTATGTCGACCGCGCCGCGTTACACGAAGCGAGCGCCGTGCTGGAGCGCGGGCACGTGCTCGGCGCGTTTCCTGAAGGCGGCATCTGGGACGACGCGATCCGCTCGGCGCGGCCCGGCGTCGCCTGGCTCAGCCAGCGGACCGGCGCGCCGATCCTGCCGATTGGCTTCGGCGGGATGCGCGGGGCGGTGAGCCGCATCCTGCGCCTGGGTCGTCCCTCGCTGAGCGTAAACATCGGCGCGCTGATGCCCCCGGTCCCCAATCCTGCTTCGGCGCGCGCCCGCCGCGAGGCAATCGACGAGGCCAGCGCCGAGATGATGGCGCGCATCCAGGCGCTGATCCCCGCGCCGGTTAACGGGCATGGCGAGGCGCCGGTTGAAGACCGCTACGCTTTCCGGCTGGAAATGACCGCGCCCGATGGCCGCCCGGTCGATCTGCCGCCTGAGCACGCTATCCCGCACGGGGCGGACCTGGCGTACTACTTTCACCGCCACGTGCTGCTCGAAGTCGTCTACCGGAATTACAAGCTCCACGGTGCGCGCCCGCTGGCCGACTATCCTGAGCTGACCGATCCGGCCCGGCTGCGGGACGCGCTGAAAGTCGCGCTCGACTTCTACCGCCGGATGCCGATCTTCCTCGGCTACCGGCTGGGGTACGCGCGCGCGGACCGCGTGGTCCAGGGCCTGGCCGCGCTGCACGAAGCGCTCGACTGGGCCGCCGCGCGCGGCTACCGCGTGCAGGTGCTGCCAGAGCGCACGCTCCATTTCGGTAATGGCACGCGCAACACGTTGATCGCGCCCAGCGTCAAGCGGGAGTACTGACGTGAGCGCGCAGGTCTGCCAGAATTGCCAGCGCGCAAACCCGGCAGACGCCCTGATCTGTGCCAACTGCGGGCATCTGCTGCCGGTGGGAGAGCGCGCTCGCGCCGCGCAGATGCCGCCCGCCGTGCACGCGCTCCAGCGCAGCGTGCGCTGGGGAACAGCTTACTTCGGCGAAGAGAGCGTCTTGCTGCTCCGCGTGGCGCACACCGGGCAACACTTTGAGGTGTCGCTCCGCCGCGAGTGCGTGCTAGGCCGCGCCAGCGCGGACCGCCGCCCGGACATCGACCTGACCGGCTACGACGCGGTCGAGATGGGCGTTTCGCGGCGGCACGTGCGGATTTCGCGCCAGTTCGGCACGGCGCTGATCGAGGACCTGGGCAGCCTCAACGGGACGTTTCTCAACGGCGAGCGCCTGCTGCCGCATCAGAGCCGCGTGCTGCGCCACGAAGACGAATTGCAACTGGGGCGGCTGGTGCTGCGCGTCTCCTTCGAGCGCGCCGCGCCCGCCGAACAC
>DAOKYY010000139.1:0-7040 GCA_035325905.1 Aggregatilineaceae bacterium | reverse complement strand
TTAGCGATGAGCGGTTAGCACGAGCCAATGCGGGCGTTTTCGCTGTTGCGTTACGCTCATAACGAAGCCAGGCGTGCTTCCGCTCTTTATGCTTTTGGAACGCTTTCCCGCTAGCTGCCAATTGAGCTAACCGCTTTCCCGCCCGTGCCACTTCTCCGTCTTTTCGTCGATGGTCAGGCTGCCGCCGGGCGCGTCCGCGATCTTGATCATGGTGATGACGTGCGCCGCGCCCGCGCTCAGCGCGGCCAGGTGCGCCTGCTTGGCCGCTTCCCACGCCGCCTCGAACGGCCCCTCGATGGTGGTTTCGAGCGGGCCGACCTGGTAGCGCAGGCCGCTGGCGATGATCGCTTCGATGGCGCGGTCCACCTGGGGCAGGGCGTTCTCGGTCAGCGGCAGAACCTGGACGCTGATGTTCACGATGCGCTGCGGGTCCATAGGAGCTTCTCCCTATCATACTTTGCGGGCGTTCGACCTCGATTGTACCCTGGCCGCGCAACCCCACCGGAGGCGGCGCGTAATAGAGAGTGAGAGTGGACGATACCACCTGGGAGATGACACGATGGCCGCTCAGATGAAGAACAACGACCTGCTGAAGAACATCCTGATCCTGATCGTCGTCGCGCTGGTGGCGATCGTGGTCTTGAGCATTGTGCTCGCGATCCTGAAGACGCTCGTGCCACTGCTGGTGCTGGGTGCAATCGTGGCGGGCCTGCTCTACCTGTTCAGGAAACTCCGCTAACGGCAGCGAGAAGCAGCGGAGAGCAGCAACAAGCAGCTAACGGCAGCTAAAGACAGCGAGAGGCAGCGAGAAGCTGCCTTTTCTGTTTTTGCCTGCTCTTGGCTGTGGTGCGCTGTTCTTGGCTGCTCTTCGCTGCTTTAAGCTGTTCTGCGCTTCTGTTGCGCCAGCGCGCCGGGAACAGCCTATAATCAACATAGTGAGACCGATTATCTGATCGAGCGCGAGAGGGGAAACGCATGACCACACAGACCGAAACACGTGATCCGCAGCTTGGCCGCATGATCGGCATCGGTGTGGTGACGCTGCTGGTTCTGCGTGAGCTGATGCTGCCGCGCACGGTGCTCTCAGGAGTGAAGAACGTCTTTGACGTGCCGAAGGACCTGCTGCGGGTGCTGCTGCGCGCCCTGCTGATCTTCAAGCCGCTGATCGACCTGATCGGCAGCCTGTTCGCGATCGCGCGCGCCGCGCTGATCCTGGGGGTCTTCGGCGTGATCGTCTTCCGAATGATGGAGCTACTGGGGCTGCTGCGCCCGCGCTAGCGCCTCGACGAGCGGCGGCCCGCCGGTCTGCCCCGCGCCGGGCCGCTCGTGTCCATTTCGCCCGCGCACCGACTGTAACGGCGTGAAGACCGGCGTCCCGGCATACGGGTCACGCCCGATCGCACCTTCCACCTGGAACACTTCGCTCATCATCGCTTCAGTCAGCACCTCGTCCGGCGTCCCGGCGGCGTAGACCTGCCCGTCCCGGATCGCGATCAGCCGGTGGCTGAAGCGCGCCGCCTGGTTCAGATCGTGCAGCACCATCACGATGCTGAGCTTGCTCTCGCGGTTGAGCGTCTGCAACAGCGTCATGACCTCCAGCTGGTGGCTGATGTCGAGGAAGGTAGTCGGCTCGTCGAGCAGCAGGACGCGCGGCTCCTGGGCCAGCGCGAGCGCGATCCACGCCCGCTGGCGCTCGCCGCCGGACAGCGTGCTGAGGCGGCGCGGCGCGAACTCCGCCAGCCCGGTCATGTCCAGCGCCCAGCCGATCACGTCCTGGTCGTGGTGCGTCGCTGGGCGCCACCACGCCTGCCGCGCGAAGCGCCCGCGCGCGACCAGATCGCGCACGGTCAGGTCTTCGGGCGCGGCCGGGTTCTGCGGCAGGATCGCGAGCTGCTGCGCGACTCTGCGCGTGCTCTGGCGGTGGATGGCGCGCCCGTCGAGCAGGACGGTCCCGCTCTGCGGGCGCATCAGCCGGGCCAGCGCGCGCAGCAGCGTGCTCTTGCCGGAGCCGTTCGGCCCGACCAGCGCCACAATCTCGCCCGGCTCGACCGCCAGCGAGAGATCGCGCACGACCGGCGCGTCGCGCCGGTAGCCGAGCGTCAGACGATCAGCCGACAGAATAGGCATACCGCGTCATCCTTGCTCTCTACACCGTCTACCACTGGGCGCGGCGCGCGCGCACCAGCCACAGGAACAGCGGCCCGCCGATCACCGCCGTCACGATGCCGACCGGAATCTCGACGTTCGCGTTGCCGAGCAGCGCCGGGAACGTGACGCGCGCGAAGGCGTCCGCCCAGACCATCAGCGCGCCGCCGAGCAACATGCTCGTCGGGATCAGGAAGCGGAAGTCCGACCCGACCAGCCGCCGCGCGATGTTCGGCACCAGCAGCCCGACGAAGGCGACCAGCCCCGCCACCGCGACCGAGCTTCCGGCCAGCACGGCGGCGACCGCGCTCATCAGGAAGCGGGTCTGCTCGACGCGCAGGCCGAGGCCCTGGGCCACGTCGTCGCCCAGCGCGAGGATGTTGGCGCGCCCGGCGAGCAGCATCGCCAGGATGAATCCCGCCGCGCTGTACGGGACGATCAGATGATACTGCGTCCACCCGGCGGTGTACAGGCCGCCCACCAGCCATTGAAAGACGGTCTGCGCGCCGACCTCGACCGTCATCACGACGATCGTGGTCGTGAAGGCGCTGAGCATGGTCGTCAGCGCGACGCCCGCCAGCGCCAGCCGGGTGGTCGTCACGCCGCTGCCGTCCCACGCCACGGCGTAGACCACCAGCGCGCCGATCAGCGAGCCGGCGAAAGCCGCCATCGGCACCGCGCCCGGCGGAAAGTCCGGGATCATCAGCGACGTGACCGCCGCCGCCAGCCCGCCGCCCGCCGAGACGCCGAGAATGTACGGGTCGGCCAGCGGCGAGCGCACGACGCCTTGCAGCAGCGTCCCGGCGACGCCCAGGTTCATGCCGACCAGCGCGCCGATCAGCACGCGCGGCAGGCGCACCTCGTGGACGATGATGCCGGTCATCTTCGCGACGCTGGCGCGGTCGCGCAGCGCGGCGATCACGTCAGCCGCCGGGATGCTGACCGAGCCGCTGCCGAGCGAATAGACGATCCCGCCCAGCAGCAGCAAGGCGCTCAGCACGCCGACCAGCGTGCGCGAAGCCAGGCGCCAACGCGCCTGGCTTGCGAACTGCTGCACGGGAATCAGCGGGGCAGCCTGCGCCGGAAGGTGCACTAGCCCTCTCCGCCGTAGAACAGCTGGAACAGGTTGGTGATCGCCTCGGTGAAGCGCGGGCCGGGCGCTTCGACGTAGAGCCGGTTATCCAGCTCGTAGACCCGGCCGTTCTGGAAGGCGCTCAGCGACGACCAGATCGGGTCGGACTCCATCGCTTCGGGAATAGGAGCCGTGCCGGGCGCGCCGCGCGTGATCGTCAGGATCATGTCCGGGTCGGCTTCGACGACGGACTCCAGGCTGAGCTGCGCGTAGCCGGGGAAGGGGCCGGCGTCCGGCTGGTCATCGCCGACGATCGTCCCGCCGAGCTTGACGACCATGTCGCCCAGGTAGGTCGTGCTCTTGCCGAAGTTCGGCATTTGGAGCGTGCCGACGATGATCAGGACCGAGGGGCCTTCGTGGCCCGCCGCGGCGACCGGCACGAACGCCAGGAAGTCTTCATACGCCTTTGCCAGCGCGGCGGCGGTGGTGTCCTTCCAGGTCGCCTCGCCGATCAGGCGGATGTTGGCGGGCACGTCATCGGCGGTCAGCGTCAGGACGTAGAGCGTCGGCGCGATGGCGCTGAGCTGGTCGGCCATCTGGGCCTGAAGCTGCGCGTTGGCGATGATCAGGTCCGGCTCCAGCGCGGCCATCGCTTCGAAGTCAAGCTGGTAGCCGGTGCCGAAGGTCGGCAGACCGGCGGCGGCGGGGTTCTCGATGCCCTCGGTGACGCCCGCCGGGGTGACGCCGAGCGCGAACAACACGTCGATGATCGAGGCGCTCAGGCCGACGACGCGCTGCGGCGGGGCTTCGAGCGTGACCTCGCGGCCCAGCGCGTCGGTGAAGGTGCGCGCTTCAGCGTCCTGCGCGAACGCCAGGGGCGCGCCGAGCGCCAGCACAAGCGCGAGAGCCAGCAGGCCGATTAGACCGCGACGCAGGGGAATAAGCTGTTTCATGCCGGGTTTTCTCCTAACAGATGGTAAAGGTGACGGTACAGGGTAAGAGTTCTCTCAGTTGCGCTCCGAATTCTACCGGCTCCCGGCGCGCCCGGCAATCTCGAAAACTACTAAAATCTATAGAATTTGTTAGCAATTTGGTAGAGTTTCTGCGAAACTGCGCGCGCTTACCTCGGCTCCTGCCCGGCGCGGGCGCGCCTCCCAATTTGGAGAGAGGGAAAGGCCGAGCGCAGCGAGGCCGGGGGTGAGGCAAACCGCAGGCCCGCTCGATGTGGCGGGCATAACAGCCTTGCGGGCGGAATTAACGGATGTGGCGCGTCTGTGACATAATTGCAGACAGGGTCGAGAAAGAACAAGAAGACGCGATGACAACGTTACCTGATTCCCCGTCGACGGGGTTCGTGCCGGTCGGCGATCTCGGCGTTCCGGCGGCGGCGGGCGCGTCTGACCGCGAAGAAGCCGCCATTCTGGAGGCGTTCCGCCGCGCCGGGCACCGCGTCACCGATCAGCGCCGCGCCCTGCTGGACGTGCTGCGCCACCAGCGGCGCTATCTCAGCGCCGAGGCGCTGCACCGGCTGGCGAACCAGCGCGGGAGCACGCTCAGCCTGGCGACGGTCTACCGCACGCTGGCGCTGTTCAAGGAGATGCGGCTGGTCGATGGGCGCAACGTCGGCGACGAGCAGGGCCGCGAAGAATATCGCTTCCGCTCGGTCTACGAGCGCTACACGCTGACCTGCAAACGCTGCGGGCGCGAGGTCCCGGTCGAGCCGGACATTGTGGACGCCTTCCGCGAGGAAGTGACCGCCACGCTGGGCGTGACGATCATCGCCGCGCATTCGTGCTTCACGGGCTACTGCGCCGCCTGCACCGCCGCGCTGGCGGCCGAGGAAGAAAACGGCGTCGCGCCCTCCGGCGACTGAGCGACCGCCGCGCAACGGCGCTCCTGGCCGGTGCGTATACAGGGATGAATGCTCGCTCGCCGCGCAGCTGGGAGACTGAACGATGGACGCTGAGCCGATCGAAGCCGAGATCATCGAGCCGGAAAAGAGAAAACGGCGCGACGATTATTACTTGCAGCCGGAGCCGCCGCGCCGCCGTCGCTGGCCGTGGTTCTTGCTGGGCGGCTGCGTGATGCTGTGCTGCCTGTGCTTCATCCTGCCGCTGGCGGTGCTCAGCATCGGCGGGGTGGTGTTCAGCGCCGTGATCGAGGGCAGCGAAGTCACCGAGCGCGGCTCCGAGCAGCTCGACGTGACCGCGGACGCGCTGACGTTCGTGATCGACAACGAGGTCGGCGACATCACGCTTGAGACGGGCGATGCTGGCGTGATCGCGGTCGATTATCTCAAGCGCGCCTATGGGATCAGCCGCAGCCAGGCGCGCAGCCGCCTGGACGACGTGACGGTCCGCCTGGAAGACGCGGGCGAGGGGGCGGTCCGCCTGACGGTGGACCGCCCCAGCGGGGGTTTTTCGCTGGCGCGGGTCGATTCGGTCGATCTGAACATCACCGTCCCCGCGAACACCGTCTTCGACCTGGACGTGAACGGCGGCGTGGGCGCGGTGCGGATCGGCGGCGAGGTGCAGGCCAGCCACGTGGACGCGCAGGTGAACGTCGGAGAGATCGGGTTTAGCGGCGTGTTCACCGCAGACCTGGCCGACTCGCGCTTCAAGACGAATGTCGGCGAGGTCCGGCTGGTCCTGCCGCGCGATCTGTACGCGCGCGTCGAGGCGGAGACGAACGTCGGCGATATTACGGTCGATCGGGCGTTATCGACTTCCGATGTCGAGAACACGGACGAAGTAACCGGCTATATCTGGCGCGGGACGGTTGGCGCGGGCAGCGGCGCCCCACCCCTGCTGGAACTGGCCGCCAACGTGGGCGACATCCGTATCGACGCGGAGTAGGGCGCAACCGGGGGCTGCGCGGCGCGTAATGTTATGTGCGAACATTCACAAACGCACCGAGGAGCGCAGTCACGGTGGGCAAGCGAGCAATGTTGGCGCTGATCGGGATCGGCATGGTGAGCCTGATGGGATGTAACGGAGAGTCAATGCTGGAGCCGGAACAAGCGACCGCCGACGGGCGGGAAGTCGTGGTGGTGGATGGCGCGTCGCCGGTGGTGCTCGACGTGCGCAACGGGGTTGGCACGATCACGCTGCGCGGCGCGGAGTCCGAGGACGCTCATGAGATCGCCGTCGCCTACACGCTGACCGCCTACGCCGCGACGAAGGCCCAGGCCGAGCGCGAAGTGGCGGCGATGACCGTGACGGTCACGCAGGAAGACGGCCGGGTGCAGGTCAACGCGGTCCAGACGCAGTTCCGCGATCACCCGCGCACGAATAAGGTAGACCTGACGATCAGCGTGCCGCCGTCGATTGACCTGGTGCTGCGCAACGCAGTCGGGGATGTTGACGTGCGGGGCGTGCAAGCGCCACGCCGTCTCGATATCGCGGCGGACGTGGGGGACATCGTGCTCAACGACGTGGTCGCCGCGCCGCTCACGCGGATTGCCGGGGAGGTGGGCAACGTCACGTTTGAAGGGGCGCTCGCCGCGACGGGCAGCGCCAGCCTGACGACCGACGTCGGCAAGGTGATCGTGCGCCTGCCGCAAGACACGGCGGCGGCGGTCGAGGCGCAGACGGCGGTCGGCGGGATCACGCTGCGCGGGCTGGCCGCGAGCCAGCGCAGGCTGTCCGAGAAAGTGCCCGGCGCGACGCTGACCGCGACGCTCGGCGACGGCGGCCCCGCGCTGAAGCTGGCCGCCAACGTCGGGGATATCACGCTCGACAAGCGGTAAACGCTCGACGCGAAGACCCTCGCGGGGCGGCCGGATACACAGGCCGCCCCGTTTTTGCTTTTGTGGGGATCGGTT
>DAOKYY010000138.1:0-7167 GCA_035325905.1 Aggregatilineaceae bacterium | reverse complement strand
GCTGCTTTTCGCTGTTCTTAGCTGCTTCTCGCTGGTATTAGCCGCTTTTCACGAGGCTTCCTACATGCTTCTACTCGGCGAACTGCGCGTGCAGGCCGAGCACGAGAACCTGCGCGTCATCTCAGCTTTCATTCACGGCATCGCCCAACGGCTCAACCTGTCCGACAAGTGCCTGTTCGAGGTCGAGCTGGCGGTCGAAGAAGCGGCGACGAACGTCATCGCGCACGCGTATCCCGGCGAGGACAAGGGCCAGCTGCTGGTCGGCGCGACCGAGAGCAGCGGGTTCCTGACCGTCAGCCTGACCGACTGGGGCGTGCCGCTCGATCCGCGCGACGTCAAGCCGTTCGATCTCAACGCGCCGATCGAGCAGCGCATCCAGGGCGGGATGGGCCTGCACTTCATCCATACCCTGATGGACCGCGTCACGCGCGAGACGGCGCGCCGCACGGGCGACCCCAACGTGCTGCACCTCGCCAAGCGGATCGAGCGCATCCCCGACGGCCTGACCCCCGCCAGCGCGGTGCAGGAACTCAACGCCATGCGAACCGTCAGCCAGATGGTGACGGCCAACATCGCGCTGGACGACCTGCTGGAGCTGATCCTCAACAAGCTGCTGACGACGATCAACGCCGAGCGCGGGACAATCTTCTTGATCGACGAGGCGCAGGGCGAGCTGTGGTCGCGGGTGCTGCTCGACCCGGTCGGGCCGCTGTCGGAGATTCGCCTGAAGATGGGCCAGGGCATCGCCGGGCACGTCGCGCAGACCGGCGAGACGCTCAACATCGCGGACGCCTACGCCGACCCGCGCTTCATCCGCGACTTTGACAAGATAACGGGCTTCCGCACGCGCTCGATCCTGACCGCGCCGATGCTCAACCCGCAGCAGAAAATCATCGGCGTGGTGCAGTTGCTCAACAAAATCGGCGGCGCGTTCACCCCGCGCGACGAGCGCCTGCTGGCGGCGATGACCTCGCAGGCGGCGATCAGCATCGAGAACGCGCGGCTCTATCAGCAGGAGATGGCGCAGCAGCTGATCCAGCGCGAGCTGGACACGGCCCACGCCATCCAGGCGAGCTTTCTGCCGGACGAGCTACCCCAGCACCCGGCCTGGGACATCGCGGCGCTATGGCAACCGGTCCGCAGCGTGGCGGGCGACTTTTACGACTTCTACCCGCTCAACGACGGGCGGCTGGGCGTGGTGATGGCGGACGTGTCCGGCAAGGGTATCCCGGCGGCGCTGTTCATGGCGCTGTGCGTGACGATGCTGCGCTTCGGGATGAACCTCGGCCTGCCGCCGCGCGAGGCGGTCCGCCTGACCAACGAGCGCCTGATCGCCGACCAGCGGTCGCGCATGTTCGCCACCGCGTTCGTGAGCTACGTGGACCTCGACGGCGGGCGGCTGGAGTTCGCCAACGCCGGGCACAACCCGGCGCTGGTCTACCGCGCGGCGACCGGCGCGGTCGAGACGCTCAGCGCGCAGGGCGTGGCGCTGGGCGTGTTCGAGGCGGCGCCCTACCAGCCGCAGATCGGCCACCTGAGCGCGGGCGATGTGCTGGTGCTGTACACCGACGGCATCACCGAGGCGATCAACGCGGACGAGGACGAGTTCGGCGAGGACCGGCTGCGCGCCCTGATCGCGGCGCACGCGGGGGGATCGGCGCGGGCGCTGGCGGATCGGGTGATCGAGGCGGTGGCGGCGTTCGTCGGGGACGCGGACGCCTACGACGACGCGACGCTGGTGGTTTTGAGGCGACAGGCAGCGGAGAGCAGCTAAGGGCAGGAAAAGAGGTAAAGGCGCCATCGGCCCCAAGTGTATCCGCCTACGATTGACCAAAGAATAAATCTGTAGTATTTTGTAAGTATTAAATAGTGGTAATTAAGAAACTATGGACGAAAATCGGGTTTTGGAAGACGCTGTCCGCCTCATGTTTAGGGCCGGAGAACTAGAAACGCAAGGACGTAAAGACGAGGCGCTGCAAATAGTGGATGAAGCAATCGCTAAGGTCGAAAGCATCCAGCAGCCAACGTTCTTTTTCCGAATAAGGCGCGAGCTTATCAAGCTTGGAACGTCGCCTGATCTCTCCTCCCTGATACCGATTTTGAAAGAGGCAGTTGATTACTATACAGCAACAGAGGATGTGCTGGAACTCGTCGACGCTCTGCTCAATCTCTCTGGCATTCTGCACAACGCGGGAGATATCTCGCAGGCGCTAGACTATCTCGACCAAGCAGATGCGGTTATCGAGAGATCGCAGACCGGACAGACTCCAGAAAGTGATCTTAAAAGAAGGGGGGGATTGTCTGTAAGCGAGCTATTTGAGTTCAGGAAAGCCGAAATTGATCGCCGGCGCAGTCTTTTCAAAAAGTAGCTTGGAAAGCGTTATAGCATGGAGGCACGATGCAAAAGCGACGCTTGATGCTCGGCTTGATCGGCGCTCTCGGTGTTGCGCTATTTGCCATCGCCGCCCTCGCGCTGACCGGGGCAATCGCCAAAGGCTCGCAAGGGACTCCGCCGTGCGTGATATTCGGTGATCCCGTGCCGTTCACCGAGGACGGGCGCCCAACAGGCTGGTCCCATATACGGAAAGAGCTATGCCCGGAAACCTGGGAGGAATACGTCGAGTTCGCCTCGGAGGGCGCCTTCGACGTGTCGCCGGACATCGGGGAAGAAGAAGCCTTGCAGATGATGTGGGACTACAGCGAGCGGAATCTGGCGAATTTCTACGCGACACAAACCGCTCAGCCCCAGCCAGGCGGGTAGAGACCCCTTCGCCGGACGTGCGCCGGGTGTAACCGATAGCACCGGATAGGAAATGCACGGGCGCAGCAAGCTGCGCCCCTACCTCACCCCCGGCCCCTCTCCAAAATTGGAGAGGGGAGACAAGCAGTGGCGAGCAAGATTTGAAGTTCCCTCTCCGTCTGGGAGAGGGGATTTAAGGGTGAGGTTTGCTCTCCGCTGCGCTCAACTCACCGCGATCCGCAAATGCCCCGTGACCGGGTCCGTGAAGGGCCGCGCTTCGACCCCATACGCCGCGCGCAGCAGGGCCGGAGTCAGCACCTCGGCGGGCGGGCCGTCGGCCAACACCGCGCCCTGGTGCAGCAAGACGAGCCGGTCGCAGGCGCGCGCCGCCAGCTCCACGTCGTGCAGCGCCGCGACCGCGCCCAGATCGCCCTCGTCCACCAGATCGCGCACCAGCGCCAGGATCGACAATTCGTGCAGCAGGTCGAGGTTGGCGGTCGGCTCGTCGAGCAGCAGCAGGCGCGGCTGCTGGGTCAGCGCGCGGGCGATCAGCACCCGCTGGCGCTCGCCGCCAGACAGCGTGCCGATCAGCCGCTCGGCCAGGTCAAGCGTCCCGGTGCGGCGCAAAGCCTCGTCCGCGAGGGCGCGGTCCTGCGCGCTCTCCAGCGCGAAGCGGCTCAGGTGCGGGCTGCGGCCCATCAGCACGACCTGGCGCACGGTGAACGGAAAGTCGAGCGCCGTGATTTGCGGGACCTGCGCGACGACCTGCGCCACGCGGCGCGGCGGGTAATCGCGCAGCGGGCGGTCGAGCAGCGTGACCGTCCCGCCGCTGATCGGCCACAGGCCGCTGACCACACGCAGCAGCGACGACTTGCCCGCCCCGTTCGGCCCGATCAGCCCGACCAGCTCCCCGGCGCGGACCGACAGGCTCGCCCCGCGCAGGATGTCCGCGCCGTCGATCCGGCAGGCCACGTCCTCGGCGCGCAGCAGCGCGCGCCCGTTAGCCGGTGGCGGGGTCATCATCGGGAAACGCCTCTGGATACAGGGCGCGGGCCACGTCTTCGACGCCCGCCGCGATGTGCTGGCTGACATTGGTCAGGTGCGCGTCGCGGATCGGGACGACGCTCCCTTCCCGCACGGCGCGCAGATCGGCGAAAGCCGGGTCCGCCAGGAACGCGGCCAGCGGATCGGCGGCCCCCGCGAACCAGCCGCCGAGCAGGATCACGTCCGGGTCGGCGGCGATCACGAACTCGGCGTCGATCAGCGGGTAAGCGCCCAGGCCCGCCTCGGCGGCGACGTTCACCCCGCCCGCCAGCGTGATGATCTGATCGACCGTGCTGCCGGGGCCGTAGGTGACGCCGCCCGGCTCGTAGTAGAGCGCGCGGACCGGCGGCTGTCCCGCGACCGCCGCCCGCACCGCGTCGAGCCGCGCGTCCATCTGCGCGATCAGGGCCTCGGCGCGGATCTCGGTCCCGGTCGCCTCGCCCAGCAGGCGGATGTTGGCGCGGATGTCGTCCAGCGTGTTGAAGTCGTCCAGCACGAAGACCGGCACGCCCGCGTCAAGCAGCTGGTCGAGCGCGGCGGGGTTGTTGTACGACGCCAGCACGACCAGGTCGGCGTCGAGGCTGATCAGCCGCTCCGGGTCGCCGGTCAGGTCGGCGCGCGGCACGCGGTCGAGCGCGCCCGCGACGTTGCTGATGGCGGGATTGGCCGCCAGCGCCGAAACGCCGAGCAGGCGCTCCGGCCCGACCAGCGGCAGCAGGATTTCGTCCGCGCCGAGCGAGACGGAGGCCATCCGCTGCGGCGGGGCGTCGAGCGTGATCTCGCGGCCCAGCCCATCGGTCACGGTGCGCGGGAAAGCCGGATCGGCGGGGCACAGCGCCTCGAACGTTACCACGGGCGGCGGCGCGGCCTGCTGCGCGTCGTCGCGCCACCACCAGCCCTCGACCGCCCCGTCTTCGAGCGTGACGCTCGCCGCGCCGCTGACGCGGTACTGCCACGCGCCGTTTTGCAGGCCGAAGTACGACCAGTAGGCGCAGCCGGGGCCGCCCTCGCACTGGCAGAAGCAGTGCTCGCCGGGGGGCGTGCAGCCGGTTTCCCCGACGCGACAGACGGTCGCGCCGAGCGGCCCGCGCTCGCTGGCGAGCGGCAGGCCGGTCGCCTCCAGCGCGTCGAGGCCGGTCGCGCCCGGCGCCAGGGTCACGCAGAAGGTCTGCGGCAGGCCGTCCGCGCCCTGCACGATAACTCCCACGCGGATCGCGTCCGGATCGTCCTGGGCGCGCGCGGGCGGCGCGGGAATGATCAGGAGCAAAAGGGCGAAGATAAGCGCGAAGTGGCCCCCCATCCCCTGGCCCCTTCCCCCGTTCTGGGTGAAGGGGAATAAAGTACGGTGGAGTGTATTTCTTCCTTCCCTGCTTGTGGGGGAAGGAACCGGGCAAAGCTCGGAAGGATGGGGGGACACACGGGCGGAGCAAGCTCCGCCCCTACGGGACCAGGTCTTGAGGCATTGGGCTGCTTTTGGCTGTTTCATCGCTGTTTTTGGCTGCTTTTCGCTCTGGCTAACCGCTAACTGCTGCTCTCAAAACAACGCGATCCTGCGGCGGTGACGCCACAGCAGCGCCAGGAAGAACGGCCCGCCCGCCAGCGCGGTCACGATGCCGACCTGCAACTGCTCCGGCGCGAGAATCGAGCGCGCCAGCGCGTCCGCGAAGACCAGAAACGCCGCGCCGCCGAGCAGGCTGGCAGGCAGCAGCACGCGGTGATCCGGCCCGATCACCAGGCGCAACATGTGCGGCACGACCAAGCCCACGAAGCTGATCGGCCCGGCGATGCTGACCGCGCTGGCGGTGAGCAAGCTCGCCAGGGCCAGGAGCGCCAGCCGCAAGCGCCCCACGTCCACGCCGAGCGCCTGGGCGCTCTCCTCTCCAAGCGCCAGCAGGTTCAGGTCGCGGGCGTAGAGCAGCATCAGCGCGGCGCCGAGCGCGATCGGCCCGACCGCGACGGCGAAATAGTCCCAGCCGCGCCCTTCCAGGCTGCCGACCAGCCACGACAGCACAGCGCGCAGCGCGTCCACGTCGGCGGCGCGCAGCAGCAGGACCGAGGTCAGCGCGCCGAGCACGGCGTTGAGCGCGACCCCCGCCAGCAGCAGGGCCGCGAGGTTGGTCCGGCCGCGCTGAAGCGAGAGCAGATAGACCACGCTCGCCGCCAGCAGCGCCCCGACGAACGCCGCCAGCGGAATCTGCCATAGCGCGGCGTTGAGCGGCCCGCGATTGAACAGCCAGAGGTCGGCTAGCGCGGCGGTCTGCGTCAGCGCGATCACCACGCCCAATGACGCGCCCGCGCTGACGCCGATGATGCCGGGGTCCGCCAGCGGATTGCGGAACAGCCCCTGCATCGCGGCCCCGGCGCAGGCCAGCGCCCCGCCGACCAGCGCGGCGACCATCAGCCCCGGCAGGCGGACGACGGTCACGATCCGGTAAGTGGCAGACGACGGGTCCACGCCACGCTCGACGCCGAGATATTGCAGCAGGGCGTCGGCCACGTCGCGGGCGGGGATGGAAGTCGAGCCGACCGACGCGCCGTAGATCATGGCCGCCGCCAGCAGCGCCAGCAGCACGGCGCAGACGATCAGCAGGCGCGCGGCAGCCCCCTGCCCTGCCAGCAAAAAGGCAGGGCGCGGTCGGGGAGAGGATTCGAGTGGTGAGATCACGGCATCCATAGCAGTTAGCGGTTAAGTGACCTTTCGAAATGATCTGGCACATGTGGCGGTCGGCAAGATTTACCTCACCCCTAAATCCCCTCTCCGGCGCGGAGAGGGGACTTCAAACCTGGCCGCCGCTGCCGCCTTTCTCCCCTCTCCATGTTGGAGAGGGGCCGGGGGTGAGGTAAAACGCGCGCAGCGCATGAGCCAATTACTTTCGATAGGTCACTTAGCAGTTAGCGGTTAGCGGTCAGCGATTAGCAAAGGCCAGGGCCAGAGTCCATGCGGGCGGAGCAAGCTCCGCCCCTACCTCAAAGAACGGGGTCCCCGTGTGCCCGGCTACAAGGCTCATAGCCGTTGCTTATCGGTCGGAAGAGCTTTTTTTCCTCGCGGGGCCGGTGGCGGGAGCTTTCAGCAGTTCGCGCTCTTGCTCTTGCCAATCGCTAACGGCTAATTGCTCACCGCTGAATCAAAACCCCGGCCACAGGACCGGGGGCGGAGGCCAGGCGCGCGTCGCGCACCGGGGCAGCTCCAACCCCTTTCCGCGAAGGTCGAAACTCCATCGTGCCAGGCGGTCGACCGGGCTGGCGAGCGCGCACGCGGGCGGCTCGCTTACCGTTGCGGGTCAGCGCAGGACTCGCACCTGCTTCGCCATCCCCTCGCGGGGGACGCCTGGGCCATCCGGGGCACAGACGCCTGGACCGAGTAACCTCCATTATAACGCGAT
>DAOKYY010000137.1:1412-7212 GCA_035325905.1 Aggregatilineaceae bacterium | reverse complement strand
CGTATCCTGTCGCGTGCGCCTCCCATTCTCGCTGAGAACGAGCGCGGCGGCAAGTGAGGAGCGGTTAGGCTTGGACGAAGGTCTTGCGCGTTGGCGGTGGCGATGTGCAAGGTGACGCGGCTGAAGAGAGCTTTTGGTATTGCTCTAAACTGGCTGCCATTTGCCGTTTACAAGGGAAATCAATCCTTGTTTCTTCAAATGCTGCTGGGCCGTTCTCACAGCATGTTTCCACTTCTTGCCAAAGTGTATGCCGTCAATAACGCGATCTACGGTGTTATCGCATAAATCAGGGTGAGTTTGCTCGATCCAGGGATGTAACTGCTGCGTACTTAACGGACCATGCTGTTCAAGCAGGAACATAATCGTTTTTGCGAAAACGGCGTGCATCGAGCCTTCAGCCAGCCGGACTCGAATTAGCTCATCCTCAGCCGCTTGAAAAGCGTCACGAAACATTTTCTGAGCGTTTCGAGATGCAGACGCTTGCTGCTCCTGAAACGCAGCTTTTGCCTCGTTAGCAGCCTCGCAATATGACAGCAATTGTGGCTGGCTGATCTGCGCGCCCAATTCAGCATATAAAACAATATCTCTGCGAGCTTGTGCAGCGACACTCTGCTCTAAAATATGAACACCGTATTCATAATTCCTGGCTAAGCCGCTATGCGTCAGGTTGCCCGATGTAACGATCGCTTCTCGAGAATCTGATACATAAACCTTCGCATGCAGCCTGGGGAGATGATAAAGACACGTATCAGGTATACGCGTCATCAACTCGTATAGCGCATTTGGGTCAGTTGCACCTTGAACAAGGTTAACAGGCAAGAGGTTCGTTAAGAAGATCAGTTTGCCACTCGAAAGAAATGCCGGATCACTGTTTGCTGCGATAAATGAAACGCCGTCCTGAGTCACGAAAGGCGACGAAATGACCATTTCGGATTGCGCGGATTGAATCAAGCGACACAGACTGCTACTCCAGTCATCTTTGAGAAGAGCGATTTGGGACATTCGATTCTCCCTTACCCATGAATCTGGAGCGAGATGGTGCTCATTATATTGTAAAATCGTGGGGGCCGCCCCCGCCCGGCCCCCGCGCGCCGCTCTTGAAGTCCCCTCTCCGCGCCGGAGAGGGGATTTAGGGGTGAGGTAAACGCGGCCCCAGCCCGAAATACCGCGCCCGGATCTCATCCACCGTCAGCACGCCCCGCGCCACGCGGATTTCTTCCAGCTGCGTGCGCCGGTCCTGCGGGCGGATGTCCTCGAACCGCCCGATCAGATCATTCCCGTAGAACGGCAGCAGGTCGGTCGTGATCTTCTCCGCGATCCGCACCAGCTTCGGCCACAGCGTCCGCTCGACGAACACCCGCTCCCCGACCAGCGCGTTGGCCTCGGTCGCGTTCTCGCTGAACATCCCGACCGGGATGCCGAAAATCTGGAAAATCTCCTCGCGGTTGAAGCGCCGCGCGTTGAGGAAGTCCATGTCCTGCTGGCTGAGGCCCACGCTGTGCCACTCGACCGCCGCCCCGCGCAGAAACGCCGTCCGCCGCTCGCGCCCGCCATACGCCGACCGCCACTCGCGCTGCAACCGCTCGTAATCCGTGTCGCTGATCCGCTCGCGGATCGCCACGATCCCCGCCGGGACCGCCATCCCCTCGCCGAAATAGCGCCGGTTCCAGTCGGCCATCGCCCGGTCCGCCTCGACCGCCAGCCGCGCCGCTTCGAGCGCGCTCAGCCCGTAATAGTCGTTGCCCGGGTGCCAGCGCCGGAAGTGCACCACCTCGGCGGCCTCCAGCGGAACCCGCCGCCCCTCCACCTCGTAGACGTACCCGCGCACGCCGCGCCGCGCGTCCGGCACCACGCTGACCCGGTCCGGGCGCAGCGGCCACAGCTCCAGCGGCAGACCGCCCGGCTCCCCGGCCAGGAACCAGTACGCGTTGCCGTGCACTTCCAGGTGCCCGACCGTGTGCTCGATTAGCTCGAACCGGCTCAGCAGCGGATTGGGCTTCTGCAACAGGCGCTCAAAGGGGTGATCGGCCTGCTCGACCGCGCCTTCGTCGCCGCGCCGCGCCACGTGAAACGGCACCAGCGCCGCCGCCTCCGCGATCCGGTTGACCGCGACGTACACCCACGGGCTGCCCTGGTACACCCCCGCGTAGCGCCCCGCCTGCCCGATCTCCGGCGAAAACACCGCGCCGCCGTCCAGCGGTGGGACCAGCTCCACCCGCTGGATCACGCTCGCCGGGCGCCACTTGACATACCCGATCCGCCGCAACGCCCGCTCGATCACCGTTTCCTGCCGCGCCTGCTTCCTCACGTCGCGCTCTCCTTTTCACACCGCGTTCACACCGCGAAATGGCCTGCGTCCCCCCGCCGATTTTCTCTCCTCTCCACGTTGGGCCAGGGTGAGGGGTTACACGAAGCTGATCCCCACCCCGCCCTGCTGCGCGCCGTGCCACGCCAGCGCCAGCGCGATCACGCAGTCGTCGTGCGCGCCCGGCGGCGCCCCATAGCGAAACCGCCCGCTCGGCAGCCGCTCCAGCCGGTACGCGCCCAGCTCGCTCAGCAGCGCCGCGTCCGGCACAATCGCCAGCTCGCCGCGCTCCAGCGCCAGCGCCAGCGCCTCGATCAGCGGCCCCTTGCTGCTCGCCGTGGTCGTGAACGGGATCACCGGCAGCCCCTCGGCTTGCAGCGCCTCGATGTTCGGCCCGCCGATGCTGTTCGCCTCGGCCCAGATCGCCTCCGGCTGCCACAACGCCGCCAGCGCCGCCAGCCGCCCGCGCTGCAACGACCACCCGATCTCGTTGAACCGGTCGAGCGCCACCAGCCGCCGCGTCGCCACGTCCAGCGCCGCGATGCACGTGAAATCGTCCTCGCGCGCCCAGTCCACGCCGAACACGTAGCGCGCGCCCGCCTGCGGCGATCCGCCCGGCGATACCGTCGCGCACGCCTCGACCCGCCGGAAGACCAGCCCGCCGTCGTCCTGAAACTCGGCCAGGTACTCCTCGCGGAACACCCGCTCCGGCAGCAGCGCCCGCGCCGCCGCGATCTCCGCCGGGTCGATCAGCGGGTTGGCGGCGGTCGGGAAGCGCCAGCTTTTCCAGTCGGGATGCGCGGCGCTCTGCCCGTTCATCCACACGCCCCAGAACCAGTTGCGCCCGCGCGGCGTGCTGAGGAACAGCGCCTCGCCCCGCCGGTCGGCCAGCGCCGGGCGGATCGCCGCCCGCCACACGTCCGGGTGCAGGTACGCCGCCTCGTCGAGCACGGCCAGGTCCAGCCCCGCCCCGCGCAGCCCGTCGGGATCGCGCCCGCTCCGCACGCGGATCACGCCGCCGCCCGCCACGTCCAGCCGCCGCATCTCCTCGTTCTTGCGCACAATCGCCCCGCTCAGCGCCGCCTTCAGGTCGCGCCACACGTCGTCCGCCATGCGATAGGTCGGGCTGATCCACCAGCCGACGCGCCCGGCCAGCGCGCGCTCAACCAGCAGAATCTTGCCCGTCTCCGTCTTGCCGAAGCGCCTTCCGCACGCGACCACCTTGAACCGGGCCGGGTGTTGCAGGATGGCGCTCTGCCCAGGGTGTGGTTGATACAGCCTGACCGTCACGGCTCACATACTCCACTCGAATCGTCTGCTCCCGGTCGATCTGCGCCAGCGGCCCGATCCGCTCCAGCACTTCGCGCGCCGCCCGGATCGCCAGCCCCAGGTCGTCGCCTTCGAGCGCCCGGCGCAGCGCCTCGATCGCGCCCGGCGTCAGGTCGCCCAGCCGGTCGAGCGCGTTCCGCACCCGCCGCCGCTCCGCCAGCGCCGCCCGCAGCGCGCGGAAATCCGCCCCTGCCGCCCACGCGCTGATCGTCGCCGGGCGCGCCCGCACCGCCTCCGCCGCCGCCTGGACGCTTTTCCCCTGCGCCAGCAGCACCGCCGCCCGGCACACCCGCTCCGCCATCGTCTGGCGCGCCGCCGGGCGCGCCGCCCGCTTCTGCTGGCCCTTCGCCTTTCCGCCGCGCTTGCCCTTCCGTAGATCCGTCTGCTTCGCCATGTCTCCCCACCTCGCCCGTTGATCGCGCGGGTCAGGGGCCGGATGCGGCCTTTCTCCCCGCGCCGCACCCGGCCTTCCGACGCCATCCCACCCGCCCGGCAGGCTCGCCCGCTCGGCTGCTGACGGTCCCCTGCGCGGCCGGTCCCGGCGCTCGCAGGGCCGTGCCCGCCGGTCAGATTTACTCTCATTTTAGACCATATGTTCTGGCTGTCCACGCCGCTAACGTACCATTTTTAACGGTGATTTTTAATGGCGTCTTTTAACGGTGGCTTTTAGCGGTGACTGCTAACAGCGTCCATTAGCGGCCAGAAGCAGAAGCAGCGGTTAGCGGTTAGCAGGAGCAAAGAGCAGCGGGTTTCTCGCCTCTCCGTGTCGGAGCTGGGCCGGTATACCTCATCCCTAAATCGCCTCTCCGGCGCGGAGAGGGAACTTCAAACCCGTCCTGCCGCTGCTTTTCTCCCCTCTCCATGTTGGAGAGGGGCCAGGGGTGAGGTCAGCCCTCCCCATTGGCCCCACTCATGGAACCATATAGGGCCATTCTGGGCGACAACCCGCCGCCCGTGTGGTAGGATCGGGCCGCTCTAAATCGCCATCGTCAGGGGAGTTTTCGCCGTGCCGCACACGCCGTCGTTTCTCCGCCGTCACGCGGCGGATGTCGCCATGATCGTCAGCGTGATCATCTGGGGCGTCCAGTTCATCGTCATGAAGGACGCGATCAGCACGCTCCAGCCGCTGACCTACAACGCCATCCGCTTCACCGTCGGCCTGCCGCTGCTGCTGGCGATCGGCCTGCGCCAGCGCCGCGCGATGCGCATCGATCGCGCCGACATCCTGCCCCTGATCGCGCTCGGCCTGATCGGCCAGTTCGGCTACCAGGTCTTCTCCGTCCTGGCGCTCCAGCGCACGACCGGCACCAACGTCTCGCTCATGCTCGCCACCGTTCCCACCTGGACCGCCGTCCTCAGCATCGTCCTCGGCGCCGTGCTGATCCGCCGCGCCATGCTGCTCGGCCTCGGCCTCTCGCTGAGCGGCGTCGCGCTCGTCATCGTCAGCGCCACGCCCGGATCGTTCGGCGTCGCGCGCGGCGACCTCACCGGGATCGTGCTGGCGCTGGCCGCCGCCCTGGTCGCGTCGATCTTCGCCATCAACATCAAGCCGCTCATGGACCGCTATGGCGCCAGCGTGATCGCGACCTGGACCTATACCATCACCTGCGTCTCGCTGCTGGCCGTCGCCTGGCCGGACCTCCGCACTCTGTCTCCCGGCGACGTGCCGGCCAGCATCTGGCCGCACATCTTCTATTCCGGCGTGCTGTCCAGCGCGCTCGGCACGCTGCTCGAAGGCTACGCCATCCGGCACCTCGGCCCGGCCCGCATGACCAACTACTACAACTTCACGCCCATCGTGACCGCCGTCGCGGGCGTGCTGGCCCTCGGCGAGCCGCTGACCCTGCCGCTTGTCCTCGGCGGGGCGCTCGCCCTGACCGGCGTCACCGTCGTCCGCAAGAACACGCTGCTCCGCCCGCCCGCGCCCCGTCCCGCGCGGACCGGCGACAAGCAGCCCGCCGCCGCCAACGGCGAGACCCACCTCGACCCGGCGCGGGGCCGCTAAGAGCGAACCTCACCCCTCAATCCCCTCTCCGGCGCGGAGAGGGGACTTGTCAGGAGCAGCAGCAAGCAGCGAAGACCAGCACCAAATAGCGGAAAAATCGCAAGGCTTTCTCCCCTCTCCACCCTGGAGAGGGGCCGGGGGTGAGGTAAGCTCCTCGCTAA
>DAOKYY010000137.1:0-1312 GCA_035325905.1 Aggregatilineaceae bacterium | reverse complement strand
TTTCTCCCCTCTCCACCCTGGAGAGGGGCCGGGGGTGAGGTAAGCTCCTCGCTAACCGCTAATAGCCGTCCTCGTCCTCGTCGTACTCACTATCCGGCACGGGCAGCCCGCGCTTGCGCTTCCGCTTCTCGTCGAAGACCGGCGGCTTCTCGATCGTCCCGACCAGCATGCTGATCCCGATCAGGATCAGAATGCCCGGCCACCAGATGTCGAGCAGCGCGATCACGCCGATCCCGACCAGCCACAGCGCGCCCTGCAAGCCCGCCCACAGGCCGTCCTTCGCGATCCCGCCGAGCAGCGCCGGAACCGCCACCACGAACAGGATCCACGGCCAGAAATTGATGTCGAGCAGAAAGATCAGCCCGATCCCGATCAGCACAATCGCCCCGCCTGCGTTTTCCAAGCGCGAACTCATACCGTGCTCCGATTTCTTTGCGCAGAACATCTCCCTACCCCAGTCTACTCCTGCGAACGTGTTTTCTGCACCGCCCCCCCCCATCCTTCCGAGCTTCGCTCGGTTCCTTCCCTCCTTGTGGGGGAAGGGGCCGGGGGATGGGAGGAAATCCCCCTACCGTCCTGCCTTCCGCTTGCGCGGCAGCGGCAGCGCCTCGTCCGCCGCGTCGTCCTCGTCCCAGGGGTCTTCCCACCGGTCCCGGCCCACGTCGTAGACGATCTCTTCTTCCAGCAGCAACCGCTCGCGCTTGGCCTTCTCGGCGGCTTTGCGCGGGTTCAGATAGCCAAACGGCCACGCCGCCCGCCGCCGCGCCGCGACCTGTGGCGGAACGATCGCGATAAACAGCGCGCTCAGCCCCATCAGCACCAGTATCGACAGCCCGAAATCAGCGCGCGAGAAGCCACCCCCCAGCAGCGTTCCCAGGCCCATCGTCCACAATCCACCCAACGCCAGCAGCCAGAGTCCCAGCCAGCCCTGCGTAATCACCAGCAGCGGGACCATCACGACCGCGCCCAGAAACATCAGCATCATCAGGATGCCCGGCATCCCGGTGACGAAGCCAAATGCCAGCCCCAGGCACGCGATTCCCGCCGCTAGCGCCGCCAGCCGTAATCTTGTGTCCTCTCCCATAACAGTCTTCTCCCCGCTGCCCTTTTGACAATCTTTACGCACCGCCGCCGTCGAAGTTGCGCCCTCTGGCATGTGCTCGCGGGGGTGAGGTGCTTCGCTCCTGGCGAACCGTTCACCGCTGACCTCACCTCTAAAGTCCCTCTCCGGCGCGGAAGAGGGGCTTCACCCCCGGCTCGCCGCTGCCTGTCTCCCCTCTCCACCCTGGAGAGGGGCCGGGGGTGAGGTAAG
>DAOKYY010000136.1:0-7448 GCA_035325905.1 Aggregatilineaceae bacterium | reverse complement strand
TAGGGAGAAATTGTAGCACAAGCGCGACGGAGAGCGGCAGAGAACAGCAGGTAGCTGGAGTGGCAAAAGCACAGGGTATAGGTAAAATGGGGGCATGAGCCAATGTCCCCACTGTCAAGGAACTGAGCGTCAAGTCAAGATTGGGCGCAATCCGTCGGGGAGCCAACGGTACTTGTGCAAGGCATGCCACCGCAAATACACGCCGCAGCCCAAAGACATCGGGTACTCCGATGAAATGCGCCGGAAAGCCCTCGCGTTGTATGTGGATGGTCTCAACTTTCGACGGATCGGGCGTCTCTTGGACATCAGCCACCAAACGGTTGCCAATTGGGTCAAAGCCCACGCCGATAGCCTGCCAGATAGCCCGCCCATCCCCGATGATGCGGTGGAGGTGGAAGAACTCGATGAGTTATTCACCTTCGTCGAGCGCAAAAAAACATCGTCTATGTGATCACGCAGGTCGACCGGGCAACGCGCTGCATTGTCGGCTGGGATGTCGTCTGGCAACGAACCACCGAGGCCATGCAAGCCATGCTCGACCGCAGCCCACAGGCCAGCCATTACTTTTCGGACGATTTCTCCACCTATCACGCCCTGGTTTACTATCCGGGTTCTCACCAAGCGATGACCGATAAAAGCCAGACCTATTCGGTCGAAGCGGACAACGCTGAACTCCGTCACTATCTCGCCCGACTGGCGCGTAAATCGCGTTGTTTTTCCCGTTGCATTCACGCCCTCTGGCGTTCGATCAAGTTATTTGTCTTCGCCTGGAATCGCCGCCAACTCTTCAAGCGCCAGTTTCCTGCTTACCCGGCTCACCTGAAAGATTTCGTGTACCCTTGACATTAGACACTCCCGCAGGTAGCGGCCAGCGAGGAGCCAACCCCGCCCGGCGCAAAAACAGGGCGCTCCGTGATTGGTCGCGGAGCGCCCCGGCTGTTGCGAACGGCGATGCGCTGCGGTCTAGTCCTGGGGCAGCGCCGGGATGAGCACGACCGTTCCCGCCGCCGGGATGGTCGCGCAGGTGTAGTCACCGTCCACGACCGGCGGCATCTCGAACGTGGTACGCGGCGAGTTCAGCGCGCTCAGGTAGATGAAGCGGCCCGCGCCTTCGAGGCAGATAGTCACGGCGTGGGCAAAAGTCGGGTCCGCCGAGCCGTTGCCGTCGGCGGCGAAGACCTCGACCGCCGTGATGACGCCGTACTCGATCAGGCCGGGGTCGCCGAGCCGCGCCGCATCAAGCGGGTTCAGGAAGGCGCCGTCTTCCGCCAGCACGCGACAGTAGACATGGCCGCCGGACACGGCGTCACCGGGGACGGCGGCGCGAACCGCCGGGTTCGTCAAGCCGCTGGGATCAGCGCACAGCTGCGCAGGCTCCATCGCGTAGTGGGCAAATGGGACGGGCGCTGGCCCCTGGGGAGGTGTCGCGGGCGGCTGTCCAACCGGCGGCTGCGGCGGCTCCGGCTGGCCCGGCTTGGTCACGGTGAGGACAAAGCTCTCGGTGTCCTGGTTGCTGGCCGTGTCGGTCGCGGTGACGGTCACGGTCGTCGCGCCCGCCGCGAGCGCGTTCAGCGTCAGGATGTCTCCGGCAACCGAGGCGCTGGCAACCGCGCCGTCCAATGAGGTCGCGCTAAAGGTGAGCGGGTCGCCCTCGGCATCAGTCGCCTGGAGGGTGATGTCCAACGTCGCGCCGACGAACATCGTCTGATCGGCGATGTCCGCGATGACCGGCGCGGTGTTGCCCGGCTGGGCCGGATTGACCGTCACGGTGAAGGCCCGGCTGGCGGCGGGGTTCACGCCATCGCTGGCCGTGACGGTGACGGTGACTGAGGACGTGACCGTCACCGCGCCCGCGAGCAGCGTGAGCTGGTTCCCGGCCACCGACACCGCGACGATACCGGCATCGGACGAGCTAGCGCCGTAGGTCAGCGCGCCGCCTTCGGGATCGGTCGCGGGGATGGTCAGGGTGCGCGACTCGCTGGCGGTCATCGTCTGGTCCCCGATCGGCGCGATGGTCGGCGGCAGGTTGGCCGCCCCGCCCGTCGTGTAGACCAGGTCGAGGCAGGCGATCGCGTCGCTCGTCGGGTCTTCCTTTGTCACGAAGTCGATACCGTCCGAGTGCCGGTCCTCAGCCGGATAGGCCAGCCCAAACGAGTAAAGCCCAGGGCCGCTGTAGAAGCCGACCGGCAGACCGGCGCTCACCGCGTCACCCGGCAGCATCGGAGCAGCGAGGACCGCCAGAACGCCGCCGAGAGTCGGGCGGGTGTTCCAGGTCAGCGTCGACTCGCTCCAGCTTGTGTCGGCGACGGCGTGCACATTGATGTCGTGCTGCGTCCCGTTCGTCCCTGAAGACCGGACCTGAAGGCGAAGCGTGGCGCTGGTCAGCGTCGCGCCGGCCGGGATCGAGGACAAGTCGAACTTGATATAGGTGTCAATCCGTTCCTGCCGCTCGTCACCCCGGACCGTATCAACTTCCATCCGAAGGACGTCCCCGAAATTGCTGTCCGGATTCAACTGCTCGACGAACGCGTCGTCCGTCACGCAGAAAGTGCCGGTCGTCTGGGCCAGGGCTATGCGCCCCGGCGCCGCCGTGCCCGCGAAAGCCAGGGATGCGCCGAGCAGACTCAGCGCCGTGGCGACGAACAATAGCGACATACGCGTGCGTTTCAATAGCGACATCGACATCGTGGTGTTTCCCCTTTTCTCCGATACGTCTCCCACCCGGTAGCCAACGGCTATACCCGGTCGATATGACTGGACACAACGAGCGCGCGTCAGGAGGGGTCGTCGGGAGCAGACAGGGGGACAGGTCACGCATCTGACCGGCACGGAAAGGGGCGTCCCTGGCTGCAACGAAGACCTCTGCGTCTGACCGCCTCGTTGTGCCGGTCTATTTAGGACTTTAGCGAATATGGCCGGGCGTTGGCAGAAAAAGTAATAAAGAAATTATAAAAAACATCCCGGCGCCACGACAGCAGCCGGACCGCTTCCCTGTATGTCGCGCTTTTATGCTGGCTTCCGCTGCTGGAGCGCGTCATCTTTCTACAGAATTTCTTGATAGTTATGTTATATTTCTTATTACCTTTAAGCTGTCGCGCCGGTTGGCGAACGGGAGGAACGATGCCACTCTATCTATCACGCTTCAGCTATACGCCCGAAACCTGGGCCAGACTGGTTAGCAACCCCGAAGATCGCCGCGAGGCTGCTCGGTCGTACATCGAATCGGTGGGCGGCAAGCTGCACGGGTTCTGGTACGCCTTCGGCACGCACGACGGCTACAACCTGTGGGAGGCGCCCGACAACGTGTCGATGGCCGCCGTCGCGCTGGCGATCAGCGGGGGTGGCGCGCTTAGCGCGTTCGAGACGACGGTGCTGCTGACGGTCGAAGACACGCTGGAAGCGCTGCGCAAGGCCCAGCAGGTCCGGTACCGAGCGCCCGGCGCGTAGCGAGCCGCCCAGGGTCAGCCAAGTTCAGCGAAAAATCAGCTAGAAGCTGTTATGAACTTTCCAGACGGGACCACGAGAGAACAACCCAGCGTCCAGGGGGAGGGGCGGAAGCTCGCGCCGCCCGTCATCCCCCGAATGGGTCTGGCAGCGGGCGCGGCAAGCTGCGCCCCTACGAGAAAAACAGACCGGGTGCCCGGTTGACCCCAGGTAAAGTGCATAACAAGCTCTAGAAGCGGTCTAAAGCGACTTGGCTGCTCTTTGCCTTCGCTAACCGCTAATCGCCACTCTCAGTTCCCCCGCCAGCGCCGCCGAGCACTCCGGCGTCAGGTGAACCGGGCTGTCGGTGTAGCACGCGGCGTCCGGCAGCGCGTCCCACAGGTCGAGCAGCGTCCAGCCCGCCGCCCGCGCCTCGTCCGACAGCATGTCGCGATAGGCGTCATAGGCCCAGCGCGGATAAAACGCGTTGTAGCGCACGTCGCGGTTCGCCCCGTCGCTGAGGAAGATCGGCTCGTTGACCAGCACGACCGGTGCCTCGCCCGCCCGCGCGATCCCGGCGCGCAGCACGTCGAAGGCCAGGTCGTCGCGCGCCAGATCGCCGGGCGCGAAGCCGCGCCACGTCTCGTCGGCGCTCAGATCAATCGAGCGCGGCGCGTAGTCGCCATACGCCTGATCGACCCCGGTCAGCGCCCAGGCCGCCCCGTAAAGCTGGAGCCGCAGCAAGTCCGCCAGGTCGCGCCGCCGCCCGACGATCGTCTCGTCCCAGAAATCCGGCTCGACGAAACGCGGGTCGTCCGTATCCTGCGCGAGATCGTAGCGGTCGATCAGGGCGCGGACGGCGTCGGGGTTGTTTTGCAGCAGAGCCGGGTCAAGCTGATCCCGCACGGCGAACGATTCGAGCGTCAGCAGCCAGAGGATCAGGTCGGGCGGCGGCCCGGCGTCAAGCGCCGCGTCGAGCAGCGCCAGGTCCTTGAGCAGCGACATGGTCGGATAGCCCAGGTTGTAGGCGCGCACCGGGCGGCCATCCGCCGCGCGCAGGTCCAGCCGGTTGATCTGCCCGGCGAGCGTGTCTTCCGGCCTGAGCAGGATGCCCCATACCGACGAGTCGCCGAGCAGCAGCACGTTGAAATCCCCCGCGTCCGCGCCCGCCCACTCGTGCGAGGCGATCATGGCCGGGAGGTTGTACGGGCTGAGGTTGTACGACTCGGCGGGGTTCTCGCCATAGGGCAGGCGCTCGCGCCCCGGAAGCACGACATTATAGGCGGAGAGGCGTCCGAGCGCGGGCAGCGGCGTCAGCAGGGCGAAGGCGATGTTCAGCGCGGCGAACAGGATCGCCGCCTTGACCACCACGCGGGCGATCAGGCCCCAGGTGAAGGGTCGCGCCGGGTTGTAGAGCCACTGGAAGGGCGGCGACGGTTGCATGGCGAACGGCGGCGGAAATCAGCCAGAGATGCCGAAGAACAGCAGAAAAGCCGCGATGAGCACGAAGATCATGATCACGAATGGGTCAGGCGCGGTCGGTGTCATGGGTTTTTCTCCTGGCGCGGTATGTCTTATTCAACGCGTCATTTTCCGGACGGAGCAAGCGCCGCCCCTACCAGCCCGATTCTATGATACCATATTCCGCTACATTTCGCTGATTTTATATCTTAGCTAACTACTAACCGCCAATCGCTAACAGCTTCTTGAACACATCCCACGCCACGCCGAGATCCGGCAGCGCGAACCAGACCCACCCCAGCGCGACGAAATGAAAGGTCAGCGCGACCCCGGCGATTTCCAGGGCGCGCGCCCGGCGCGGCTGGTCGCGCAGCGCCAGGTACAGGGGGCGCGTGCGGTCGCTCCACCACTTGTGCGCGAACAGCCCCAGCCCGTGCCACAGCCCCCACAGCACGAAATGCCCGCTGACGCCGTGCCACAGCCCGATCACGACCATCGTCACCACCTGCCCGACCAGCGCCAAAACCAGCGGCGAGGGCTTGCGCCGCCGGGTGAGCAGAGCGCGCGACAGCGGCGAGAAGACGTAGAAGCGCACCCACTGGCTGAGCGTGATGTGCCAGCTTTGCCAGAACAGCGTGAGATTGCGCCGCAGGTAGGGCCGGTTGAAGTTCTCCGGCAGGCGGATGCCGTAGAGCTGCCCGATGCCGATCGCGATGTCGGTGTAGCCGCTGAAGTCGAAGTAAATCTGGAAGGTGTAGGCGTAGAGCAACAGCCACAGCGCGCCGGTCGAGCCGGCTTGCGCGGCGGTCTGCGGGTTGAGCGCGAACAGGGCGAGACCGTCCGCCACGATGAATTTCTTGGCGATGCCGACCGCGATCCGCCCCCCGCCCTGCATCAGGCGCGACGGCTCCGGGCCGGGCAGGTCGCGCAGGTCGGGCGCGAACCGCTCGGCGCGGTCGATTGGCCCGGCGGTGTAGGCCGGGAAGAAGATGACGTAGGTCACGTACTCGCGCAGCGAGAGCGGCGGCAGCTTGCCGGTCTGCCGGTCACGCAGGGTGTGGATCAGGCGGAACGCGACATACGAGAAGCCGAGCCATTCCAGCTCGCTCGCCTGGGCCAGGTCGGGCGACTGCCCGGCGGCCTCGCGCAACAGGCGGGCGGCAGCTTCGGCCAGCGGCGGCGTCTTCAGCACCACGAACAGCGCCAGAATGATCAGCATTCCGGGTACCAGCAGGCGGCGCGGCTCGCGGGCGCGGGCCAGCGCGATCAGCAGCGCGCCCGCCGCCGCCAGCGCGAGCGCGACGCTCAGCAGGGCCGGAGGGCGCGTCGGCGTCAGGCGCAGCTCCGGCGCGAGGTAGCGCCCGAACGCCAGCGCGATCACCAGGACCGCCATGACCAGCGCGGCGGCGCTGTCGGCGCGGGTCCAGCGTTGGCCGGGCGCGCGCGTGATCGCCCAGCCGAGCGCGGCCAGAACCAGCGTCGCGGTCGGAAAGACGAAATCGAGCGAGCGGATGCGGATCGGCGGCTGGAGCCAGTAGATCGCCACGACGCTCCCCGCCAGCAGCGCCCAGCCGCGCCAGCGCGCCGGGATCAGCGCCAGGTAGAGCGCCGCGCCGGCGATGAAGACCAGGATGTGCGTCAGGGTCATCGCGGATGCTCGCGGGTGGAGGGCAGGCGCCGCTCGCCTGCCGCCGGAACGGGGAGAATTGTAGCGGAAAACAGCGGTTAGCGGTTAAGTGACCTTCCGAAATGATCTGGCGAATGCGGCGCTTCGCAAGGCTTACCTCACCCCCGGCCCCTCTCCAGGGTGGAGAAAAAAAGCAGCGGCGGGCCGGGTTGAAAGTCCCCTCTCCGACGCGGAGAGGGGATTGAGGGTGAGGTTCGCTTTTGGCTAACCGCTGACTGCTAACCGCTGCTTTTCGCTATACAATAGAACTGCAAAGACTTTTGAGAGCCGGGCTGCGTGCGCGGCCCGCCAGGTGAGGAGTCGGGAACGATGAACATCACCGAGCGCGAGCAAGACGGCGTGACGATTTACAGCGTCGAAGGGCGCGTGGATAGCGAAGGCGCGGTCGATCTGGACATGGCGCTCCAGGCGGCGACTGCGGACGGCAAGAATAAAATGGTGCTCGAAATGGCCGAGGTGCGCTACATCAACAGCGCGGGCCTGCGCACGCTGGCCGACATCCTGACGCAAAACCAGAAGGCTGGCGGCGATTTGAAGCTGGTCAACCTGCACCCGAAGGTCAAGCGCGTCTTCCAGATCATCGGCTTCGAGCGTTTTTTCAACATTTACGAGAGTATTGACGAGGCCGTAGCCGCGTTTTAGCAGAGCAGCGAAAGGCGGCGGAAAACAGCCTCCCATTCCCAGCCCCTTCCCTCATTTTGGGGAAGGGGAGTTTGCTCCGTTCTTTTCCTTCCCCGTTCTGGGGGAAGGAAGGCCGATCGCAAGTCGGAAGGGTGGGGGATGGGTCAGAACCTAGCTCGCAAAGTGGCATAACAGGCTCTGGCTGCTTTTCGCTGTTCTTAGCTGCTTCTCGCTGGTATTAGCCGCTTTTCACGAG
>DAOKYY010000135.1:0-7488 GCA_035325905.1 Aggregatilineaceae bacterium | reverse complement strand
ATCAGGCGATGGCTCCCGGCGCCCCAGCCTATAAGCCGGTCGTGCTGACCTTCGGCCAGTGGATTCTGGACGCGGAGCGGCGGATCGACCGGGGCCGGCTGGGCGCGGTCGTCTTTGCGCATCCCGACGCGCTGCGGCGTCTCGAAGCCCTGACGCACCCGATCGTCATCCGCGCGATCGACACGCTAATCAGCCGCGCCCGGCAGAAGGTTGTCGTGGTCGAGGCGATCAAGCTGCTCGAAACCCCGCTGGCCGAGCGGCTCGACGCGATCTGGGTCGTGGACGCCGACGAGAAAACCCAGGTGGAGCGGCTCGCCAAGCGCGGGCTGGACCGCGAGGCGGCGCTCAAGCGCATCCGCCTGCAAAACCCCCAGGCTGAAAAGCTGGCCCGCGCCGACGTGATCATCTACAACCAGGGCACGCCGGACGACACCTGGGCGCAGGTTCGCGCGGCGTGGCTGCGCGTCCAGGCGCTGATGCAGCAGGGCGACGTGCAGGAATTGGTGCGCCGCGTCGAGGTCGCGCCGAGCCAGCAGCCGCCCGGCCAGCGCGCGATCAGCTCGATCGACATCCTGCGTGGGATGCCGCACAACGCTGACCAGATCGCAGCCCTGCTCCAGACGCGCAACGGCGGCCAGCGGCTCAGCCGCGACGACGTGATTATGGCGCTGGGGCAGAAGTCGTACATGATGGCTGTCGCCGATGGGCGCCCGCTGGGGCTGGTTGGCTTTCTGGTCGAGAATCTGGTCACGCGCGTGGACGAGCTGTTCCTGCTGCGCGACGCCCCGGTCCGCCCGACCGTGGCCGCGCTAATTGGCGCGGTCGAAGAAGCCTCGCGCGCGCTGCAATCCGAGATCGGCTATATCTTTTTGCCAGAAAATACCGGGCGCGATATGGTCGAGTCCCTGTTGCAGCAGGGGTATCAGCACATGAAAATCGAAGAGATCAAGGTTCCGGCCTGGCGCGAGGCGGCGCGTGAGTCTCGCCCGGCGGGGACGGCGATCTTCGCCAAGAAGCTGCGCGCCGAGCGGGTGCTCAAGCCGCTCTAGGCCGCGTCGAGCAGAGAGGCAACGACTGTGGAGCGTCTGAAGAATCAACCGGTGATCGGCCCTGTGTTCGCGCTGATCGACCGCTGGCCGCGTCTGTCGGCCTGGATCGTGCTCTCGGTGGGCTGCGTTGCGCTGCTGGTCTACGAGGCGCGCGACGTGGGCCTGACCACGACCAACTGGATCGCGCTGATCGTGGCGACGATCGCGGTCGCCGGGCTGTGCATCTGGATCGTGAGCTGGGAAGACCGCGACGAATTGGACCAGCCGGTCACGTCCGACAAGCGCGACACGCTGGAGATCGAGCGCCACGACGCCTGATCGTCCGCTTGCGGTCGCCTGAGGATGTGCGCGTCCCACCCGCCAGATGGCGGGTTTTTATTTTTCGGGATGTTTGTTTCCGCCAGGGAATAGGCTATCCTTGCGGCGGCGCAGGCACAGGGCGAAAGGATGGTCCCCGATGAAACTAGAAATCGACCTCGTCACAATTGAGAAGCAGGAGCCGGTCAATTTCATTCTCGGCCAGAGCCACTTTATCAAGTCAGTCGAGGATATTCACGAGGCGCTGGTCAACGCCGTGCCGGGCATCAAATTCGGGCTGGCATTCTGCGAGGCATCCGGCGACCGTCTGATCCGCTGGAGCGGGACCGATCACGAAATGATCGGCTACGCGATCAAGAACGCGCAGCAGATCGGGGCCGGGCATACCTTCGTGCTGTTTCTGGGCGAAGGCTTCTACCCGATCAACGTGCTCAAGGCGGTGCAGGCCGTGCCGGAAGTGGTGCGCATCTTCTGCGCGACCGCCAACCCGACGCAGGTGATCGTCGCCGAATCGGACCAGGGGCGCGGCGTGCTGGGCGTGATCGACGGCTTCACGCCGCAAGGCACCGAGGACGACGAGGGGATCGCGTGGCGCAAGGACCTTTTGCGCAAATTCGGCTATAAACTGTAGTGTGTTATAGGTGTATTGAGGCGCAGGAGGCGCAGATGACCGCTAAACAGCGTTTTACCGCCGAGCAGGCTCGCCAGATCGGCGAGCAACTGGGGATCGACTGGTCACAGTTCGATGTCGAGCAATATCGCATGGGCCTGGATGTCGAAATGGAACACGGCTCGCACGACCCCCACACCGACGTGACCGGCGACGACCCGATCCTGACGGGCAAGATCGCGCTGGCGCATCTCAACGAATTTCCCGATTACTACACGCGGCTTGCCAGGATGGAAGCCGAAGCTGAGGCGTACTGGGAGAGCCGTCCGCATAGCGCTTGAGTTGTTTTCTGCACCGAAAAGAGGGTTCTCATGCGGTTCGATGCTGTGCCCTTCGACCACTATATCGAGCAGCACCATGACCGTTTTCTGCGCGAGTTCGGCCTGTTTGTCGCGCAGCCCAGCGTCGCGGCGGACGGTCGCGGCATCCGTGAAATGGCCGGGCTGGTCGCCGCCCGGCTGGACGAAGCCGGGGCCGAAGTCACCATCTCTGAGACGGGCGGCTCGCCGGTCGTCTACGCCGAGCAAGGCCCGCGCGACGCCGCGCGCACCCTGCTGATCTACAACCACTACGACGTGCAGCCGGAAGACCCGGTCGAGTTGTGGCACACGCCGCCGTTCGAGATGGCGATCCGCGACGGACGCATCTACGGGCGCGGCGTGGCCGACGACAAGGGCGAGCTGCTCTCGCGCATCCAGGCGATTGAAGCCTGGCAGAAGACGCACGGCGAGCTGCCGGTCCGCATCAAGTGGGTGGTCGAGGGCGAGGAAGAAGAAGGCAGCCCCAGCCTGAACGCCTGGGTGCGCGCTCATTCCGCCCAGCTTGGCGCGGACGGCATCCTGTGGGAAGGCGCGGGCTACGACGAGGTGGGCCGCCCGATCTTCGGGACCGGCTGCAAGGGGATCGCCTTCTTTGAGCTGCGCTGCGCAGGGCCGAGCCACGACCTGCACTCGTCCGTCGCGCCGATCGTGCCGAACCCGGCGTGGCGGCTGGTCTGGGCGCTGAGCACGCTCAAGAACGCCGACGACGAGATCACGCTCGACGGCTACCTGGACCACGTCGCGCCATTAACCGCCGCCGAAAGCGCCGCGATCGACGCCGTGCCGATGGCCTTCGACGAAATGCGCCAGCGTTGGGGCCTGGACCAGTGGCTCAACGGGATGGGCGACTACGACGCCCGCCGCCGCTATCTGGCCGAGCCGACCATTACGATCTGCGGCATCGAGTCGGGGTACACCGGGATCGGCTCGAAGACGGTCCTGCCCGCCGAGGCGATGGTCAAGCTCGACTTCCGGCTGGTGCACGACCTGACGCCAGAGCTGGCCCAGGACCTGCTGCGCCAGCATCTCGACCGGCGCGGCTTCACCGACATCTCGATCACCTTCCTGGGCGGCGAGGGTCCGGCCAAGTCTCCGACCGGCAGCCTGGTGGAGCGCGCGGCGGTCGCCGCCAGCCAGGACGCCTGGGGCAAGACGCCGGTGATCTATCCCTGGTTCGCGGGCAGCGGCCCGATGTACTCGCTCAGCACGGTGCTGGGGCTGCCGGTCATCTTCGCCGGGGCGACCTGGCACCCGGACGCGCGCGCCCATTCGCCCAATGAGAATATCTTCGTGGACGATTACTTCGCGTCGATCCGGTTCACCGGCGCGTTTCTGCACCGCTTCGCGACGCTCGACGGGACCGGCGCCTGAGGCAGGCCGGGGCGCGGTCTGCTAAACTCTCGCTAGAGGCGCGCGCTGGCGCGCGGAAAGGGACATCCAGAGGAAAAGACTCGATGGCAAAACAATACACCGCGCCGCCGGAAATGCGGCTGGACCCCAAGAAGCAGTACACCGCCACGATCCACACCGACAAGGGCGACATCCAGGTCAACCTGTTCGGGCAGGAAGCGCCGGTGACGGTCAATAACTTCGTGTTTCTGGCGCGCGAGGGCTATTACGATAACACAACCTTCCACCGCGTGATCAACGGCTTCATGGCCCAGGGCGGGGACCCGACCGGCACCGGGCGCGGCGGCCCCGGCTACAAGTTCAACGACGAGCCGGGCGCGCTGGCGCTCAAGCACGACGGCCCCGGCGTCCTGAGCATGGCGAACGCCGGGCCGAACACCAACGGCAGCCAGTTCTTCATCACGCACGGGCCGACGCCGCACCTCAACGGCAAGCACGCCGTCTTCGGCAAGGTGGCGGACGCGGACAGCCTGCGCGTCCTGATGCAGATCCGCGAGCGCGACCCCATGCGCGACTCGCAACCCGGCGACCGGATCAACTCGATCACGATTACCGAGGTCTAGCCCGCCTGGGCGCTCGCCGAGCAGGCGCGCCGCCGGTTCCCGGTCGAGCGCGCCTTTTTGATCGCAGGCCCATTGCCGGGGCGGGCAGCACCCGATAACATAGCCGGTAGCATAACCGGCGCAGGGGCAGCCGGTAGAGAGAGGCCATATGGACGACAACATACCGATCATCAAGCGGCGCGGCCCGGACAACCGCACATGGTACGTGGTGGCCGAGGCGATGGGCAGCGCCGACGCCGAGATCGCCGGCGGGCTGCTGCGCAGCGCGGGGATTCCGGTCTACTTTTTCCGCGAGGCGCTGGGCACCGCCCTGCCGCTGACGGTCGGGCTGGTCGGCGGGGTGCAGGTCGCCGTGCCGGAAGCGTTCTATGCCGACGCGATGGCGCTGCTGCAAGGCGAGCAAGACGAGCTGCCCGCCGGGGACGACGACGATTTGGATGGCGAATTCGACGCGCCCGGCGAGGATTAGTCGCGCCGTGAACCGGGAATTGCCTACATCCGGCTGGCGGCTGCCGCGCCTGCGCGGGACCCGGCTGCACGTGCTGCTGGCCCCAGCATTCGGCGCGCTGCTGCTGCTCGGCTGGTGGCTGCTGGCCGAGTCGGGGCGCTACGCGGCGTTCATCGTGCCGTCTCCGGCCAGCGTCGCGGAGCGGTGGTGGCGGCTGGCCGAAGACGGGTCGCTGGTGCGGCACACGGCGGTCACGCTGCGCGAGGTGCTCAGCGGGCTGGTGATCGGCGTGGCGGCGGCCTTCTGGCTGGGCTACCTGATCGCCAAGAACCGGATCGCCGCCTACACCCTGACGCCGTATCTCGTCGCGCTCCAGGCGGTGCCGATTGTGGCGATCGCGCCGCTGCTGATCATCTGGTTCGGCGCGGGGATCGCCAGCAAAGTCATTATCTGCGCGCTGCTGGTGTTCTTTCCGATGCTGGTTAACACCGTCCTCGGCGTGCGCAACATCCCGGCGGACCTGCGCGATCTGATGCGCTCGCTCGAAGCCACGCCGCTGCAAACCTTTTGGCACCTGGAGATGCCCGCCGCGCTGCCGATCCTGATCGGCGGGCTGAAAGTCAGCGCGACGCTCTCGGTGATCGGCGCGGTCGTGGGCGAGTTCGTCAGCGCCAGCGCGGGCCTCGGCTACCTGATCAACTTCGGGCGCGGGACGTACGACACGCCGCTGGTGATCGCCGCCGTGTTCACGCTGACCGCGCTGGCGCTGCTGCTCTACGGGCTGGCGGCGTGGCTGGAAGCGGTCCTGCTCGACTGGCAGGTCGGGGGATGAGACGCTGGCCGCGAGGCGGAATTGCGCCCGGTGGGGCGGAGCTTGCTCCGCCCGCACGACAAGCACATGGTTCGGCCCGCGCTGCAAAGGAGTTTGAAGGGTCTTGAACAGGAACCGTTCGCCACTACGCCTGCTGGCGCTGGCCGTCGCGCTGATCGTGGTCGCCGCGCTGCTATTGGCTGCCTATGCGCTGCTGCGCGAGGACGACGCGCCCGCCGAGCCGCTGACGCCCGTTACTCTCTTTATGAGCTACATCCCCAGCGTGCAGTTCGCGCATGTCTACATCGCCGCCGAGCGCGGTTACTTCGCCGAAGAAGGGATCGACATCCGTTTCGAGAACGGGTTCAACGAGGCGGACGGCGTCGAGCGGCTGGCGGGCGGCGATTTGCAGTTCGGGCTGATCAGCGGCGAGCAGGTGATCCTGGCGCGGGCGCAGGGCCGCCCGGTGGTCTACGTCTACGAGTGGTACGAGCACTACCCGGTCGGGATCGTCTCGCCGCAGGGCAGCGGCATCGCCGCCCCGGCGGACCTCGCCGGCAAGGTCGTCGGCATCCCCGGCCCGCAGGGCGCGAGCTACACCGGCCTGCGCGCTTTGCTCAAGGCGGGCGGGCTGACCGAAGACGACCTGGGCGAATTGCGCTCGATCGGCTTTACCGCGCCGGAGCACATCTGCGAGGAGGCGGTTGACGCGGCGGTCGTGTACGTCGCCAACGAGCCGCTGACCATCGAGCAGCAGTGCACGCCGGTGGACGTGCTGCGCGTTAGCGATTACGCGCCGCTGGTGGCGAACGGGCTGGTGACGAACGAACAGACGATCCGCGAGCAGCCGGAGCTGGTGCGCGGCATGGTCCGCGCCCTGGCGCGCGGCGTGGCGGACGTGATCGCGGACCCGGACGCGGCGTTCGCAATCACGGTCGAGGGGTACGTCAACGATCTGCCGGACGAGCAGCGCGCGACACAGCGCCAGGTGCTCGACAATTCGATCGCGCTGTGGGACGGCGCGGGCGGCATGACGGCGCTCGACAAGTGGCAGACCACGCAGGACCTGTTGATCGAGATGGGGCTGCTGGCGGGGCCGCTCGACGACCTGGCGGCCTGCTTCGACATGCGCTTCGTGCCGGAGAACGACGAATGAGCGAGGGCGCGCCGATCCTGGCGGCGGACGAGATCAGCCACGTCTACCGGAATGGGTCGGGCGAGGTGCGCGCGCTGGACGACGTCTCGCTCAGCCTGCCTGCGGAGTCATTCACCTGCCTGGTCGGGCCGAGCGGCTGCGGCAAGAGCACGCTGCTGCGCATCCTGGCCGGGCTGATTGCGCCGGCCGAGGGCCGCGTGCTGCTCGACGGCCAGCCGATCACCGCGCCGCAGCGCCGGATCGGGGTGGTCTTCCAGCAGGCGAACCTGATGCCCTGGCGCACGGTCGCCGCCAACCTCTCGCTGCCGCTGGAGCTGGCGCACGCGCCCGGCGAGGAAATTCGCCGCCGCACCGAGGCGATGCTGGACCTGGTTGGGCTGGCGGGGTTCGCGGAGGCGTATCCGGCGGGGCTGTCGGGCGGGATGGCGCAGCGCGTGGCGATTGGCCGCGCCCTGATTCATGATCCCGAAGTGCTGCTGCTCGACGAGCCGTTCGGCGCGCTCGACGCGCTGACCCGCGAGCAGATGAGCGGCGAGCTGCTGCGCATCTGGGCGCGCCACCGCAAGACGGTCTTGATGGTCACGCACAGCATCCCCGAAGCGGTGCTGCTGGCCGACCGCGTGCTGGTGATGAGTCCGCGCCCCGGCCAAATCATCGGGGATGTGCCGATTCCGCTGCCGCGCCCGCGCAGCCTGGATCTGCTGCACGAGCCGGGGTATGTCGCGCTGACCGAGCGGCTGCGG
>DAOKYY010000134.1:0-7540 GCA_035325905.1 Aggregatilineaceae bacterium | reverse complement strand
ACCTGCCAGACCGCTTTTCTGAAGTGCCACTATCCGCACGAGTATATGGCCGCGCTGATGTCCGTCCACCGCGACGACGCGGCGAAGGTCAGCCTGTTCGCCGCCGACTGCGACCGGATGGGCATCAAGGTCCTGCCGCCGGATGTCAACGCCAGCCAGCTTGACTTCACGATCGAGGACCGGCCGGACGGCTCGCGCGCGATCCGCTTCGGGCTGGGCGCGATCAAGAACGTCGGCGTCGGCCCGCTGGAGCACATCCTCGCCGTGCGCGAGGACGGCGGCCCCTTCCGCGACATCGACGAATTCTGCCGCCGCGTCGACCTGCGGATCGTGCAGAAGCGCGCGCTGGAGTCGATGATCCGCGTCGGCGCGTTCGACCAGTTCGCGCACCGCTCCGCGCTGCTGGCCGCGCTCGACCGGATGCTCAGCGTCTCGGCGGAGCATCACAAGGCGCTCGACATCGGCCAGATCAGCCTGTTCGGCGAGGCGACGGGGGTCGAGTTCGGCGCGACTGGCGGCGTGCTGGGCCACCTGGCGGACATTCAGCCGGCGGACAAGCGCGATATGCTGCGCTGGGAGAAGGAGCTGGTCGGCCTGTACGTGACCGATCACCCGCTCCAGGCGGTGATGGGCCAGCTTCAGCATGTGATCACGCACACCAGCGCGGAGCTGGTCGAGGCGGGCGAGCAGGTCAACGGGATACCGGTGACAATCGCCGGGCTGGTAGCGGACATCCGCTCCGTGATCACCAAGAAGGGCGACACGATGGCGATTCTCAGCGTCGAGGACATCACCGGCGTCATCAGCGCCGTGATGTTCCCGCGCGTGTGGGCGCAGAACCGCGAGATGGTCCAGGTCGATAGCGTGCTGGTCGTGCGCGGCAAAGCCGACACCTCGCGCGGGGACACGCAGGTCATCGTCGAGTCTGTCTCCCAGAATTTCGACGTAGTGACCTCCGCCGACGCCCTGCCGATCATGGCCGATTGGAGACCGTCCTGGATCGAGACGGACGACGAAACCGGCGGCCCGTCCGCTGGGGAAGAAACGACCGCTCCGGTTCGCGAGGAGCCGCACGCCGTCGCGCCGCCGCGCCGCGCGAGCAGACGGCCGGGTAACGGGGCCGGAGAGCCGCATACCCGGCCACAGCCCCCGCGCAACGGCCCGGCTACCGTGCCGCGCAATGGGGGCCTGATCACCGACCGCGAGATGCCCGGCTGGCTTGAAGACGAGCCGGACACGGACTTCGGCGGGCCGCCGGATTGGGAGTACCGGGACGATACCGGACATCTCGTGCGGACCCACCACGACGACGAAAACGGGCGCAGCGATCCGCCCGTGGTGGACGCCGCCGGGCGGCTCACCCCGCCGCCCGCGCCCGCCGCCCGCGCCCGCGACGATCGCGCAGCGGACGAGACGCCCACCCAGGATGAGCGCGTTCCGCGCCGCCCACCCCGGCGCCGCGTCGAGCCGCCGCCGGACGAGCCGCCGCCACCCGGCCGGATGCTGGTGCTGACCATCACGCGCAGCGGCGATGCGGACCGCGACCGCGCCCGGATGCGCCGCCTGCACGGCTACCTGACGCAGTTTCCGGGTCATGACCGTTTCTGCTTCATCGTCGTGGGGGGAAACCGGGCGCCCGCCCGCCTCGACTACCCGCGCCACCGGATCGGGATCAACGACGACAGCCTGGCGTATGCGCGCGGCCTGCTGGGCGATGAGAACGTGGTGATCGAGGACGTAGACGAATAGCAGTCGTTAGCCGTTCGCGATCAGCGGTTAGCCCGGAGCCACATGCCCACGGGCTAACCGCTGTTTCTTTGCCGCGCTCTATCCTGTTCCTGGCTGTTCTTCGCTATTCGCTGAGCAGCAGCACGCCGTTGTCGTCGGGGTCGCGAACCAGCGCGGCCTCGGCGCGGCCATCCTCTTTGTGCGGCTCAAGCGAGAGGCCCGCTCCCGCCAGCCGATCGACCAACGCCTGCCACACCGCGCGATCGGGCAGGTGCAGCACAAACGCGATCAGCCCCGCCGCGTCAGATGGCGGCGGCGGCGCGCCGCGCCCGGCCCAGATGTTCAGGCCGAGATGGTGATGATAGCCGCCTGCCGACAGGAACAGCGCGCCAGGATACGTCCGCTGCGTCACGTCAAAGCCGAGCAGGCCGCTGTAAAACGCTTCCGCGCGCGCCAGATCGGACACCTGCAAATGCACGTGGCCGATATCGGTGTGCGGGTCGATCACCGCCGGCTCGCCGGACTCGTCGCCGATGGTGTCGAGCAGCGCGCCCACATCCAGCGGCTCAGTGACCATTGCGATCTGCCCGTTCACCCACGTCCATTCCGGGCGGGGCCGGTCGGTGTACAGCTCGATCCCGCTGCCGTCGGGGTCCGCCAGGTAGATCGCCTCGCTGACGCCGTGATCGGCGGCGCCTTGCAGCGGCCAGCCGCGCGCCATCAGCCGCTTGAGCACACGGGCCAGCGCCGGACGGTCCGGCAGGCGGATCGCGACGTGGTAGAGGCCGGTCGTGCGCGGCGGCTTGGGGCGCGCCCCGGCGACCTCGGTCAGGAGCACCTGATAGGGGCGGTTGTGATTGGCGGAGAGATAGGCAGTGCTGTGCTTGCGCACCACTTCATGCAGGCCCAGCACACCTACGTAAAAATCCAGCGCGGTGGTCAGGTCCGAGACACGCAAATGCACATAGCCAATGTGGGCAGCAGCGGGCAGGCGAAACTCGGACATTGAGAGCATCCCTTCCTTGTTGAGTTGAGATCGAACAGCGATCAGCGGCCAGACAGCATCATACACACCCGGCGCAATGCGCCGTGTGGAACGGGCTGCGTCGCACGCCCGGTGTGATCTTACGAGAGCGGCTCGCGCTCCGCCAGCGCGCGCAGCCAGTCCAGCGCCTGCTCGCGGTGGAAGAACAGGCTCCGCTCGCGGTACTGGTAGAGCGTCGAGCGCAAAACGCGGGCAACCTGATGTGCGACGGGAGTGCCCTCCTGCGCCAGCAGCGCGACCCGGCCTCGCAGCCGGGGGCGAATTCGCGTCAGGGACACCCCCTGCTCGCGGGCGTAGGGTGTCAGGATCACGTCCGGCTGGCTGAGGTCGAGCAGCACCCGCAGCGGCCATCCGGCCTCGTCACAGCGCCGCATCAGGTCGCCCAGCGCCTCGACTGCGGCGTCGATGGTCGCAATCGCAGCGTCGGCGAAGGTGAAGATGACAATCCGGCCCTCGTCCAGCGTTTCGCTGACGACGCCGGGCGCGAGGTGCGTGCTGCGACCGGGCGGCACCCGTGCGCCGGTCCGTACACGTGTCATCGCGTGCTCCCCTTTCCGCTGACAACGGACGGTTATACCCCATTGTACTTCAGGTTTTGCAAAGCTGGCGGGAGAAGTGGAGAACAGGCGCCAGGCTGCTTTCCGCTGCCATCAGCCGTAGATGCGGCGCAGCACGCGATCCATCAGCGCGGGGAAGCGCTGGCCGAGCCAGATGAACAGGCTGTCGATCCAGCGCAGCGTCAGCGTGCGAGGATGGCGCTCCAGCGCGCGGGCGATCCCGCCCGCGACCTGCTCCGGGGTCATCGCCGGCCAGCGCGTGGCGACGCGGCCCGGCCTCCCCAGCCGCCGCGCGGCGAACTCGGTATCGGTCTGGCCGATGCGTAACACCGTGACGTGAATCCCATCCGCGCGCAACTCCCCGCGCAAGGAACGCGCCAGCGCCTCGACCGCCGCTTTGCTCGCGCTGTAAGCGGCGGCGTAGGGCGCGGGCACCGGCCCTAAAATCGAGGACAGCAGCACGATCTGGCCGCCGCCGCTGGCGCGCAGGGCGGGAACCGCCGCCCGGACGCTGTGGATCACGCCGTCGAGGTTGGTGTGGAGCACCATCTCCAAGTCGGACCACGCCGCCTCGACCAGCGGGCCGCGATGGCCGACCCCGGCCCCGGCGACCAGCACGTCGAGGCGGTTAAACTCGGCCAGCGCCAGCGCGACCGCCCGCTGAAGCGCCGCCGGGTCGGTCACATCCGCTACGATGGGCATGATCCGCCCCGGTAGCTCGCCCTCGTGGGCTTCGGCCACCACCGCTTCGAGACGGTCGCCACGCCGGGCGACGACGGCCACGTTATCGCCCAGCGCCGCGAAAAGCAGCGCCGCCGCCCGCCCGATCCCGGCGCTGCCGCCGGTGATCAGAATCGTGCGCGGCGGGCGGTTGGTCAGAAAGGTGCGGCGATACCACTCGGCCATCGCCGGTTATCCACGCAGCGGGCGCGCGGCCAAGCCCCAGACATCGGCGCGCACGTCCACCGGCGCGCCGGTCTCGACATCGACGCGCCAAAGCTGCGTCGCGGGCAGATAGGCCGCCAGCGCCGGGTCGGTCGGCTGCGCCCCGGCGGGAACGCGCCCGGCGTTGAGCGCCTCGACCAGCGCGCGGTTTGGCTCGACGATGGTGGCGAAGACGTAGCGATCGGTGGCGGCCAGCGAGCTGACGCCGTACACGTCCGCGCGCCACGCCAGCTCGCGGATCGTGCCGCTGACCAGGTTGAGCCGGTAAAGCTGGATGTTGGCGCTGCGCGTGTCCACCGGAAACGGCGGGTCCACCGCCAGCGCCAGCGGGTTCGAGGGCGCGTAGCGCGAGACAAAATAGAGCGCGGCGTCGTCCGGCGACCACGCCATGCGCTCGATCACGCCCAGGCCGCCCGCGATCTCGACCGTGTAATCGCGCGCGCCGCCGGTGATCAGGTCGATCACGCGGATGCGGCCATCGGTCGTCGGCCCGGCGAGGTGCGTGCCGGTCAGGTTGCGCGCCGCCGCGCCGGGCAGAAAGGTATCGTCCTGAACGGTGAAGGCTTCGGCGTGGATGTCGTAGCGGCCCAGGCCCGGATCGGGGAAACAGCACGTCCCCAGCACGACCGCGCCGTAGGCCGTCCACAGGTTCGGGCGCCCAGGGCCGAGCAACCCGCCATCGCGCACGTAGAGCGCCCCGGCGAACGACAGGTCGGCGCGCGACGCGCCCGGCTGGAAGCGCCCGAAGTAACCCGCCAGCCGCCCCTGCCCGCCGCTCAGCATCCGCACCGACAGCTCGCGCAGCGGGAAGGCGATCAGCCCGCCGCTGTTCTCGACTTCCTCCGGCGCGCTCGTCTCCAGATAGTACATCGTCTCGCGGTCCTGCGAGATCGTCAGCGTGCGCCCGTAGCGGCCCGGCACCTGGACCGGCGCGGCGCCGCCCGGCCCGGTCGCGTAGAGGCCGTCGTCGCGAGCGATGTAAAGCGTGCGCGCGTCCGCCGTCCAGAACAGCCGCGCGCCCTGGCCGTAGTCGAACGCCAGACCGGGCTGCGCCAGCGGCTCGCCGTTGACATCGGCTAGCGTGAGCGTGTCTCGCCAGACGTAGGCCAGCGCCACCGCGCCGGAATCGACCTGCGCCCGGCCTGTGCGCGGCGCGGCCCCCATCATGACAACCACCAGCGCCGCGAACGCGGCCAGCCACACGCCCTTCCGGCGCGCTCCAACGCGATCTCCGTCGCGAACTGCGTTCATGCCGCGCGCTCCTGCGGGAGTGAACTCTGCGCTTAAGGCAAGTGTACCCCGGCCCGGCGGCGCGCGGAAATAGGACGAAGGGACGGCCGGGCGAGCGCATTTTGCTGCTTGCCAAAAGCGAACTTTTGTTCTATCATTGAGTGATAGCAAGGCGTCCGAAAAGCTCGCTGTCCGCGCTTATTGGGAGGCCCGTGCATGACCGTGATCAGCGCCAGCCGGCGCACCGATATCCCGGCGTTCTACAGCGAATGGCTCCTCAACCGGGTGCGCGCCGGGTTCTGTCACTGGACCAACCCGTTCTCCGGCCAGGTCTACCGCGTCGGGCTGGGGCCGGAAGACGTGACCGCTTTCGTCTTATGGACGCGCAACCCGCGCCCGCTGCTGCGCCACCTGCCGGAGTTGGACGCGCGCGGCTATCGCTACACGTTTCACTTCACCCTGACCGGCTATGGCCGCCCGCTAGAAACCCACAACCCGGACCCGCAGGCGGCGATTGCAGCCTTCCGCACGCTGGCGCTGCACGCTGGGCCGGAGTTCGTGGTCTGGCGCTACGACCCGATCGTGATCAGCACGCGCACGCCGCTGGCCTATCACCGCCAGCGGTTCGCGGAGCTGGCGGCACAGCTGGAAGGCAGCACGCGGCGTTGCACCTATTCGTTTCTCGACTTCTATGGGAAAACGCGGCGCAACCTGGCCGCCGTCACCGCGCAGCACGGCTACCACTTCCGCGAGCCGACCGTGCTGGAGCGGCAAGACCTGCTCGAAGACCTGAGCGCGATCGCCGAGCAGCACGGCATGACGCTGGTGAGTTGCTGCGAGGAAGACTACACCACAATTCCGCGCGTGTATCGCGGAAGCTGCGTCGATCTCGACCTGCTTAGCCGCCTGACGGGCCAGCCCGCGCTCGCGCTCAAGCCGCACCCGACGCGCGAGCACTGCGGCTGCGTGCGCTCGGTCGATATCGGCAGCTACGACACCTGCCTGTTCGGCTGCACCTACTGTTACGCGACCAACAGCCGTAGCGCCGCCCAGCGGCAGCGCGCCGCGCACGACCCGCACGACACGATCCTCAACCGCCCGGAGCGCCTGCGCGGGCAGAATCTCGACGCGCTGATTGACGCCGAACGCGAGCTGATCCCGGTGCGCCTGTTGTGAGAGAGGAAAACCAGAGAAAAGCAGCAAAGAACAGAGGCAGGCGAGAGCAGCGGGCAGGGGTGGCAGAGAGCGGCGAGATGTGGGGAGACGCGACGCGTAGAGGCCAGGCGCGCTCGACCGGCGCGGTGACTCCGGCGAGGGGTCGAAAGAACACGGGCGGAGCACGCCCCGCCCCTGCTCGATTCCCGTTCGGGCATCTAGCGCGCTTTCGAAGCGCGCTGCGCCGCATGGCGCGGCGGCTAGATGACGTGCTTCTCGTGGTAGAGGCCAAACTCGTCGCGCAGCACGTCCATGATCTCTTGCAGGGTCGCGTCGGCCCGCGCCGCGTCGAGAATATGCGGCATCAGGTTGGCGTCGCCGCGCGCCGCCGCCCGCAGCGCGTCGAGCGAGCGCGCCAGCGCGTCCGCGTCGCGCGAGGCGCGCAGGTCCGCCAGCCGGGCGATCTGCCGCTCGTAGCCCTGGGGGTCCATTTCCAGGATCGGGATGCGCAGCGGCTCGTCGCCGGCGTAGGCGTTGACGCCGACGATCTGCCGCTCGCCCACTTCGACCTCAGCCTGGAAGCGCGCCGCCGCGTCCGCGATCTCCTGCTGGAAGAAGCCCGCTTCGATGGCCGGGATCACGCCACCGAAATCGTCGATGCGGCGGAAGTAGGCGTAAGCCTCCTCCTCGATCTCATCGGTCAGCCGCTCCAGGAAGTAGCTGCCGCCGAGCGGGTCCAGCGTGTTGGCGACGCCGGTCTCGTGCGCGATGACCTGCTGCGTGCGCAGCGCGAGCGTCACGGCGTGCTCGGACGGCAGCGCCAGCGCCTCGTCCATGCTGTTGGTGTGGAGCGACTGCGCCCCGCCCAGGACCGCCGCCA
>DAOKYY010000133.1:0-7605 GCA_035325905.1 Aggregatilineaceae bacterium | reverse complement strand
CGATCGTCCCCACATTCACATGGGGCTTCGAACGCTCAAACTTGCCCTTTGCCATCGTGCCTCCTGAGAGCCTCTCCCGCTCGCGCCAAGCCGGGCTAGCCGCCCTTGATGATCGTCTCGGCGATTGAATCGGGGACCTGTAGGTACTTTTCGAATTCCATCGTGAAGCTGCCGCGCCCCTGCGTCAGATTGCGCAGGTGGGTCGCGTAGCCGAACATCTCACCCAGCGGGGCGTGGGCGTGAACCGCCGAGACGCCATCGCCACGGGTGTCAATTCCGGTAATGTTGGCTCGGCGGCTCGACAGATCCCCGATGATGTCTCCCGCGTATTCTTCGGGGACGACCACCTCGACGCGCATGAACGGCTCCAGCAGCACGGGCTTACCGTGGTGCACCGCGTCCTTCAGCGCCATCGAGCCGGCGATCTTGAACGCCATCTCGGACGAGTCCACTTCGTGGTACGAGCCATCGACCAGCGTGGCCTTGACGCGCACCAGCGGATACCCGGCGAAGACGCCGCTCTGCGCCGCTTCGCGCAGCCCTTCTTCGACCGGGCGGATGTATTCCTTCGGGATCGTGCCGCCGACGATCTTGTTCTCGAACACCACCTCGGCGTCGGCGTCTTCCGGCAGCGGCTCCAGGGTGATCACGGCGTGGCCGTACTGCCCGCTGCCGCCGGTCTGGCGCACGAAGCGCCCGACGCCTTCCGCCGGACGGGTGATCGTCTCGCGGTACGAGACGCGCGGCTTGCCGACGCGCGCATCGACCTTGAACTCGCGGAACAGGCGGTCGACCAGCACTTCCAGGTGTAGCTCGCCCATGCCGTGAATCAGCGTCTGGCCGGTCTGGTTGTCCACGTTCACGACGAAGGTCGGGTCTTCTTCCGACAGCTTCGCCAGCGCCAGGCCCATTTTGTCCTGGTCGGCTTTCGTCTTCGGCTCAATCGCGACCGCGATCACCGGTTCCGGGAATTCGATCGTCTCGAGGACGATCGGGTGCGCTTCGTCCGAGAGCGTTTCGCCGGTGAAGGTGTCCTTCAGGCCAAGCGTCGCGGCGATGTCGCCGGCGCGCACTTCCTCGACATCCTCGCGGCGGTCGGCGAACATGCGCACGACGCGCCCGACGCGCTCGCGGCGGCCCTTCGAGGTGTTCAGCACCGACGACCCGGCGCGGATCACGCCGGAGTACACGCGGAAGAACGCCAGCCGCCCGACGAACGGGTCGCTGATAATCTTGAACACCAGCGCGGCCAGCGGCTCGTCATCCGACGCCGCGCGGGCCTCGACCTGCTCGGTCTTCGGGTTGATGCCCTCGATGGGCGGGATATCGAGCGGGGAAGGGAGATAGTCCACCACCGCGTCGAGCATCAGCTGCACGCCGCGATTGCGGAGCGCCGATCCCAGCAGCACCGGCTGCACCTGGTTGCGGATCGTCGCGCGGCGCAGCGCCGCCATCAGCTCTTCGTCGGTAATCTCCTCTTCCGCAAGGTACTTCTCGGTGAGCGCCTCGTCGGTCTCGACGATCCGCTCGATCATGGCCTCGCGCGCCGCTTCCGCCGCCTCAAGCGCATCAGCCGGGACCGGGTGACGCTCGATGGCCGTGCCCAGGTCGTCGCCGTAGGTCAGCAGCTCCATCGTCATCAGGTTGATGATGCCGTGGAAGTCCGCCCCTTCGCCGTAGGGCATCTGGAGCGGAATCGGGTGCCCGTTCAGGCGATCCACGATCATCTGCACGCAGCGCCCGAAATCGGCGCCGACGCGGTCCATCTTGTTGACAAAGCAAATGCGCGGGACGTGGTACTCGTTGGCCTGGCGCCAGACCGTCTCGGACTGCGGCTCGACGCCTGCGACGCCGTCAAACACGACGACGCCGCCGTCTAGCACGCGCAAGCTGCGCTGCACTTCGGCAGTGAAGTCGACGTGACCGGGCGTGTCGATGACGTTGATCTGATGCCCGCGCCAGCTCGCCGTAATGGCCGCCGCCATGATCGTGATGCCGCGCTCGCGCTCCTGGTCCATATAGTCCGTCGTCGCGGCGCCTTCGTGCACCTCGCCCATACGGTGAATTTTGCCGGCGTAATACAAGACACGCTCGGTTGTCGTCGTCTTCCCGGCGTCGATATGGGCGATAATGCCGATGTTCCGGACCATGTTCAGGTCCTGAACGATTTCGTGCGCGGCTTTCTTAGCCATGAGCTGCGATTATCCCGTGCGTTCCGTGACAGGCTGGGCTTACCAGCGATAGTGGGCGAAGGCGCGGTTCGCTTCCGCCATACGATGCGTGTCTTCTTTCTTCTTGATGGCCGATCCCTGCCCGGTCGCGGCGTCCATGAACTCGGCAGCCAGCTTCTCGGACATGCTGCGGCCACCGCGCCCGCGCGCCGAGGCCAGCAGCCAGCGCATCGCCAGCGAGAGCGCGCGATCCGGGCTGACTTCGACCGGGACCTGGTAGGTCGAGCCACCCACGCGGCGCGGCTTGACTTCGAGAATCGGCGTCGCGTTGCGCAGCGCCTGCTCAAAGACCTCAAGCGGGTCGCGCTTGCTGCGCTCTTCGATCAGATCGAACGCGCCGTACAGCGCGCGCAGGGCGGTGCTCTTCTTGCCGCCGTGCATCATGCGGTTAATGAACATCGTCACGCGGGTGTTGTGATACTTGACGTCGGGCACAACTTCCCGCTTGGGGGGGCTTGACCGTCTCGGCATGATCTCTTCTCTCCGAAGCTGCGATTTACTTGGGCTTCTTGGCGCCGTACTTGCTGCGGGCCTGCTGGCGGCGGTTGACGCCATCCGAGTCCAGCGTGCCGCGCACGATGTGATAGCGCACGCCGGGCAGGTCCTTCACGCGGCCACCGCGAATCAGCACAATGCTGTGCTCCTGCAGCCCATGACCTTCACCGGGAATGTAGGCGCTGACTTCGATCCCGTTGCTGAGACGAACGCGGGCCACCTTGCGCAGGGCCGAGTTCGGCTTCTTGGGAGTCATCGTCTTGACCTGGGTGCACACGCCGCGCTTCTGCGGAGCGCCCTTGGGCCGGCGGGTACGGTTCTGCGAATAAGAGTTGAAGGTGTACTGCAGCGCAGGCGCCTTGCTCTTCTTCTTTTTCGCTTGACGACCCTTACGGACAAGCTGGTTGATCGTCGGCATGCTTTGCCTCCACGCCTATGCCAGTGCTCTGGCGAGTCCTACCTTAAACTTGGCGCAACGACGGGTGATCGCTCACCCGTCCATCTCTTTCATAACATGAGGCCATCGATAAACTATGGCGGGATGGCCTCACGTACGATCGTTCATCCAATTCGGTCGCTAGCGCCCTGTCGGGCAGGGTTAGCGCCGTACGAGTAGCCCAAGAATATTATCACTCCGGCAAGGGGCTGTCAAGGCTAAATCAGCCGGAAACAGCCGGGAACGGGCTGCAATTCAGCCGAAAAAGCGCGGCATTTGAGACTGTAGGGCCAGCACGTGAACCACGCGCAGCCGGGATAACGCTTTACGCCGCCCGCCGGATTCGCTAAAATCCTGACGCCGAACGCAGCCCTCTGGCGCTGATAATCCTGTGGAGCAAGAACGATCATGGCCGTGCGCCCCATCATCACGCCCGAAAACCCGGTTCTGCGCAAGAAAGCGCACAAGGTCGCGAACCTCGACGATCCGAAGCTTCAGACGTTAATCGACGACATGGTCGAGACGATGCTCGAAGCGCCGGGCGTCGGGCTGGCCGCGCCGCAGGTGGAGGTCAGCCAGCGCGTGATCGTCGTCCGGCTGCCCGACGACGAGGAGTCGGTCGAGGAATACGGCGACCAGGCGGGCGTGCTGTACACGCTGGTCAACCCGGAGCTGGTGCGCGTCTCGGACGAGATGGTAGACGGCATCGAGGCGTGCCTGTCGATCCCCGGCTATTACGGCAACGTCAGCCGGCACCGCGCCGTAACCGTCCAGGCGCTCGACCGGCGCGGCAAGAAGGTGCGCGTCAAGGCGAAGGACTGGCTGGCGCGGGTCTTCCAGCATGAGATCGATCACCTTGACGGGATTCTGTACATCGACCGCGCGACGGAAATCTGGCGCGCCGCCGAGGAGGGGCAGGGCGATGACGACGACGGGGCCGGCGAGGAGCCGGCCCCGGAGCAGGAAGCGGAGATGTAGCCCTGGCGGCGCGCGCGGCTCCGGCGCGCGAAATCGGACGACTCTGCCCGCGCTCCTAGCCCCGGCCAGGAGCGTTTTTCCTGCTTGCATTTAGAACTAATGTTCGATATAATGGAAGTATAGCGTCGGAGTTTGGGAGCGTTCCATGGACGGTCACGACCTGCTGAGCGCGCTGCACGGTACCACGGAGTTCGAGTCGGTCGGAGATGCTCCACGCCAGGAGCAGCCGGTCCGCTCGCGCCGTGTGCCGCCTGACCTCAGCGGCTGCATTACGAACGTCACCGCTGGCAGCCGCAAAATGCCCGTGCTCAAGGCGATGTCCACCACCGCCTGCGAGCGCGATTGCTTCTATTGCCCGTTTCGCGCCGGGCGCTCGTCGATGAAGCGCGTCAAGTTCACGCCGGACGAGATGGCGAGCGGGTTCATGGCGCTGTACCGGGCGGGGGCGGTCGAGGGGCTGTTTCTCTCGTCCGGGATCGTGCGCGGCGGCGTGACCAGCCAGGACGCGATTCTCGACACCGGCGCGATCCTGCGCCAGAAGCACGGTTTTCGCGGCTACATGCACCTCAAGCTGATGCCCGGCGCGCAGCGCGACCAGGTCCGCGAGGCGATGCGGCTGGCGACTCGCGTCTCGATCAACCTGGAAGCGCCGAACGCCGCGCGCCTGGAGCGGATCGCGCCCGGCAAGCTGTTCGAGCAGGAGCTGGTGACTCCGCTGCGCTGGGTGGACGAGATGCGCCAGGACCCGGACTCGCGCCTCCGCGCCAGCAGCACGACCGAGCTGGTGGTCGGCCCGGCAGGGGAATCGGACCTGGAGCTGCTCAGCGTGACCGACGTGCTGTACCGGCAGCTTCACCTCTCACGCGTGTATTACTCGGCGTTCCGCCCGCTGGTCGAGACGCCGCTCGCCGATGTTCCGGCGACCGATCCGCAGCGCCAGCTACGGCTCTATCAGGCGAGTTTCCTGCTGCGCGATTACGGCTTCGAGCTGGAAGAACTGCCGTTCGCGGGGCAGGGCGATCTGCCGCTGGCGGTCGATCCGAAGCGCGCCTGGGCGGACCAGTCGCTCGCGCATCAGCCCGTGGAGATCAACTACGCCGCGCGCGCGGAGCTGCTGCGCGTGCCGGGGATTGGCCCGCAAGGCGCCGATCGCATCCTGAAGGCGCGGGCGCGCGGGCGGCTGCGCACGCTGGACGACCTGCGCGCTATCGGGATTCGCGGGGTCAAGCGGGTCGCGCCATACGTGCTGCTGGATGGCCGGCGCCCGCTCGATCAGCCGCGCCTGTTCTGAGCCGTCGCTCGTCTGGTGACGCGCCAGGCGGCAAGGTACAATCGCGACGCGGTTTCTTGTGCACCGGAGCAGATTCCGAACCATGACTCGCGCCAGCCTCATTTCCGCGCCGCGCATGCTGATCGCGCTGCTCGGCGTTCTGCTGCTCGGCTGGGCGCTGCGCACGCACGCGCTCGACGCGCGCAGCCTGTGGGCCGACGAGGGCTGGACGCTGGTTCTGACCGAAGGGCCGGGCCTCGGCGACGTGACGCGCACGCTGGCCGCCGACCAGCATCCGCCGCTGTACTTCGTGACGTTCCGCGTCTGGCGCGCGCTGACCGGCGAGTCCGAGTTCGCGCTGCGCTATTTCAGCGTGCTGATTAGCATGGTGGCGGTCGCGGCGGTCTACCCGCTGGGGCGCGCGCTGTTCACCCCGCTGACCGGGCTGCTGGCCGCGCTGCTGCTGGCGCTGGCCGATCTCCCGATTGACCTGGCTCAGGAGGTGCGCCACTACAGCCTGCTGGCGACGCTGGCGATCGTGTCGAGCGTGTTCTACGTCCGCTGGTGGCGGTATGCGTCGCGGGCGTCCCGCGCCGGGCACGTGCTGTCGTCGCTGGCGCTGCTCTACACGCACTATCTCGGCGCGTTCGTGCTGCTGGCGCAGGGCGTGCACCTGCTCGCCTTCGGACGCGGGCGGCGGCTGCTCGACGGGCTGTTTCTGTTCGGCGCGGTCGGGCTGGGCTTTCTGCCGTGGGCGCCGGTTGTGCTCGATCAGAACCGCGTCCGCTGGGACGACCCGCTGTATTATCGCAACTCGGTTCCGAACAGCGTCGAGACGTATCGCGCCGTGCGGACGGCGCTGCTCGGCAGTCATTACGTTCTGCTGTTCGCGCTGCTGCTGCTGGGGCTGGTGTACGTGACCTACCGGCGGCGCGGCGATCTGGACGTGATCCGCGTGCGGCTGCGCCCGCTGTGGCCGGCAGCCTATCCGGCGCTGTGGATCGCGCTGACGGTCGGATTGACGATCGCCATCAACGCGCGGCGGCAGTTCCTGACCGAGCGCAACTTCGTCGTGATCGCGCCGCCGCTGATGGTGCTGATCGCGCACGGGCTGACGAATTTGCAGCGGGTCGGGCGCGGGCTGCTGGTCGCGGTGATCGTCTTCGTCAGCCTGACGACGGTGGACGCGCGGCGCCATTACCCCGACTGGCGGGCGATTACGCGCAACATCACCACGTATCATCAGGGAACCGAGCCGGTCCTGATGGATGTATGGGTCGGCGATTTTCCGGCGCGCTATTACGTCGAGCGGCAAATGGGCGCGGACACGCCCGCCATCTCCCTGCGCGAGTGGCGCGCCCGCTATGGCGTTGAGTTTCTGCCGCGCCTGCTGGATCTGATCCGGCCGCTCGACGCGTTCTGGCTGGTGTACTGGGGCGACGCGCCGATGACGGAGTACGGCGCGCTGTTCGCCGGCGCCGGATTCGAGCAGTCCGCCGCGCTGAAGGTGGACCACCTCGGCACGCCACTGTACAGCTATCGCTACGATCGCACGCCGCCCGGCGCCATCGCGCGGTTTGGCGACCTGTTCGCGCTGCGCCGCGCCGCTGCGCCGGAGCGCGCCGCGCCGGGCGAGACGATCCGCGTGTTCCTGTGGTGGAGCGCCGCGCAGCCCGCGCCGGTCGATTACAGCGTGTCGGTTGTGGTGCAGGATGCGCAGGGCAACATCGTCGCCCAGGCGGATAGCTCGCCGCTCGACGGCCATGCGCCGACTAGCGGCTGGCCCCCCGGCGCGCTGCGGCTGGACGTGCACCGTCTTACGCTTCCGGCGGCGCTACCGCCGGGCCGCTACGACGTGGCCGTGCGCGTCTACTGGTATGCGGACCCGCAGCCGCTGCCGGTCTCCGGCGCGGGGCAGACGGCAGGCGACCGGGCCATGATTGGATCGCTCGAAATCAGGCCGTAAGGATCGCGGGCCTGGTGACTGTCCGGTTGTCGCGCGCGTGCCGGGAAACACAAGGACCGCGCGGATCGCGGTCCTTCTATTTGAGTTGGACGGGGTGGGGAAGAGATGCTCTAGGGTAAGCGGGATTTGGGCCGGGAGCATATCCAACTCAAATATGCCTCAAGCATAACGAGCCTTCGTTACACGACATATTACGTCTTTATCAATAAATCCCGGTGCAAATAGGAGG
>DAOKYY010000132.1:0-7630 GCA_035325905.1 Aggregatilineaceae bacterium | reverse complement strand
CGCTGACGATCACCAGGGCGCGGCCCTCGCGCTTCAGCAGGTCGTTGACCGCGTCAGCGAGGTCGTCCAGCGGCAGCTTCGCCTCCGCCAGCACAATCAGCAGCGGCAGCGCGCGCTCCGGATCGGCCAGCCGCGCCGCCGCCGGGATAAAGCCGATCTTGCGGCCCATCGCCTGGACGACGAGCACCGGGTCGGCGGGGCTGGAGCCGGCGTTCTCCTCGTTGAGGTTCTGCACATTGAGCGCCCAGTAGCGCGCGACGCTGCCGTAACCCGGCGTGTGGTCGATCAGTTCGAAGGCCGAGTCGCCCACGTCGTTGTCGATCGTCTTCGGCACGCCGACCGCGATCAGGTCCAGACCGCGCTGGGCGGCGAGCTGCGCCACCTTGTTGGCGGTGTCCATCGAGTCGTTGCCGCCGATGTAGAAGAAGTACCCGACCTCGTGCGCCTTCATGATCTCGATTACGCGCTCGAAGTCTTCCTGCTGGCTAGATTTAAGCTTGTAGCGGCACGTTCCAATCGAGCCAGCGGCAGGCGTCGTTCGCAGCAGCGCAATCTCGCGCGGGTCCTGCGACGAGAGGTCGAGCAACTCCTCCTTGAGCACGCCCTCGATCCCGTGCCAGCCGCCGTAGACCGTCCCGAAGATTTCCGGGCGCTCGCGGCAGGCTTCGATCACCCCGCGCAGCGAGTTGTTGATGACTGGCGTCGGGCCGCCGGATTGGGCGACAATCACATTTCGCGGCATAAACGGTTCTGTCCTTTCCTGTTCGCAGACGGAGCGCGAGCCTCATTCGCCCGCGCTCATACCCCCTAAGCTAGGGCTGTGGCGCGGTCAGCTTTCCCACTCGGTGTGGAACACGCCGGGCCGGTCGATGCGCCGGTAGGTGTGCGAGCCAAAATAGTCGCGCTGCGCCTGGGTCAGGTTGGCAGGCAGCCGCGCCGAACGATAGGCGTCAAAGTACGCCAGCGACGCGCTCAGCGCCGGCACCGGGACGCCGTGCTCCACGCCGAGCGCGATCACGCGCCGCCACGCGCTCTGCCGCTGGTCAATCGCGCTACGGAACGGCTCGGCCAGCAATAGGTTCGGCAGATCGGGCTGCACGCCGAACACCGCGCGGATGTCTTCCAACAAGGCGGCGCGGATGATGCACCCGCCGCGCCAGATCGTCGCAATCGCAGTCAGATCAAGGTTGTAGGCGTATTCGGCGCTCGCCGCCTGCATCAGGTCGAAGCCCTGGGCGTAGGCGCACAGCACGCTCGCATACAGCGCGGCGCGCACGTCCTCGAACAGCGCGGCGCGGTCGCCGGTGAAAGGCTGCCCCGACGGGGGGAACAGCGCCGCCGCCTGCTGGCGCTCGTCGCGGTGCGCGGAGATGATACGCGCCTCGACCGCCGCGTTGATCGTGTGCGTGGGGACGCCGAGATCGAGCGCGTTCTGGCTGGCCCACTTGCCGGTGCCCTTCTGCTGCGCCTCGTCGAGAATCAGCTCGACCAGCGACTGCCCGGTCTCGTCATCGCGCCGCGCGAAGATCTCGGCGGTGATCTGGATCAGGTACGAGTTCAGCTCGGCGCGGTTCCAGGCGCTGAACGCCGCGTGCAGCTCGTCCGCCGTCGCCCCGGCCACGCGCTTGAGCAGATCGTAGGCTTCGGCGATGGCTTGCATGATCCCGTACTCGATCCCGTTGTGCACCATCTTGACGTAGTGCCCCGCTCCGCGCGGCCCGATGTACGCGACGCACGGCTCGCCATTGACCTGCGCCGCGATGGCGCGGAAGGCCGGCTCGATTAGGCGATAGGCGTCCGGGTGCCCGCCGGGCATGATCGACGGCCCGCGCAGCGCGCCTTTCTCGCCGCCGGAGACTCCGGCGCCGAAGAAGTAGAACAGCCCCTCTTCCTCCATCAGCTTCGCGCGGCGCTCCGTGTCGAGGAAGAAGCTGTTGCCCAGGTCGATCAGCAAGTCGCCGGGCGACAGAAACGGCTTGAGCGACTCAATCGCCGCGTCCACCACCCCGGCCGGCACCAGCAGGATAATCCGGCGCGGCTGCTCCAGCGCGGCGAGAAATGCCGGGATATCGTCGTAAGCTGCCAGCGCGCCTTCCTCGTGCGCCGCCTGAAAAGCGGTTCGCTTCTCCGGCGCCAGATCGTACCCGGCCACGCTGAAACCATGCGCGGCCAGGTTACGCGCGAGGTTGGCGCCCATCACGCCCAACCCCATCATGCCGATTTGATAGCCTGCCATAACGTGCTCCACCTTCTGGCTGATGCCCCATTCCTAGCGGCGCTGTTCGCCGGGTTCACGCTCTCGCACGACGCCGCGCTCGACCGCCTAGCGGCCGGGCGTCTTCACACGAAATAACCGCTCGCCTGCCTTCGGGATGTAGACGATGCCTTCATCCTCGCGGCCCTGCCACTCGGCGGGGTTGATCTTCGCCGGATCGGCGTAGCCGAGATTGAGCGCGGCGCACTCGTCGGGCGGAATCTGCGAGGCAAGCGTTACCTGGATGCGCGGGCGCTCGACCCCGCCCTCGAACGTGCCAGCGCCTTTGAGATGCGTGCTGTGCGCCAGCACGCCGAGCGGCACGTCCACGAAGCGATCCCACTGTTTGAGAAAATAGTCGCGCACGTGGTAGCCGATCTCGAAGACATGGCGGCCATGCACCGCGCTCACCGAGCGCAGATGCGGCGCGTAGACAATCACTTCGCCGCCATCGGCGACGCCCGGATCGAGCTTATACATCGCCTTCGCCGCCGTCCACAATTCATCGTACATCGCCGGCGCATGGGACAGCACGCGCTGAAACGGGCGATCCAGCCAGACGATGTGCCGCTCCGCCGAGAGCGCCGCCGCCGCGTGGAAGGCCGCTTCGTGCGGGCCGACGAACAGCCCGGCCAGCCCGTCGCCTTCGACCACCAGCGCCGCCAGCGTGATCGGGACCGGGACGAACCCGGCGGCGGCGTGAATCATGGCGCGCATCGGCGTGCGCTCGATGCCGATGGTGCGCAAGACCGTCTGGAGCGCGCCCATCCAGTGCGTCACGTTGATCATCTCCGGGCCGGAGATTCCGGGAAAGAGATACTTCGCGCCGCCGGAAAAGCCGACCACTTCGTGCGGAAAAGTCGGCCCGACGATCAGCAGGTCGTCATAGTCGAGCGCGCGGCGGTTGATCCGCACCGGCACATCACCACCGAGCGATGGATGCCAGGCGTCTCCGGCGAGCGCCTGCACCTGCTCGCGCGGCAGCGTGCCGATCGTTGCCAGCGCGTCCGCGTCGTCCCACACGTGGTTGAACAGCCCGGCGTGCCGATACGTGGTGGCGCGCTCGTCCGCGCCCAGCCCGACCAGACGCAGCAGCGCGTCTCCGCCAAGCGGCAGGTGCGTGCCAAGCGCGACGACGAAATCAAGCTGGCGCGCAGGACGCAGCACATCGACCAGGGCGCGGAACAACTGCGGCAGCGGCGCCGTGCGCGTGTGGTCCGGGATCAAGACTAGCACCCGCCGGTTGTCAAACCGCCCCGCCAGCGCCCCGGCCAGTGTTTCGTGGATTTGCTCCCCGGTAAGCAGCCCTTCCGCTGCCACAGCAGCGCCGTAAAGCATGGGCAGTGCGTCAGACGCCTGCATACGCGTTGAATCCTCCATCGATCGGCAGCACGACACCCGTCACGAAGCCCGCCGCCGGGGAGACCAGCCACAGCACAGGCCCGATCAAGTCCTCCGGCGTGCCGAAGCGTCCCATCGGCGAGTGATCCAGAATCTGGCGCCCGCGCGGTGTCAGCTCGCCTGTCGTCTCGTCGATCATCAGATAACGGTTCTGGCTGGTGATGAAGAAGCCCGGCGCGATCGCGTTGACGCGGATACGCGCCGAGTATTCCTGCGCCACATGAACCGCCAGCCACTGCGTGAAGTTCGTAATTCCCGCCTTCGCGGCGCTGTAGGCCGGGACGCGGGTCATCGGGCGAAAGGCAGCCATCGACGAGATGTTGACGATCACCCCCTCGCCCCGTTCTGCCATGCTGCGGCCAAACACCTGCGCCGGCAGGATCGTGCCCAGGAGATTCAGGCTGAGCACGTCGCGCAACGCCTCCTCCGGCAAGTCGAAGAAGGAGGCGCTCGCGCTCGTGGTCGCCTCAGGACGGTTGCCACCGGCGCAGTTCACCAGGATGCTGGCCGGCCCAAAATGCGCGCGAATCTGCGCCTCGGCGGCGACCAGGCCTTCGCGGTCCAGCACGTCGCCGTAGACTGCGATCGCGCGCGCTCCGATTTCGTCGGCGCAGATCTGGCCGCGCTCGATCAACCGGTCAAGCAACGCGATATTCGCGCCGTGCTCCGCCAGCGCCTGCGCGATGGCGTGGCACAGCACGCCGCAGCCGCCGGTGACAACCGCCGTCTTGCCTGATAGGTCAAACAGATCGGTCATCTTCATGCGTCAGGGACTCCTGGCCCCACGGCGGCGGTCGAGCCGCGCACCACCAGCTCGACCGGCAAGCGCGTTTCGTGCGGGATCCGGCTGTGCGGCCGGGCAAGCCGCTTAAGCAGCGCGCGCACTGCCCGCTTGCCCTGTTCGGTCGCAGGGACGGAGACGGTCGTCAGCGGCGGCTCCAGGTAGCGCGACGACAGAATATCGTCGCAGCCGGTGACAGAGAGATCGTGAGGAATCCTCAGCCCTCGCTCGCGACACACCGCGTACACCTCAAGCGCCACCTCGTCATTGAACGCCACGATCGCGCTGGGGCGATCCGCCCGCCCCAGCAGGTGGTCGATCGCCGCGTACCAGTCATCATTCGCGTAGGTCGGCTGGTCGATTTCGACACACAAAGAGGGATCAGGCTCCAGCCCCGCCTCGGCATAAGCTCTGATGAACCCTTCAAGCCGCATCCGCGCCGGATAGTAATAGGGCGCGGCGAGGTTCAGCAGCGCAATCCGCCTGTGGCCGAGCGCCAGCAGATGCGCGGTTGTCTGGTAAATCGAGCTGACATGATCCAGCAGAAGGCAGGGCACGCTCTCGCGATCAACCAGGTAGTTGCACAGCACCAGCGGGATACCCCCCTGATCCAGCGCCAGGACGTTTTCGGGCGTCGCACGGGGCGAGATATAGAGCACGCCGTCGGCGACGGTTTGCTGGGTGAGCAGCTCGATGTACGTCTGCTCGCGCGCGGCGTCTCCGCGCGTGCTGCACAGCAACAGCGTGTACCCGGCTGTGATCGCCACATCCTCGACGGCTTCAACCATGCGATTGATGACCGGGTCGGCGATCGTCGGCAGGACGACTGCAATCGTGCGCGTCTGGTTCGTCCGCAGGCTGCGCGCGGCGAGGTTGACCCGATAATCAAGCTGGCGGATCGCGTCCGCGACTCTCTGGCGCGTGTCGTCGCTCACCAACTCCGGGTTATTGAGGACGCGAGAGACCGTCGCGGTGGAGACCCCCGCCAGCCGGGCCACGTCCTCCATCTTCTTCGGGCGCATAGCTGCCTCGCGGCCACCCGCCATGAATCTCGCTGGTTAAGCGTCGGAATCCAGCCGCGAGACGGACGGATGGCACATTGTAATCGATTACATTAAACTCGATCCGGTGCGGTTTGTCAAGTTAGGGCGCAGGCGCTAGTCCCGGCGCGTGACGTGGCGCCGCATGAAGGCGCTGACGCGCTCGACGTGGAGTGGATCGCCTTCGATCACGAGACGGTCGCGCGGGATGGCGACGATGCCCAGGTGATCGGGTTCCAGCGCCTCCAGCGAAGCGGTCCAGCCGTCCCCGGCGACTTCCAGAATATCGGTCGGCGTGCCGCCCGCCTGAACGAGATAGTCCATCACGCGGAAACGCGGCACATGCCGCACCTCGATGATCACGCGCACGGTTAGCCCTGCCGGTCACGCGGCGCGAGCACCACCGCCTCGCCCTGCACCACGATGACGCCGTCCTGGTTGACGCAGGTCGTCGCCAGGGTAGCGATCCCTCGCTCGGCGCGATAGGCGGTGACTTCGACCGTCGCGGTGATCGTGTCGCCGATGAAGACCGGCGCTTTGAACTGAAGGGACTGGCTCATGTAGATCGTGCCTTCGCCGGGCAGATCGTTCGCCAGCGTCGCCGACAGCAGGCTGGCGGTCAGCGCCCCGTGCACCAGCCGGCGCCCAAAGCGGGTTCGCGACGCATAGGCATCGTCCAGGTGAACGGGGTTTGTATCGCCGCTGATCTGCGCAAAACCCCGCACGTCTTCATCGGTGAAGGTCTTGCTTCGGCTCGCTTTAGCGCCAATAGATAGGGCCATCTTCATCTCCCATCGCCGCATACGGGCGGCTCAGACCACGACTCAATGTACCCAGGGCGCTGCCAGCTCGCGCCCCACTCTCTGGACCAACAGGGCTGCGACGAGCAGCAGCCAGAACACGAGCGCCGTTGCCAGCAACACTACCGCCAGGCCCAGGCCAGCGCGCCATCCTGCCGGCGGCGGTTCGCCACGCCGCGCGCGAAGCGCGCCATAAAACTGGGCGCCGCCCACCCCACTCGTTACCAAAGCCAGCGACAGCAAAATCGCCAGCCCACAGCCGGTCAGCCAGGGCCGTCCTAGTGCGTCCATGGCAGGCTCCAAGTCCCGGTAGCGCGCCGAGAAGATTCCACATCTTGGCGCGCCACGCACTAATGCGGGACGACGGTGATCTGCGACGATTGTATCACAGGGTCCCGGTGCGGCTGGAGATACGCCAGATCGACGCGGCACCCCTCCCATTGTTGCGGTATACTGGCGGCAGCGGAACGAAAGATACAACATCCAATACGTGTTTGCGATTACCGGGTGATCCAGGAGCGCGAGCGATGCGAGTAATCGACCAACTGCGTGATGCGCAACAGCGCAACGATTCCTGGTTGTGCGTTGGCCTCGATCCAAACCCGGACCTGGTGCCGCCAGGCGTATCGCTCGACGATTTCTGCCGGACCATTATCGACGCGACCTACAGCCTTGTCTGCGCGTTCAAGTTTAATCTGGCCTTCTTCCTGGGCTATGGTCCAAGCGGCATGGCTGTGCTGGCCGATATGATAGCCTTTGTTCCTGATAACATCCCGGTCATTCTCGACGCCAAATTCGGGGACATCGACTATACCGCCCAACAACAGGTGCGGATCGCCTACGATGTGCTGAAAGTACGCGCGGTCACACTGACCCCATACGTTGGCATTGAAGGTATTCTGCCCTTTCTAAACAGCCCGGACGCGCTCGCGTTCGTGCTGGTACGCTCGACCAACCGCTTCGGCAACGATTTCCAGACATGGCCGAGCGCCGAGTCACCATTGTTCCGGTATGTGACTGCCGAGATCAACACTCTGGAGCAGCGTTACCCAGGCCAGTTGGGGCTGAGCGCCGCCGCCACACTGCCGCGCGATCTGGCGCGGATACGCAGTTGGGCGCCTAATCTACCGTTCCTCATTCCGGGTATCGGCGTGCAGGAGGGCGATTTGCGAACAGCGGTACAGCACGGCTCGGCCCGAACGGGTATCGGCCCGATCATCAACATCTCGCGCGCGATCACCTATGCCAGCCGGGATCGGGATTTCGGACGCCAGGCGCAGGCTGCGGCGCGGACATGGGTTGAGGACATCCGCCGCGAGCGTGCAATGTTGCGAGTCTGAGGGTGTGTTTCGGT
>DAOKYY010000131.1:0-7679 GCA_035325905.1 Aggregatilineaceae bacterium | reverse complement strand
TTTCTCCCCTCTCCATGTTGGAGAGGGGCCGGGGGTGAGGTCAGCCTTGCCAACCGCCGCATTCGCCAGATCATTTCGACAGACCACTTAGCGATTCGCCGTTAGCAAAAACGAAACATCGCTAGCGGGTTGTGACCCGCGCGCTCGTATGGCAGGCGTGACCGCCGAGCGAACCGCGTCTTAGCCGTTGCCGCCCGCTGCTAACCGCTAGCTGCTAGATTATGCCAGATTTCGCGGCGAACGGCCTTATTCCTGCCCGCCGCTCACCCAACGCCCCGGCGCGAGCCTCCGCCTGCCGGAGCCTCAGCGTAGCTCGCGGCTGCTGTAGTCCAGGATGCGCCGCGCCACGATCAGCGTGTTGATCTGGCCGGTTCCCTCGTAGATGTCGTTGATCTTCGCGTCGCGCATCCACTTTTCGACCAGCCACTCGCGGCTGTAGCCCATCGGCCCCAGGAGCGCGACCGCCTGCTGCGTGATCGCCGTAACGACCTTGCCGGCCTTCGTCTTCGCCATCGACGCTTCGAGGCTGTTGTGCTGCCCGTGGTCGAGCATACTGGCCGCGCGCAGCGTTAGGAGCCAGGCCGCCTTAAGCTGCATCTCCATCTCGATCACGTCGCGCTGGACGGCGCTCAGCGCGTGGTAGGGCCGGTCGTAGGGGATGTCGATCCCTTCGGCGGCGAGCTTTTCCTTGACGAACTCCAGCGCGGCGCGCCCCACCCCGATCGCGCTGGCGGCGATCAGCGGGCGGCTGGCGTCAAAGGTCGCCATCGCGCCCTTAAAGCCCTTCGTGGTGCCATCAGTGCGGTGCACTTCCGCCGAGCCGAGCAGGTTCTCGTACGGAATGCGCGCGTCACGAAAGACGATGCTCGCCGTATCGCTGGCGCGGATGCCGTGCTTGATCTCGACCTTCTCGACCGTGACGCCGGGCGTGCCCGCCTCCACCACGAACGGCTTCATGCCCGCGCGCCCCGCCGAGCGATCGACCGTCGCCCACACGACCACGATCCCGTTCGACTCGTCCAGCGCGAGCTTGCCGTTCGTGCAGAAAATCTTCTCCCCGTTGAGCACCCATTCATTCGTGGCCGGGTCAAGCGTGGCAGTCGTCTGGATCGCGGACGTGTCCGACCCGGCGCCCGGCTCGGTCATCGCCATCGCGCCCCACACCGGCGCGTCGCCCTCCGCGAAGCGGCGCAGAAACCGCTCCTTCTGCTCCGGCGTGCCGACCGCCTCAATCGCCGCGCCTGCCAGCAGCGCCATCGGCATGCATAGCATCTGCCCCACATCGCCCCAGCTCAGCATCTCGAAGGTGAGAATCATGTTGAGGTTGAGCGTGCCCGGCCCCTCGCGCTTCGGCCCACCGGCGGCCTGGCGGTCAAGCTGGCGCTTCTGCTGCTCGCGCAGGACCGGCCACATCATGCTGACGAAGGCGGTCGGGCGCTCGTGCTCGCGCTCGTCGAGGCGACGCGCCTCGCCACGCATGATGCCTTTGGCGACGGCCTCGGTCATTTGCAGACCCTGTTGCAGTTTTTCGGGAATTTCAAAGCTGATCGCCATTTCGCTATCCTTTCGCTCCCGTTAAGCCAGAAGCAGCGATAGAGCAGCTAAAATCAGTCACAGCATCGCTGTTATTCGCTGTCTTTAGCTATTCCTGGCTGTTCTTATCCGCCCTTCGCTCAAACAATCGCCAGCCCTTCGAAGGCGGCGAAGCCGCGCGCGTCGCGCAGCCAGCGTTCCACCGGGTGCTCGCGGATATAGCCATGCCCGCCCAGCGTCTGCACCGCCGCGTCAGTGACCATCAGCGCGGCTTTGGCGGCGTATTCCTTCGCCAGGTACGCCGCGTGGCGCGCATCGTGGCCCTGGTCGAGCGCCCAGGCCGCTTCCCAGGCCATCAGGCGCGCAGCGTCGATCTCGATCGCGCACTCGGCCAGCATGAACGCGATCGCCTGCTTGGTGGCGATCGGCGCGCCGAACTGCTCGCGCTCCTTGGCGTAATTCACCGCGTAGTCGAGCGCGCCGCGCATCACGCCAACCGCCAGCGCCGCCAGTCCAACGCGGCTGTGCGCCAGGATCAGCCCGAAATCGCTCCCGGCCTCGCCACCGAGCCGCTGCGCCGGATCGACGCGCACATTCTCCAGCGCCAGCGAGTAGGTTGGCAGCGCGCGCAGGCCCATGAGCTTCTCGCGCGGCCCGACCGTCAGGCCCGGCGTGCCGCCTTCGACAAAGAACCCCTGCGCTTGCCCAGCCTCGACATCCAGCGCGTAGACCAGGATCGACGCGGCGCCCTCGGCCAGCGGCACGTTCGCCTTCCGGCCGTTGAGGACGTAGCAGCCATCCGAGTCACGCGCCGCCGTCGTCTTGGGGCGCAGCGGGTCGAAGCTGACCGACGGCTCCAGCAGCGCAGCGGTGACTGGCGGGGGCGTCTCGCCGAGAAACTGCTCCAGCATCTGAGCGCGCTGCGCGTCCGTCCCGGCCAGCAGCAGCGGCACGGCCACCAGCGCGGGGGTCATCAGCCGCAGCGCGAGCGACACGTCGCCATAGGCCAGCTCCTCGTAGGCGAGCGCCCCGGTCACGGCGCTGTACTCATCCGCGAACCCGCCCAGGCTCTCCGGGATGCTGCCGGGCAGGATGCCCAGCTCCCACCCGGTTTGCACCACGCGGTCAGGGAACGCGCCGCTCTCGTCGGCGTCGTGCGCGGCGGGGCGAACCGCCTCCGTCGCGTAGCGGCGCACCGTGTCGATCAGCATCTGTTGCTCGTCGGTGGGCGTCAGGCTGAACATAAGCTTTCCTCCAAATGTAAAGTCTTGGGACCGGGCGTTTCAACGGGATGGAAAGTCACCGCCTAGAGCAGACGTCGTCCGCAGCGCGGCCAGGAAGGTCGCGGCGATCTCGGCGGCGATTTCCGCGCCGGTCAGCCGCCCACCCTCGCGGTACCACAGGCTGACCCAGTTCAGCGCGCCGAACAGCGTCTTGACGAAAATGCCGACATCGACCGGGCGAAAGTCCCCGGCGGCGATGCCGTCCTCCACCACGCGGCGATAGAGCGCTTCGAGCGTGTCGCGCTGGCGCACGTACTGGTCGCGCACGCCGGGCACCTCCAGCAGCGCGCGCCCCTCGAAGATCACCGCCGCCGCGATGTTGGAATGCTCGATCTCGCTCAACACGTGAATATGGGCGATGGCGCGCAGCTTGTCGGCAGGCGGCGCGTCGCCGTCAACCACCGCGCGCACGTCGCGCGTGATCTGCGCCAGCCCGCGATCCAGCACGGCGCAGAGCAGATCCTCTTTGCTGGGGAAGTGGTGGTAGAGGCTGCCCGCCGTCAGGTTGACCTCGGCAGCGATGTCGGCCATCGTCGCGCCATGATAGCCCCGGCGATAGAACACCGTCGCCGCGGCTTTGAGGATCGCGTCGGGCTGAACCGTTTGCTCGGCGGGCTTGCGAGGCATGAGATGCTCCGCTCGGCGGTTAATCAAATGTACATTTGATTATATAGGAATCGCGCCGCCCGCCGCAAGCAAATCCGGCTATCGCCAACAAAAAAGAGCGAGCCGGGCGCTCGCTCTGCGTTGCTTAAGCCAGCAGGGGATTACTGCGCGACGACCTGGAACTGCGCCTGCGAATAGAGCTGCCCGTCGAGCAGCAGCTCAACCGACCACTCACCCGTCTCGAAGCTCGGCCCATCCGGCACGATCGAGCAATAGGCGCAGACCTGCTCCCAGTTCGTGTTCGGAATCCAGCATTCCGGCTCCTCGTGGAACAGCGTGCCATTGGCGAACCAGCGCACGCCGAAGACGGTGCCAGCCTGCAGATCGGTCAGCGTGGTGACGACGTAAATCTGGTCCTCGGCGGTGTTAAACACGGCGGTTTGGTCCAGCGCGCAGCCATCCTGCGCGCGGATACCCGTCGTGGTCGTAGTACCCGTCAGCGTGGTGCCGAGATCCGCCGCAGGCGTTGTCCCCGGCTCCGGAGTGGCGCCGGGCAGCGTGCCCGCGCCCCCGGCGACGTTGGGCTGGACGGGAACCCCGCCCCGGTTCAGGGAGGTCAGCGTGGCCTGGGCCGCGAAGGCGGTTGCTTCGGCATTGTTCCGCTCAGACTCGATCAGCAGGCTGTTGTCGGCGGTAAGCTGTAGCTCGGCGATGGCCGTCCCGGCCTGGCCCATCTGGTCCAGCGTCGCTTTGATCTGGAAGACCTCGGTTTCAAGATCGCTGACCGACGTGGCGTCCGTAAACGTATCGCACGCGCCCAGCGCCAGCGTCAGCACGCCTGCCAGCAGCGCCAGCCATTTCGCCCGAGAAGAAAAACGCATCTAGCCATACCCTCCACACTCGCGCGCGCCATACCCCCTCAAAGCGGGCTAGTGTACCCTAAATCGGTATCGGGGGACCAACAACTGCGGGCGCGCAAGGCGCGTGGCGCGCGGGCAAAGCCAGCCGGGGAAAATTGAAGCCCCGCGCGAGGCGGGGCTTCTGGCACAGCGCAATTAAAGGAGTGAGAGACTTAGAGCGAGTTGACGATCTTCGAGAAGATGTTGCCGATGGCCGGGCCAAGCAGGGCCAGGATGATGATCACCACGACGGCGACCAGGACGAGAATGAGCGCGTACTCGACGAGACCTTGACCTTCTTCACGCGGGAGGTACAGCATTTCGGATTACTCCTTGATGGATGATTAATTAATGAGCCATCGATTGATGCGCCTTCATCGTAACACACAAGATCAAGCGAGATCAAGCCCGGAACACGGACTTTCACAGAAAATTCACCAATAATACGAGGACTGCACAGAATCTTGACACAATTTTATCTTAATTCAAGAAAGTAAATTTCCCTGCCCCGGCAAGAGGAACTTCCGATTTGGGCGCCAGCCGCGCCCGTGTTACCATGTGTGCAATCGAGATCGCCGGAGCATACCGCATGCCGCTGCCAGACAGCCTGCTCGACAAACCGCTCAACGCGCACCGCTGCCGCCCCGCTGGCGAGACGGTCCTCGCGGCGCTGCGCGATTGGCGCGGAACGCCGGGCGCGGCCAGCTGGTGGTGGCTGGTGATCGATCACGGCCAGGGGCGCTTCACCGCCACGCGCTTCGACTCGCTGCGCCAGATGCTCGCCCGGCCGGCGCTTGGGGTGACAATGGCAACCCGTCTGGCCGATCTGCCCGCGCACGCTGAGCCGCTGCCAGGGGTCGTCACGCCGCCCACCGTCGAGCAGGACGCGGCCACCCCGGCCCAGGCGCGCCAGCTTCAGGCGGCCTCCCCCGGCGGGATGCTGGTCGTCCTGCGCGACGGCGCCTTCCGGGGCGTTCTGGCGAGCGCGGAGCGCACCTTCGCCTTCACCGATCGCCCGCTGCTGGACATGATCGAGCAGTACGAGCAGGCGGGCGGATCGTCCGGCGACGGGGAGGGCGCCAACGCCTCGCCGGAGCCATCCGCCTGATCCGCCGGGCCGATTCACCCCCCAAACGTCCCGCCAACTGTCCTATCGGAAAACAGCCGATCTAGCTCATGCGCCCGGCGCGCGGGGCGGGTATAGTGATAGCGCAACGTCGAATGGGCGCCTTGAGGCGCCCCTGACGCGCCGAAGGAAGAGACGCGAGCGCCGCGCACGAGTTGGCGATCTGGGTGGGCGTTGGGCGGCGTCGTTTCGGGCGCTGGCGAGCGGCAGTCTGATTTGTCCTATGCTCTCTCTTCCGAAGGGTGCTCGTACAGCGTCAGCGACGTTCGCAAGTTCGAGCTGGGGGCAGCCGCAAGTCAGGGGCTGCCCTCGTCTGTTGTCAGGCGAGCGCGCCGTTAGCGCCCGCGCACAGCTCGCACGGTTTCCAGCGTCATACGCATCAGCGTCTCGATCGCCACGTAATCCCCGGCGTCGATCCACTCCTTGCGAGCCAGGTTGCTCCCCATGCCGACGCACGCCACGCCCGCTTTGAACCACGCGCGCAGGTTGTCTTCGTCGGGCGTCACGCCGCCGGTCGGCATAACGCGCGTCCACGGGCGCGGCCCGCGCACCGCTTTGACGAAATCCGGCCCGCCGACCGATTCGCCGGGGAATACCTTGACGATCTCCGCGCCAAATTCCTCTGCCCGCGCAATTTCGGTCACGGTGCCGCAGCCGGGCAGATAGGCCACTTTGCGCCGGTTGCACAGCCGCGCCACATCCTCGCTGAACGTCGGGCCGACCACGAAATTCGCGCCGAGCGCCAGGTACAGCGCGGCGGTCGGCGCGTCCTCGACCGAGCCGGCGCCGACGATCAGCTCCGGGTGCTCCGCCGCGCAGGCTTTGATCAGCGGCCCAAACACCTCGAAGGCGAAGTCCCCCCGGTTGGTAAACTCCAGCACGCGCCCGCCGCCGCGCGCTAGCGCCCCGGCGATCTGCTGCGCGGCGGCCACGTCCGGGTGATAGAACAGCGGGACAACGCCAATTTCCAGCATCACGTTGTAGACCGTCACACGGTCGAAACGGGCCATTGTCTCGAACTCCTGTTGCGCGCCGAAAATCTGTTGTACCGGCTGGCAGAACGCCGCCGCGAGCGTTAGTATAACATTGTTTTGACCGGGGATGTGCTCTCATGAGACGGGACGCGATGCCACGAGTTCACGAGCGCGCCTTCCGCGTGCGCCATTACGAGTGCGACGCCTACGGGCACGTCAACCACGCGAATTATCTGCGCTATATGCAAGAGGCGGCGATGGACGCGTCCGCCGCCGCCGGGTATGACCTCGATCGCTACGCCGCGCTGCGTCGCCAGTGGTGGATTCGCGAGACGGAGATCGACTACCTGCGCGCGCTGACCTACGGCCAGACGGTGATCGTGAAGACCTGGGTGGCGGATTTTCACCGCGTGCGCTCGCGGCGCGCCTACGAGCTGCGGCTGGACGGCACGGGCCAGATCGTGGCGCGGGCGCACACCGACTGGGTCTACCTGGACACCGATACGCTGCGCCCGGTCAGCGTGCCGGACGAGATGATCGCGGCCTTTTTCCCGGAAGGGATGCCCGACGGCCGCACCGCGCGCGCGCCGTTCCCGGAGCCGCCGCCCCCGCCGCCAGGCGTCTACACCCTGCGCCGCGAGGTCGAATGGCGTGACCTCGACACCGCCGGGCACGTCAACAACGCGAATTACATGGCCTACTGCGAGGACGCGGGGGTGCACGTCGCCGCCGCGTGCGGCTGGACGATGACGCGCATGATCGACGCGGGGTTCGGGATCGTGGCGCGCAACTATCGCCTGGAATACCGGCAACCGGCGCTGATGGGGGACCAGCTTGAGATCGCGACGTACCTGTCAGACATCGGGCGCTCGTCGGCGGTGCGGCATTACGCCATTACGCGCGTGAGCGATGGCGCGCTGCTGGCGCGGGCGCGCGTGCTGTGGGTCTGGGTCGATCTGAAGACGGGCCGCCCGGTGCGCATCCCGCCGGTGTTTGCGACCGATTTCGCGGCCAATATAGCAGCGAGCGATTAGCGGCGAGCGGTTAGCAAGAGCAAAACCGGCTTGCGGGCAGTATGCCGCACGCGATCAAAGGCCAGACACCGACCGTTCACCAGGGGCGGGCGGAGCAAGCCCCGCCCCTACAACGCCAGGTCATTTCTTCCCGCTGTCAAACGTTCTACGCTAATCGCCAACCGCTAGCTGCTATGTGAACTATCGAAAGTCATTGGCGTATCAGCCCGGCGTGGGAAACCTCA
>DAOKYY010000130.1:5408-7681 GCA_035325905.1 Aggregatilineaceae bacterium | reverse complement strand
GTTCCCCACACCAGGCCGATACGCCAATGACTTTCGATAGTTCACATTAGCAGTTCGCGGTAGCGATTAGCCAGGCGCGAACCTCACTTCTGGCGAGGAATGTCTGAAAGGAAAAGGATGGGCACGCGGCTGATGGTCGAGGTGGACTGGGCGCAGGACGGGACCTGGGTCGACGAGACGGGGCGGCTGATCGCGCTGCGCGGGCGGGTCGGGCTGGGCGCGCCGCGCCAGCACATGCCGGAGATCGGGCGGATGGCGCTGGAGCTGGACAACTTCGACGGGCGCTACGACGCCGGGAACGCGTCCGGCCCGCTGTACGGGAGGCTGCTGCCGGGGCGGGCGGCGCGGGTCCGCGCGGAGGCGGACGGCGGCGAGTGGTGGGCGGTGTTCACCGGCTGGATCGAGCGGATCGATCTGCACGCGGGCGGCGGCGGGGCGGCGATCACGCTGGTGGACGCGGTCGCGCGGCTGCACGGCGCGGCGCTGGCGGTCGATTACGCGCCGAGCGCGGGCCTGGTGGACTGCCTGGCAGGGCTGGTCGAGGCGGCGTATCCGGCGGCGTGGACCGATTACGCGGGCGAGGGCGAGACGCTGGAACACGTCGGCTGGCGCTGGCTGCCGGAGCGGACGACGATCTGGGAGGGCGTGCGCGACGTGGTGCGGACCTGGCACGGGCGCTTCTGGGTCGCGCGGTGGGGCGGGCCGAGCTACCGGGGGCGGGCGTGGCTGCAAGAGGCGTCCGAGGCGCCCGCGCTGGCGGTCGGCGCGTCCGGCGGGGCGCAGGACGCCGTTCCCGACGCGCTCGACACGGCGCTGGACGTGGCGCGGGTGATCAACGCGGCGCAGGTCGTCACGTACCCGGTCGAGCAAGTCGCCGCCGAAGGGGTGCTGTGGGAATCGAGCGGCGTGCTGCGGCTGGCGCCCGGCGAGACGCGGACGTTGCCGGCGCTGTTCCGCGACGCGCGGGGCGAGCGCTGCGCCGCGGTCGAGGTGGCCGCGCCGGTCCCGCAGGCGGATTATCGTGTGAGCGAGTTCCGCGACGGGAGCGGGGTCGATTACACGACCGACCCGGCGTTCGATCTGGCGGTCACGGTCGAGGCGACGCGCGCCCGGCTGGCGTTCACGAACACGGCGACCGGCGCGCTGTACGTCCAGTTTTTCCGGCTGCGCGGCAAGCCGGTGCTGGCGCAGGGGCCGGTGATCAGCGAGGCGGCGGACGCGGCCAGCCAGGCGAGCTACCAGAAACGGGCGGTCGTGATCGATCTGCCGATGCAGGCCGACGCGGCCTTCGGGCAGGGGCTGGCGGAGCACCTCGTCCGGCGCTATGGCGCGCCCGCGGTCGAGGCGCGGCGCGTGACGTTCCGCGATCGGGACGTGGTGGCGGGGGTCAACCTGTACGGGCTGGAGCTGATGGACCCGATCAGCGTGACGGATGCGGCGAGCGGGCTGGAGGACGCGCGGCACCGGGTGATCGCGATCGAGGTCGAGGCGGCGCGAGCGGCGCGGCAGGTCACGCTGTGGCTGGAGCGGTGCGACGACCGCACGTACTGGCGGCTGGGGCGCGCCGCGCGCGGGGCGCTGGGTCGCACGACGCGGCTGGGGTTATAGCGAAAGGCGGCAAAGTGCTTATCTCACCCCCGGCCCTTCTCCAACATGGAGAGAGGAGAAAACCGTCAGCGGGACGGGGGTGAAGTCCCCTCTCCGCGCCGGAGAGGGGATTGAGGGGTGAGGTAAGCTCCTGCTAACCGCTACCGGATCATCGCTGAGTCAGGAGAGAACCGCATGAGCGACTGGACGACTCCGAAAACCTGGACTGTGGACGAGCTGATCACCGCGCCGATGCTCAACACGCACGTGCGCGACAACCTGGGCTACCTGTTCGCGCGGCCCGCCGCCCAGTCGGCGCAGGCAGGGGCGGCGGGCTACACGATCACCGGGACGAGCTACGCGGCGGTGGACCCCGCCAACCTGACGCTGACGCTGGCGACCGCGTCCGGCCGGGTGATGATCGGGCTGCTGGCGTCGCTGTCCGGCAACGCGACGCTGTCGGCGGGGCTGCGGGTCAGCGTGGACGGCGGCGCGCAGTATGTGGTGTGGAGCGACGCGATCCACGTGCAGGTGACGATCTCGCCCGCGCCGCTGCCGCCGCTGCTGGTGATGGGGCTGAGCGCGGGGCAGCACACGTTCGCGCTGGAGGCGAAGGCCAGCGCCAACACGCTGACGATTCACCGCTCCGCCGCGCAGCCGCTGCGCTTCTGGGTGATGGAGGTCTA
>DAOKYY010000130.1:0-5308 GCA_035325905.1 Aggregatilineaceae bacterium | reverse complement strand
AGGTGGGATGTCGGTCGAGGAACTGTTTTCAGAGCGGACCTGGGCGCTGTGGGGGCTGCTGGGGACGCTGCTCGGCACGCTGCTGCTGGTCGCGGCGCTGCTGTGGACGGGGGCGCGGGTCAGCGAGCAGGGGCGGGCGCTGTGGCGCTCGGTGCGCGGGCAGCGCGCGGCGCTGATCGCCGCCGTGGACGAGCCGGGGGACCCGCTGATCGCGCAGCTTGCGGCGCTGACGCGGGTTCCGCCGGGGGTGTGGGCGGTCTTTTTGCCAGCGTTTCTGAGCGCGCTGGCCGAAGGGCTGGACCGCGCGCTGAACGGGCAGGGCGAACCTCTCCCCTAAATCCCCTCTCCGGTGGCGGAAAGGGGACTTCGAGCCGGGCGGGTGATCGGCTTGTCGGGGCTGGCGGATGCAAAAGCAACGGGCGGAGCTTGCTCCGCCCTTGCGAAAAATGTGGTGGGTGGCGCGGCGCGCGGCCTAGCCCGGCTCGCCGGTCAGGGCGCGGCCCGCCTGGAGCAGCGCGCGGACCTGGCCGGCGTCGCGCCCCTCGGCGTAGACGCGCAGCACCGGCTCGGTCCCGCTGGGGCGGATCAGGAGCCAGCTATCGTCGGCCAGGACGAACTTGATGCCGTCAAAGGTGAGCACGTCGCGCACGGTCTCGCCGGCCAGCGTGGCGGGGGCCGCCGCTTGCAGCCGGGCGACCATCTCGCGCTTGGGCACGGGCGCCTTGAGCGTGAAATCGGTGCGCTCGTAGCAGGTTGGGCCGTAGTGCGCCTGAAGATCGGCGACGACCTCGTGCAGCGGGGCGCGGGCGTCCGCCATGACTTCGAGCAGCAGCAGGCCCATCAGAATCCCGTCGCCTTCGGGAATATGGCCCTTGATGCTGATCCCGCCCGATTCCTCGCCGCCGATCAGCACGTCGCCGTTGAGCATGTGATCCGCGATGTGGTTGAAGCCGACGGGGGTTTCATGGAGCGTCAGGCCGTGTTTGGCGGCGATGCGGTTGAGCATCATGGTGGTCGAAACGGTCTTGACTACATCGCCGGTCCAGCCGCGCTTTTCGACCAGGTAGCGCAGGGAGAGGGCCATGATGGTGTGCGGATCGACGAAGGCGCTGTGGCCGTCCATCGCGCCGATGCGGTCAGCGTCGCCGTCGGTTGCCAGGCCCACGTCGGCGTGGTTGGTCTGGATCGCGGCGGCGAGCATGTCGAGGTATTTGCGGATCGGCTCCGGGTGGATGCCGCCGAAGCCGGGGTTCATCTCGCCGCGAATCTCGGTCACGTTGCAGCGCGTGCGCGACAGGATGGCGCGGATCGCGGTCCGGCCAGAGCCGTACATCGGGTCGGCGACGATCCGCAGCTCGCCTTCGGAGATTTTGTCGATGTCGACCAGGGTCTCCAGGTGCTCGTAGTAGGCGTTGGTCGGGTTGAAGCGCCGGATCAGCCCTTCGTCGAGCGCGCGATCGTAGTCCATCAAGTTCGGGCCGCGCGCGGCGCGCTGCTGGGCGTCGAGATATTCTTCGACACGCACGCACTGAACCGGCAGCGCGGAGCCGCCGTAGGCTGCTTTGAGCTTGAAGCCGCTGTAGCGCGGGGGGTTGTGCGAGGCGGTGATGACGACCCCGGCGACCGCTTTTTTGTGCAGAATGTTGTAGCTGATAGCGGGGGTGGGCGCGTCCGTGCGCGACAGCCAGGTGATGATGCCGTTGGCGGCCAGCACGCGCGCCGTCTCGATTGCGAAACGGTCCGACAGGAAGCGGGTGTCGAAGCCGACGACGACTTCGGGCGGGCCGTTCGGCTTCAGCTCGTTGTTGATGTAATCCGCGACCGCCTGGGCCACGAGGCGCAGGTTGGCGAAGGTAAAGGTCTCGGCGATGACGGCGCGCCAGCCGTCGGTTCCAAAACGAATAGTCATGCGCCTCCCTTTCGTGACAGTGCCGCCCAGGGCGGCGGCTCCCGGCCCCACCCAGGACTCTTGTATAGCATGTGAAAGGGGTTTTGCGCCAGTGATGGGGCGCGGGCCGAGCCTCAGCCCGGTGACATGTGCTCGCTGGTTTCGGCCAACCGGGCGGAATCGAGGCGCGCACGGCCGAGAGCCGGATCAGGAAACAAAAAGGCCCGCTCCAGGGGAACGGGCCTCGCGTAAGGCGCGCGGATCGATGGGTTAGACCTGGGCCGAGCCGCGCACAGCGCGCAGGATCAGCAGCAGGACGATAGCGCCGAAGAAGGCGACGACGATGCTGACAAGGTTGATACCGCTCACCTCACCGCCGATATCGAGCACGTCGAGAATGAAACCACCGATCACGCCGCCGATGATACCGACCACGATATCTTCCAGCAGGCTCTGGCCCCGATTGGTCCCCATGACGAGGCTCGCCAGCCAGCCGGCGATCGCGCCGACTACGATCCAACCAATCACTGTCCACAACATGTCTGATCTGTCCCTCCTGAGCACTTCTGGCGCGCGTCGCCGGTGCTCTCCTATGCAGCAAGTTACACGGAAATCATACTCGCGGTGGGGCGAAGGTAAATCCTCCACGTGGTGGGTTTAGGCATAGGTTAAGTGGCGGGTTAGCAACAGGGGACTCGCCCGGCGAAGGGGCAACCGGCGCGCCTCAGGCGGCGCGAGGCAGTTGTGCAAAACCAAAAATTAACTATCATGAAATCAGATGCCCGCAGTCACTCACGGTTAGGAGCCTATTATGCGACTTAGAGGGTTCGTTTTAGGGATGCTGGTGTTAGCCCTGCTCAGCCCGGCGTGGCTCGCGCAGGCGGAACCGGCGCTCGCGCAGGGGGGTGGAACGACGCACATCGTCCAGCCGGGCGAGAACCTGTACCGCATTGCGCTGCGCTACGGCACGACGTGGCCGGTGCTCGCGGCGGCGAACGGGTTGGTGAATCCCAACCTGATTTACAGCGGCCAGCGGCTGATCATTCCAGGCGCGGGCGCACCACCGCCCGCAACCCCGGTCCCTGGCTATCCAACGGCGGCGCCGCAGCCCGCGACCCCGGTCCCGACTGGCGGGACGTATGTCGTGCAGGCGGGCGACACGCTGTCGCGGATCGCGCTGCGCTTCAACACGACCGTCGCCGCACTGGTGCAGCTCAACAATATCGTTAACCCGAACCTGATCTACGTCGGGCAAGTGCTCCGGCTGTCCGGCGCGGCGGTCGTGCCGCCGACGGCGGTCCCCGGCGCACCGCCGCCTACCACGGCGCCCGGCTTTCCGACGGCAGCCCCGCCGCCCGCGACGACCGTACCCCAGCCGCCGCCAGTCACCGGCTTCAACCTGGGCGGGCATGTCGACAGCTTTGGGTATCCGAACCTGATGCGCCAGGCCGGGATGACCTGGGCCAAGCGCCAGATCCGCTACACGCTGGGCGACAGCCCGGACGGCGCGGCGGGCGCAATCAACCAGGCGCACAGCCAGGGCTTCCGCATCCTGCTGGGCATCGTGGGCGACCCGGCCCAGCTTGGCGCGAACCCCAGCGGCTATATGGATCAGTTCGCGGGGTACCTGGCGGGCGTGGCGCGGCTCGGCCCGGACGCGATCGAGGTCTGGAACGAACAAAATCTCGACCGGGAGTGGCCGCGCGGCCAGATCAACCCGGCGACCTACACCACCATGCTGCAAAAAGCGTACACCGCGATCAAGAGCGCCAACCCCAGCGTGATGGTGATCAGCGGGGCGCCCGCGCCGACCGGGGCGGAAGGCGCGTTTGGCACCGACCGCGTCTGGAACGACGACCGCTACGTGCGCGGCATGGCGGCGGCGGGCGCGGCGAACTACGCGGACTGCATCGGGCTGCACTACAACGAGGGCATCGTCTCGCCCGACCAGACCAGCGGCGACCCGCGCGATAACTACTACACCCGCTACTTCTGGGGGATGATCAACACGTACTGGAGCGCCTTCGGCGGGGCGCGCCCGCTGTGCTTCACCGAGCTGGGCTATGTGACGCCCGAAGGCTACGCGCCGCTTCCGGCGGGCTTCGAGTGGGGGGCGGGGAACACCGTCGCCGAGCAGGCGGCGTGGCTGGCCCGCGCGGCGCAGCTTTCCGCCAGCAGCGGGCGCGTGCGGCTGATGATCATCTGGAACGTGGACTTCACGAGCTATGGCGCGGACCCGCAGGCGGGGTACGCGATCGTGCGGCCCGGCGGCGGCTGCCCGGCCTGCCAGGCGCTCGACGCCGTGATGCCGTGACGCCTCACGCTTGAGTCCCTCCTCGCGCGCGGAGAGGGGACTTTCGTGCTTGCACACAGGGACGCCTTCGGGCGTCCCTGGCTGTTGTGATCAGGGCGCGCGCTGGCGCAGGCGGCGCAGCAGGAGCACGCTCGCCAGCACGATCGCGGCGCTGGCGATCTGCGCGACGACGTAAGCGTCCACGTCCGGCTCCAGCGCGGCGAGCACGCTGAAGGCGACCACGCCGATCAGCGCCAATCCGTCAGCGACCAACAGCAGCGTGCGGAGCCTGGCGGACATACGACCTCCCTCAACGCGAGCGCACTCCCCCGACGGTACCCTGATTCTACACGAGATCGCATTATTGAGGTGAAAAGTTCGCCAGCGTCGCGCCTTAATGCTTCGAAAACAGTATCCGGGTGCTATAGTGTCAAAAGCGTAAAGATGCTATCGTGGGAATGGGGGAACACTGCATCACGTTGTCAGGTTTTCGGGGGGAGCGCCATGTCACGCGAGACATTGGTCAGGCGCCTGATCGCCTTTCTGAAGCGCCCGGATACGGAGCGCAACAACCGCCGCGAATCGGTCCAGCTGGAGACGGTCTTCGACGCGGCGCGCGGGCGCTATCCCGCGCCCGGCGAGCACGATCGCTCGCCAGAGGCCGAAGCCGACGCCCAGGTGCTGCCGGAGCATCCACCGACCGGGGACTACTCCGAGGAGCAATCCACGCGCTATTACGCCTCGCGCCTGGACGCGCTGGTGCTGCGCGCCGTCCAGCAGTTCAACGCGCACACCGGGTACGTGCTGCGCTACGAGGGACGCGACCAACTGCGCTATTGCACGGGGCGCGACGCGGGCGGCCAGTACGTGGCGCACGACGAGATCGACCCGGACCGGCGGGCGATCGCGCTGGCGCTGGAGTCAGGCGAGGCGCAGGTCTTCGTGCATCGCGGGCGGGACAACGTGGCGCGCTCGGTGCTGTGCGGGCCACTGTGGGATCAGGGCGCGCTGGTCGGCCTGCTCTATCTGGAGAGTCCGGCGCGCAGCCGTCTGCACCGCGCCGTGTTCGACATCTTTTGCAGCCAGGTGGCGCGGCTGGTGAGCTAAAGGCAGCGAAGAACAGCTAA
>DAOKYY010000129.1:0-7773 GCA_035325905.1 Aggregatilineaceae bacterium | reverse complement strand
AACAAAAAACACCGCGCAGGTCTCCCTGCACGGTGCGCCGTCATATCGCGATTGCGCGATCGGGGTGAGCGCAAGCCTTACGCCTGGTCGGACTGCGGCCCGCTGTCGTCTTGGGTCGGGTCGAGCGCGTTCTCGCGCTGCCCATCCTGTGTGCTACCGTCTACCCGCTCCTCGGCGGGCCGGTTCGCCCCGCCGGCCGGGCGCAGGTTGTCGCGCTCCAGGCTCGTGCGGCGAACGACTTCTCCCCCGCTTTGCGGGGCATCCTCGCGCTCGACCAGGGCGAGCGGTTTGAAGTCGCCCGACCTGCGCAGTGGGTGGCACAACGGGTCCACGCCGGGCATTATTCCGTCCGGCGTCGCGCCGCTATGCGGCTCGGCCCTGCTTTCCCATGCCAGGAACTCGTAGGGTCCTGGCTGCTCACGATGCTTCACCATGCCCTCTCCCTGCCCCACAGTGCTATCGGTATTGTGACGCTTTTGCGCCGCAATTTCAACCCGTTTTACACGTTTTTCAGAAAGAATTTATACTCTGCGCGCTGTCCGTTGCTCGACGCCTGCTGCGCTACCGTCCCGCTGCTGCCCCACGTGCGCCTGACGCCATCCTGCGCTCCGCTTTTCGCCGCCCTGAATCGACGCGCTCGATCCCATAAACGCGCCCGCGACCCGGCTATCACACCCGCTCAGCCGTCTTTCTTCTTCCGTCCGACCGCCAGCCGCCCGCTCGCCCGCGCCGCGATCGCCTCAGCCCACGCCTCGGCCTGCGGCGCCGCGAAGCCCACCACGTCATACGTTTCCGCGTCGATCCGGTGCATCACGCGCAACACCTCGCCCCGCTCGTTCTCGCCCGGCGCGCGCGTCAGCGCATATAGCTGGGGGATGGCCCGCCACACGCTGCGTAACACGTCGTCCTTACCCGGCGCGCGCTCCACCACGCCGATCTGCTCGATCGTGTCCAGCAGGATCGCGTCCCGCCAGTCGAACAGCAGCCGGTCCGGCGCCAGGTAAAGCGTGCCTTCGCGCTCGGCGTGCCACTCGCCATACACGTCCTCGACCAGCCGCAGCGCCCGGTCCGGCCCGAAATCCTCGCGCCCGGCCCCGGCGTCTTCCAGCGGCAGCCCGGCGTGCGCGGCCAGCGCCTCGGCGAAGGAAGCGATCTCGTCCAGCGCGAAGACCGCCACATGCCAGCGCCCGGACCGCTCGGCGTGCACCGCCAGGCGGCGACCGCCGCGCCCCCAGCCCCGCGCCCGCCGCAGCCCGACCCAGCGCAGCGCCTCGAATGGCAGGGCGCCGTCGCAGGCTGACGCTCGCCGCCCGGCGAAGACCAGCCCGCCGTCGACCAGCCCCAGCGCGCCGTCGATCCCGCCGCCCGACCAGCCCGGCAGCGACGCCGTGCAGACCGCGCTCACCGGTCCCCAGTGAATCACGCGGCCCGCGCGCGCCCACTCCGTCTGCGTGCGCCGGACAAAGCCCTTCAGCGCGCGCCGCGCCAGCGGCCCGCCGAGCCGCCACAGGGTGGAGCCGGTCCCCAGCATCATCCTCCGCCAGTCGCCCGTCGATCCCGTTCGTGTCACGCCTGCCTCGCGCCGCGCCAGCCTGCCGCCGGACGGCACGGCCCGCACTGTGATCTTAACGCCTCGCTCGCGCCCCGGCTATCCCAGCCATGGGGGCCTTGCTAACCTTCACGCCGTTTTTGCAGATTGGTCGTATCCCGCGCTTGCCAGACCTGCCGACTTCCGCTTATACTCGTATCTGTTACGGTCTGGTCAGGCTCTAGCGCGTCGAGTCACGCGCGCGTCTGGCCCTAAGGAGGAAACTAAGTCATGAAGAATGTTGGTCGCTTTCTGACCCTGACCCTTCTCGCGGCGCTTCTGGTGATTGCCCCCGGCGCGGCGCTGGCGCAGGGCGGACCCAACCCGATCTGCACCGGCCTGGTCGATGCAGACTGCCAGCTCCTGACGGGCGCGTCGGCGGCGATGGAAGGCGTCCGGTCGTTCAGCATCCCCAGCTACTCGATCAACTTCCTGCTGAACAGCGCGTCTGGCGAGACCACCTTCAACGTGTCCGGCAGCGGGCACGTCATGGTCCCCGAAGGCATTGAGACGATGGAATCGCCTGAGGGCCTGCTCCTGCACCTGGTGATGGACTCGGTCGCCTACTCGACGCCGACCGATAGCAACGCCGGCAGCGGCGAAATCCTCGTCCTCGACAACATGCTCTACGTCAAATTCAACGACGAGTGGTATGGTGGCACGCTCGAAGACGAGGAAGGCGAGGTTGAGGAAGGTCTGGACGAAACCGGCCTCGAGGACCTGGCCGATCTGCGCCAGCAGTTCGCCGACCTCGGCGTTGACCTGACCGGCGTCGTGAGCAGCGTCCGCAACGCCGATGGCGACGCGATGGGCCAGCCAACGGCCAGCTTCACCACCAGCGTTGACATCACCGGCCTGTTCCTGGCGCTGCTCCAGTCGCCCGCTGTGGGCGAGGCGATGGGCATGGCCGGCGAAGGCGAAGACGCCATGACGCCGGAAGACCTCCAGATGGTCGCCGCCTTCATCGCGCCCATGTTCCAGGGCACCACCATCAGCCTCACGCAGGAAATCGGCACTGAAGACAACCTGATCCATAGCCTGGCCTTCGACCTGGTGCTGAACGCCGACCTGTCGATGTTCGCGCCGGAGATCGGCGCGGTGGCTGGCACGCTCAACTTCGCCGCCGACCTCGACGAGTACAACGGCGCCTTCGAAGTCCCCGCTCCCGAAAGCTACCGCCCGCTCGAAGAGCTTGAAGCGCAGCTTGAGGGCATGACCGAAGGTCTGGGCCTGTAGCCCGCTCTCTGCCACTTTGCAGCCCCGGCTCGCTTCACGCCGGGGCTGTCGTTTTCCGGCGGCCCGCGCAACCAGTTCTCTCCGCCTGCGTACTCGTGATCTGAGCGTGATCCGCGTCTGTTTCCCTTTTAACAGGAGGCTCCTCGGATGAAACTCCTTACCCGCTTTCTGACCGTGTTTGCCGTCACCCTGGCGCTGATCGCCGGGCCAGTGCTCTCCGCCTTCGCGCAGGACGTTGACCCCGCCTGCCAGGGCCTCAGCGCCGCCGACTGCGCGATCCTTCAGTCCGCTATGGATGCCCAGCGGCGCCTGACCTCGTTCAGCGTCCCGGCGTGGACCACCAACTTCTACCTCACCGCCGAGCAGGAGACCGTCTTCTTTGAAGCGCGCGGATCGGCGGCGGTCGCGCTTCCCGCCGAGCTAACCGCGCTGCGCGACGCCTTCCTCGGCGTCGAGACCGTCACGCCCGACACCCTGCTCGCCTTCCTGGACCAGATCGACAGCGCCACCGTGCAGACCATCCTGAACGGCCTGCTGCTCTCGCTCGTGGTGGACGAGTTCGAGCTGGAAACGCCCGAAGAATCGATGGCGGGCGGCGGCGCCCTGCTCTTTAAGGACAGCGCCGTCTACCTGAGCCTGCCCGCGCCCTCGGCGGAGAACACCTGGTTCGGCGAGCCGCTGGAAATCACCGAATCCGACCTGGCCGAGCTAGACGCGGCGCTGGCCCAGCTGCGCGTCGCCCTGCTCGACGAGGAGATGGACGAGGCGTTCGACGCCGCCGGGGCGCTCCTGACCATGCAGCAGGACCTCGCCGCGCTGGTGCAGCAGCACGTCACCACCACGCGCCTGCCGGACGACGTGCTGGGCGATCAGCCCGCCGCCGTCTTCACCACGACCTTCGACCTCAAGGACCTGCTCGCGGACCCGAATCTCGCCCCAACCCTGATGACGCTGCTGGAAAACCTGGCCGAGCAGAGTCCGGACATGGGCGAGCTGGAGCTGAACCAGCCCCAGTTGCAGCTGGTGCTGGTCGCGCTGAACCTGATGCTGACCGAAGGCGCCTTCACCGGTAGCCAGTGGGTCGGCCTGAACGATGGCTACCTGCACCGCGTGACCTTCGACGCCGTGCTGAACTTCGACCTGTCGCTCTTTGGCGACGAGGCTGAGGACGTTCCCGCCGGGCCGGTCGTCTTCAGCGCGAGCTTCGCGGCGGACCTCGAAGACTTCGACGCCGTGACGCCGGACCAGATCACCACGCCGGCCACCTTCTATCCGACCGGCGAGATCGACAACTTCCTGGTCGGCACGCCGGATCAGGTCGAAGGTGTGGTGGCGGTCGGCGATGTGATCAACCGCACCCTGCCGTTCGAGGGCGATACGCATCTCTTCGCCCTGCCGCTCGAAGCCGGGGAGTCGATCACGCTGACGCTCGAATCCGACGGCTATCCCTATCTGAGCGTCTACAACCCGGACGCCTTCCTGACCGATACGCTCTCGATCTATTCGGGCGAGCCGCTGACCTTCACGGCGGACTCGGCGGGCGTGCACTTCATCACCGTCGAGGGCTATTCCGGGCTGAGCTACCGGCTGACGATCGGCGCTGGCTAGAGGCTGTTATGCACTTGTGGCCTGGTGTCCAGGCCACCCCCATCCTTCCGACCTGCGGCCGGCTTTCCGGGGGATGGGGGGCTTTTCTCGGACGCAAGTGCATAACACGCTCTAGCGTCCGACGCTAACGTCCGTTCGCGCGCCGGGCTTCTCCGCTGGCGCGCGGCTTTTTTATCATGATTTTACAACTTATAAAGGCGCATTAAATCGCGCCGGGGTTAACTGAGAGCAAGCGCGCATCCGGCGGCGGAAGGCTCCGCCCCCTGTGCCCGGAGACGCGCTTGCCACGCGCACTCCAGGCGCATCGCCTGAGCGTTACAGCTTGGCGTCTCCCTCCTTAGGGCAGGGGCGGGTCCTTCCAGCGTCGGGACCCGCCTCTGTCGTTTAGAGAGCGATACGCAGCCGGAGAACAGCCAAGAACAGCTCAAGCCAGCGGAGATCGGCCTGGCGCCGCCCAGCGCCGCGAACCGCGCTCACGCGGACCTCTCATGCGCGTCGCTGTAGGGGCAGAAGCTCGCTCCCGCCCGGCGGCGAGACCGGCAACACAGCAGGGCGAGAGATCAGCCCTCGCCCTGCTCCATTCCGCTCTGCTTTTCCTGCTTTTGGCTGCTTGTCGCTGCCCTTCGCCGCCTTTAGCTGCTTTCCGCCGCCTGCTGGAGCGTGGCCGACTGCGGGATCAGGTCGAGGTTGTGCCCGACGATCTCCAGCCCGCGCAGCGCGCGATCCAGGTGCTCGGTCGTGTGCGTCGCCATATAGCTGGTGCGCAGCAGGCTAAGGTTCGGCGGCACGCCCGGCGGCACAACCGGGTTGGTGTAGACGCCGGCTTCGATCAGCGCGTGCCACGCCAGCACCGTGCGGTACTCGTCGCGGATAATCAGCGGGATGATCGGCGTCTCGCTGGGGCCGGTGTCGTAGCCCAGCTTGTGCAGCCCGGCGCGCATATAGTTGGCGTTCTCCCACAACCGGCGCACGTGCTCCGGCTCGGTCTCGATGATCGTCAGCGCGGCCAGCACCGCCGCCGCGTTGGGCGCGGGCAGGCTGGCGCTGAACATCAGCGCGCGCGCGTGGTGCTGGATAAAGTGCATGACCTGCGCGCTCCCGGCGATGAACCCGCCGATCGACGCGAACGACTTGCTGAACGTCCCCATGATCAGGTCGACCTCGTCCGTCAGCCCGAAGTGCGCCGCCGTGCCGCGCCCATCCGCCAGCACGCCGAGGCTGTGCGCGTCGTCCACCATGATCCGCGCGCCGTACCGCTTGGCGATCTCGACCAGCTGCGGCAGCGGCGCGATGTCGCCGCCCATGCTGTACACGCCGTCCACGACCACCAGCTTACCGGCGTCGTCCGGCAGCTTGCTCAGCGTGCGGTCGAGGCTATCCGGGTCGTTGTGGCTGAAGCGGCGCATCTCGCCCCGGCTCATGAAGCAGCCATCGACGATGCTGGCGTGGTCATCCTTGTCGATGATCACGTAATCGCCCTTCTGCACGATCGCGGAGATCGTCCCGACGTTGGTCTGGTAGCCGGTCGGGAAGACGAGCGCCGCCTCTTTGCCGGCAAACGCCGCCAGCCGCCGGTCTAGCTCCAGGTGAAATTCGAGCGTGCCGTTCAGAAAACGGCTGCCGGTGCAGCTGGTGCCAAAGCGCTCGATCGCGTCGATCGCCGCCGCGCGCACTTTGGGATGTGTGGTCAGCCCCAGGTAGTTGTTCGAGCCGATCATCACGACCTCTTTGCCCTTGAAGGTCGCGGTCGTGCCCTCGGAGTCGCTCAGGGGCTGGAAGTAGGGGTAAAACCCCATTTCCATCGCTTCTTTGGCGCGCGTAAAGGTTCGCGTCTTTTCGAACAAGTCCATGATGCTCGCGTGTCCTCTCTGCCCGTCGCCACGCTGGGCGACTGAGTCACCGTGTCACTTGAAACGAGCGCCGGTGGGCGCTCAGGCGGCGGTCGTTGAACAGGTGGCGGTACAGCGTAACATTCTAGCGAATGGGCGGCGTCTTGGCGATAACTGACCGGGGCCGCTTTCGAGCGCGGCCCGCGTGCGGCGTTACCAGGCGAAATCGCCCGGCAGCGCGTCCCCGGTGTCCGGCCCCTGACCGGCCTGCCCGCCCCACGCCGCGCCCGGATCGCCGGGCGGGTGCAGCAGCGTCGGGCGCTCGGCGGCTTCGTCCTCCGTGGCGCGTGGCGGGAACCACACCGCCTCCAGCCAGTCGGCCAGCGTGACGAGCATATCCGGCGTGAGGCGCGCCGCCGCCTCGAACCCGGACGGCGCGAAGGCGTAGACCCGCGCGAAGTAGTCGCGCACGACGAAGATCAGGTACGGCTTCTCCCAGCGCGCCAGCGTCCACAGCGCCGTGATCCCGTTCTCACGGCGGATCAGCTCCAGCCAGCGGCGCCGCTCGCCGGCCGTCAGCGGATCGACGCGGAAGCCGAGGCCGACCATGCTCATCAGCGTGAAGGTGAACTCGACCACCGCCCCGTTGCGCCCGCCGACCGGCGCTCCGACCGTCATCAGCGCCGAGTCGTCCTGGCTGGAAAAGTACGCGCTGGTCTGCTTGCGGACCGGCTCGCCGGGCGTCGGGACAAAGCGCGCGTGCGACAGCAATGGCGCGTGCACGTAGCGTTGCGCCAGCTCGGCGTCGAGGTCGGTCTCGCCCGCGAAGAACCGCTGGAGCGTCGGCGGGGCGTGGCGCAGCGCCGCCTGGTGGCCGCTCAGGCGCAGATCGCGCGCCAGCCGCTGGCGGTCCTCGTTGGTCACGCGCCGGATGAAGTCGCGCGTTAGCCGGATCAGGTCCTCAACTGGCATGTCGTCCAGCGAGGTGGCGGTGTAGTTCGCCTGAAAGAGCCGGTCGGTATCGGGTCGGTCGATCATAGCGCTCCTCTGACGATGGTTGGCCCGATTATACGGTAGGCGCGGGGAATGCAAAAGCGCCGGTATACGCCGGGTTAGAGATGCGCTTCAATCGGGTTTGGCTGTCACAGCGGGCATTGACAGGGCTTTCGTCCGTCGCTTATACTCTAGAGAGATTCGAACAAATGTTCTTTCGTGTCCGGTGGGGCGAAAGCGGGGATGGTCATGATCCGGCGCAACAACCGGGGCCAGTGCAGCGCGCCTGGGCGCCGCAACCAGCCAGCCGCGACGGTGAGGAGCCGCGATGAAGGACGATAACCTCACCAACCGCGAGCTGGTCTTCGCGTATATCGTGCGCTACAAGCGCGAGCACGACGGGCTGTCGCCGGGCATCCGCGAGATCGCGGCGGGCTGTCATCTGAGCCAATCGACGGTGAAATATCACCTGTTCATGCTGGAGCGCGACCGCCGCATCCACATCGAGGGCCGCGCCCG
>DAOKYY010000128.1:0-7786 GCA_035325905.1 Aggregatilineaceae bacterium | reverse complement strand
GATGACGGGCGGCGCGAGCTTCCGCCCCTCCCCCCGGACGCTGGATGGTTCTCTCGTGGTCCCGTCTGGAAAGTTCATAACAGCTTCTTAGCTAACCGCTAATCGCTGCTTCACCCCAGCGCCACGTCAAGCGTCATCATCACCGCGAAGCCGAGCATCGATCCCATCGTCGCACGGTCCGCGTTGCCGTTGCACTGCGAGTCCGGGATGACTTCTTCGACCACGACGAAAATCATCGCGCCCGCGGCGAAGGCCAGCGCGTAAGGCAGGATCGGCTGCGCGATCAGCACCGCCGCCGCGCCGATCACCGCCGCGACCGGCTCGACCACCGCCGAAAGCTGGCCGTACCACCAGCTTTTGCGGCGTGACATCCCCTCGCCGCGCAGGGGCATGGCGACCGCCAGCCCTTCGGGGAAGTTCTGGATGCCGACGCCAATCGCCAGCGCCACCGCGCTCGCGACCGTGGTCGAAGACAGGTTTTCCGCCGCCGCGCCGAACGCGACGCCAATCGCCAGCCCTTCCGGGATGTTGTGCAGCGTGATCGCCAGCACCAGCAGCACCGAGCGCCGCCAGGTCGTGTGCAGCCCTTCCGGTGTGCCTTCGGGCGTGCTGACATGCAGGTGCGGCAGGACGAAGTCCAGCCCGCGCAGGAAGACGCCGCCCATCAGAAAGCCGGTCACTGCCGGGACGAACGCCGGCAGGCTCGACACGTCCTCCGCCATGTCGATCGCCGGGGCAAGCAGCGACCAGAAGCTGGCCGCCGTCATCACCCCCGCCGCGAAGCCGAGCATCGAATCGAGCAGCCGCCGGTCGAAGGTGCGCGTGACGAACACGGATGCCGCGCCAAGCGCGGTCAGGCCCCAGGTGAAGCCGGTCGCCAGCAGCGCCTGCACGATCGGGTGCAGGTCCTGGAAGAAAGACAGCATAGGCAGACATCTCCTCGATGGACTGAGAGCAGCCCGGCGCGTGGTCAGCGGTGGGCCGGGCGCAAAGCTACGGCGCTGGCCCTTCCAATTATGCCGCGAAACGGGCGCGTTTGGCATCGCCCCGGCGCGGCCTTAACTTGTGGCTGGCGAGTGAAAACGGGGCTAGCGCCTGTTATGCCCTTTACCCGGGTTCAACCGGGCATCCGGCCTGGTTTTTCTCGGAGGGGCGCGGCTTGCTCCGCCCCTCCCTCTGGACGCTGGATTGTTCTCTCGTGGCCCAGTCTGGAAAGTTCATAACAGCTTCTAGGAGTTGAGGGGGAGGGTTGCTCCGCGAGCCGCCGCGCTGGCCGGTCCCCTTCGCCGGTGGATGCGCTCGATCGTGTTGTCGTTGACGGTCAGCCGCATCTGCCGACCGAGCATTTGCAGCAGAACCAGCGCCCGCTCGGACCCGCTCGGCCGCAGGTCAAATATCGCCTCGTAGCCCTTCGGCGGCCCGGCGGCGATCCGCACCGGATCGCCCGGCTTCAGCCCGTCGAGCGTCGGGCCGCCCGCCGCGCAGGTTGCTGCCCGCTGAAAGGCTGTCATAATCGGGCGCCGACAGCCGAATACTATTGCGCTGGTTCTATGTTTGCCTGAGGAGATGGAGCTGATGATCCGTAGGCTGCGATTCGCAGGAATTCTGCTGGCCGCGCTGCTGGCGCTGGCCTCGATCTTTCCGGCGCTGGCTCAGGAAGATGAAATCGCGCTGGCGCCCTTCGCCAGCGAGACATTCGGCGTTCAGGGGGTAATCCCCGAAGGGTGGAGCGAGGTCGCGCCGGGCGTCTACGCGCGCGGGCAGGGCGCGGGCGACCTGACCAGCCTGATCGTCCAGGCAGCGCCGGGCATGACGGCGGACGCGCTGACGGGCGTGCTGCTCGGACAGCTTGGCATCGAGGCGCTGCCCGCCAGCGCCAGCGCGCTGGAAACGGACGCCTATAGCTGGACGCTATACGAGATCGGCGTCGCGGCGGCCGGGATGACTATCCGCGTGGACCTGGCGCTGGCGGAGGACGAGGCGGGCGTGACGCTGGTGCTGCTGCAAGCCCTGGAAGATGACTATGCTCCCCTGCACGAGTCCGTCTTCCTGCCCGTCGTCGAGGGGCTGGCGCCTATCGGGGCAGGGGAGGCCGAAGGTGAAGTCGCGGGCGAAGGCGACGTTGAGCCGGCCGGCAGCGGCCCGGTCTACGAAGACCCGGCGGGGCGCTTCAGCGTGCCGGTCCCCACCAATTGGACGGCGGCGGAGCGCGACGGCTACGCGTACCTGTACTCGCCCGACAAGCTGATCACCGTGTCGATCCTGGTGGTCGAGACGGACGACGCCGAGGAGGCGCTGGCCGCCGCCTGGGCGATCGTCGATCCTGATTTCGATAAGGCGCTTGAGGACACGACCGCGATTCCGGTCTCGTCGCTCGACGAGTTCGTGCTGTACACCTATGAGGTCGGGGACGACGAGGAGTTCATCGTCCAGGTCGAAGTGCGCGTGCACGAAGGGTGGGCGTATGTCCTGATCTTCCACGCGGACCTGACCGAGGCCCAGCAGCGCCAGGCCCAGCTTCAGATCATCGACAGCGGGTTTGAGATCGCCACGCAGGAAAAAACCGACCTGTCCGGCGTGGAAGCTCTGCCGCTGACCGCTGACTTCCTCGCGGAGCTTGAGGCGTACATTCAGCAGGCGATGGAGACGTACCAGACGCCGGGCGTGGCGGTGGCGATCGTGCGCGATGACCAGATCGCCTACGCCAATGGATTCGGCGTCCGCAGCCCGCAGGGCGACCCGGTCACGCCGGAGACGCGGATGCTGATTGGCTCGACCACCAAGACCATGACCACGCTGCTGATGGCCCAGGCGGTCGATCAGGGCGCGTTCGCGTGGGATACCCCCGCCATCGAGATACTGCCCGCGTTCGCCGTGGCCGATCCCGACGTGACGCGGGCGATCACGATGGAGCACCTGGTCTGCGCGTGCACCGGCGTTCCGCGCCGCGACCTGGAAATGCTGTTCAACGCGGACGAGCTGAGCGCCGAAGAAGTGATCGAGTCGCTCGCGACCTTCCGCTTCTTCACCGGCTTTGGCGAGGCGTTCCAGTACAGCAACCAGATGGTCGCCGCGGCGGGCTATCTCACCGCGCTGGCGGAAGGCGGCGAGTACGGCACGCTCTACGACGACTACGTATCCCTAGTGGAAGCGCGCATCTTCGAGCCGCTCGGCATGGACAGCACCACGTTTTCGTTTGAGGAAGCTCTCGCCAGCGACAACGTCGCGCAGCCCTACGGGCTGTACCTCGATTTCTCCTTCGAGCCGATGCCGCTTGAGGACGAGGAATTCTGGCTGGAGCCGATCGCCCCGGCGGGCGCGGCCTGGTCCACCGCCCTCGACATGGCAAACTACATGATCATGGAACTGAACGAGGGCGTGGCCGCCGATGGCACGCGCATCGTCACCCCTGAGAACCTGGCGCACACCTGGCAGCCACAGGTGCCCATCTCCGCGTCGGATGACTACGGATTGGGCTGGATCGTCAGCGATTTTCACGGGCTGAAGATGCTCAGCCACGCGGGGAACACGTTCGGTTTCACGTCGGAATTCGCCTTTTTGCCGGAGCGCAACCTGGGCGTGGTGGTGCTCGCCAACCAGCGCATCTCGCTCCTGCCGGGCGCGATCAGGACGCGGCTGTTTGAAATGCTCTTTGAGCAGCCCCTGACCGCCGACGGGGAGCTTCGGTTCGCGTTCAACCAGATGCGGGACCAGTATCTCGAAATCCGCGAGCAGATCGCACCGTCGGTGGACCCGGAGATCGCCGCCCGTCTCACCGGCTCGTTCACCAACGAGGCGCTGGGCGACGTGACGATCCGCCTGGCCGAGGATGGGATGCTGCTGTTCGACGCGGGCGAGTTCCAGTCGGCGCTGTGGCTCTACACCGCCGAGGATCAGGCGGCTGACGAGGGAACAGCCACCTTCATCTTCTATGATCCGCCGCTGACCGGGTCGAGCCTCCGTTTCGAGCCGGACGCGGACGGCGTGTACCAGCTAACGCTGGGCGAAGGCGTCAACGAGTACGCCTTCGAGCGCGTGGGGTAAGCCGCGCCGGACGCGCGTTTGGAATGCGATGCGGGCCAGCCTGTGGCCCGCATTTTTTGTTGCGGGACGGCGCTTCATCCTTCCTTTTTAGCGGCTTGATGCCCGGCGAATAATACCTTGTTATGCGGAATATCCTCTTTCCCGGCGTTTCGTCAGGAAATAGCATTTTTCCGCCGGTCGTGCTATCACTATTGGCGGGGTGTCAGATATTTTAGAAAACGGTGACGATATGGCTGATTTCGCACCGCCTCCCGTGACGCTTGAGGATGTGGCGAGACACGCGGGCGTCTCCAAAGCGACCGTCTCGCGCGTCGTCAACGGTAACTACGGCGTGTCCGAGCCGCTGCGGCAGCGCGTGATGCAGGCCGTCGAGGCCCTGGGCTACCAGCCGGAGCGCCCGATCCGCCGCCTGCGTGGCACGACCAGTGAAGTCCTCGGTGTGATCGTCCCCGACATCCACAACCCCTACTTCGCGTCCGTCGTGCGCGGGATCGACGACCTGGCCTGCGGCTATCAGCTGAACGTCTTGCTGTGCCACACCGGCGACCGTCCCGCCAAACAGGACGCCTATATCCGGGTGATGATGACCGAGCGCGTCGTGGGGCTGATCCTCGCGCCGTCGTTCGGCATCACGCGCGACCCGCTTCAACAGCTCGCGCAGCTTGGGACGCCGGTCGTCCTGATCGACCGCTCGGTCAGCCACCTGCGCTACGACACGGTCATTGTGGACAACTTCCAGGGCGCGTACCAGGGCGTCACGCACCTGATCGACCTGGGCTGCCAGCGGATCGCGTTTGTGGGCGGCGATCTTCAGCTCAGCCCAGGGCGCGAGCGGCTGGCTGGGTACCAGCAGGCGCTGGCCGATCACAATCTGACGCCCGACCCGGCGCTGATCCAGATCGAGCACTTCAGCGCCGAGAGCGGGCGGCGGCTGACTTGCGCGCTGCTCAGCCGCCCCCAGCCCCCGGACGCCATCTTCGCCGCGAGCAATTCGCTCAGCATGGGCGTGCTCAAGGCCGTGCGCGAGGCGGGGGTTCGCGTTCCGGCGGACCTCGCCATCGTCGGCTTCGACGACGTGCCCTGGGCCGATGAGCTGTTCATGCCGCTGACCACCGTCACGCAACCGGCCTACGAGATAGGGCAGGAGGCCGTGCGGCTGCTGCTCCAGCGGCGCAGCGAGCCTGCCGCGCCGGTCCGCACCGTCACGCTGCCCACCTCGCTGACCATCCGCGAAAGCTGCGGCGCCGCTCGCTGCGCGGAAGGCGCGCGCACGAGCTAGCTGGCCTTGCGCGGCCAGCCCGCTCAGTCGATCACAAATGTCTGGCGCACGAAGGCCGGGTAGCCCCGCGCCCATCGCGGCAGAATGGCCGGGACGGTATCCGCTGGCTCAGGCTCGTAGCTCGCGGCCAGCGCCGCCGGAAGACCGTCGGTCTGATCCAGCACGGTCAGCCGCGCGGGTCCATCGCCCCGCAGGGTCAATTGCAGCTCAACCCCTTCGGGCGGCAGGCCCACAAACAGCAGCCGCCAGGCCGGAGTTACCATCACCGATTTGCCCTCGACCGAGGCGCTCACGACCTCTTGCTCCGGGACGACATACACCACGCGGCCACCGCGCGGCGACGCCACCCGCAGGGTGAGCGCGCGCGTGTCCCCCTCGCGCTGATCGGCCACCACGTCGAGCGTGGGCGCGGGCGCGTCCAACGGCGGCGCGGCGCTGGCCCAGGCTGCGCTGGCGGGGATCAGCCAGTCGGTGTCTTCCTGCGCGCTGGCCGGAATACCAAGCACGGCCTGCGCCGTGGTCGCCTCCGCATCTGGAGGCACGAACTGGGCGATCCAGGCGTCCGGATCGTCGTCCAGCGTCGCCCAGTGCGCCGCGCCGGACTCCGCGTCCAGCACGTAAAACAGCGAGTCGGGGCGCGGCTGTTCGGCGGTGAAGCCAGAGCGCGCCGTGCCGAGGATCAGCAGCGCGACGCCGGCGGCGGCAGCCAGCCCCGCCAGCCACCAACGGCGCGCGGGCAGCACGATCTCGATCAGCGACACCAGCAGCGCCGCGAGCAGGGTCCCCAGCAGGACCGCGACCGCCGCGCCAGCGTCGGAAGTCCGCACCAGCACCTGAACCACCAGCGGCATGAACACGCCGATGACCGGAATCGCCGCCAGCCAGAACAGGCCCGCGCGGAGCCAGCGGTGCCGGGTCGTGGCGGCGGCGCCGGTTGGAATGAAGAAGGAAACGCCGGTGGCGAGCGTGACGGCGATCAGCGGCCACAGCGCCAGATAGCTGAACAGCGGGTCTTCCGCCGCAGCGTAGAGGCCGAGGACCAGCACCAGGACCAGCGCGGCCACCTGGAGGTTGGCGATCCCCAGCCGCCGCGCACCCCAGCTCATGGACGCGATGAAGCCCGCTGCGACCAGGGCGGTCAGGCCGCCGAGCAGCAGCCCGCCCTGATAGATGTCCTGCTCCTGCTGCCAGTCCGCCTCGGGATGCAGCCCCTTGATCACGCCCCAGCCGGTTTCGGCCACAACGGCGCCGAGGACGAGCAGCGCGAGCAGCCCCGCCACGCTGACCGCGAGCGCCCGCGCGCTCAGCCGCCGCCGCCTGATCCCGGCGATCACCACTGCCGCGACGCCAAGCGCCGCCACCAGGGCCAGCGGCCAGGTCCACGCATTGGAGTAATGAATGACAAAATTCTTGTCGAACACGCTGAAAAAGACACGGTCTTCGTCGCGCGTCTGGCTCAGGTCGATGCCTCCGAAATGACCGGCGAGCTGGACCATGCTGGCGCCGTAGGCTTGCAGCTTGCGCTCGTCGACGTGGTCGAGGTTATTCAGGCGGGTGTGATAGAACGCCGTGTTCGTCCAGTTATTGATATTCGCCGCCGTGTAGCCCGCTTCCTCGAACACGTCGAAATCCTGGCCCCAGCGCTCGCTGCGCTCGCTGTTCTGCTGTGACTTCAAGTAGATGCCCGCATCCGCTGCGGCGAGATGGCGTACCAGCCAGCCATCTTCGGCGGCGGTGTGCTGGAGCACCAGCGGCCCTTGCCCGGTGGACGAGTCGTAGTTAAACACCACGCCGATCTCTTTGGCCCAGGGATGCTCCTGAACGAACGCGTAGGCGCCCGCCAGCCCGTATTCCTCGGCGTCCGCGAAGAGAAAGATGATGTCATTGCGCAGCGGCTCGCGGGCGCGCAGAGTTCGAATCGCTTCCAGCATGGCGGCGTTGCTCAGGTGGTTATCGCCCGCGCCGGGGCTTCCGGCGACGCTGTCGTAGTGGCCGACGATCAGCACGGCGCGCGTGCTGTCCGTGCCGGGCAGGCGCGTCAGAATGTTCTCGACGCGGAAGGCGGCGCTCCACGCGGGGTGCGCGGTCACTGTCGAATGGCTCTCCGCCGCCAGGCCGAGCTGCTCGATCTGACTGACGAGGTATTCGCGCACGCTCGCGTGCGCGGACGAGCCGGTCGGGCTGGGCGCCTGGGCGATCGCCTTCAGGTGTTCGAAGGCGCGGGCTGACGAGAACTGGGCGTCGGGAGCCGAGGCGGCCACGGCGTCCGGCATCGCGGTCACGCGCAAGCTGGCCCATGTCAGCAAGACCAGGATGACGGCCGTCAGCCCCGCCAGCGCCGCCGATTCTGTAAAGAGATGCCGTTCCGCCGTCGTGGACGGTGCGCTGAAGGGAGATCGGCGCAAGGAGAGGCTGGACCACCGCTTGCGCTCCGTGCTGGAGGTGCTCATGTCGTCCTCGCTT
>DAOKYY010000127.1:0-7894 GCA_035325905.1 Aggregatilineaceae bacterium | reverse complement strand
CTGCCGCCCACGTGGACGCCAGCCGCCGCCGCGCTCACGCCCGCGCCCGGCAGCGGTGCCGGTCCGACGATGCCGCCGACCTGGACGCCGCGCGGGCAGATCATGCCCCCGGTCGCGCCGGGTCCCTCACCGACGCGCCCGCCTGATCAACCGACCTGGACGCCGCTGCCGGACTGGTGTTCCGAGCTTCAGGTGATCAGCGCGCCGGGCATCTCGTACACGAACCTGCCGGTGATTCTCTCGTGGGCGGCGGTGCCGAATGTGGCGCAGTACCGCGTCGAGCTGCGCAACCCGGGCGGCGGCCTGCTGATCGCCGAAGTGACCGCCGAGACCGAGCACACCTTCGGCGGCGATCTGTTCCAGGTGGCGAACGTCTACGGCTGGCAGATCACGCCGCTGGACGAGAACGGCCAGCCGGTCTGCTACGCGCTGGCCGACGAGATCGTAGTGCGCCTCCCGCCGTCGTGAAGCCGTGCGTCGGCTTCCCCTTAAGCCCTCCGGTGGCGGCGTGCGCGCCCGCTCAGTCGCGCTTGATCGGGCCGAGATCGGGCAGGATGAACCGCTCGAAGGCTTCGGCGGTCCACGGCAGGGCCGCCTTGAAGATATGCTCGTAGATCGCCCAGGCGTAGACGCGAATCTCGTACTGCGCGTCCGGCGCCATACGCAGCCGCAGGAAGTTCATCAGGTTGTGCGCGTCCACCTTGACGACCCAGGTGTAATACACGGCGAACCCTGGCAGGAACAGCCGCGCCATCTCGCGCGCGACCCCGGCGTCGAGGGCTTCACGGTAGAGGGCGAACCCCGCGCGGTAGTGCGCCAGCAGCTTCTCGGTCAGCGCCTCGGCCTGCGGGCCGGTCAGGACGCCCTCGCTGGCCTGCTTGTTGTCCGCCGACTGGAGCCGCCACTCGTCCGGCGCGTAGAAGTCGGCTTCTTCGAACGGCGTGTAACGGCCCGACTGGGCGTTCATGCTCCAGGTGCGGTGGCGGACCCACTGCCACCACGTGACGAGCGGGGCGCGCACGCGAAACTTGAACTCGACCTGCTCGAAAGGCGAAGTATGGCGATGCTTGAGCAGGTAGAACAGCAGCCTCTTGTCGCGCTCGTCGCCCTTGCTTTCGCCCAGAAACGAGACCCGCGCGGCGTTCACGATCGCCAGGTCATCGCCCATCAGGTCCTGAAGCTCGACCCAGCCCTGGTCGAGCACCGGCACGCGCCGCCCGATCAGGGCTTCGCGCGGGGGATGTGAGTCAGCCACGTGGTTTCCTCCGTGTGGGTAGCGTCTTCCGGCGGGGCCGGGGCAGGCGGCTTAAGCGAAGTAGTCGAGCGCCAGGCGGACGCGCTCCTCGATGTCCGGCGGGGCGTCGCGCGGGATCGATTGCAGCGCGGCCTGCGCCTCGACCACGCTATAGCCGAGCGCGGTCAGCGCCGCGATCACGTCGGTATCCGTCTCGCTGACCGGCGCGATGCCGGTCGCCAGGTCCACCGCCAGCTTGTCTTTCAGCTCGAAGATCAGCTTTTGCGCGAGCTTCTTACCGATGCCCGGCACGCGCGTCAGCAATTCGGGCTGCTCGCTGGCGACCGCGTTGCTGAGCTGGTTGATCGTCAGCGTGCCGACGATGCCGAGCGCCAGGCGCGGCCCCACGCCGCTGACCGTCAGCAACGTCTCGAACAGCGCGCGCTCCTCCTGATCGGAGAAGCCGAACAGGGTCAGGGCGTCTTCGCGGACAAGCAGGTGGGTGTAGAGCGTCACGGTGTGGCCGCGACCTTCCACGACGCCGTAGGCCGAGGTGGGGAGATGCACGCGCAAGCCGACCCCGCCGACCTGCAAGACGACATACCCGTCGCGCTGGGCGACGACCTGACCGGTGAGCATGTCGATCATGCGGGCACTCTCCCGGCGTCAGCGCGACGCCATGCGCTCGTAGCGGCTGCTGTTCAGATCGGTGATCGCGACGCCGAGACCGTCGGCGGCGTCGTCCGGCCTGGGGATTTCGTCCAGGCTGAGCAACTGGCGGATCATCTCCTGCACCTGTCCCTTGTCGGCGTTGCCATACCCGGCGATGGCCTGCTTGATCTCGGACGGCTTGTACTCGCGGATCGGCAGCCCGGCCTCGGCCAGCGCCAGCAGGATCACGCCGCGCCCCTGCGCCACCGTGATCCCGTTCGTGACGTTCTTGCCGAAGAACAGCACCTCGATCGCGGCGGCGTCCGGCTGGTGGGCAGCGATCAGGTCCGTGACGGCGTGATGGAGCTGCATCAGACGGTCCGGCATCGGCACGCGCGGCTTAGTTTCGATCACGCCGTAGTGAACGGCTTCCAGCCGTCCGTCAGGGTGCTCGCGCACCAGGCCGAAGCCGGTGGTCGCCGTGCCGGGGTCAATTCCGAGAACCAGCATAATCGCTCCCTGCCGGACATGCAAAGCGCCGCGCACCGCCGGGGACGCGGCGATAACGGTCAAGTGGAAACAGGGCATCGGGCCACAGGTCGGACTCCAGGCCAGCCCTCAGCGCGAGCCGTGACAGGACCCCCGCCGCAGAGCACACCGGATGCCGCGCGGGCGTTAAGCCGCTTCGAAAGCCGCCGCGATCTCGTCCGTCAGGCGCAGGTTGGAGGCCACGCTGTGCACGTCGTCGAGGTCTTCGAGCTTCTCAATCATCGACATGACCTGCATCGCGTGCGCGGTGTCCAGCTCGACTTCGTTGTTGGGCATCCAGATCAGCTCGGCTTCGGTGATCTTGTAGCCTGCCTGGCGCAGCGTGCGCACGACCGCGCCCAGCTCCTCGCGCGGGGTGTAGATCACCAGCGAGTCGTCTTCGTCCTGCACGTCGTCGGCGCCCGCTTCGGCGGCGATCATAAAGACTTCGTCGTAATCGACGCCTTTGCGCTCGATCTCGATGTAGCCCTTCTGAGTGAACTGCCAGGTGACTGCGCCGCTGGTCGCCAGGTTGCCGCCGGTCCGGTTGAGGACGTACTTAATATCGGCCAGCGTGCGGTTTTTGTTGTCGGTGACGACGGTCAGCACGATCGCGACGCCGTGCGGCCCGTAGCCCTCGTAAACAATCTCTTCCATCTGGACCGCATCGTCGCCCGTGCCGGCGCCGCGCTGGATGGCGCGCTCGATGTTGTCCTTCGGCATGTTGGAGTCTTTCGCCTTGTCGATGGCAAGGCGCAGGCTGGAATTCGTCTCCGGGTCAGCGCCGCCTTCGCGGGCCGCCATCATAATCTCGCGGGCCAGGCGCGTGAAAATCTTGCCGCGCTTGGCGTCCTCTGCGCCTTTTTTGCGCTTGATCGTCGACCACTTACTATGACCTGACATGCCTGATAGTCTCCATGATCTTCCCGTCGCGTGAACTGACACCGGCTCAAAGGCTGCGGGTGGAGCAGGGAGCGGCTCCCTGCTGCGCGCCGCAGCGTTTCGATCAGCATCATTATACCGAAAGGGCAATTTCGCGGGCAAGAATCGCTCTGGCCGTCAGCCGCCGGGCGCGGCCTGGGTCGCCAGGCGGTAAAGCTCGTCGAGGCCGGCGGCGAGGCTATCCAGCAGCGGGCTGACCTCGCGCTCGATGGCCTGCTGCTCGGCGGCGACGCGCGCCCGCAGCGCGGCGGCGTCGATGCTCCCCTCGTCGTAGGCGGTGAAGGCGGCTTGCATGGCCCGCAGCCGCGCCACGATCGCGGCCTGCGCGGCGGCGGCGCATTCCGGCACCGGCTCGCGCACGATGCGGTCGATCAGGTCGTGCTGGTGGATCAGGGTGTTGAGCAGGGTGTCGGGCGGCTGGTCGAGCGCGGCCAGGCTCTCGGCGGTGAAGCTGGCGGTCAGCGTGCTGGCGACCTCGTACCACGATTCCAGCCCGGCGGCGCTGCACCCGGCGACCAGCGTTCCGACCGGGACCGGCGGAAGCGTGACCAGCGTGCTGGGGGGCAGGCCCGGCGCGGCGTTCGAGCCGCACGCCGCCAGCAGCGCGCCGATCAGGCTGGCCGCGACGAGCCACACGCGGCGCGTTGTGGGATGCGAACCCCGGCGCACGGCGACCTCTCCTCTCGCAGCTCACAGGGCGGGCGGCGTCTGGCGAGCCACCGGCCAGACGCCACCCGCTAGCTTAGGCCGGATCGAACGGCGGCGCAAGCGCGCGGCGCGCCCGCGTTACCCCGTCTGCCAGACGCTGATCACGAAGACCGCCGCGATCGCCAGGCTGGTTGCCAGCTCGAAGGCGACGCCGATCAGGTACAGCTCGAAGGTCGTGCGCCCCGCGCTGAGCGCCGCGCGCCAGTCGCCCACGCGCATCATCTCGACCGCCAGCGCGCCGAGGACCATCCCGATCACCGTCCCGAACAGCGGGACCGGGATGAAGAAGGTCCCGACGATGCCGCCGCCGATGCTGCCGAGCGTCGTCAGGCACGATCCACCCTTGATCTTGAAGCCGAGCGCCTGCATCCAGTAATCGGAGGTCGAGCCAGCGATCATCAGCACGGTCATGATGCCGAACGCCAGGTAGGTTACGCGCTCGAAATCGTTGAGCAGGGCGAACACCAGCCCGACCGCCCAGACCAGCAGCGGCCCTGGCACGAACGGCACGATCGAGACCAGCAGGCTGAGGCCCATCAGCACCAGCGCGACCACGATCATCGCCGATTCGCTCATGCGTCTGCTCTCCTGGGCGTGCGCTCTCCGCTACGAGCCGCCGGTTTCGCCAGTGGGACGCGGCTCGACCCATTGGCGCCCGACGCACGAATTGTAGTCCGCGCCGAGCACGATGCGAAAGTCCACCGTGCGGTTCGGGTCCGGCTCGATGATGACGTTCTCCGGGCGGACGTTGAGCAGCGCGGCAAGCTGGCCGAGGCTGCTGCCCTTGCTGCTGCCGGTGTAGTCGTAGATGACGGTCCTGGCGGCATCGGTTTCGGCGGCGGACCCCAGCGCGACGGGCGCGAAGCCTTCCCAGATTAGCCGGTCGGCGGCGACGAGGTCCCAGCCCTCATTCGGCGTGCCGTTCTCGACCGCGATGCGCGCGTCTTCCAGGCGCAGGCGGTTCTGCGTCGGCGGGGCCAGGAACTCTTCAATCAGGCGCAGCATCCCGCCGTCCGGGTTCGGCAGCTGGACGTTCGCGCCGTTGGTTGGGTCGGTCCACGCGACCGTCTCGACGTTCTTGCGGAAAAAGTGGTTCTCGATGTCGTTGGGCTGGATGCTGAGCGCCAGCGGGATCAGCGGCAGGACGGCGTTGACCGGCATATTGGTCTCGACGACCGAGGTCATCTGGCTCCACAGGTCGGGAATCTGCGGAATCAGGCCGGTATCGACCGACTTGGCCCAGATCGCGCGCAAAAGCTGCTGCTGGCGGCGGCCCCGGTCGAAGTCGATGGTGTTCTTGCGGCTACGCGCGTACCACAGCGCCTGCTCGCCGTCCATCTCATAGACGCCGACCGGCAGCGTGTACAGCTCGTAATCGGCGTCGGTCTCGTTGCCGGGGATGCCGTCGGTGCAGGCCGGGCCGGTGCATTTCATATCCTGGATCGGGCAGTCGACCGCGATCGTCACGCCGCCGAGCGTGTCTACAATCTGCTCGAAGCCCTCGAAATCGGCCATCGCGTAATAGTGCAGCTCGATCCCGAAGTTGTAGAGCACGACCTGGCGCAGCATCCCCCAGCCGCCATCTTCCCACTCGATCGCCTCGCCGTACCAGTACGCCTGGTTGAGGCGCGCCATGCCCCAGTTTGGGATGTACACGAACAGGTCGCGCGGCAGCGAGATCATGCTGACCGTGTTGGTGTTGCGGTTGATCGACACCACGATCATCGTGTCGGTGTGGAAGTTGGGATCGTCGGGGATCACGTCGCCATCGTGCCCGATCAGCAGCACGTTGAGCAGCTCGTAAGGCGCGCCGCTCGGGTCAAGCGAGCGCAGGCGCGGCATGGGGCTGGGGATCGCGGTGGCCGGCGGCTGGCGGACCGGCACATCCGGCGGGTAATAGAGCGTCGGCGTGGGCAGCAAGACCTGCTCGGTCGCGGTGGGCAACGGCGTTTCGGTGGGGGCAGGTGTTGGGCTTGGCTCGACCGGGCGCGGCGTGTTGGTCGGCAGGGCCGTCGCGCGCGGCGTGTTCGTTGGCAGAGGAGTCGGCTGCTGGACGGCCAGCGCGCCGCCGGGTGCGACCAGGCTGATAAGCGCGAGCGCACCGGCCAGCGCCGCGAGGATGGCGAGAGGAATCAAGCGAGAACGAAAGCGCATCGATCGTCTACTCCGGGTACAGGGCTGAGCCGCGAGCGCCCGATGGATGGGCTGGGCGCCGCGCAGCGCAAGTGTAGCGCGGGTCGAGGGCGCTGTCCAAGCGGCGGCTGCCCACCGCCCGCCTGCCGCCGAGAAGGTGCGCTCAGAACAGGGGCTGCTGCGTCGGGCGGCCTTCGTGCGCCAGCAACCACTCTTTGCGCCACAGCCCGCCGCCGTAGCCGACCAGATCGCCGCTGCTGCCGATCACGCGGTGGCACGGGACGACGATGGGGAGCGGGTTGCGCCCGTTGGCGCGGCCCACCGCGCGGATGGTTTTCGGGTCGCCCAGGGCCTCGGCAAGCTGCAGGTAGGTGCGCGTCTCGCCATATGGAATTTCGCTGACGTGCGCCCAGACGCGGCGCTCGAACGGGGTGCCGCGCGGCGCCAGCTCGAAGGTGAACTCACGGCGCTGCCCGGCGAAGTATTCTGTGAGCTGGCGCACGCCCTCCGCCAGCTCCGGCGGGATGGTATCGGATGGCGACGCTGGCTCGTCGAGGAAGCGGATCTCGCTGATCCCGGCTTCCGAGCCGGTCACGGCCAGCGCGCCAATCGGCGTTTCCAGAATTACGGTGTGGCTGTCCATCAGATCTCGCTGCAACCCCATTGAACAAAACCGGCCGGGAGCGCCGGCCGGTCCTGGCGAACGATGGCGGCGGGACTACTCCGCGAACCGAACCTTGACGGTGCACTGCGGCGGGTAGTTGCCCGTGTTGTCGACGACGGTCAGGCGAATCCAGTAGTCGCCGGGGGTGAAGGCCAGCGTGTTGATTGTGCCCAGCTGGCCGCCGCTGACCTGATCGCGGAAGACGTTGAGCGTGACGAAGTCACCGTCGCCGGTCCCGGCCCCGGAGACCTGCAAGCGATAGAACTGGAAGTCCGGGTGGGTCGCCGTGCCGAACACGGCGAAGCTCCCGCGCAGGACCGCGCCGGGTCGCGGATCGGATATCGTCGCGTTCGGGCTGCCGCAGTCGAAGCTGCTGTAGTTGCCGGTCACTGGCGGGGTGGTGACGCTGGTCGCGGCGGGCGCCGGGGTGACGTTGCTGCCGGGCGGCGCATAGAGGATCATGCCGGATGTGATGTTGGCGCGGTTCTCGATGCAGTTGGCTTCCGCCAGCCGGTCGAGCGTGATACCCCAGCGCAGCGCCAGCGCGAAGAGCGTATCGCCGCGCTGGATCACATACTGCCGCCAGCCCTCCGGCACGACGCAGCCGATTGGCGCAGGGGTGCTGGTGCGTTCCCCGCCGAACGGCGTAATGCTCGGCGTCAGCGACGGGTAGGGCGTAAAGGTCATCGTCGGCCCGATGCGCGTCGGCGTCGCGGATGGCGCGCGCGTCGCGAGCGGGATCGGGCGCGGCGTGCGGAATACCGTCGGCGTCGCGGTGGCGGTCGGGCGCAGCGTCGGCGCGTGTGTGAAACTCGGCGTGACGGTCGGCGTAGGCGTGGCCGACGGCGTGCGTGTGGCGGATGGCGTGCTCGTCAAAGTAGGCGTCGCGGTTGGCGTGTTCGTACTGGTCGGACGCGGGGTGCGGGTCAGGCTCGGCGTCGCGCTCGGCGTGACGGTCGGTGCGCTGGTATTCGTCGGGCGCGGGGTGCGGGTCAGGCTCGGCGTCGCGCTCGGCGTGACGGTCGGTGCGCTGG
>DAOKYY010000126.1:0-7961 GCA_035325905.1 Aggregatilineaceae bacterium | reverse complement strand
TTCCCTGCCTCCTTGCAGGCTGTGTCAGCCGGTCTGATCTCCAAGCGCCTTAAACACGCGCATCGCCCGGTACGTGACCCACTTGTTGGGCTGCTTCTTCTTTCCGAAGTCGACCCAGGTCTTGCCAGCGTAGTCGTACTCAAGCGCCCAACGCCCGTGATCGTCCTGCTTGTCGCGGACGATGCTGAGAGCGTTCGCCAGGCACGGATCGGCGCCATAGCCGAGCGCGACGAGGGCTTCCACAATTTGCAGCAGGTCGGTGACATAAAATACAGGGAAGCCGAATTTCCACCAGTTGCCGCTGGGCTTATCCGCCCAGCCGGTCGGATACGCGCCGGTCGCCGGGTCCACACTGAACAGGAACGCCACCCCCTGCTCGATCGCGCGCTCAATAACGGGCGTCCGGCGCTCCACCGGCCACTTGCCAAGAGCCAGCATCACTTTGACCGCGCCCCAGGCGCACGGCAGCTTGTTGTTCGAGCCGCACGCGAACCCCGGGCCACACTTTCCCGCATAGTAGCGCAACGGCGCGTGCCGATCGTCCACGCGGGCCAGCCCCTCGCCGGTCACTGTGCGCGCCATCCAGTCGAAAGCGCCTTCTAGCCGGGGATCATCGTAACCGAGATCGAGCAGCGCCGCGCACAGGTTCCCTTGCAGGCAGTCGGCCGTGCCGGATGGCGCGCCCGAAGCCGTGAATTGCCCGCCTGCCGCCAGCGCGTGATCCAGCACGTAGGCGCAGGCGCGGCCAACCCGCTCGTCTTGCGCCGCCGAGGCTCCCAACTGGGCCAGCATAATCAGCGACCAGACGGTGGAGCGGTATTTCGGGTTGTAGCCGGGGCCAGGAGACTCCCAGTATCCGGCGGCGTCCATGTGGGCCAGGAGGGTAGCAATCGGCCCCTTGGTATGAGCGGTGGATCGCGCGGCAAGCAGCTCGGCATCATCGGGTGGACAATCCAGCAGATCGCGCAGGGCCAGGTACCGCACGCCGGGAGCGTCGGATTCTAGCAGCCACGCCAGCGAATCTCCCCTAAGGTGATCGTACCAGGACATGCCGCCTCCCTAAATCTCTTTGAACATATGGTCTATCTAGCTCTCATTATAGTCGAGATTTTCTTGTTCGGGCGATGCGATCTGGAACCGGCGCTTGCGTTTCCGTGGCTGATGGCGCGCGTCCTTGCTAAATTCTGGCAAACGAGCCAGGAGACCACACCATGACCACCTCGTCCCCCCATCACAACATCTACCGCAATGCGATCGTCGGCGCCCAGTCCAACCCACTGACCAAGACCATTGAACTCGACGCCTTTGACGAGGAGTTTGCCGCCGAAGCGAACGAGGTTCTGAAGAACGCAGCTGAGATCGCCCGCGCTCTGATCGGCGCGCACCAGGCGGCGGTCGCCTTTGTGATTCAGAAAGACTGGCGCTCGATGCGCAAATACTTCTCGCTGTCGGAGAAGTATACCGACTGGGCGGACTACACCACGCCCGCGGTCGGATTCGGGATTCACAAGTGGCTGCTGGAACAAGACCGCGTCGTGCGGATGACGCAGGCCGAGCTGGAAGCGCACCCCGAGTGGAAAGCGTTTGGCACTGAGGCTGGCAAGCACCCGCCGATGCGCGGCTGGCTGGCCGCCCCGCTGCTCGACCGCAACGGGGCCAACTGGGGCCTGTTCCAGCTTTCGGACAAGTACGAAGGCGACTTTACCGAGGAAGACGAGCAGATGTTTTTGCAGCTTGTCGAGCTGGTGAGCCTCGCGCTGGAGGCCCTGTGGGAAGTCCGCAACCTGAAGAAAGAGAGAGCCGCAGGCAAATAGCCGCGCCCCGACGAGAGTTGAAAACCGTGCTATCCTCTGAGTAGGCAAGCGTGAGGAGGCGCGGTGATGAAGCCCATCTTCCGAAAAATAAGCGCGCTGGGCGCGGCGACTCTCCTGCTCGCGGTGGTGGCGCTGCTGGCGTGTCAGGACAGCAGCGCCGCGCGGGTCGTCGCGGACCCAGGGCCGGTGCGCTCGTTTCTGGCTCTGACCGGCACGCCGGGCGCCGGAGCCGCTCTCACGCCGACCCCCACCTTCCGCCCGACCGAGCTGGCCCCGACGCCTGCCGACCTGGACCGCAGTTTTGAAGACACGCGCGAGACGCGAGACGCGCGCAAGCGCCTGGTCGAGAGCCGGATCGTGCCGGTGGTCAGCAGCGCGGCGGTACTCCAGGCGATGCGTGACGTGCCGCGCCACGCCTTTGTGCCGACGCGCTATCTGGACCAGGCGTATGAGGATCACCCGCTGCCGATTGGCTACGGTCAGACCATCTCGCAGCCTTCCCTGGTCGCGATGATGACCGAAATGCTCGAGCTGGAGCCGGGCGACCGCGTGCTGGAGATCGGCACCGGCTCCGGCTACCAGGCCGCCATCCTGCGCGCGCTGGTCGACGAGGTGTACACCATCGAGATTGTGCCGGAGCTGGCTGGGATCGCGCGTGGCGTCTTCGACCAGCTCGGCTATGAGGACGTTCACACGACGCGGGCGGACGGCTACTTCGGCTGGTGGGAGCACGCGCCCTTTGACGCGATCATCGTCACGGCCGCGCCCGATCATCTCCCGGCGCCGCTGGTCGCACAGCTAGACCCGGACGGGGGCCGGATGGTGATCCCTATTGGCCCGCCGGGCGGCTATCAGAGCCTGTGGCTGATCGTGCGCAACGGCGAGGAGATCGACATGCAGCGCCTGTTCGACGTGGCGTTCGTGCCGTTCACGCGCGAGGGCGAGTGAGCCACGCGGCGCCGTAGAGCAGCCCGCCGCTCCACACCACCCAGCCAAACCCGAGCGACAGCGCCAGCAGCGCCGCGATCACCGCGCTGACGACCGACGCGCCGCCATTGATCGCCCACGCCCACGGGATCAGGTCGGGCGCAGCGCGTAGAGCGGTGATTCCCCGCGCAAACGGGACGCCCATCAAAAAGCCGAGCGGCGCAATCGCGGCCACGCTCAGCGGCCAGCGCGCGGCCAGCGGCAATGGCAGCAATGCCTGCGCGACCGCGTCGATCAGCCAGGGCCACACCAGCGCCAGCCCGGCCAGCAGCGCCAGCGCCGCGCCCCACGGCAGCCGGTCCGAGACGGCGCTGCCCACCCCGGAAAAGAGCAGCAGCGTGCCGAGCACGGTCGCAATTGCCAGCGTCGGCTGGCCGAGCAGCAGGACATACTGCTGAAGGATAGCGACCTCGATGAACAGGTACGCCAGCCCCAGCGCCGTGAAATACGCCAGCACGCGCCCACTCTGATCGGCGCGGGCCACGCTCAGCGCCGCGCGAAAGCGGGGCCGCAGCCCGATCGGCAGTAAAACAAATAGCAGCGCCGCCGCCGTGGTGAAGATCAGGAGCGCGATCAGAACAAAGTAGCCGCTGCCCCCGAACGGCTGCCAGGTGCGCCCCAGGTTTTCGAGAATCGCGGGCGTTTGTCGCCACTTGAAAAAGTGGAAGAAGAAAGGGCGCTCGTCAGTTGGCGGCCGCACGTCGAACTCGTACACGTCGTAGAACGCATCGCGATCCTCCGCTGCCAGCAGCGCGCTGAACGTCGTGTGATAGACCGGCTCCGGCAGCCGGGCATAGCGGTTAATGGAGTCGGGCGGTAGCTCCGGTCCCAGCACCATATCAGCGCGCAGGCGCTCGGCCTCGGCCAGCGCGGTGGCCGTCTCCGCCGGAGTGAAGGGCGTGGGCTTGACCAGAAACGACACCGTCTGGAAGGTGCGGTAGGCGATGATGTGCTGCGACGGCTCCGCGACGCCGATCGCGTCCAGCGCGCTCAGGATCAGGCCGAGCGCGCGTAGCTCCTCGCTGGGCGGGGTTTGCAGCCAGCGCGTGACCATGAACAGTCCGTCGTCCGCCAGCAGGTCGAAGTAGGCGCGAAACCCCTCCTCGGTATAGGTGTAGTTCTCGGTCAGCGTGAACGCGCCGGATGTGACCGGGCGATAGGCGTCCGTCAGCGCGAGCTGGACGATGTCGAAGCGCTCGTCCGTTTGGCGGGCGTAAGCGCGGGTTTCGGCGTGCACCAGGCGGATATCGGGATCATCGACCAGCCCGCTCCAGGCGCGCAGATCGCCGCGCAGCGCCTCGACCACCAGGCTGTTCGCCTCGACCGCCACCACTCGGCGGGCGCCGAGCGCCCGCGCAATCCACGCGTCCATCCCGCCGCCCGCGCCGAGAACCAGCGCGCCCGCCCCTGGCCGCAGCGCGAACGCGACCGACACGGGCATCGCCCGCGCGAACTCCACGGGCGTCGCCGGGCCTTGCAGCACCGGCAGCAGGTTGTCGCCGTCGATCAGCAGCCCAATTTCGGGCGGCGGCGCGCTGAGGTACGCCATGCTCAGGCCGGGCGCAGAGTGAATCGAGTCGCTGTGCACGATGTCCAGGCGCGAGTAGGCGTTGGTGCGCGGCGCTTCCAGGGTCGCGTCGGGCGTGCGCTGGTAGAACGCGAGCGCCTTGTAGGGCGACGGCTGGATACGCAGAGCCTCCGGCGGAAAGAGCAGACCCGCCGCGCTGACCAGCAGGACCACCGCACCCGCCGCTATCAACGGGCGGATCGCCGCGCGCCGCGCCGGGGGCATCAGCAGCAGCGCCGCGACCGCCGCCAGCGCGCTGCACAGCAGGATGATGCGCGCATCTCCGATTTCGGCCAGCAAGAGCGGCGTAGCCGCCGCGCCAAGCGCCGAGCCGATCATGTTCGCGCCGTAGACCGCTCCCGCCGGGTACCGCTCGTCAGAGAGGAACGCGCCAATCGCCGCCCCGGCGCAGGTGAAGGGCACCGCCAGGAAGAACAGGTTGCCCAGCAGGCGCCAGACCTGCGCGCTGTCCCAGGCGATGGCGTAGGAGTCGAACGCCCAGCGGTTGAGGACGATATACGCCAGCACGGTCGTCGGGCCAAATGCCAGCGCGAACGCGGGCCGCCACGTCTCGCCTCGCAGGCGCGGCCAGGCCGCCAGCAGCGATCCGCTCGCGCCGAAGCCCAGCAGCGCCAGGCTGACCACCAAAAATGCGAAGTGGTAAAACTGCGCCACCGAGAACAGACGGGTCAGCGTGACCTGGAACATCAGCACCAGGCCGGAGAATAGCCCGATACCCACCAGCGGACGCATGTGTCTGGCCCTCGCCTGGACGCGGCTTGAGTCCGTATTCGTTATGACGAGTATATCAGACCCGGCGGACGGCGGCGGATCATCTGCTGTCAACGCAGCAGGGGGTTCATCTCGTGCAGCAGGCGGTTCAGGGTGTCGATGCCCTCGCGCAACGTCGCGCCGAGCAGCGTCCCCGGCACGCGCTCAGCCAGCTCGGGATTCACCACGAAGGCGCGGCCCCCGTATGTCACCGCCGGGCGCCCGGTCTCCGCCGCGTCGGGCAGCCAGCGCGGCCACTCGGCCAGCGCGAGCGCGGCAGGCTCGGTCATCGCGACGAATACGATCACCGCCGCGCCCGCTTCACGCACAAAGGCCCCTAGCTCCTCAAGCGGCATTGTCTGGCCGAGGTAGATAACCGGCCAGCGCAGGCGTTGAAGCAGCGCCGCCAGCATTAACAGGCTGCCTTCATGCAACTCGCCCGGCGCGCAGGTCAGGATCGCCGGCCTGGCCTGGTACGCCGGTGGGCTGTTCCGCATCCACAGCACCAGGCGGTGGCGCAAAAAATGCGTCGCGTAGTGCTCGGCGGCCACGTCCACCCGCCCCTCGCTCCACGCCTCGCCGATCGCCGCGAAGATCGGGCCGATCACGTCGAGAATCAGGCTTTCCAGCGGAAACAGGACTTCGGCGTCCGCGAGCACCTGGTCGGCCAGGGCCGCATCTTGCTGCAACAGAGCGTTAAACAGACGCTGCTGCAAGACGCTCAGTGAATCCGCGCCAGCCTCCCCCGCAGCGGCAGCTGTGCTCGTCGCGGGCGCGCGCAGCGCGGCCCCTTCTTGCTCGAAATGATGCAGCGCGCGGATCGCCTGGCGGATTTGCATCCCTTCGTCCATCCGCAGCTTAACCCACCGCAGGCGCGTGATTTCCTGTTGCGAATAGAGGCGATGCCCACCGGCGGTGCGGGCCGATTGCGGAAAACCGTAGCGGCGCTCCCACACGCGCAGCGTCGCCTCTGCGATGCCGGTCATGCGCGACGCAGCGCCGATGTTGAAGAGAGGTTCTTCGCCAGCCGGGAATTCGTGGTGATGCGCCATAGTCGCCTTTCCGCTGCGCAGTCGCCCGACGAGGTGGAGCGTGTTTGCTGCCAGTATACGCCATTGACGCTGTGTTGTCCAGGAAAATTTAACAATAAGCGAGGCAATTCCTTGACAGAATGTCCAAGTTACTGTATATTTTTGTTCACTTTTATTGGACATAAGAGGTCGCCATGCACGCACCGCCTGCCATTTGGGAACGCCGCGCGCTCTCCTGGGCGCAGGAGGCACTGTCCAGCCCGGCGCTACACGGCCCGGTCGGCGTCGAGGAGGAAATTCTTGACGGCGCCTACGACTATTGTGCCCGCGTCACACACGCCCACAGCCGGACGTTTTTCCTGGCTTCGGCCCTGCTGCCAGCGCCCAAGCGCCGGGCCGTGCGCGCATTGTATGCGTTCTGCCGCTCAACGGACGATCTGATTGACGAGATCCAGACAGGGCATGCTCACGCCGAGAAGGTCTTCGCCAACTGGCGCGTGCGGCTGAGCACCCCGCATCCTGTTGCTAACGACCCGGTCCCGCTGGCCTGGGCCGATGCGCAGGCCCGCTACCGGATTCCGCAAGGCTACGCCGATCAACTGATCGCCGGCGTCGCGCGAGACCTGACGCAGAAACGCTACGAGTCCTTTGCAGAGCTGGCTGAATACGGCTACGGGGTGGCATCAACGGTCGGCCTGATGGCGATGCACATCGTGGGCTTCACCACCCCGGACGCCCTGCCCTACGCCGTCAAGCTCGGTATCGCGCTCCAGTTAACCAATATTCTGCGGGACATCGCCGAAGACTGGCAGACGGGCCGTCTTTACCTGCCTCTAGACGAGCTTGAGGCATTCGGTTTGACCGAGACCCATGTGGCTACCGGGCGGGTCAATGACCGCTGGCGCGAGTTCATGCGCTTCCAGATCGACCGCGCCCGGAGCCTGTTTGACGAGTCCCAGCCGGGAATCGCTCTGCTGAAACCCGACGGCCGCTTTGCCATCGCCGCCGCAGCGACGCTTTACCGTGGCATTCTGGATGACATTGAGGCATCCGATTACGACGTGTTCCACCGGCGCGCGCACGTCGGGCGCTGGGGCAAGCTGAGCCGGTTGCCCGGCACCTGGTGGCGAAGCCGCACCCTGGCCGCGCCCGTACCGCATGAGATACAAGGGAAAAAACCATGTCTAAAGTCATCGTGATCGGCAGCGGCTTCGGCGGTCTGAGCGCGGCGATTCGCCTGGCTGCCAGGGGCCACCAGGTCGAGATATTTGAGAAGCTCGACAAGCTCGGCGGGCGGGCTTACGTCTATGAAATCGACGGCTTCACGTTCGACGGCGGCCCGACTGTGATCACCGCGCCGTTCATGTTCGACGACTTGTGGGCGACGGCGGGCAAGCGCCGCGAGGATTACTTCGAGCTGGTGCCGTGCGATCCGTTCTACCGGATTTTTGACCCGGCGGGGCGGAGCTTCAGCTACAACGACGACGAAGACTATATCCTCAGCCAGATTGACCAGTGGAACCCCGCTGACAAAGCCGGGTATCAGAAGTTCATGGCCTCGACCAAAGCGATCTTTGAGAAAGGGTTCGTCGAGCTGGCGGACAAGCCCTTCCTGCGCTTCACGGACATGCTCAAGGTCGCGCCGGACCTGATCAAGCTGCAATCGTACCGCAGCGTGTACGGCTACCTGTCGCAGTTCGTGAAAGACGATTTCCTGCGGCAGTGCTTCACCTTTCACCCGCTGCTGATCGGCGGCAACCCGTTCGACGCGCCGTCGATCTACGCCATGAT
>DAOKYY010000125.1:0-8013 GCA_035325905.1 Aggregatilineaceae bacterium | reverse complement strand
CGATCACCTGCGGCGCTTGTGTGTCGATATTCCGAGCCGGCGCGTGGGCAGCGCGGGCAACCGGGCTGCGACCGAATTCTTCGCTTCGGTGGCGGAGGCCCACGGTTTCGCTGTCGAGCGGACTGAATTCCCTTGTCTGGACTGGCGCACGGCAGGCGTAACGCTCACCGCGAGCGGCGCGTCGTTCGAGGCGTTTTCCAGCCCTTATTCACCCGGCTGCGCGGTCAGCGGACCGCTGCGCGTCGTCGAGACGGTTGAACAGCTTGAGCGGGCGGACCTCTCCGGCGCGATCGCGCTGGTGCGCGGCGATCTGGCGCGCGAGCCGCTCATGCCCAAGAATTTCCCCTTTTACAACCCGGACGAGCACCGGCGCATCGTCGCCGCGCTGGAAGCTGCCCGGCCACGCGCCATCATCGCTGCGACCGGGCGCGATGAAGCGATGGCCGGCGCGCCCTATCCCTTTTCGCTGATCGAGGACGGCGATTTCGATCTGCCTTCGGTGTATATGAAGGATGTCGAGGGCGAGCGGCTCAGCGCGCTGGCCGGGCAGACGGTGTCGCTGAACAGCCGGGCGGAGCGGATTCCCTCGACCGCGTGCAACGTCGTCGCGCGCACCGGTCCACGGTCGGCGCAGCGGATCGCGCTGTGCGCGCACATTGACGCCAAGCCGGGCACGCCTGGCGCGATTGACAACGCCAGCGGCGTGACGGTGCTGCTCCTGCTGGCCGAGTTGCTGTCCGGCTACGGCGGTCCCTACCAGATCGAGCTGGTCGCGCTCAACGGCGAGGATTACTATTCGAACCCCGGCGAGCAGCTTTACCTCGCGCGGAACGAGAGCCGCTTCGAGTCGATCGCGCTCGGCATCAACTTCGACGGGGTGGGCTACCGCCAGGGCCGCGTCGCCTATTCGCTCTACGAGTGCCCGCCGGACATAGAGAACATGATCCGGGAGACGCTCGGCGGGGTCGAGGCGCTGGCCGAGGGCGAGCCGTGGTATCAGGGCGACCACGCGTTGTTCGTCATGAAGGGCCGGCCCGCGCTGGCGTTCACGTCGGAGGAAATCGGGGAGCTAATGCGCGCCGTCGTCCACTCCCCGGATGATCGCCTGGAGATTGTGAACCCGGAGCGTCTGGCGCAGGTCGCGCTGGCGGTGCGCGATCTGCTGGACGCGCTGGGCGCGCGGCTGGCGCCGGGCTGAGCGATCGGCAGCGGGGCGGCGCTCCGGGTGGGGAGGCCGCCCCATTTGCGTAGCGCGTTCGCCTACGGCAGGTTGACCGCGCAGCGCCCCGCGCCGGTCTGGCAGGTCGCGATCACCTGCCCGTTATAAAGCGCGTCGAACGTCCCTGCCGTCCAGAAAACCAGCTCGCTGTCGCTCAGCCAGCCCTGCCGCGCGTCGCCACACTCCGGCGGAGCGGGCTGGTCCGGCAGGTTGAAGCCCCAGATCATCAGGCAGCCGACCGGCTTGAAGGCGTCCAGCGGCGAGGCCAGGAAGGGCGTCTGCCAGACGCTGGCCGGGACGGTGCGCTCGCCGCCCTGGAAGCTCAGCGGGCGCAGGTCCAGCTCCGCGCCGGACGTGTTCTGCAGGGTGAAGACCGGCACGCTGGCGTCGTAGATCAGCAGCAGATCCTGCTCGCCGGGAGCGCCCTCCACCGCCGGGCCGAGCGCAGCCGGATCCGGCTGCCACTGTGGGGCGCGCTCCTGCGCGTCGGAGCTTGCCACCGCAACCAGCCCCGCGCCGCTCGGACGCAGCAGGTACACGTCGAAGGTCCCGGCGCGGTCCGAGCTAAACGCCAGCCACGCCGCGTCCGGCGACCACGCCACCGACTCGACCGCCCGCGCGTCCGCCGTGTAGACCAGCGGATCGGCCCCGTCCGGGCGGACGCTGCCCAGCTCGCGGGCAGTCGTCGCGCCGCTGGAGGACTCGGTCACATAGGCGAGGCGCGAGGCGTCCGGCGCCCAGGCGAACGCGACCACATCCTGGTCGATCTGCGTCAGGCGGAAGGGCAGCGCGGCGTTTTCGAACGCATACGAGCGGTAGAGCGTCCGGACCCCGTTCTGCTCGGCGAGATAGGCGATCTCGCCGCCGCGCGGCGACCACGCGGGCTGCGACTTCGCGCCGGGAGTGGTCCGCAGCACGAGCGGATTCGCGCCGTTCGACCCCATGACGAAAATGTTGGGTTCCGCCGCGCGTTCCACGCCGGGCGCGTCGCGGTCCGAAACAAACGCGATCTGCGCGCCATCCGGCGACCAGGTCGGGTCGGTGTCCGCCGCCGGGTTCTGCGTCAGGTTCGCCAGCCCGCTGCCGTCCACGTTGATCGCGTAGATCTCGGCGTTGCCGTCACGGTCCGAGGTGAACGCCAGGCGCGTGCCGTCCGGCGCCCAGGTCGGATCGCTGTTGGTGGCTTCGGCGGTCTGTGTGAGCTGGCGCAGGTTCTGGCCGTCCGCGTCGATCACATAAAGCTGCTGCGCGTCGTAGAAGGCCAGGCGCGCGCCGTCCGGCGACCACGCGAAGCCGCGCACATCGACTCCCGCCGGGCTGACACTCACTGGGGTCGAGCCATCGGCGGCGGCGATGACCAGCTCGGTCGCGGGCGCGGGCTGCCCTGGCGCGGCGACGGGCTGGCGCAGGTAGGCGATCCGGCCGCTATCGGCGGCAGGCGCGCTGCCGGGCGCGAGCGGCCCGGCGGCGACCGGCCACGGCTCCAGCCAGTACACGCCCGCGCTCCCCTCGGCGGTGTAGCCGGTCTGCCCGTTCCAGCGGCGAACCTGCCACCAGTTCAGGTTTTCGGCGCAGGCCGGGCCAGCGATCACCGTCACAATCTCGCCGTCGGCCAGCACGCCGAGCGTAACGGTGGCCGCGCTCGGGCTGGTACGCAGGTTGTTGCCGACGCCGTTGCCAGGCACCACGCGGGCGGTCTGCCCGGCCGTCAGGCGCGGCGCGGGCGCGTCACCGCAGGGAGATTGCGCGCGGGCCGGGCCGCCAGGCGGCAGCGCGAGCGAGAGCGCGATCGCCAGCGCGAGAACAGCGAGCGCGGCGTTTTTTCGAGCGATGCGACTTGTCATGGGTGAGATACTCCTTGCAAGAACAGCGCGATCGGATGATAAAGCGCGATCAAAGCTCAGAGTAGAATATCGCATCCCGGCGGCCCTGCTCCACGCCTGCCGTTCCGCACGCCGACGCCTGCCTGACGCGCTCTGCAACCTGACTCTCTGCTTATGCGTAAAAGAAAGAGGGTGAGCGCACAAGCAGAGGGAAGTAGAATGGGCATGACGGCCATCGAAGTTACCAATCTGCGCAAAGTCTACGGCGGCGTGGCCGCGGTCGACGGAATCAGCTTCAGCGTGGCCGAGAGCGAAGTCTTCGGCTTGCTGGGTCCGAACGGCGCGGGGAAAACCACCACGGTCGAGTGTATCGAGGGCTTGCGCCAGCCGGATAGCGGCGCGATCAGCGTCCTCGGCCAGTCCTATCGCGGCGGCGAAAACGGGATCAAGCAGCGGATCGGCATCCAGCTTCAGATGACCGGCTTGTACCCCAAGCTGACGGTGGTCGAGTTGCTGCGGCTGTTCAGCTCATTTTACCAGAAGGCGCTGCCGGTCGATGACCTGGTCCGCCTGGTCAGCCTCGAAGACAAGCGCGACACGTACAGCAAGGACCTCTCCGGCGGGCAGCGGCAGCGCCTATCGCTCGCGCTGGCGCTGGTCAACGACCCGGAGCTGATCTTCCTCGACGAGCCGACGACCGGCCTCGACCCCCAATCGCGGCGGCAGATTTGGGGCATCGTCAAGGATTTGCAGCGCAGCGGCAAGACGGTCATGCTGACGACGCACTATATGGAAGAAGCGCAGACGCTCTGCGACCGCGTGGCGGTGATGGACGCCGGAAAGATCATCGCGCTGGATACGCCGCGCCAGCTGATCGACCAGCACTTCGAGACGGCGGCGGTCGAGTTCGAGGATCGCAACGGCGCGACGCTTGAGCTGCTGAATGCTCTGCCCAGCGTGACGCGCGCCTCGCGCGATGGGGGGCTGGTGACGCTCTACTCGCTCGACACGCCGCGCACGATCGAGGCCATGCTCGCCGCCGCGCGCGAGGGCCGCATCGCTTTCGACGATCTACGCGTCCGCAGCGCGACGCTTGAAGACGTATTTCTGAAGCTGACGGGCCGCCGCATCCGGGACTGAGGGGGAAAACGGCATGAAGGCTTTTGCTCTGCTCTATCTCGCCAGCGTGCGGGAGTTCGTGCGCGACCGCTCGGCGCTGTTTTGGGCGGTTGCCTTTCCCGTCATGTTCATCTTAATTTTTGGCGCGGTGTTCTCTGGCTCGGACGACATCAGCTTCTCGATCGGGCTGGTCAACGAGGACGGCGCGGCCAGCGAGCGCCTGGTGGAGAGCTTTCAGTCGATCGACGCCTTCAATATCTCGACCGGCGAGCGCGGCGGCGAGCTTGCCGCGCTACAAGACGGGGATCGCTCGGCGGTGATCGTCATCCCGGCGGGCACCGGCGCGGCGCTAGGCAGCGCGCTCGAAGGTGGAAGCGACGAAAGCGCGCGGCTCGAAGTCTACTACGACCCCGCCGACCAGAACACGTCGCAGATCGTGCTCAACATCGTCAGCCAGGTTGTTTCGGGGATGAACCAGGCTATCACGGGCATGTCGCCGGTGCTCAGCATCGAGCAGCGCGAAGTGACCGCCGACGAAGACCTGCGCCTGATCGACTACATGGTGCCGGGCGTACTGGGGATGAGCTTGATGCAGCTTGGCCTGATGGCAACCGCTGGGCCGCTGGTCAGCCTGCGCGAGAAAGGCGTGCTGCGACGGATGGGCGCCACCCCGCTGACTCGCGCCACGCTGCTCGCCGCGCAGGTCGCCTTCCGCCTGACGATCGCTTTCTTCACGACCGCGCTGCTGATCGCGGTCGGGATGCTGGTCTTCAACGTCCAGGTCCGGCTCGAAAATCTGCCCGCGATCATCGGCGTGGTGCTGCTCGGCTCGGCGACGTTCGTCACGCTCGGCTACTTCATGTCTACGCTGGTCAAGACCGAAGAAGCGGTCGAGGGGCTGGTCTCGCTGCCCTATTTCATCTTCATGTTCCTGTCGGGGATATTCTGGCCGGTCGAGTTCATGCCTGACTGGATTCGCCCGGTGGTAGACGCCATCCCGCTGACCTACCTGGGCGACCTGCTGCGCCGGACCATGATCGAGGCTGGCTACTACTTCAGCGCGACGCGCAGCCTGCTGATCCTGGCCGGGTGGCTGGTGGTCTGCGCCGCGCTGGCGGTCCGGTTCTTCCGCTGGGAGCCGCAGGGGTAGATGGTCCCAATCCGAATCAGACGAGCCGGGGCTGTATGCTCCGGCTCGTTTTGTATCCCTCGCGGGGCGGGAATGGCGTCCCGCCTACTTCACCATGAACTCGCCAGCGCGGTAGAACAGCTCGCCCTCGACCCAGATCTCGCCGCCGTCTTGCAGGCCGTGGATCATATCCCAGTGGATCGCGCTCTCGTTCTTGCCGTGGGATTCCGCGTAGCTGCGGCCGAGCGCCATGTGGATCGTGCCGCCGATCTTCTCGTCAAACAGCGTGTTGCGCGTGAAGCGCGTCACGCCCCGGTTGGTGCCGACCGCGAACTCGCCCAGCACGCGGCCCCCCGCGTCCAGATCGATCTGGCTGAGCAGGAACGGCTCGTTCTTGGCGGCGGTCGCCTCGACCGCGCGCCCGTTCTCGAAGCGCAGCCGCACGCCGTCGACTTCGTAGCCCTGGTAGACCGAGGGATAGTTGAACGCGACGGCGCCATTCACCGAATCCTCGACCGGCGAGGTGAAGATCTCGCCATCGGGGAAATTCAGCCGCCCGTCGCAGTTGATCCAGGGGCGCCCGTCGTACTCGAAGCTCAGGTCGATGCCGGGGCCGCGCACCTCGACGTGCGACTTGCCCTTCAGCCACTCGACGAGGCGATCCTGCATGGCGCGGAAGCCTTCCCAGTACGCGACTGGGTCCGGCTGGTCCAGCCCGCACGCCGCGTAGACGAACTCGCGGTAGCCGCGCAGGCCCATCTCGGCGGTCTGGGCCAGCGCCTGCGTCGGCCACGCGCAAACCGTCCAGCGCAGGTCGCCCTGGGCGTAGCGGTCAAGGTAGGTCTCGCCGAAGGGCTGGATCGTGCGGCGATAGCGCGCCAGCCGCGATGGGTCCACGCTGGACAGCGCCTTGGTGTTGGCGGGCGCTTTGACGAAGAACAGCGCGTCGGAGGCATTGACCCAGTGCATCAGAGTCGAGTCGAGGTGATCAAGCTGCGCCTCGCTCGCCTCGCGCATCAACAACTCGAAATACGGGGTGTAATCGGGCGAGATCGGCGCGGCGGATTGTACGTTCGGGAAGCCGCCGCGCGCCAGCACTGCGCTCACCAGCGCCTCGATCAGCGGCCCGGCGGTCTCGACGTTGCCGGTGATCGTCACCATTTCGCCCGGCTGGACCGGGCTGGAATACGCGGTCAGAATATGCGCCAGTTCAGAAGCGAAGTGTTCCATCATCGGGCGATCAGCCTCTCCTTCGGCAGGGCCAGCGCGGTCCAGAGATCCACTTGCGCCGCACTATACCACGAGCGGAGGGCGGGCGCTACGCGGCGGCGACCCGGCGCGGATGGCTGGCTGCGACCTGGGCGTGCCCGGCGCGGCGCGAGACGACAGCCCACAGCCCGACCATCAGCACCGCGCCCGCGCCGACGAACAGCACGCTCGCTTCCGGGCTGACCCGGTCCAGCAGAATGCCCTGCACCCAGGGGATGACGCCGCCGCCGATCCCGCCCATGATCGCCACGACGCTGGCGGCCTTGCCCGGCGCCTCGCGGAACAACGTGGTCACGATCACGATGATCGTCGGGTAGACCGGCCCGAAGCCGAAGCCCGCGATCAGGACCGCCACAATCGAGAGCGCCGCGCGGCCGGTCGAGACGGCCAGCAGCCCGCCGCCCACCGCCGAGATCGCCACGCTGAGCCACAAGACCTGCGTCGAGGTCAGCCGCCCGCCGATCAGCGCGATCACCATCCGGCTCGCCGTGAGCGCCAGCCAGAAGCCGGAGGTCGCCAGCGCCGCCGTGCTGGGGGCGAGCGTCGTCGTGCGCTCCAGGTAGGGCTGCGCCCACCCGCCCACGCCGATCTCAATCCCGACGTAGACCATCATCACCGTGCCGAACAGCCACAATAGCGGCTGCCGGTAGCTGAACGCGGCGCGCGTCTCGCCGGCGGGAGGGGCTTCGCGCCGCGACCGCCCGCGCGGCAGCCGGTGCACGAACGGCAGCGTCGCCAGCATCAGCCCGCCGCCGATCCATATCGCGGGCAGCGCCGAGTCCCACAGCGCTAAGGACAGGCCCGCGACCGCCGGGCTGACGACCGCGCCAACCCCGAAGAAGACGTGCAGCAGGTTCATGACGTTGACGCGCGCGGCGTACAGCTCCGCGATCAGGACGTTGTGGCCGATGTCGAGCGTGCCGAAGCCCAGGCCCCAGATCAAGCTGAAGCTCAGCGTCAGCGCCAGGATCGGGCTGAGCGAAATGCCGATGGCGCTCAAGCCCAGCAGCAGCGCGCCGGCGATCAGCACCGGTCGCTGACCGTAGCGGTCGCTGACCATCCCCGCGACCGCCTGGGCCGGAAGCCCGCCAAGAAACGAGAGCAGGAACACCGCGCCCACCCCGGACAGGGTGGCGTCGTTCTGGTCGGCCAGATCGTTCATCGCCGGGCCGAGCACCGCCGCCAGCCAGCCAAGCGCGAAAAAGGAGACGCACGACACGAACAGGATGATGCGCTTTGACACGATAGTCCGTCCTTGAAGGAGGCTGCGCCACAGAGACGCGGTGGCCCCTTGATACCCCCGCCCGCGCGGCCTGTCAACTGCCGGAGCGGCGGGGCAGGGCAACAAAAAGGCCCCGGTGGAGAGTCCGGAGCCGACGATTGCCCCCAAGGAGATTCGAACTCCTGTCTTGGCCTTGAAAGGGCCACGTCCTGGTCCTCTAGACGATGGGGGC
>DAOKYY010000124.1:0-8018 GCA_035325905.1 Aggregatilineaceae bacterium | reverse complement strand
GAGAGCAGCGGTTAGCCAGAGCAAAGAGCAGCGAGAAGCAGCTAGGGGCAGCGAAGCACAGGGTGGCTGCTCTTGGCCGTTTTAGGTTATCTCTTGTCGCCGCTTGTCGCTGTCTCTTGCTGTCGTTAGCTGGTCTTCGCCAGCGCCACGCGGAACGAGCGAATCTGGTACGGCGTGAGGGCGAAGCGCAGCGTGTCGCCTGCGATGTCCGCCGCGCCGAGCGGCTCCTCCAGCAGGTTGACTTCTTCCGCCGCCGCGATCGGGGCCGCGAAGCGCAGGGCCGCGCCGGTCCGCCCGCCATGCGCCTCGTAGACGCGCACGATCAGGTCGTCGCTATCCTCGGCGCGCTTGATGGTGTCGATCTGCGCGCCTGGCGCGTCGCAGGTTACGAGCGAGAACTCCGCTGGCAACCCCGCGCCGCCCGGCTCGATGGCCTGGACCAGCAGCGGGTGATTCAGCCGCCGCGCCTGGGCGATCACGTCGCCGCGCCAGTCGCCGCCGTGCGGCAGCAGCGCGTAGGTGAAGCTGTGCGCGCCCTGGTCCGCCTCCGGGTCGGGGTACATCGTGGCGCGCAGCAGGCTCAGCGTCAGGATGTGCCCTTGCGTGCTGTGACCGTATTTGCAGTCGTTGAGCAGCGCCACGCCGTAGCCCGCTTCGGACAGGTCCGCCCACTGTTGGGCCGGAACCTCATGCCGCGCCTGGTCCCAGGCGGTGTTCTGGTGGGTGGGCCGTGTCAGCGCGCCAAACTGGATCTCGTAGGTCGCTTCGGGCGCGCGGATCGCCAGCGGGAAATGCGCGCGCAGCAGCGTCCGGCGCTCATGCCAGTCCACATCGGTCTCGAAGGTCAGCGTGCGCCCCCCGGCCAGCAGGCTGATCCGCTGCGTGAGGCGCGAGCGGTTGAAGGCGTACTCGACTTCGAGCGTCGCGCGCAGCGGCCCGGCCTCGATCAGCCGCGCGCTGACTGGCTCGACCGGCCAGCCCTGATCCTGCACATACGCTTCGATGTCCCAGGCTTCCCATTCGTGCGGGCGATCGACGTAGGCCCGAAGCTGGTTGCCGGTCTCGCCCTCGGCCAGCACGTCGCGCCCGTGCTCGTGGTCATAGAGGCGCACCAGCCGCCCCTGCCCGTCGAACTCGGCGCGGATCAGACCGTTGTCGAGCGCGTCCGGCGCAGCCTGGACCGCGCGCGCGACCGGGGCCATATCGTGTGCTGCTTCGACGGCGTAGCGGCGGTAGCCATAGGCGGGCACATCGGCGGGCAGAATCAGCGCGTGACGCGCCGCCTCGTCAATCCACTGGACGGGCAGGCGCGCGCCGTCCGGCGCGACGACCGCCGCCGGACCCGCGCCGGGCAGCTCCAGCTCGACCGGGCCGCCGAGCGGGGTTCCCAGCGTGTTGAATACCGCAAACGCGGGCTGATCGCCGCTCTCAATCCGCGCCGCGATGGCCTCCAGCGCGCCATCGAGGGCGCCATACGCTAGGTCCTGCGCGCGCTCGTAGCGGGCCTCGACTTCTTCGTAGACTTCGCGGATGCTGCTGCCAGGCAGGATGTCGTGGAACTGGTGCAGCAGCACGATCTCCCAGGCGGCGTTGAGCGCGTCCTGCGGGTACGGCGCGCCGAGCCAGTGCGCCAGCGCGCTCAGGGCCTCGGCGCTGTGCAACAGCGTTTCGGTCTTGCGGTTGAAACGCTTGGTCCGCGCCTGGCTGGTGAACGTCCCCCGGTGAAGCTGGAAGTACAGCTCGCCTACCCAGCGCGGCAGGTCGTCCGGAACAGTCGCTTCCAGCGCGTGGAAGAAGTCCTCGGCGGTGCTGAAGCGCACCTGCGGCAGGCCCGGCAGGTCGGCCATGCGGCGCGCGCGCTGGACCATCTCCGGCGAGGGGCCGCCGCCGCCATCGCCCAGGCCGTAAGCGATAGGCAGGTGGTGGTTGTAGGGCTTCTGCTTGTAGAGCGTCCAGGTGCGCAGAACCTCGCCCGGCGTCATGCGCGCGCCATAGGTGTTGCGGCGGATGCCCTGCGCCTCGGCGTCAGTGTCCGGCGTGGTGGCAAGCTGGGTCAGCACGCGCGAGCCGTCCAGCCCTTCCCACCAGAAGGTGTCGTAGGGGTATTCGGTGTACTGGTTCCAGCTGAGCTTGCTGGTGAAGAAGTAGCGCACGCCCGCCAGCCGCATGATCTGGGGCAGCGCCGCGCTATAGCCGAAGACATCCGGCAGCCACAACACCTCAGGCCGGACGCCCAGCGCGCGCTCGAAATAGCGCATCCCGAACAGGAACTGGCGCACCAGCGCCTCGCCGCCCGGCAGGTTGGTGTCCGGCTCGACCCAGGTCGCGCCGGTTGGGTTGACCCGGCCCTCGCGCACGCGGTCCAGCACGCGCTCGAAGATATCCGGGCGCGTCTCGGCCAGAAGCTGGTAAAGCTGCGGCTGGCTCTGCGTGAAGGTGTAGCCGGGGAAGCGATCCATCAGCGCCAGCGCGGTCGAGAAGGTGCGCTCGGTCTTGCCGCGCGTCACGTCCAGCGGCCAGAGCCATTCCACGTCGATATGCGCGTGGCCGAGCGCGTGAATCTGCGGACGCGGCGCGCGCGGGTCGTCAACGCCGCTCGGCTCGAATACGTGCGCGCGCAGGTCGCTCAGCGCGCGGCGAACCCCTGCGTTGAAGGCGTCGTCGCCGGGGTTGCGCCAGTCGATCGCGCCGAACGCGTCGTTCAGCGCGCGCAGCAGGGCGCCACGCTCCGGCGCGGCCTCGGGCAGCGCGGCGATAGTGTCGAGCAGGACGCGCGCGTCCCAGTACAGCGCCTCGGTCTCGCGGTCGATCCAGGCCAGCTCGGCGCGGCGGAAGCGCACCCGGTGCCCGGCTTCCATCGAGCTGCCGCCGAACATGTCGAGCACGATCTCTAACCGCTGCCCGGCGGGCGCTTCCTCGGCCAGCCAGACGTCGTGATGGATCAGGTCGATGGTCTGGGGCGGCGTCTCCAGGCCGCGCACCGTGACCAGCGCCTCCGGCGGGCTGAAAACCTCGGTGCCTGGCCGGTTGGGTAGGGCCTCGAACTGCAGGCGCAGGACGGCGGGCCGGCCCGCGAACGCCGCCGGAATGGTCGCGCGGGTCTTCATCCAGGCCCAGCGCAGCCGCCCCGACCATAGCCCGCCGTCCGGCAAGGGCTGCCAGGCCGGATCGCCGTCGGGCGGCAGCGGTACGCCATAGTCCAGATCGTCGACGATCTGCCAGCCGGTCAGCGGGACGGCGTCGCGGTAAAGGGTGGCGGAAAGGTGCTTGGCTAGCTCGGTCAGTTTTTCAAACGTCAGGTACATGCAGCGGCTCCAAACGGCGATGTGCACAAGGCGGGGCGCAAAACAATACTCTTGATGGATCGACCGTAGCGGCTCAGGTCTCCGGCGTCGGTTCGGCGGGCGTGGCGGGCGCGGCCCCGGCCTGCGCCAGCACGCTTGCCGGCAGCTCCAGCATCCCGTCGAGGTCATGCAGGATCACGTCGCCGGGCGTGAGACGAAAGACCAGATGCGTCTCGGCGGGCACTTCGAGCGAGAACTCCGCGCGGGACAGCTTGCCGACAACACGCTTTTGCCGGGCGACGATGTACACCCCGGCGTCGTCCTGCTCGGCGGCCAGCTCCAGCCCGAAGGCGCGCACCAGGTTGGACCGGACGACGACCTTGCGCGCCTCGCCGCGAGACACGGCGACACGGCACTGGCTGCCGCGCACGTAGACCGTCGTTGGCCCGGTGATGTTGAAGACGCGGGTCTCGGCGCGGTTGGTGCGGTCGGGCACGGCGCTCGCCGCGACGCGCAGCGTGCGCTCGGCGGCGGCGACTCCGCCCCAGCGCACGGCGAGATTTACGAGCCAGCGTAAGGTTCTGATCATCGCTGCTCCGCCAACCAGCCCTCGATCGCCGAGGCGACCTGCGGCGCTTTTTCCAGCGGGAACATATGCCCCGCGCCTTCGATCACGACCAGCCGCGCGCCGGGAATGCGCTCGGCCAGGGTGCGGCTGAACTTCAGCGGGACCATGCGGTCGTCTTCCGCGCCGACGACCAGCGCCGGGGCGGCGATCTGCTCCAGCCGGGCGCGCACGTCGAACGCCTGGCAGGCGCGGTAGTCGTCGCGCACGACCTCGCGCGGCGTGGCGGCGAACAGCGCCCGGCCCAACGCCCGCATTTCGTCCGACGCCGAGGGGTGCCACGCCCACTCGACCAGCCAGTCGAGCGCGGCCTCCGGCTCGTTGACAATGCGATCGGGCAGCGCCGGATCGACCGGCAGCTTGCTACCCGTGCCGAGCAGCACCAGCCCCGCGACGCGATCCGGCCAGTCGAGCGCCACCTGCTGCGCGACCGCGCCGCCCATGCTGTGCCCGGCGATCACGGCGCGCGGGATCGCCAGCGCGTCGAGCAGGGCGATCACGTCGCGCGCGTAGGCCGGGATGCTATCGCGCCCTGGCGCGCTCGATTTGCCGTGGCCGGGCAGGTCGAGCGCGATCACGCGCGCGCCGCGCAGGCGGCGCAGCTCCGGCGCCCAATCGACGTGCGAGCCGCCCGCGCCGTGCACCAGCGCCAGCGGCGGCTGATCGGCCCCCGCGCCGCGTTTTTCGGCGTAATACAGCGTGCCATCTGGAAGGTTGACCGACGGCATCGCGCGCTCCTTCAGGCGTGTCTGCACGGCCCCAAGTGTACCGTCCCGACGAGGGGCGTGCCACCCGGCGCGCGCCTGAGTTTTGACGCCTCTGCCGCGCGCCGCTATACTAAGGCTGTTAACACGCAGGTACCCAGACGAGGACACTGCCGCATGGCCGACGAAAACATGCAAAACGCCCCTATCAGCGCGGACCTGCTGGAAATTCTGCGCTGCCCGGTGGCGGTCCACTACACTGATCGCGGCGACGATCCCGGCCGCCTGGAGCTGGTGCACGGCTGCTGGCTGGTCTCGGCGGATTCGGGCTACAAGTACCCGATCCGCGACGGCATCCCGGTGATGCTGGTCGAAGTCGGTGAGAAATATAAGGACGTGGCGGTCGAAGATCTGCCGGTGCCGCCGCCCGACGACAACTAGCAAGGCGACTCCGCTCCACCCCCGTTGTTTCGACGCTGAAGATCGTTCTCAACCATCCTTAATCTCGCTCGCCTGGCGCTTCTCCGCCGGGCGTTTTGCCGCCAGCAGGCCAGGACTCCCGCTGCTAGTCGAAGCTTCCCGCTTCTGCTATACTGCTCTTAAATCCGTTTCGGCACGCAGCTCTGCGCCCTGGTTCGGAAGGCAGCCTCTCCCATGAGCCAACCGTCTGTTGCCCCACATAACGCGCCCTTGCATGACCCCGATCAACTGCCGGTGCGGCCTCCAGACCTGATGCTGGGCCGCGATTCGGATATCGCGGCGGTGCATCTGGCGCTCAAAGCCAACCGCCCGATCCTGCTCTACGGCGCGCCCGGCAGCGGCAAGTCCGCGCTGGCCGCGGCGGTCGCCGCCGAGCGGGCCGGGGCAGAGGGCGGCGTTTTGTGGCTGGACCTGGCCGAAGACTCGCTGCGATCGCTGCTGGCGCGCGTGGCGCGGGCGTATGGCGCGGTCCTGCTACCGGATAGCGACCAGGCGCAACACATCGCCATCGTGCGCGACCTGCTGCGCGCGCAGCGCCCGCTGATCGTGCTCGACGGCGTGGTGAATCTGCCGGCGGCGCGGGCATTCGTGGAAGCGTGCTGCGCCGATTTGCCCGTCCTGCTGACGCACGCGCACCGGGGCGTGGGGCCGTGGGAGACCCACGCGGTCGAGCCGCTGACTCATGACGACGGCGAGGCGCTGCTGATCCTGCTGTCCGGGCCGGATGTGGACGCCGACGTGGGCGAGATCAACCGCGTGGCCGGCGCGACGGGCGGCTACCCGCTGGCGATTACGGTTGCCGGGCACGCGCTGGCGACCTCTGGCGTCACGCCGGAAGACTTCCGCGCGCAGCTTCCCGATCTGCCGCGCGGCGCGGTCAACCGTATGCTGGCAGTTATCCTGGCGGCGTATCGGTTGCTGCCCCCTGCGCTGCAAGGGACGACGCTGCTGCTTGGCACGACGTTCGGGGCCGGGGCGAGCGAGGCGCTGCTGGCCGAAGTAGCCGAAACCCCGGCAGAGACTCTGCGCCCTGCGCTGCGCCAGCTGGTCAAGCGCGGCTTCGCGGCGAGCTATCCGGTCTACGGCGAGCCGGCCTACCGCGCGCACGAGCTGGTGCGCCATTTCGCCAAAGCGTTCTTGCGCGGCAACGACCAGCTTGACGCCTTGCGCGCCCGGCAGCTTAGCGGGCTGGTGCGTTATGTCAAGCAACAGACCGCCGCCAACGACCCCGCCCGCCACGACCGGCTCGCGGCGGAGATCGGCGCGGTGCTGGCGGCGGCGCGCTACGCCGCCCGGCATGGCCGCACTGAGCAGCTTGAGGAACTGGTCCTGCGCCTCGATCCGTCCGGCGACGACGATTTCGCGGCGGCGCGCGGCTTCCAGACCGAGCTGAAGTGGCTCTGGCACCTGCTCGACGAGCCGCAGGCGGCCAGTATGCCGCTGCTGGCGTGGGCGCACGAGCCGGTCGCGGAAGACGTGATCGAGCCGGGTGAGAGGCCGCCATCGCCCCAGGAAGCGCCGCCCGCCGCTGAGGCGGTTCCGCCAATTGAGCTAGAAGCAGAACCGGAAGCCGAGACCGAAGCTGAGCCGGAAGTCGAGCCGATGCCTCAGGAGCAGGATACGCTGCCCGCCGGGCTGGACTACGCGACCGGCATCGAGCCGCTGGACGAAACTAACGCCGCGTATGAGGACCTGGCCTCGGTGCTGGAGCACATCGCCGAGGCGCCGGTCGAGGAATTCGCTGAGGAGCAGCTGGAAGAGCCAGCCGAAGAGCCAGTCGAAGAGCCGTTTGAAGCGACGGTCGAGATCGAGGCGGAGCCTGAAGCGCAGGCCGAGGCGCCGGTCGAGATCGAAGCTGAGCCAGAGCCAGAGGCCGAAGCCTCGATCGAAATACCCGCGCCGTCCGTCGAGGACGCCGCGCCGCCGTCGATGCCCGAAGAACAACCGGCGCCCGCGCCGGTCTCTCGCGCCGAGGCGGCCCGGCGGCGCCATCTGGCGCAGGGCGCCGCCAGCGCGCCTGACATTGAGAGCAAGATCGCCTATTACGCCCAGGCCCTCGACACGTATCACGCCAACGGCAACGTCAGCGACGAGCTGGCGGCGCTAGAGGCGCTGGCCGCGCTCAGCCTGGAGCGATCCGATTACGAGAACGTGCTCAATTACGTCGATCGCGGCATGGCGCTGGCCGATCAGTTGAACGATCCGCTGCGCGAAGGCAAGCTGCTGATGCTGCTCGGCGAGCTGCAAGCCCAGCTTGGCCGGACCGAGGGCGCGGAGATCGCGTTCCAGGAGGCGATCCGCGCGCTGCGCCCCGGCGAGGCGTGGGCTGAGATCGGGCAGGTGCTCGACAAGCTCGCCGCGCTCTATCTCGACACCGGGCGCCCGGAAGACGCAATCGCCGTGTTGGAGCAGGCCGTCCCGATCTTCGAGCGGGTTCAGCAGGCGGACGGGCTGGCCGGGGCGCTGGATAAGCTCGGCGAGGCGCACGCCAGCCTGCTCGACTGGCCCAACGCGCGCCGCGCTTATCGCCGCGCAGTGGCGCTGGCGCGGGCCGCCGGGGATCAGCGGCAGACCTTCGACGTGCTCTCGCGCCTGGGCGGCGTGCTGGAGGAAAGCGGCGATTACGCCGCCGCGCAGTCCGCCTACCGGCACGCGCTGCACCTCGCCTTCGAGCTGAGCGATCAGGCGTCGATCGGGGAAACGCTGGTCTCACTCGCCCGGATGCTGATGAACGACACGATCCAGCTTAACCGGGTGGTGCAACTGCTGGAGGCAGCGGTCGAGCGCCTGCCGGACAGCGCCGAGGCCCGCCGCCTGCTCAGCCGCGCCAGGACGCGCCAGGAACGCCTGACCAGCGCGGGCGTGACGCTGATGCTGCCGGAGAACTCCGTGCGCGACTACGCCTCGGCGTCGATGGACGAGAGC
>DAOKYY010000123.1:0-8451 GCA_035325905.1 Aggregatilineaceae bacterium | reverse complement strand
CGCCGCAGCCGGAAGCCGCGCCGCCGCAGATCGTGATGATCGGGCGGCTGTCGCGCATCAAGCGGCAAGACTGGCTGCTGCGCGCCGCGTCGCTGCTCGCCGCCCGCCCGGAGACGGGGCCGTTCCGCGTGCGGCTGATCGGCGGCGCGGTCGAGCGCGAGCCGGACTATCCGGCGATGCTCCGCGCGCTGGCCGCGTCGCTCGATCCCGCGCCGCCGGTCGAGTTCGTCGGGCCGCTGCCACACCGTGAGGCGCTCGCCGCGCTGGCGCAGAGCGCGCTGTCCGTCGGTCTGACGCCAACCGGGTCGTTCGACAAGGCCGCGCTGGAGCCGATGGTCGCCGGGAAGCCGACGATTGTCACCAATCCCGATTTGCTGCCGCTGCTGGGCGACGCCGCCGATTTACTCTACCTGTCCGGCGACGCGGGCGACGCCGCGCTGGCCGAGCGGCTGGCGGCGCTGCTGGCGCTGTCGCCGGACGAGCGCGCCGCGATCGGGGCTGATCTGCGCGCGCGGACGCTGGCGGCGCACTCGCTCGACGGGCTGATGGACCGCATCGTGGCGCTGATGCGCGAGGCCGCGAGCCGTGCCTGAGCTGATCTACGCCGCCAACAACCGCCTGCCGACCGAGAAGGCGCACGGCCTTCAGATCGCGCAGATGAGCGAAGCCTTCGCCCAGGCCGGGTACACGGTGACGCTCGTCGCGCCGCGCCGGATCAACACCGCCGAAATGCGCGCGGCCGGGTCACTGTGGTCGCATTACGGCGTGGAGCGCGTCTTCGCCTTTCGCCGCCTGCCGATCCTCGACCTGTTCCCGATCTTTCCGCGCTGGCGGATCGCGTTCATCACGCAAACGGTCACATTCGCGCTGGCGCTGGCGCTCTGGCTGGTGCCGCGCCGCCCGGACGTGCTCTACACCCGCGATCTCTTTGTGGCAGCGTGGCTGGCGCTGATCCGCCCGCGCACGGCGCTGGTCTATGAAGCGCACGCCGTCCACCGCTCGCGGCTGGGGCGCACGCTGCTGCGCATGATCGGGCGGCGGGCGCGGATCGTGGCGCTGACCAGCCACCTCGCGGACGCGCTACGCGAGCGGGGCGCTCATTGTGTGACCGTCGAGCACGACGCCGTGCGCGCCGCACGGTTCGCGAACCCGCCGTCCCGTGACGAGGCCCGCGCCGCGCTCGGCCTTTCGCCCGACGCGTTCGTGGTCGGGTACATCGGGCGGCTGCACACGATGGGCATGCCGAAGGGGCTGGACACGCTGATCGACGCGGTCGCGCTGGCGTCCGGGCGGGGCGCGGCGATCGATCTGCTGCTGGCCGGCGGGCCGGACGACGGCGTCCGTGCGCTGCGCGACCAGTGGGCGGCGCGCGGCCTGCCCGCCGAACGGCTGCACGCGGCGGGGCAGGTTCCCCCGGCGGCGATCCCGCGCTATCTGGCGGCGCTTGACGTGGGCGCGCTGCCCCTGCCCTGGACCCAGCACTTCGCCTATTACGCGTCCGCGATCAAGCTGTTCGAGTACCTGGCGGCGGGCTGCGCCGTGCTCGCCAGCGACCTGCCGAGCGCCGCCGAGGTCGTGCGCGACGGCGAGACCGCGCTGCTCGTCCCGCCCGGCGACGCGCAGGCGTGGGCCGATGCGCTGGCTCGCCTGCGCGACGACCCGGCCCTGACGCGGCGTCTGGCCGAGGCGGCGCGCGCCCTGTCGGCCCGCTACACCTGGCGGGCGCGCGCGGAGCGCATCCGCGCCTTCGTCGAAGGGAGCGGGTGATGCGCGTCGCGCTGCTGGCGCCCGATTTCGCCGCCGCCTACGGCTGGGCGCGCTACGCGCTCGACCTGGGGCGCAGCCTGAGCGCGCTGGGCGTGGAAGTCGTCGCCCTGGCGCAGGATGGAGGCACCGTCGATCCGGCGCCGGGCGCGGGGCGCGTCGAGCGGGCGCTGCCCCGGCTCGTTCCGGCGCGGCGCGGCTTCCTGATCCGCTCGCTGCTGGCCGCGCCGCGTGTGCGGCGCGCGGCGGCGGAGTGCGATCTCGTACACGTCCTGGCCGAGCCATACGCGCCGCTCGGCCAGTGGATCGCCGGGACGCGCCCGCTGGTCGTCACCGCGCACGGCACCTTCGTCCCGACGACGGCGGCGCGCCCGCTGGCCGGTCCGCTCTACCGTCGCGCCTATCGCCGCGCCCGCCTGATCGCGGTCAGCGACTACACCGCCGGGCGCGTCCGCGATGCCCTGCCCGGCGCAGACCCGATCGTCATCCGCAACGGCGTGGACGCGGCGCGCTTCCAGGCGCCTCAGCCTGACCCCGGCAAGCAAGGGCCAACTGTGCTGGCATCGGGCGGGGTCAAGGCGCGCAAAGGGACGCACCTGCTGGTCGAAGCCTTCGCCCAGGTGCGCGCCGCTATGCCGGACGCGCGGCTGATCGTCACCGGGCGCGCCGACGAGCCGGAGTACCTGGCGCGCGTCGAGGCGCTGATCGCGCGGCACGGCCTGGGCGACCGCGTGCGGCTGGCGGGGATGATCTCCGAAGCGGAGCTGCTCGGCTGGTATCACCACGCCGACGTGTTCGCGCTGCCGTCGCTCAACGTCGGCGGCAAATTCGAGGGCTTCGGGCTGGTCTTTCTGGAGGCGAGCGCCGCCGGTCTGCCGGTGATCGGCACGCGCGGCAGCGGGGTCGAAGAAGCCGTGATCGACGGCGAGACGGGGCTGCTCGTCCCGCAGGATGACCCCGGCGCGCTGGCCGAGGCGATCCTGCGGCTGCTGCGTGACCCGGCGCTGCGCGCGCGGCTGGGCGCGGCAGGACGCGCTCACGCCGCCCGCCAGGATTGGCGCGCGGTCGCGACGCGGGTCCGCGAGGTCTATACCGCGCTGCTGGCCTGACACCGCTCCTCACTTGTGTTATGCTTGAGACCGCGCCGGAACGCTCGCCGGAGCCGTTTCCGCCCGTGTATTCTTCGCTCAGGACGCGCCCGCCGATCAGGCAGAGTCTATGCATATCGTGATGCTGCACGACATGCTGTCGCCCGAAGCTCACGACGACGCCGCAGACGTGGTGTGGCAGCTCGGTCTGGGGCTGATCGCCGCTGGACAGCGCGTGACGTTTATCTCGACCACGCCCGGCCCGGCCCAGGTCGAGCAGCGCGGCGGGATCACGGTGCACCACCTGCACTCGCGCTACGCCACCCGCTGGTCGGCGTGGTACGGGCTGTTCAATCCGCAGACTGTCCTCCCGCTACTCCGCACGCTGCGCGCGCTGAAGCCGGATATTGTGCACGCGCACGATGTCCGCACGCACCTGAGCTATCACAGTCTGGTGCTCGGTCGCCGCGCCGGGGCCGCGACCGCCTTTACCTCGCGTGATACGCTGTCCTTCGCCTACCGGCCGCTGGCGCTAAAGGCGGACACGTGTGACGCGCAGACGTATCGCGTCCCGCTCCACGCCAACTGGCGCCAGGCGGGGCTGGGCTGGAACCCGACGCGCAACCTGTCCATCCGCCACACCATGCGCTACTACACCGACCTGCGGATCGCGGTCAGCGCGGCGCACCGGCAGGCGCTGGCCGGCAACCACCTGCCGCGCTTCGAGGTGATTCACGATGGGCTTGACCTCAGCGCGCCGGTCCCTGACGCGGCGGTTGAGGCGCTGCGCCAGCGGCTCCGCCTGCGCGACCGTCCGGTGATCCTGTTCGTAACCGGCGCGCCGGGCCTGGACGGCGAGCCGCAGATGCTGGCCGCGCTGCGCCGCGTGCGGCGCGATATGCCCAATGTCGCGCTGTGGGCCTTCGCGGCGGACACGTCGCGTGCCGAGCGCCTGCGCCGCGACAACCCCGACCTGGGCGACGCGCTCGTCACGGGCGACGGCGCGACCCGCGCCGCCGCCTGCGCCCTGGCGGACGTGCTGGCCTTTCCGCGCACCGCGTTCGAGCCGTGGCCGCTGGCGGTGCTGGAGGCGATGGCCGCTGGAACACCGCCGGTCGTGTCGTGCTTTGGCGGCGCGCCGGAAGCCGTGATCGACGGCGAGACGGGCTACGTCGTCGATCCTCGCCGGGCAGACGCGCTGGCGGAGCGGATCGCGCGCCTGCTGACCGACGCCGATCTGCGCCGCCGTTTCGGCGAGGCCGGGCGGCGACGGGTGCGGCGCGAGTTTAGCCTGTCGCGCCAGGTCGAGGCGACGCTCGACGCCTACCGGCAGGCGCGCGCGCGCCGGAAGGGGAGCGCGGCGTGAAACTCTTTGTGATCGTCTCGTCGCTGGACCTGACGCAGCCCTTCAGCGCCACGCCCGCCTGGTGGCAGCTTTTCAAGGGGCTGTATGAGATCGGGGTCGAGGTCATCGCCGCGCCGTACCAGGGACCGGCGATCGAGGCGCCGTGGTGGCGCGCCGCGCCCAACCCCGCCCGGCGCGAGGGCGACGCCTTCAAGTGGCTGCGCGACCGCTGGCGCGCGCTCGGCGCAGGGCGCGCGCCGCAAACCGCCGGGGCCGGTCCCGACCATGAGTCCACCGCCGACCGGCTGGTGCGGCGTGTGGCGCAAGCTGTGATCGCGCCGCGCTGGAAAGCGCACGTCGATCGCGTGCTGGCGGCCCAGCCGGACATCGACGCCGTGCTGGTGATCACCGTGCCGCTCAATCACATCAGCGGGCTGGCGCGCCATATCACCGCGCGGCACGGCAAGCCGGTTTTCTTCTATGATGGCGACGTGCCCGCCAGCCTGCCGAACTTTCGCGGGTTCGCTTCCGGCTTTCGCATCTATCAGGGCGCGGACCCGTCCGAATACACCGCGTTTTTGTCCAACAGCCTGGGCGGGGCGGAGGGGCTGCGCGCGCTGGGCGCCCGCGCCGTGCACGCGCTCTATTACGGGGCGGACCCGGACCTGTTCGCGCCGCTCGACGTGCCACAAGACCTCGACGTGTTCTTCTACGGGCACGGGCGCGAATATCGCGGCGCGTGGATCGACGCCCTGCTGCGCGACGCGAGCCGCGCGCTGCCGCAGGCGCGCTTCGCCGTGCGCGGGACGGCCCTCGGCGACCTGGGCCGCGCCGAGCCGCTGCCCTATCTCTCGTTCAGCAAGCTGCGCGAGTACGCCTGCCGCAGCAAGCTCAACCTGGTGATCACGCGCCAGGCGCACGCCTCGGTCTTCGCCTCGTCCAGCTCGCGCCCGTTCGAGCTGGCGGCGCTCGGAGCTTGCATGGTGTGCAGCCCCTACGAAGGGATCGAAACGTGGTTCGAGCCAGAGCGCGAGCTGATCGTCGTCCATAGCGGCGAGGAAGCTATCGAGCGCATCGGCTGGCTGTTGCAGCACGACGCCGAGCGGCGGCGGATCGGGGCCGCCGCCCGCGAGCGCCTGCTGGCCGAGCACACCTTCCGGCACCGCGCGCGCCAGCTCGTCGAGATTGTGCAGGGATACTTGTAGGCAAACGAGTATGAGCGAGCACCGGCACGACACCGCGCCGCCCGCACGCCTGCTCTCGGCGGCGGCGCTGAGCATGGCCCTGAGCAAGCCCTGGCTGCTGCGGCTCGAAGCGCGCCGCCTGCTGCTGATCCCGCGCGCGCGGCTGCTGTTCGCGCTGGCCGGGGTGCGCTGGGGGCGGGGCTGGCGGCTGTACGGACTGCCCATCGTCCAGCGCCACCGCGCCGGGACAATCACCCTCGGCGACCGGCTGGAGCTGCGCTCGTGGCCGGAGAGCAACGCGCTCGGCCCGTTTCACCCGGTCTTTCTGACGGTGCGGCGGCCTGGCGCGTCGATCACCATCGGCGCGGGCTTCGGCATGACCGGCGGGACGATCTGCGCCGAGGAGCGCATCACCATTGGCGACAATGTGTGGATCGGCGGCAACTGCACGATCGTTGACACCGATTTTCACCCGCTGGCCCTGGCCGACCGGCTGGCCCGCCCGCTGGACGGCGCGACCGCGCCGGTCGTGATCGAAGACGGCGTGTTTATCGGCATGGAGTCGCTGGTGCTCAAGGGCGTGCGCATCGGCGCGGAGAGCGTGATCGGCGCGGGCAGCGTCGTGACGCACGACATCCCGCCGGGCGTGATCGCGGCGGGCAACCCGGCGCGCGTGATCCGCCCGCTGCGCTCGCCCGGCGCGGTCGCGCTGTGACCCGCCGGACCTGATCGGACAATCGCACGGATGATAAGCCTGCTCGTCTACGCCATCTTCACCGGGCTGCTGCTCGGCGCGGGAACGCTCGCCGCTTCGGGGCTGCCCGGTCGCGGCGCGCGGATCGGGTTGGGCGCGGGGCTGTTCCTCGCGCTGGCAATCGATGTGACCTGGATCGTCGCGCCACTGGTGGGCTGGTCGCGCGGGCTGGCGGACGCGGCGCTGGGCGGGACCTTCGCGCTGGTGGTGCTGGTCGCGCTGAGCCGCGCCTACCATTACCAGGGCCGGGGCGATTTGCCGCGCTGGACCTGGCCGAGCGCCCGCGACTTCGCCGCGCTGGGCGTGCTGATCGTCGTCTTCGGCGCGATCGTCGCGCTGCTGCCGGTCCCGCTCGACACCGACGCGCAGGGGTTCGGCTATTTGGCGCTGATGCTGCGCGAGGGCGAAGACTACACCTCGCTCGCGCCCTGGCACCCGGAGATCAGCTACCTCTACTCGCCCGCCTATCCCGGCTTGATCGCGCATTTCAGCGCGCGGCTGCCGGTGGGGATTCACGCGCTGCAACTCGCGTTCAGCGCGGCGACGGCGGTCGTCTTCTTGTGGATGGCGTATGACTTCGGCGCGGAGCTAGGCGACCGGCGGGCCGGGCGCGCTTTCTTGGCGGCGGCGGTGATCGGCCTGGGGCTGATCACCGCCTTTATGGACTCGCACTACACCGCGCTGCTGGCGCTCGTCTGCGCGCTGGCATTTCTGACCTTCGCGTTGCGCGCGCTCCGCTCGCCGCGCTGGTCGAATGTGCTGTTCGCCGCGATCTGCCTGGCGGCGGTCCCGCTCAGCCAGCCGGACACGACGATCGCGCTGCTGATCGGCTACGCGCCCTGGCTGATCGCGCTGCCGCTGGCGCGGCCCCGCCCTGGCTGGCGGGCGTGGGCGGTCGTCGCGGTCGCGATCCCACTGATCGCGCTGGCGCTGGTCGCGCCCTGGCTGGCGAGCATCGGCGACCTGCTCGGCTCGGACATCGACTCGCCGTTCGAGGTGGCGCTGCGCCACTGGCGGACGCTGGTCTTCATGCACGGCGGGGTAATCGTCGCCCTGGCGTTGATCGGCGCGGCGATCGGCTTGCGCCAGCGCACCCCAGCGCAGCTTCTGATGATCGTCTGGCTGGTCGCCATTGTGGAGTTTTCGACGCTCGGCCTGCTGGAACGCACCTTTCCGCGCGTCGTCGAGCCGCTGCTGAAGTACGATTATCCCTTCAGCCTGGCCTGGCACGGGCCGATCATCCCGTACTTCGCGCTCGGTGGCACGGCGCTGCTGGCGCTGGCGGCGCGGATCGGGACGGAGCGCGTGGACGCCTGGACGCGGCGGCTGGCGTATCCTGTGCTGGCGCTGGCGTTGGTCGCGGTCGCGCTCGGCGTCGCGTTCTTCGACCCGCTGCTGGACGCCTCGCGCGAGGTGGTGTCGTTCTACGGCGCGTTCTCGTCGCGGGCGGATGTCGCCGCGATGGAGTGGCTGCGCGACCACACGCCCCCCGACGCGCGCGTCCTCAACCACCCCGGACCGCACGAAGGCGACTGGGCGCCGATCATCTCCGAGCGCGACACGGTGTATTTCCGCCCGCAGCCATTCTTCCGGGGCGCCGGGCAGGCAGAGAATGAGCAGGACGCCTTCCGCCCGCTGTGGCGCGCGCCGGACGCCGCGCCGCAGGATTTCGCGGCGCTGCTGGCGGATTACGGGGTCGATTACGTGCTGCTGCCGCAGGTCTTCGGGGCGCCGGATCGCCTGGACGAGATGCTGCGCTGGCGGCCCCCGCTGCCCGAAGCGGCCTCGTACCTGACCAGCCCGCTGAGCGAGGCGAGCTATCTGCGGCTGGTGTACGACGAGAACGGCGCGCGCGTCTACCAGGTTCTCCCGCCAGGCGCGACAGCCCGCTAAAAAGCGCCCGTCTGTAGTCGAATGAGCCTACAGACGGGGCCGTTGGGATGATGCGCGCCGCGACAGCCGGTGAAGGCTGCGACGCTCTTATTGTATCCTGAATTCGCCCGACGCTGTCAAGTTTTGCTCAGCAAGCGATCAGGCAGCCGTCAGGCGCGCGTCAGGTCGGCCCGCCGGGCGCGCCGCTCAGCCTTCAAAAACGGGGGCCATCGTGGTACACTACCGGAGCCGACCGGCAGCCGCGCCCCCGTAGCTCAGAGGATAGAGCGAAGGTTTCCTAAACCTTGCGTCGGCGGTTCGAATCCGCCCGGGGGCTTGCCAAGCACGTGAACAGGGCCGCAATCGCCGCCCTGTTTTGATTCACCACACTATACAAAAAGCCGGGCTAGAAGAATTTCACGACGATGTCGTCAAGCGTGTTCG
>DAOKYY010000122.1:0-8551 GCA_035325905.1 Aggregatilineaceae bacterium | reverse complement strand
CCGGGCCGATACGCCAATGACTTTCGATAGTTCACATAGCGGTTAGCTCTTAGCAGAAGGCTAACCGCTAATTGCTAACCGCTGCTTTTGCGCTAAGTCTGCGGCACCAGCCCGAAACGGCGCTCGCGCTGGGCGTAATCTGTGATCGCCTTGAGCAACTCCTCGCGGTCGAAGTCCGGCCAGTAGACTGGCGTCGAGTAGTATTCCGCGTAGGACGCCTGCCAGAGCAGGAAGTTGCTCAGGCGCATCTCGCCGGCGGTGCGCACGATCAGATCAGGGTCGGGCTGCCCGGCGGTATACAGGTAATAGTCGATCAGCGACTCGTCGATCTCGCCAGGGGGAATCCCGTCGTTGACAATGCGCCGGATCGCCTGAAGCAGCTCCTGACGCCCGCCGTAGTTGAAGGCGATGTTGAGGATCAACTGGTCGTTGTTGCGGGTCAGCTCAATTGCCTTGCGCACCTTGCGCTGGAGCATGGGCGACAGCCCCTCCAGCTCGCCGATGTGCCGGAGCTGCACGCCGTTGGCGTGAAGCTGGTTCAGCTCCCGGTCGATCACGGTCTCCAGGATGTTCATCAGGCCGCGCACCTCGGCTTCGGGGCGGCCCCAGTTCTCGGTCGAAAAGGCGTAGATCGTCAGGATTTTGACGCCGAACTCGCTGCACGCGCGCAGGATGCGCCGCAGGTTCTCGACCCCGGCCCGGTGCCCCGCCAGCCGGGGGAGATTGCGCGCTTTGGCCCAGCGCCCGTTGCCATCCATGATGACTGCCAGGTGGTAAGGCACGTGCGCGGGCAAACCATTGGTCTGATCAGCCATGTTCGATCGCAGTTCTCCGTGGTAAGAGCAGGGCTGCCGTGCGCGCGAGAGCCACCCCCTTGACCGTCGAAAATCAGACTTCTTTGATCTCCTGCTCTTTGCGCCGGCCGGTCGCTTCGACTTCCTCGATGTACCGGTCGGTCAGCTTCTGGATGTCTTCCTGACCGCGCTTGCTCTCGTCCTCGGAGATCAGCTTCTCGCGCTCGAACTCGCGGATGTCGTCGATCGCGGCGCGGCGGATGTTGCGGATCGACACGCGCGCTTCCTCGACGCGGCGGCTGACGATCTTCTGAAGCTCGTTGCGGCGCTCTTGCGTCAGCGCCGGGATGTTCAGACGAATGATCTGACCGTCGTTGTTGGGCGTCAGCCCCAGGTCCGACGCCTGGATCGCCTTCTCGATGATCTTCAGGCTGCCCCGGTCGAACGGGCGGATCGCGATCAACTGCGGCTCCGGGACGGAGATGGTCGCCAGCTGGTAGAGCGGCGTCGGCGTGCCGTAATACTCGACCGGCAGCTTTTCGACCAGCCCGGTCGAGGCGCGGCCTGTGCGCAGGCCCATCAGGTCCTCTTCCAGCACGGACACCGCGCTTTTCATGCGCGATTCTGCATCCTTCAAAACATCTTTTATCATCGTGTCACGCTCCACAGCAGAAGAATGGTTGGTCGTGAAGGGACCGCAGTGCCCGGAAATTGTCGCCTATTCACGATACGTTGTCAACCGAGGCCGCGCCGCAAAGCAGGGCTGTCCGGCCAGGCTGCTCAGTGATTGTACAGCGGCGCCGGGCCGATTCCGCAGCAACCGGGGATACAACCTTTTGACCCCAGCCGCATCTGACAGATCGTGACGGCTGATACAGCCTTTCGCCCAACGAATCAAGAGTCACGAGGATAATCCACGACATGGAAATGCAAATTGTTCTGCCCGGCGGCGCCCAGGTTGACGCGGTGATGCCCGGCGGCATGGTGATCACCACCCATCAGGATGGCTCGGCTCCCGCGCCGTTCGGCCTGTTCCTGGCGTCGATCGGCACGTGCGCCGGGATTTACGTCGCCAGCTTCTGCCAGCAACGCGGCCTTCCGACCGAAGACATCCGCATCATTCAGCGCAACCGCACCAACCCGATGACGCGCATGGTGGAGGAGATCGAGCTGGATATTCAGCTTCCGCCCGATTTCCCGGAAGCGTATAAAGACGCGGTGATCCGTTCCGCCAGCCTGTGCGCGGTCAAGAAGCACCTGGAGAACCCGCCGCGCTTTGACGTGCACACCTCGGTGCGCACGCTCGAATCAGCCTGACAAATCCCCCCACCTGACCCGCCACAAGATCATCCACCTGCCTCATGGGTAGGTGGATTTTTTGTTTCAGAATTGGGTTAATGTCACGAGCAATGGACTACGAGCCACTGGAGGACCTGATGTCGCTGAAAAGCCTGACCGACCTGTATGAAGAGCAGCTTAAAGATATGTACAGCGCCGAAAAGCAGCTCACCGAGGCGCTGCCCAAAATGGCGGATGGCGCGTCCAACGCGGATCTCAAGAAAGCGTTCAAGGATCATCTGAAGCAGACGCAGACGCAGATGCAGCGCCTTGAGCAGATTTTCCAGGCGCGCGGCATCAGCGCCGGGCGCAAGAAGTGTAAGGGGATGAAGGGCCTGGTCGAAGAAGGCAGCGAAATTCTGGAAGAAAGCAACAAGTCGGCGGCCCGCGACGCGGCGCTGATCGGCGCGGCGCAGAAGGCCGAGCATTACGAGATCGCGACTTATGGCTCGCTACGCACCTACGCCGATCTACTGGGCGAAGCCGAGCAGGCGCGCCTGCTGCAAACCTCGCTGGACGAGGAAAGCCAGACCAACGAGAAGCTGACCGCGCTGGCCCAGACGATCAACCAGAAGGCGATGGGCGGGCGCTAGCCGCGACCGGCTCATTTGCCCGCCGCAACGATCCGCGAGGGAGCGCACGCTTCCTCGTGTTGTTGTGTTATACTCGCACCGGAGTCTCTACCCCAGCCCACCGGCCCACCGGCGCGAGGCACACGACCCATGCAGACCGATTCGACGCTCATTGACCTGACGCTGACCGAAGCCCGCGACCAGCTACGCGCGGGCGCGATCACTGCGCTGGAGCTAACCCGCGCGCTTCTCGACCGGATTCACGCGGTCGATCCGCAGGTGCGCGCTTTTCTGCGCGTGACCGAGGAGCAGGCGCTCGAAGCCGCTGCCGCCGCCGACCGTCGCCTGGCGCAAGGCGACCGCGCCCCGCTGCTCGGCGTCCCGCTGGCGGTCAAGGACGTGCTGATGACGCGCGGCGTCCCGACGACCGCCGGGTCGCGCATCCTCGAAGGGTTCGTGCCACCCTACACCGCGACCGCGCTGGAGCGCCTGTTCGACGCCGGGGCGCTGATGCTCGGCAAGACCAACACCGACGAGTTCGCGATGGGGTCGTCCACCGAGAACTCCGGCTATTTCACGACGCGCAATCCCTGGGACCTGGAGCGTGTGCCCGGCGGCAGCAGCGGCGGCAGCGCGGCGGCAGTCGCGGCGCGGATGGCGCCCGGCGCGCTCGGCACCGATACCGGCGGCAGCGTGCGCCAGCCGGCGGCGCTGTGCGGCGTAACCGCGCTTAAGCCGTCGTATGGGCGCGTCTCGCGCTACGGGCTGATCGCGTTCGCCTCGTCGCTGGATCAGGTCGGCGTCTTCGGGCGGACGGCGGCGGATTGCGCCGCGCTGCTCGGCGTGATGGCCGGGCACGATCCACAAGACAGCACCAGCGTGCCAGAGCCGCCTCCCGACTACACCCAGGCGCTGACCGGCGACGTGCAGGGGCTGCGGGTGGGCGTCCCCCGCGAGTTCTTTGTGGAGGGCATCGAGCCGGAGGTTGAGCGGGCGGTGCGCGCCGCGATCGACCGGTTCGCCGCGCTCGGCGCGGACGTGCGCGAGATCAGCCTGCCGCACACGCGCTACGGCGCGCACGTCTACTACCTGATCGGCCCAGCGGAGGCGTCGGCCAACCTGGCGCGCTTCGACGGCGTGCGCTACGGGCCGCGCGTCGAGGCGGGCGGCATGTGGCCGACGATCAAGGCTACGCGCGGGCAGGGGTTCGGCGCGGAGGTCAAGCGCCGGATCATGCTCGGCACCTATGCCCTGTCCGCCGGGTACTATGACGCGTACTATCTGAAGGCGCAGAAGGTTCGCACCTTGATCCGCCAGGACTTCGATCAGGCGTTCGCCGAGGTGGACGTGCTGCTGACCCCCGCGACGCCGGGCACCGCGTTTCGCATCGGCGAGAAGATCAACGACCCGCTGCAAATGTACCTGGCGGACGTTCTCACGCTGACGCCGAGCCTGGCGGGCGTCCCGGCGCTGGTCGTGCCGTGCGGCTTCGACTCGCGCGGGCTGCCGGTTGGGCTGCAAATTATCGGGCCAGCGTTCGGCGAGCCAGTGGCGCTGCGCGCTGGCGACGCCTACCAGCGCGTGACCGGCTGGCACACACGGAAGCCGAAAGCAGAGAAGTACAGCTAAGTACAGCAAGAAGCAGCTAAGAACGGCCCTGTGTTTGTCGCTGTTTTTAGCTGCTTTTCTGCTGCTTTATAGCTGTCTTTCGCTGCTTTTAGCTCAGCGTGTGCGTCCCGCCTGGGTCGAGCACGACCGGCTGCGCGTCTGTCTCGTTGGCGACGCGCTGCGCCCAGTTGACGACATCCTGCGCGATGGCGTCGAAGGTGTTGTAGTGGATCGGGATCACCGCCTTCGGCTTGAGCAGGCCGATCGCCTGGAGCGAGCCGTCGATGCCCATCGTGTAATAATCCCCGATCGGTAGCAGGGCGAGATCGATGCCGCGCTGGCCGATGAACTCCATCTCGCAGAAAACAGCCGTATCCCCGGCGTGATAGATGTTTTTTCCCTCGTTGGTGAAGATCAGAATCCCGTTGGGCTGGCCGCCATACGAGCCGTCGGGCAGCTCGGAGCTGTGGTGCGCGATGGTTAGCTCGACGCGCCCGAAAGGCAGCCTGACGCCGCCGCCAGTGTTAAGAGTATGCACCTTCTGGACCCCCTGCTTATGGCGGTGCCAGCGGGCGACCTCGTTGTTGGCGACGATGGTCGCGCCGGTGCGCCGGGCAATCGCGGCGGCATCGCAGACGTGATCGTCATGCCCGTGCGAGAGCAGGATGAAATCGGCCGGGAGATCGTTCGCCGAGACAGGCGCGAGCGGGTTCTCCGTCAGGTAAGGATCGATCAGAACGTCGTACTCGCCGATTTTCAGGTGAATCCCTGAGTGACCGAGCCAGGTGAGGGTGATCGTCATCTGAAACGTGCTCCTTCGCGCTCCGGCAGGCGCCGGTGTCTGTGCTCTCGTCTCTGTCTCCAGTATAAGCGGACGTTCTGCCACTGCCAATTCTTCCCGGCGCGGGTTCGGCTGGCGCTGTGGCTTGACACAGAACATGGGTTCGATCTATAATTTCTTTAACATTCGAACTATTGTGCGATTATTGTCCGTCCATGCTCGGCCGGGCCTATCGCCCTATATCGAATTGTTGCCAACCGTCAGAGATAGTTGAACAGGAGCGAGCCTCATGGAGCCAAAGCTTTCGACGCGCCAGAAGCGCATTCTCAAGTTTATTGAGACGTTCATCGCGCATCATGGGTATCCGCCCACGATCCGCGAGATCGGCGAGGCGGTCGAAATCGCCTCGACCTCGGTGGTCAATTACAACCTCAACAAGCTGGTCGAGTACGGCCTGCTGGCGCGCTCGCCGGAAGTGTCGCGCGGGCTGCGGCTGGTCGGGGCGGAGTCGCCCAAAGAGGTGCCGTTCAAGGTTGTGGACATCACGCACCTGGTGCAGATCCCGCTGGTCGGCAAGATCGCAGCCAGCGCGCCCGTGCCGCTGCCCGGTGAAGACTTCGGCTACTACTACGACGACGACGACATCATCGACGTGCCGCAGGGGATGCTCGGCAAGCACCGCCAGACCGATCTGTTCGCCCTGCGCGTGACGGGCGATTCGATGATCGACGCGATGGTGGCCGATGGCGACGTGATTGTGCTGGAGCGCCAGAACGTCGCGCGGAACGGCGACATGGTGGCCGTTTTCCTGCCCGAGCGCGGCGAGACCACGCTCAAGAAGTATTACCTGGAAGGCGACCAGGTTCGCCTGCAACCCGCCAACCCGACGATGGACCCGATCTACGTGGACGCCGACAAGGTCAGCGTCCAGGGGCGGGTGCTGGCGGTGCTGCGGACGCTGCACTAAGACGCCGGGCGGAATACACGCGCGTTCGGTCGCGTAATGCCCACTCACCGGCCGCACAGGATCGCCGGATGGCCTGCTGCTCGCTCGCTCCGAGCCGGCCTTCCCAGTGATTCCTGGCGGCTGGTGCGCGTTTCTGCCCTGTTCGCGTCGCGATGTGCTAGAGTCTGGCGTGTGCGGCAATTGGTGAGCGTGAGACAGGAGTATGCGCAATGCCGGCTGTTGGCGAAAAGGCTCCCGATTTTGAACTGAAAAACCAGGATGGCGAGACCGTCCGGCTGAGCGACTATCGCGGCCAGAAGGTCGTGCTGTTTGCGTTTCCGAAGGCCGGGACATCCGGCTGCACGGCCCAGGCCTGCGGCCTGCGCGACGCGTTCCCACGGCTTGAAGCGGCGAACGCGGTCGTGCTCGGCCTCAGCCCGGATCAGCCCGCCGACCTGAAGAAGTGGCAGCAGGAGGAGAGCCTGCCCTACGACCTGCTCTCTGACCCCGATCACCGCGTGCTGGAAGAATGGGGCGTCTGGGGCGAGAAGTCGATGTACGGCAAGACGTACATGGGCGTGATCCGCTCGCACTGGATCATCGACGAGAACGGCGCCATCGCGGATGCGCAGGTGAAGGTCAGCCCGGCGGAGAGCGTCGAGCGCGCGACGCAGTTCCTGGCCGCGTCAGCCTAGAGCCTGCTATGCACTTTACACGGGGTCAATAGGGCATCCGGTCTGTACGCAAACGGGGGAGCTACTGGCTCCCCCGCTGTTTTTCTGCTCAGCATGTTTCCGCTTGTGTCTCCGCTACGCCGCGACCGCGTAGACCGTCATCGCCGCCAGCGCCGCGGCGTAGGCCAGCGATACGCTCGCCCACTGGCGCGGCCGGTTCTGATCGACCACGCGCAGCCCGGCCTCGGTAGACGGGTCCTGCGCGACCTCGAACTCCGGCCCGATGAACCACGCCAGCACCACTCCGCCGACCAATCCCCCGATGTGCCCGGCGTTGTCCAGCCGGAAGCCGGAGGTCGCGGTCGAGAAGAAGCCCAGCCCCAGGTTGAGCAGCATCAGAAAAATGAGCTGGTTGAGGTGCCGCCGGCCCATCTCGCCATGCAGCTTGCGATTCTGGTAGAAATAGACCATCTCTGCCCCAAAGATCGCGAAGATCGCGCCGGACGCGCCGACCGAGGGCGCGTCGGTGAAGACGAAGCTCGCCAGCGAGCCGGATAGCCCGCCGAGGAAGTAGATCAGCGCGAAGCGGGCGTGGCCGAACAGCGCCTCGACATCGCGCCCGATCACGAACAGCGCGTAGCCGTTGAACAGGATGTGCATCAGGTTCAGGTGCAGAAACATCGAGGTGAACAGCCGGTACGGCTCTCCCTCGCGGATCAGCTCGTTAACCTTCGCCCAGCGCGTCAGGAACTCGTTTTGCCCGTCCGGTGGCAGCGTCATGAAGTACAGGAAAATCAGCACGATCGCGGCCAGCAGCACATACGTCAGGCGCGGCTCGACCAGCGGCATGCGTACCGCGACGCGGCGCAAGCCGCCGCTCTGTGGCGGGCGCTCGGCGCCTGGCTCGTTGGACGGAGAGGGTGGCTGGGGATACATCAGGTTTCCTCGATTTCTTGCGCGTCGCTGCTGGCGCGACTTTGCGCCCGGCTCTACTACACTGTACGCATATTCTAGCCTAAAGGGCGCGGGGATATTGAGCGCGGGAGCAAGAAATGCATCAGAAATTCCCGGCGCGGCCCGCCGAAGCATGCTATGCTGGGGGCCGTTTGGCGCTGCTGGAAAGGACACCCTGGAATGGCCCACGACCCCACCATGCGCCGCGCGGAGCTGCTGAGCCTGCTGGGCGATCTGCCGCCGCTGGATCGCCCGATCCGCGCCGAGCGGCTCTGGCGCGAAACCCGCCCGCATTATCATCTCGAAAAATGGACGCTCGATCTCAACGGGCTGGAGCCGGTCCCGGCCTATGTCACGCTGCCGCTCGACGCGCGCGGCCCGGCGCCCGCCGTGCTCTACAACCACGCGCACGGCAGCGACTACGCGCTGGGCAAGGACGAGCTGCTGAATGGGCGCTCGCATCTCCAGGCGCCGCCCTACGCCGAGGCCCTGGCGCGCGAGGGCGTCGCGGCGCTGTGCATCGACCACTGGGTCTTCGGCGAGCGCGCCACCCGCACCGAGAGCGCCGCCTTCAAGCAGATGTTGTGGGAAGGGCGCGTGCTGTGGGGCATGATGGTCTACGACAGCCTGCGCGCGATCGATTTTCTGGTGGAGCGCCCGGAAGTCGATCCGGCGCGGATCGGCACGCTCGGTCTGTCGATGGGCAGCACGATGGCGTGGTGGGTCGCGGCGCTCGACACGCGCGTCCAGGTCTGCGTGGACCTCTGCTGCCTGACCGATTACCAGGCGCTGATCGATGCCGGCGGGCTGGACGGGCACGGCGTCTATTATTATGTGCCACGCCTGCTCAAGCATTTCACCAGCGCCGAGATCAACGCGCTGAT
>DAOKYY010000121.1:0-8759 GCA_035325905.1 Aggregatilineaceae bacterium | reverse complement strand
GGGGGCTTTTCTCGGACGCAAGTTCATAACACGCTCTAGGGGGCGCGGCAAGGAGCAAGACGCGAGCATGGCGACCGTTCTCGTCGTTGAGGATGACCCCGATCTCCGCTTCCTGTATGCGGCGGCGCTGACGCGGCACGGGCACACGGTCGTCACCACGCCGGAGACCATCCCGGCGCTGCTGGAGCTGACCAACCGCGCGATCGATGTGATCGTGCTCGACCTCGCCCTGCCGGACCTGCCCGGCACGCGGCTGCTGGAGTTCATGCGCGACGACCCGCGCTTGCGCCCGATCCCAGTGATCGTGATTTCCGGCAAGCATACCCTCGAGGAGCGCGTGCTGGCGCTCGGCGCGGCTGAGTTCGTCGTCAAGCCGGTGCGCATGGTCGCGCTGGTCGAACTGATCGACCGGCTGGCGCACGACCTGCCGCCCGGCGATCAGCCGTAGGGCGGGCGGAGCTTTCCCGTCGCGCTTTTTACCCGCGCACCCCTCTACAATGAGGATACCGCGACGTTCCCTCTCCGCGTCCCGCCTGATTTTGTGCGGGGCATGGGCGCTTGTTCAGGTTTCGGATATGACTCTTTATAGCGATTTCATATCGGAACTCTGACAGGCCAGCCCTGTCGCGGAAAGGACGCCGGAAAAAACATGAGCAAGCACAACGACACGCCCCACACAGCAGATTTTGCGCTCCACGCGCCCTACAACGAGCACGTCGCGCTGATGGGAAGCTGGAACGATTGGGAGCCGGTCCCGATGCAGCGCGGCGACGACGGCTGGTGGCGGATCAGCGTGCCGCTGGAAGATGGGGACTACGAGTACAAGTTCCAGGTCAAGTCAAAAAGCTATTTCGCCGAGGGCGAGATGGTGACTATCGCTGACCCGCGCTCGTTGGTCGTCTCGGACAATTTCGAGAACACCTGCATCACGATCAAGAACGGCGAGCGGGTCGTGACGAATTACCAGTGGAAGCACGACGACCAGACGCTGCCCGCCAATAGGGACCTCGTGATCTACGAGCTGCATGTTCAGGACTTCAGCGGTGGCCCCGGCGACGTGAAAGAAGGCAAGATGGGCCGCTTCCGCGACACGATCGAGAAGCTCGATTATCTGGTTACGCTAGGGATCAATGCCATCGAGCTGATGCCGATCAGCGAGTTCCCCGGCGAGCAGGGCTGGGGCTATAACCCGCGCTATTTGTTCGCCGTCGAAAAGTCGTACGGCACGCCGGATGACCTCTGCGCGCTGGTGGACGAGTGCCACGCGCGCGGCATCCGCGTGATTCTGGACGGCGTCTACAATCATAGCGAGGTCGCCACACCGCTCGCGCAGATCGACCACAACTACTGGTATTACGGCCAGATCATGGACGCGCCCGACCAGCAGTTCGGGCCGAAGTTCAACTACGAGTTTTACGACGAGGCGTTGGATTGCTGGCCGGCGCGCCAGTTCACGCTCGACGCGATTCTGCATTGGATGACGCATTTCCACATTGACGGCATCCGCTTCGACGCGACCGCGATCATCAAGAACTATGACGTGCTGAAATGGCTCAACGCCGAGATCTACCAGCACGTCAACGGCTCCAAGCCGTTTATCACCATCGCCGAGCACGTCCCGCAGGACCCGTCAGTCACCGGCCTGGAAGGGCCGCTCGACGCGGCCTGGCACGAGCACTTCTCCAAGCAGATCATGGCGACGATGGTTGGCAAAGAGCAGGATGGCCGCCAGCCGTACAACCTCGACGCGCTAATCGGCGTGATCGACCCGCGCCGCGATGGCTTCGCCAGCGCGCAGAACGTGGTCAACTACATCGACAACCACGACCAGGAGCGCATCATGTGGCAGCTTGGCGAGGCGGGCTGGATCGACGACCCCGCTTTTCGCCGGATGAAGATGGGCGCCGCGATCCTGCTGACCGCGCCGGGGATGCCGATGATCTGGATGGGGCAGGAATTCGGCGAGAGCGCGCCGCGCACCGGCCACATTGAGCGCCAGCCGATCGACTGGGCGCTGCTCCAGAACGAGCGCAACGCCGATCTGCGCAATGTCTACCAGGGGCTGATCGCCATGCGCAAGAATGTTGACGCGCTGCGCACCGACACCTTCGACGTCGTGCACCTGGACGCGGAGAGGTGTATCATGGCGTATAAGCGCTGGAACGACGCAGGCAGCGTCGTGGTCGTGGTCGCCAACCTTAAAGACGAGTTCGGCGGCGAGGTCACGATCCCCAACTGGCCGGAAGACGGCAAGTGGCACGAATACATCAACAACTACGATGTCGAGGCGAGCGGCGGCGCGCTGACCGATTCGCTGGCCGAGAGCGAAGTCAAAATCTACATTAAGGCCGGGTGATCGCGCGCGGCCTGCGTCGCGCTCAGCGATCTCCCGGCGGCGCCGATGACCACCCGGCGCGCATGTTGACTTTTCGCCCTGCGGCAGTCCGCTGACAGGGCAGCATCAACAACTTTACTCAGGGAGAGAGGGCGATGGCAGGCTTACGTATCCGCCGGATGGGCGGTCTGGCGCTGGCGCTGGTTCTGGCCGGCGTCCTGCTGATGACAACACCTCTGATCGCGCGGGGCCAGGACGATGCGCCTGCCCCGCGCGTGGTCGAGACCAGCCCGCTGCCCGGCGAAGAGCTGGGGTTAGACGAGCCGGTCACATTCTTCTTCGACCAGCCGATGGACCGCGACACGGTCCAGGCCGCCTTCCGCGTCTGGCCGGTCGTCGGAGGCGCGCTGTCCTGGGCAGGTGACTCGGCGCTGACCTACACGCCGGGCGATATCCTCTACGAGCGGGCCTCCGAGGTCACGTTCACCATCGAGGACGGCGCGACTTCGGCGGCGGGCGTACCGCTGGCCGAGCCGTTTACGCTGACGCTGCGCACAATCGGTTTTCTCGAAGTGGCCGAGGTGCTGCCCGCGCCGGGCGCGGAAGCGGTCGATACCGACAGCGTAATCACGGTCATCTTCAACCGTCCGGTCGTCCCGCTGGTGACGGTCGAGGAGCAGGACACGCTGCCCGACCCGCTGGCGTTAGATCCGCCGGTCGAGGGGCAGGGCGAGTGGCTGAACACCTCGATCTACCTCTTTACTCCGGCGGAGGGGCTGCGCGGCGGCACGAGCTACACGGCGACCGTCCGCGCCGGGCTGGAAGATATGACCGGCGGGCTGCTGGCCGAAGACTACACCTGGACCTTCACCACGCTGCCGCCGGACGTGGTCGAGATCGTCCCGTCGGCGGGCAGCACCGGCGTCAAGCTCGAAGCGCCGGTGACGGTCTCGTTCACGCAGCCGATGGACCCGGCCACCGCTGAGGAAGCGTTCAGCCTGTCGGTGGTCCGCTCGGAAGAGGGGGCCGCGCGGCCCGGTCCGGTCGAAGGCGCGTTCCGCTGGAGCGAGGATGGCCGCCGCCTAACCTTCCGCCCGGCGGAGCGGCTTGAGCTTGGCACGACCTATCAGGTCATGATCGACGCGGCGACGGCGCGCAGCGCGACCGGCGCGGCCCTGCGCGAGAGCGCGTCCAGCACCTTCACAACCGTGCCGGTCCCGGCGATTGTCGATACCTCACCCTCCGATGGGCAGACCCGCGCCGATCCCTACGGCGGGTTCACGCTGTTCTTCGCCGGGCCGATGGACTGGGACACGATCGAGGACAAGGTGGTGATCGACCCGGAGCCATGGCGCGAGTTCGACGTGTACTGGTCAGAGTACCAGAACAGCTTTACCTTCGGCTTCGATACCGAGCCGAGCACGGACTACACCATCACGATCCTGCCGGGGATGCAGGACCCCTATGGCAACACCATCGACGAGGGCATGGTGGTGACTTATACCACCGCGCCCTACGACCCGGAATTGACCTTCCAGGCGCCGGGCCGCGTCGGGCTGTACAGCGCCTACACCCCGGCCACGCGCCTGTTCGTGACGCATCGCAACGTCGAGCGCATCGACCTGGGGTTGTGGCGGCTGTCGCTGCCCGACCTGGCCGAGCTGACCGGGCCGGATAGCTGGGAGCTATGGGAAGGGTACGTCCCGCAAAACGACGACCTGCTGCGCCGCTGGTCGATTGACGTCAGCAGCGGGCAGGACGAGCGCCGCTATGAGCTGCTATACATCTCCGAGACCGGGCCGAGCGGGATCGGCAACGTCGAGTGCCTGGGCGCGCCCAGGCCGCAGGTCGCGGTCGGCGACGTGGCGCTGGTCGGCGAGGACGATCCGCGCCCGCTCAACGTGCGCGCCGCCGCCAGCCTGAGCGCCCGCGCCATCGCGCAGGTGAAGCCGGGCGAGACGTTCCAGATCACCGGCGGGCCGTTCTGCGAGAGCGGCTACCTGTGGTGGCAGGTCCGGCTGGATAACGGCGTCGAGGGGTTTGCCGCCGAAGGCACGACCGAGGGCTACTTCTTCGTCCCGCTGCTGGGCACGCCCGTCGATCCGAACGCGCCTGAGAGCGGCGAGACCGAGCAGCAGCCTCCCGCGCTGGCGCCGGGCGTCTACTTCCTTGAGGCGCAAGCGCCGGAAGTGACCACGCGCGGCGGCTGGCCGTCGCGCCAGATCATGCTGGTCGCGACGGCCAACGTCGCGCTCAAGTTCAGCCAGGACACGGCCCTGGCGTGGGTTACGGACCTGGAGAGCGGCGCGCCGGTCGCGGACGTGCCGGTGATTTTCTACAACGAGGACTTCAACCCGGTCGGGCAGGCGACAACCGGCCCGGACGGTCTGGCGATCGCGGCGATCCCGAAGCTGGACGACCTGTACACCACGCTGTACGCTTCGGTGGACTCCGGCGACGTGTTCGGCTTCGCCATGAGCGAGTGGACCGACGGGATGAACCCCTGGGAGTTCGACATCATGTCGGACTACCAGCCGGAAAACTTCGTGATCTACCTCTACACCGACCGCCCGATCTACCGTCCCGGCCAGCCGGTCTACTTCAAAGGCATCCTGCGCGACCGCGACGACGTGCAGTTCAGCCTCCCGGCGGCGACCGAGGTGCCGGTGAAAATCTATGACGACCGGGGCGAGATCGTCTACGACGAGGTGCTGCCGGTCAACGCGCAGGGGTCGTTCAGCGGCGAGTTCACGCTCGACGACGAAGCGCCGCTCGGCTACTACCGCATCGCGGCGGCGCTGGCGAGCAACACCCGCGAGGAATTCGGCCTGAGCTTCGGCGTGGCGGAGTATCGCGCGCCGGAGTTCCAGGTGAGCGCCACCCCGGCGCTGGACGAAGTCGCGCCGGGCGATACGATCCAGATCGCGGTCGAGGCGTCGTACTTCTTCGGCGGGGCGGTGTCGAACGCGACGGTGCGCTACAGCGTGCTGGCGCGCGACTACAGCTTCACCTATGACGGCCCCGGCTACTGGTCCTTCGAAGACCGCAACTACGACCTCTACGCGCCGGAATACTACGGGCCGTTCGGCGAAGTGATTGACGAGGGCGAGGGCCGCACCGACGCGCAGGGCCGCTTCCTGATCGAGATCGAGGCGGACCTGGGCGACGCGAACGGCAGCCAGCTCTACACCATCGAGGCGCAGGTGACGGACGAGAGCGACCAGCTTGTCGCGGCGCGCACGCAGGTCATCGTCCACCAGGGGCTGGTCTACGTCGGCTTGCAGCCGGAAGAATATGTCGGCACGGCGGGCGAGGAAAACGCGGTCAACGTGCTGGCGGTCGATTGGGATGGCCAGCCGGTCGCCGGGCAGGATGTCGAGTACCGGGTGGTCGAGCGGCGCTGGTTCTCGGTGCAGGAAGAAGACGAGTATGGCCGCACGACCTGGACCTGGGATGTCGAGGAGATTCCGCTCGAAGGCGCCGAGGGCACGGTCACGACCGACGATCAGGGCCGCGCGCGGATCGCGTTCACCCCGCCGGTGGGCGGCGTCTATAAGGTCCTCGCGACGACGACTGACGAGCGCGGCAACACCGTCCGCTCCAGCGCGTTCCTGTGGGTCAGCGGCGAGGAATACGTCAACTGGCGGCAGGAGAACTCCAACCGCATCCAGTTGATTACCGACAAGGACCAGTACGCCATCGGCGACACGGCGGAGGTGCTGATCCCCAGCCCCTGGCAGGGCGAAGCCTACGCGCTGATCACGGTCGAGCGCGGCGACATCCTGACGCAGGAAGTGATGCTGCTGGAGACGAACAGCACGATCTACCGCCTGCCGATTGAGGAGAACTACGCGCCGAACGTGTTCGTGAGCGTGCTGCTGGTCAAGGGCGTGGACGAGAACAACCCGATCGCCGCCTTCCGCTTCGGCCTGACGCAGCTGACGGTCGATACCGAGCGGCTGGTGATGGAGGTCAGCGTCGAGCCGAATATCGACGTGGCGGCGGGCGAGTACGCCGGGCCGGGCGATACGGTCGAGTACACGATCACCACGGCCGACTGGCAGGGCACGCCGGTTCCGAACGCCGAGGTCGGCGTCAGCCTGACCGACCTGGCCGTGCTGACCATCGCCGAGCCAAACAGCCCGGCGCTGCTGCCGTTCTTCTACTCGGAGCGCGGCATCTCGGTGCGGACCTCGTCGCCGCTGACGATCAGCGTCGATCAGGCCACGCAGACGATCATCGACACGATCAAGGGCGGCGGTGGCGGCTTCGGCGAGGGCGGCATCTTCGATGTGCGCCAGGAGTTCGTCGATACGCCGCTGTGGGCGCCCAGCCTGATCACCGACGACAACGGGCAGGCGACGATCTCGGTGACGCTGCCGGACAACCTGACGACCTGGCGGCTCGACGCGCGCGCCGTGACCACCGGCGAGGCTGGGCCGATGCTGGTCGGGCAGACGACCTTCGACCTGCTGAGCACCAAGCCGCTGCTGATCCGGCCCGTGACGCCGCGCTTCTTCGTGGTGGGGGACCGGGCGCGGCTGGCGGCGATCGTCAACAACAACACCGACGAGGACTACGAGACCGAGGTCACGCTGGAAGGGACCGGCTTCACGCTGGCAGACGGCGTGCGGCACACGCAGACCGTGACCGTCCCGGCGGGCGGGCGCGCCCGCGTGGACTGGCCGATCGAGGTGCTGGACGGCGCGGCGATCCGCGCGATGTTCGCCGCCAACGCGGGCGATGGCGCCTACACCGACGCTAGCCTGCCGCCGCTCGGCCAGGGCGACGACCGGACGCTGCCGGTCTACAAGTACGAAGTGCCAGAGACCGTCGGCACCGGCGGGACGCTCTACGGCCCCGAAGCCGGGAGCCGCACCGAAGCCGTCGCGCTGCCGCGCCGCTTCGACGTGACGCAGGGCGAGCTGACGATCCGGCTGGACCGCTCGCTGGCGGCGGCGACGGTCGACGGGCTGGACTGGCTGCGCAACTACCCGTACTACTGCATCGAGCAGATCGTCAGCCGCTTCCTGCCCAACGCCGTGACCTATCGCGCGCTGGACGCGCTCGGCGTCGAGAACGAGGAACTGGAGCGCAACCTGTCCGAGCAGCTTAACTTCGCGCTGCAACGGCTCTACGCGCAGCAGCACGTCGACGGCGGCTGGGGCTGGTTCCCGCAGGACAAGTCCGACCCGCTGGTGACGGCCTACGCGCTGATCGGGCTGCACGAGGCGCTCGACGCGGGCTACACCCTCGACGCCGACGTGATGGCGCGCGCGGCGGAGTTCGTGCGCGGATCGCTGATCAGCGTCGGGCCGCAGGAGCCGGCGTGGCGTCTCAACCGGCAGGCGTTCCTGCTCTACGCGCTGTCTTACGGCGGCGAGGGCGACATCGGGCGGGCGGCGCGCCTGTTCGAGGAGCGCGAAGGGCTGAGCCTCTACGCCAAAGCGTACCTGGCGATGACCTTCCACCGTCTCGCGCCGGACGACACGCGCGCGATGGAGCTGGTCAACGACCTCAACAGCGCCCTGATCGTCAGCGCGACCGGCGCGCACTGGGAGGAAGCCGAGCACGACTGGTGGAACTGGAACACCGACACGCGCACGACCGCGCTCGGCCTGATGGCGCTGGCGCAGATCGACCCCGAAAACCAGATGATCCCGAACATCGTGCGCTGGCTGATGGTCGCGCGCCAGGCCGATCACTGGGAGACGACGCAGGAGACGGCCTGGGCGGTCATGGCGCTGACCGAGTGGATGGCGCTCACCGGCGAGCTTGAGCCGGACTACACCTTCGCGGTGACGCTCAACGGCGTGGCGCTGCCGCTCGAAGACGACACCGCCACGCCGGAGAACGTCAAAGAGGCCGAGGTGCTGCGCGTCGAGGTCGCGGCGCTGCTGGCCGAAGAAGCCAACCGCCTGCTGATCAGCCGCGACGCCGGGCCGGGCAACCTCTACTACACCGCGCACCTGACGGCCTATCTGCCGGTGCCGGAAGTCGAGCCGCTCGACCGGGGCATCAGCGTCTCGCGCAAGTACAGCCTGCTGAGCGACCCCGACGCCGCGCCGATCACCGAGGCGCCGGTCGGCGAGCCGGTCCAGGTCACGCTGACGATCATCGCGCCGAACGACCTGCACTACGTCATCGTTGAGGACCCGATCCCGGCGGGCAGCGACGCGGTCAACCCGGAGCTGGAGACGACCAGCCAGGTCGGCACGCAGCCGGAGCTAAACCGCGAGAAGCCGCTGAGCCAGGGCTGGGGCTGGTGGTGGTTCTCGAACGTCGAGATGCGCGACGAGAAGGTGGTGCTCTACGCGACCTATCTGCCGCGCGGCACGTACCAGTTCAACTACGTGATCCAGCCGGGGCTGGCGGGCGAGTACAACGTCATCCCGGCCACGGCGCAGGAGTTCTACTTCCCGGA
>DAOKYY010000120.1:0-8809 GCA_035325905.1 Aggregatilineaceae bacterium | reverse complement strand
GTCTGGAAAGTTCATAACAGCTTCTAGTCTCGCTGCACCCAGAGCAGCACGATCACCACGGCGGCCACGTTCATCGCGGCGGCGGCCAGCGTGTTCGCCGTCAGCCCCAGCGAAAACAGCAGCGGGCCGAGCAGCGCGCCGAGCATCCGCCCCGCCGACAGCGCGGTGACGTTGCCCGCCATCATCGTCGCTCTGGCGCCCGGCACCAGCTCCGTCATGAGCGGCACCAAGCTGACCAGCGCGAACTCGAATGTCAGGAAGAAAAGGAACAGCCCGGCCAGCGCCCCAACCACACTGAACCCGGCGACGGGCAGCAACAGGCTTGCCAGGGCCGTGCCGGCGCTGCCGAGAATGACCGCGCGCCGCTTACCAATGCGATCGACGATCCCGGCCACGCCGCCTTCCGCTGCCAGCTCCGACACGCCGATCACCGCCGACGCCAGCCCTAGCGCGGCGACTCTCAAGCCAAAGGCATCTTCCAGCCAGGCCCCGTAGACGATGAACACCATCTCATTCGCCAGCGAGATCAGCAAGCCCACTGCCAGCGCCGCCAGCGCCGCCGGATGCTGGAGCACGATCCGCACACCTGCTGCCAGCGAGAGCCGCGTTCCGGGAGCCGGCCGGTCAGGCGGGATAGCGCGGAACAGCCCAACCACCGCGACCAGCGCGAGGCCCGCCAGCCAGGGGAACGGCGCGCGCCAGCTATCGGCCCGCGCGATCAGCCAGCCCGCCAGCGGCATCCCCAGCAGGAACGCGAACGACCAGCTTAGCTCGGTCACTGCCAGCGCGCGCCCGCGCCGGGCATAGGGCACCCGGTCTCCGATGTATGCCTGCATCGCCGGGTCGAAGATCAGCTTCGCGGCGCTCGCCAGCAGCAGCCCGGCCACCAGCGCGGGATAGACCGGCCAAACCGCGATCAACGCCATGCCGAGCGAGAACAGCCCCAGCCCGACGAGCATCGCCACGCGCCGCCCGCGCCGGTCCGCCAGCGAGCCAAACAGCGGGCTGATCAGCCCCAGCGCGGAGCGCGCCGTGACAGCCAGCGCCACGGCTTCCAGCTCTACGCCCAGCCCGCGCGCGATGGCGGGCAGGAAGGGGTAAACCATCCGATGCCCAGTGTTGAGCACCAGCCGGGCCAGCGTAAAAGCGACGATCTGCGCGCGCAGCCCCAGCGGGCCGGTGCGCCCATTGCGCCGGAACACGGTACGTGATGGACGGTAAGAGTTCACGGCCTGCTCGCTTGTGCGCCAGAGACACGCTCGCTCAGGGTAGGTCAGTTACGGCGATGGATGTGCCGCCCGGCGTCGGCAGCGGATTGCGCTCGCCGCGCATGTCGCGCAGCCCCGCGTCGAGCATCCACCGGCACAGCACCGGCCCGCCGTGCCGGTCAGCGACCGGGACGCCGTCGAGGCGCGGCAAGCCATCATAGCCGCGCAAATAGCCAAAGCGCCCGTCGATCTGGGCGCGCGCCGCCTCGGACAGGTCCGGGTCGCCCAGCGCGATTGCGTGGATATGAACCGGCGAGTCGGGATACAGCTCGCCGGTGTCGCGTAGCCAGGCCGCGAAACCCGCGGTCCGCAGCGCGGCGATCAGCGGCTCGATTTCGCCGTACAGCACTTCCCACGTCACCGGGCTGCGCACCGACAAATCGACCGCACCCCCGCCATCGTGCGTGCCAAAGCTGGCGGCCAGCGCCCCGCCGGTGTAGCTGCCCTGCGTCAGCGCCACGCGTAGATCGATCACCCCGCCCTGCGCGTCGTAGAGCGCCTGCGCGTGATCGAGCATCGCCAGCGTGCGCGCGTTGAAGATGCCGACGCTGACCCAGTGGCGCGTCAGATCGTCCGGCGGCGGCTGGCAGCCCGGCGGCTCGACGAACGGCGTCGGCGTGGCGGCCTGCTGCGCCGCGACCAAAGCGCCGCCCGGAACCGCCGCGCCGAGCGCGCCGATTGCCACCAGCACGGCCAGGCTTAACCCCGCCAGCCAGAGAAATCGCCCAGTCACCGATCGCTTACCTTCGTCCGGCCCGCACCTTGACGTCCCGTTGCGCCAGCGCAGCGCCAGACTATAGCCGATCGCCGGCAAATCCGCTTGGATGATCGGGACCTCAGCCTGTGAACTCGCCCGTCATTGTGTACAATGTGCGGCGTGCGTACTTGCTGTGAAGGATTGGTCAGCCGCCCGGTCCGCCACCTACCGGGCGGGTTCGAAGCCTGCGCCGCCGAAAGAGGAGTCCATGCTATCCCTACCGCTCGAGGCGATCATCTTCACCGCGATCGCGCTCTATCTCGGCTTTGTGAACGGGCGCCACGATTCAGCGAACGTCGTCGCGCTCGTGATCTCAACCCGCGCCATGACCCCGCGCCGCACGCTGGTCCTGGCGGCGATCGGAGAGAGCATCGGACCATTTCTGTTCGGCGTCGCCGTCGCGCAGACGATCGGCGGCGAGGTCATCGCCCAGCGCGCCATGACCCTGAATGTCGTCTACGCGGCGCTTTTCTCCGCGATTGTGTGGAATCTCGTCACGCTGGCGTTTGGCATTCCAACCAGCACGTCGCACGCGCTGATCGGCGGCCTGATCGGCCCTGCCATCGCCGGATATGGTTTCGGCGCGGTGCAGTTGGAAGGTCTGCTCAAAGTGGTGGTGGCGCTGCTCCTCTCGCCGCTCCTGGGGATGCTCGCCGGTTACTACATGGTCAAGCTTTCGTATTTCCTGGCGAGGGGCGCCACGCCGCGCGCCAACATCTGGTTCAAGCGCGGCGAGCTAGTGACCGCCTTCAGCCTGGCCGTGGCGCACGGCGGCAACGACGCGCAGAAAACGATGGGAATTATCACGCTCGGCCTGGTCTCGACCGGCGCGATCAGCTCCTTCCACGTGCCGTTTTGGGTGGTCGTCAGCAGCGCGGCGGCGATCGCGCTAGGGACGCTCTTCGGGGGATGGCGCGTGATTCGCACGTTGGGCGCGAAGTTCTTTCGCGTCCGCCCGGTGCACGGTTTCGGCGCGCAAACCGCCGCCAGCGCCGTGATCGCGGCTGCCGCCGTGCTGGGCGGGCCGGTCAGCACGACGCATGTCATCAGCTCGGCGATCGTCGGCGCTGGCAGCGCGGACCGCGTGCAGATGGTGCGGTGGGGCGTCGTCAGCAATATCGTGCTGTCGTGGTTTCTGACGATCCCGTCCGTCGCGGCGCTCGGCGCGCTGCTCTACGTTATCATCCAGGCGATCAACCCCGGCTAACCGGCGGCGGCCTTCTGCGCGGCGCGGTACGCCTGGATATAGCCCATGCCCCACTCGTCGTAGCCGAGCATGAGGTCCACCGCGCGCACCGCCAGCCCATTCTTGAGTGGGTTGCAGATCGGCGCGTTCACTCCGGCCTGGATCAGCAGCGCCAGCCAGACGGTGTTAAGTAGTTCGCGCTCCGGCATCCCGTGCGAGGCGTTGCTCGCCCCGGCGGTCATGTTGCAGCCCAGCTCGCAGCGGATCAGGCGCGCGGTCTCGGCGGTTACGGCTCCGGCCAGATGATCGGCGCCAATCGCCAGCACCAGCGGATCGAGGAGCACGTCCTGCGGCGCGATCCCGTGCTGCTGCGCCGCCTCCAGGATCGCTGCGGCCACGCGCAGGCGCTTTTCGGGGGTTTCGGGAATCCCGCTGTCGTCCATGACCAGGGCGATCACCGCCGCGCCGTAGTCGGCCACGACCGGCAGCACGGCGTCGAGCTTGGCCCGCTCGCCGTTGACCGAGTTGACCAGCGCGCGCCCCTGGGCCACCGCCAGCGCAGCGCGCAGCGCCTCCGGGTTGGCCGAGTCGATGCAGACCGGCAGATCGACCGCCTGCTGCGCCAGCTCGACCGCGCGCGGCAGCAAGGCCACTTCGTCCACGCTCGCCGCGCCGACGTTCACATCCAGCACGCGCGCCCCAGCCTCGGCCTGGGCCTGCGCGTCGCGCGGAACGCGGCTCAGATCGCCCGCCTGAAGCTCGGCGCTGAATACCTTGCGCCCGGTCGGGTTGATACGCTCGCCGATGATGACGGTCGGCAGACCGGGGCCGATCCGCACTTCCTCGGTTGGCCCGCGCAGCACGGTTTCCATCGAAATTCCTCCTCGCGATACCCTGGTCAGCCGCTCAGTCCCAGGGGTCCGGCGTCAGCTTGACCGCCTGGCTGAAACGGTCGGTGAAATCGGGGTGATTCGTTAGCTCGATATACTTCAGGCGCGCAATCAGCCCGGCTGCGCGCTGGCGCTCGCGCGCGTTGATCAGCAGCCGCTTGGCGCCGATACCCGCCGCGTTGCCGACCTGCCGGAACCGCTCTAACGGCAGCGGCGGGAACATCCCGATGGCGATGGCGTTTTCGAGGTCGATGTAGTTGCCGAACGCGCCCGCGACGATGACCCGGTCGATGGCGCTTTCGTCCAGCCCGGCCCGCTCGGTGAGCAGCTTGATCCCGGCGCGGATCGCCGCCTTCGCCAGCTGGACCTCGTTGACATCCGAGCGGCTCATGATCACCGCGCGCCCATGACCGGTTCGACGCGCCGGGACGACCTCGTACCAGACGTTGTGGTTGTCGCCCTGCACGCCCGGCTGTGAGCGCGCCATCGCGCCTGTGACAGACACCACGCCGCCCGTTCGCAGCATGGCGACGACATCAAGAATTCCGGAGCCGCATAATCCGACCGGCGGCGCGTGGTTGATCGTCAGCCAGTGCAGCGCGCCATCCTGCCAGATCACGCGCTCGATCGCGCCGTCGGCGGCGCGCATCCCATCGCGGATATGCGCGCCCTCGAACGCCGGGCCGGACGCGGTTGAGCACGACCACATCTGCCCGTTCGCGTTGATCGAAATCTCGGTATTGGTCCCGATGTCCAGCGAGAGGGTCACGCCGGGCTGCTGGGCGGTCTCGGTCGCGAGCAGCATGGCGACATGATCCCCGCCCACGAACCCGGCGAGATTGGGCGGCAGGTAGAGCAACGCGCCGGGCGCGGTACGCAGGCCAAGCTCGCGCGCGGGCGTGCTCAAGGCGGTTGAGACCGCCGGGACATACGGCGCGCTGCCAAGCTGCGCGGTCGGCAGGCCGAGCAGCAAATGATGCATCGCCGTGTTGCCAACCGCGACGGCCTCCACCACCCGCGCCGGATCGACGCTCGCCTGATGGCAGACCTCGCGCAGCAGATCATTCAGCCCGTCGACGATCGCGGTTTGCAGCCGCCGGGCGCCGTCCCGGTCGCGCACGGCCAGCGTCAGCCGCGCCATTACGTCCTCGCCATAGGCGATCTGCGGATTGGTCGCGCCCGCGATGCCGAGCGTCGCGCCGGTTTGCAGATCGACCAGATAAGCGGCCAGCCCGGTCGTGCCAACATCGACCGCAAAGCCCAGCGGAGCCGCGTCCGGCGGCAGGAACGCGAGAACGCGCCGCCCCTGCGACACCATGCGCACCCGCCACTCATAACTGCGCGCCAGGGCTGGCAGCCCGGCCAGCACGGGCGCGCTCGGCTCCCAGGCCGCCGGGTCCAGGCCGGGGATGCGTTCCCAGTCCCCGCGCAGGTTTTCGACGGAAGGCGGCGTCATTGCCAGGTCATGCAGCGCGATGGCTGGCTCGACCGGCAGAGGAGTCTCCTCGCCTTCGACCTGGCTGCGCTGCGAGGCGCTGAGCGATTCGCGCGGCACGTCCACCACAATCGCGCCCGCGCCTTCGATCGCCGTCTGGCAGGCGAGCCGCAAGCCGTCGTCAAGCTCGGCGCTCGTCAGGTGATCGCGCTCGACCTCGTTGAGCGCGCTGACCTGCCCGCGCAGCACGCGCACGCGGCAATCGCCGCAGACGCCCACGCCGCCGCACACCGCCGACAGCGCCACCCCGGCATCTTGCGCCGCTTCGAGCAGCGTAGCGCCCGGCTCTGCCATCACCCGCCGCCCGATCGGCTGGAATGCGACCTCGATCACGGCGGCGCTACCCTTCCGCGCCTTCGACCGGCTCGCAGTCCACCAGCCCGGCGCTGCCTGATTGGCGGACGCGGTAGCCGGGTGGCACGATCAGGAATTCATCGACCGGCCACTCGCCACGCACCAGCATCGCCAGCAGCCGCCGGTCGCCGCTGCGCCGCTCGAACTGCCAGCCGCGTCTCCCGGCTTCCTCGCGCGCCATCTGCTCGTATGCCTGACCGTCGGCGCCGCCCATGTCGATGAACACGGCGCGGTCGTAGTGCTTGCCCCACTCGCCCATCACTTCCATCAGGTAATCGGCGTTATCCTGGCCGTACTTGTGAACGTACTCGGCGTACACCTCGTCCATCGCGCCGATTGTCGCCGCGCCGAGGCCGACGCTCGCGCCGTCCGCGTTACGCTCCATGTAATCCAGGCTGTACCAGTACGTGCCGGGGTGCGCGTCGAACTCCGCCTGATAGCGGTCGCGGGCGCCCAGGTAGAGCGTGATGCAGTCGTGCGCGCGCGGGATGACCAGCGGGATGTCCCGCGCCGCCAGCCCGACCGTCGAGGTGCCACAGATGCCGTAGGCCAGCAGAATCGCGTCATACGCGCCGGGCGCAACGGCGTCGATCCGCTCCTGGAGCGCGGCGCGCAGCGATTTCGGCCTGTTGTGCAGCCCCTGCCGCAGCAGCTCGACCGTCACCGTGTGGGGCGCGTCCGCCGCCGCCGCGTAGATGCTGCGCGTCAGTGCCTCACACGTCAGCGCCAGATACCGTTTCACTTGCCGGTCAACTGGCGCGCGACGCGCACCGCCGACGACGCATCCGAGGCGTAGCCGTCCGCGCCGATTTCCTTCGCATACGCCTGCGTCACGGGCGCGCCGCCGACCAGGATGATCGCCTGGCCGCGCAGCCCGGCGGCTTCGATCGCCTCGATGGTGGTCTTCATATTGGGCATGGTCGTCGTCAGCAGCGCGGACATAGCAACCACGTTCGCGCCCTTGCGCACTTCCTCGATGAAACGCTCCGGCGCGACATCGACGCCCAGGTCCACGATCTCGAACCCGGCGCCCTCAAGCATCATGGCGACCAGCGACTTGCCAATATCGTGCAGGTCGCCCTTGACCGTGCCAATCACGATGCGGCCCAGCGGCTCGACGCCCTGATCGACCAGCAGCGGCTGCAAGATCGCCAGCGCCGCTTTCATCGCGCGCGCCGCGATCAGCATCTCCGGGACAAAATATTCGCCCTCTTCGAACAGCCGGCCGACTTCCTGCATCGCGCTGATCAGTCCGTCGTGCAAAATGGTGTCGGCTGCAACGCCCTCTGCCAGGGCTTGCTCGACCTTCGGTACGACCTGCTTGGCCTGCCCGTCGATGACCGCTTGGCGAATCTCCGCAATTAGAGACATTCGACTGCTCCTGAAATCCGGTCTGCGCCGTCTCACGGCATGATCACTGGCATTATAGTATCGCGTTTTCATCGAAACGAGCCATGAGGGTCGTCGCGCAGATAACCGCGCAACAACACGTGTTCTTGCGCGTCGCACTGGTCAGAACCCCCTCAATCGGCTACGATCTAGGGCGTTCGCAGGCTCCCTTCAGACTCATTAAGGATGGCGGAATGGGGTTTCACGGCGGGATGCGCGCCTATGTGCGCGGCTCGGACGAAAAGCCGCGCACGGCCAACTGGGCGCTGCTCAAGCGGGTGCTTGGCTACGCGCTCCCCTACCGGGGGAAGATCGCCCTGCTCTTGCTGACGATCCTGCTCACGACCGGCCTGGGTCTGATCCAGCCGCTGATCCTGCGCGACCTGATCGACAATACCCTGCCCAACCGCGATGCCTCTCGCCTGAACATTCTGGCGGTCGCATTGGTGATGATCCCGATTCTGACCGGGGGGATCCACGTCTTCCAGCGCAAGCTCAACGCATCGGTCGGAGAGGGCGTGATTTATGACCTGCGCGTCGCGCTCTACCGGCACCTCCAGCGGATGTCGATCCGCTTCTTCACCAATACCAAGACCGGTGAGCTGATGAGCCGCCTGAACAACGACGTAATCGACGCCCAGCGCGCGATCAGCAACACGATTGTCGACATTATCACCGATCTCATACGGACCGTCTCGGTGCTGGCGGTGATGATCAGCCTGGAATGGCGGCTGACGCTGCTTGGCGCGGTCGTCACCCCGCTCTTCATTCCGACCGCGCGGCGCGCCGGGTTCCGATTGCGAGCCGTCGCGCGCGAGGCGATGAGCCACAACGCGCAGATGAACGCGATGATGAACGAGACGCTCAACGTTGGCGGGGCGCTGCTGGTGAAGCTGTTCGGGCGCGCGCCGACTGAGGTCGAGCGGTTCCAGGGGCGCGCCGCCAACGTGCGCGACATCGGGGTGAAGCGCGCCGTCCTCGGCGTGCAATTCTTCGTCCTGGTCGGGATGCTGACCGCCGTGGGAACCGCGCTCGTCTACTGGCTCGGCGGGCACCTGGTGCTGCGCGGCGTGTTCAGCATCGGCACGATCGTCGCGTTCAGCGCCTATCTCGCGCAGCTGTACGGGACGCTGCAATCGCTGTCGAATGCGCCCGTCGCCTTCGTCACGTCGATGGTGAGCTTCGAGCGCGTGTTTGAAGTGATCGATTTGCCGCTAGAGATCGCGCAGAAGCCGGATGCCATCGTCCTGAGCGATGTGCAGGGGCGGCTGGAGTTCGACCATGTCACCTTCACGTATAATGTAGGCGACATGCCGCATCTCAGCGAGGTCGAGCGCCCCGGCGAAGTGGACAGCGTGTCCGCTGTGCTGTCGGGCGATCTCAAGATCGAGCCGGCGGAGCACAGCATCCCACTCAGCCAGGCGCGAGAAACCGCGCTGGACGACGTGACGTTCACGATTGAGCCGGGGC
>DAOKYY010000119.1:0-8959 GCA_035325905.1 Aggregatilineaceae bacterium | reverse complement strand
AGAAAGCGCCCGGCTTTCGACCGGGCGCTTTTCGTGCGGGACGCGGAGCGTTGGGCGGGGATCGGCGCGCTATTCGACCCAGATTTCGACATGCTCGCCGCTTTCGACATCCTCGATATCGGCGATCTTGCCGCTGGCGCCGCTCTTGATCGCGGTCATGATCTCGTCGTAGTCCACCCCTGAGCTGGAGGGTACGAAGCGCGCGCCCAGCTTCAGCCCGACATTCACCAGCCCCATCGGGATATTGACGTTGACCTTGGTCTTGCCGCTGCGCAGGTCGGTGATCCGCACGCGAAGCTGGCGCGGCTCAGGAGCGGGCGCGGGCGGCGGGGTCGTGCGCGAGCCGCTGTTGAGGGCCGCCAGCAAATGCGCGCCCTCCTCGGCAGTGACCCTCCCATCCTGGATCATCTGCAAAATGCGCATCCGTTCTTCTGCCGTTGACATGCGTCCAGTCCTTCCGTGCGAGTCTATCACTGTGGCGCGTCCGCCGGCCAGATCATGTGGACCAGCGTGCGCTCGGGCCGAAAATAGTTGGCGCGCAGGTGCTCCGCTGCCGCCTCGTCGTCTGCTGGGTGCTCGGTGACGAGTGGCTGGTGCGCCCCGGCGAACGCGCCGATGACATGGCGGACCAGCCCCGGCTCCAATCCGGCGCTCTGTCGCGCCGGGTCAACCAGCAAGTCGAAAAGCGCCGCGCTGCACCCGGCGCGCGTCTCGATGATGACCGCCGCGTCGAGCGCGCCATTTTCGGCGGCGGGCGCTCCCCACAGGCTCACGCGCTTGCCGCTGATCAGCCACCCCAGCCCGCCCAGGCGCGAAGGCCGCAGCGACTCGACACGGGTGGGGCGCAGCCAGCCCAGCCCGCCCGCCGAATCGGGCCGCGCCCGGCGCGCCAGCGCCAGCAGCGCAGGGAGTTCGTCCGACCTCAGCTTGCGCAGCGGGACGGCCGGCCCCGGCGCCGGCTGGGCGTAAAAGCTCGCCCGGCGCCAGCGGGTGAACGTGCGCTGCGCGCGAAAGCCGAGCGTGTCGTACAGCGCGCGCGCCGCGTCGTTATTGGCCTCGACTTGGAGCGTGGCGAACTGCCCGCGCGCCCGCACCCACTCCAGCGCGGCCTGCATCAGGTGGCGCGCGATCCCGTGCCGGCGGAAGTCCGGGTGGACGGCGACGTTAGCGATCACCCACCCGCCGCCGTAGCCCGCCGGGGAGATCGAGACATTCCCGACCAGCCGCCCGGCCTCCAGCCAGACAAAGCCTTTGAGCAGGCTTGGGCCGGTGTTGTCGACGCGGGTCAGCGCCCACAGCAGCGGGCCGGACCGGCTCAGCAGGCGCATCTCCTGAATGGCTGCACGCCCACTGCTGTCGAGCGTGGGCGCGAAGCAAAACTCGATCAGATTGGCGATCTCGCCCAGGTCGCGCCGGAGATGGACCGGACGCAAGCCGGTCTCGCGGTGCGCGGGCTGCGTGGTGATGGCGCCTGCCGCCATGCTGCAATCCTGTCAGCCATCGAGATCGCGCTGAAGCGGACGATCTCGGCCTTGCATCAGCCTGCTTGCTGCCGATTCTATTCCTGTCGATCGAGCGCCGCCAACAGCCGCTCGGCTTCCTCGATCGTGATCTTGTTTTCCTGCACCATGCGCAGGATCATCAGGCGCTCTTCCTCGCGCACCGGCTCCGCCGGGGGACGGGGTGGCTTGGGCGGCTTGGGCGGCTCCGGGAAGCCCCACGAGAAATGCGGCCCGCTGAAGTCGCGCTTGCGGCTTTTCATCTTGCGCCGGTCCAGGCTGCGGCGCGCGCGCTCGACCTGGCGCTCGGCTTGCCGCGCCGCCTGCGCCGCGAAGCGGGCGGCTTGCTCGGCGAACCGCTCGCTGTTCGCCTGGATGCGCTCGTCCAGCCCCTCGAACTGCTGGCTGAGCTTCGCTTCCAGGCTGCTCAGGCGCGTCTCAAGCTCCTCCTCGATCTGAGTCCCGAGGTTGAAGACGTAGTCTTCTTCCTCGCCGATGATGCGCAACTCGTTCCCGGCGGTGAGCCTGACGGTCGCCGCGCCGTCGCCGACGGTGATGATTGTTTCCCCGGCGGCCTCGCCCTCGATCGCCTCGGCCTCGACATCCAGCTCGTACTGCATGTGGGCGGGCAGCACGAAGCGCGCGCCGGACTCTGGCTGGATGCGGCATAGAATATCACCCCCGGTCCCAAAACGGTACTCATGGCCGGGGTGGAATGCGATATTCAGCACCAGGTCCTCGCCCGCGCGCTCGACCACACAGTCGCCCGCGACCGAGCGGATCAGCACGTCGGCAGCCACGTTCTCGATGCGGACGCTGCCGCTGATGTCGCGCACGGTGGCGTCGCCGCCCACGTTCTCGATGTGCACGTCACCTTCAACCCACTTGAGCCGCAGGTCCCCGCCGACGCTGTTAATCACGACCTTGCCAGCATGACCGACCGTCAGGTCCCCGCCGACATTCTGAATCGCGGTCGAGCCGCCCAGGTCCGCCAGGCGCGCGTCGCCGCCCACCCGCTGAATCACGACGTCGATATCCAGCGGGACGCCCACGCGACAGTCGCCGCCACAGCGCACCAGGTACGGCTGGCCGCCGCCCAGGTTTTCGACGTGCGGGTTGTCGCCGTCGACGACCAGCGCGCTACCCTCGCGCCCGCGCAAGGTCAGGTCGCCGCCGACCGTCTGCACGATCACCGGGACGCTGACGTTTACCTCCTCAACACGTTTCACCACAGTACACTCTCCTCCTCACCGGCGGCTCGGCTCCGGCGCGCGCCGGGGTCTCTCGCGGCCTTATACCGGCGGTTCCAGTCGATTTCTCGCCAGATAGCTCAGTCGATGTAGATATGCACCCGCTCGTTGTCGCTGATGTCCTCGACCTCCAGCAGCGTGCCGGAAATTTCCTCCTGATCGATCGCGCGCAGCACATCGCCGATCGTGCTGCGATCCAGCTCGTCGGTGAAGCGCGCGCCGACCCGCATGCCGAAGCGCACCAGGCCGAGCGGCACATTGACGCGCACGCGGCTGCGCCCGGTGTCCAGCGCGCTGACGTGGATGTGCAGCCAGCGGCGCCTGCCAGGAGCCGGAGGCGGCTCCGGGGCGGGCGGGGCGGCCACTGCTGGCACCGGGATCGGCGGTGGCTGGGGCGCAAACGCTTCGGGCGGCGCGGGCGCTGGCTCTGGCGCGATGCCGGGGACGGGGTCGGGCGCGGTTTCCGGCGCGAACTCTTGTGGGTGCGCGAGCAGCTCGGTCGCACGGTGGACGTCAATCTCACCCCTGGAGAGCATTTCCAGGATTTCCTTACGCGAGGCCATGCGGATACCTCCTCCAGCTCAACTTTCCGTTGAATCGGGCGTTGGCGCGAACGGCGCTCAGGGCAGATCGCCGCGCAGCAACTCAATCGCCTCTTCCGACGTGATCTTGCCGTTCGCCAGGTCGTCGAGCACCTGGCGGCGCGCTTCGGGGCTGAGTTCGTCGCTTGGCTCCTGCGCGCCGGGCACCTCGTAGCCGAGCGCCTCGATCACCTCGTTCAGGCGGCTGCGCACGGTCGGGTACGAGATGTTAAGCTCCTTTTCGACATGCCGGATTTTGCCCTCGCAGCGCAAGAAGACTTCGACAAACTCCAGTTGTTCGGGGCTAAGCAGCGCCAGCCGTCCAAGCGAGAAGCGCCCCTCAACCGACACGTCGCAGTTGGGGCAGTGTAGGCGCTGGATAATCATGGCCTCGCCGCAGACCGGGCACGGGCCGGGAACCGGATAGACTGGATACATGGCGCTCCCTCGATCGCTTGTGACGATTGCTTATCACGGCAAACGCCGCGCTCACCGCTCTTTGCCTCGTCCTTTGACTTATAGTAACAAGGTTTATTGAAGAAGTCAATCTAATCATTAACTTTTTGAAGTAGTTATATGCTATTTATTGAAAGTTTAATCAACAAGATGCGATCAAAGGTCGCGCCCACCGGAGAAAGTCGCGCGCTCCTGTTATTTCAGATTTCCCCCAGATTGGCGCATTCTGTCACTATACGCCGCCCGAAGCTGTGCTACGGTGAAGTATCGGCGAGTGAGCATGTGAGGAAGAGCGCGATGTCCGACACAATTCTCGTGGCCTACGCCACCCGCGCTGGCTCGACTGCCGGCGTCGCCGAGGCGATCGGCGCGGCGCTGGCCGAGCGTGGCGCGCAGGTCGAAGTGCGGTCCATGCAGGAGGTTAGCGACCTCAGCCCGTATCGCGCGGTCGTGGCGGGAAGCGCGATCCAGGATCGGCAGTGGCTCCCGGAAGCGATGCAGTGGCTCCGCCAGCACCAGGCGGAGCTGGCACGCCGGCCGTTCGCCTCGTTCATGGTATGCATGACGATGTCGATGAAGAACCCGCAGTATCGCGAGGGAGTCAAGGACTGGCTCGCGCCGGTGCGTGCTTTGGCCCGGCCGCTCAGCGAAGGCTATTTCGCCGGGGCGCTGGATCTCGCCAAAGTGCCGTCGCGGCGCAAGCGGCTGATGTTCCGGCTCAGTATCCTGCTCGGCGTCTGGAGCGAGGGCGATCACCGCGACTGGGCCGCGATTCGCGCCTGGGCGAACGACCTGGCGGCGAAGCTCCGCGCGTGAGGTGGGTCCGGCAGGATTGCAGCCGGATCAAAATCGTCATATGCTAAGGGCAAGCGGCGCGCCGGGCGCAGCCGCGCCGCTGCGTGTTCCCAGGGAGAGTCCTGAGAAAGGAGGAAGCCATGTTGTGGTGGCGCTGGTTCACCGTTCAGCCGCAAGTGCGCCGCTGGACGAGCGGGCAGGGTCTGGTCGAATATGCCCTGATCCTGATCTTCGTCGCGGTCGTGCTGGTCGCCCTGCTGACCATCCTGGGGCCGGGCCTGAAGAACATCTACCAGGATATCGTTGACGAGCTGGAAAATCTGCCGGGATAGCGCCGAGGACTGGGGCGCTGTCCAGCCCCGCGCGATTGAGGCAATCGCCTGATCGCCAGTTTCATTAATGAGTCATCGAGGCCCCGCAATCGCGGGGTTTTTCATGGGGGTGGAAAGGCTATTCCGGCAGGTCGTCGGGCGGACGCAGCGGGCGAACGTCATACGGGCGGTGCGGCTTGTCCCACTGGCGGCGCTTCCACATCGTCTCGCCCATGCCCGGCTCCCACTCGTCGGCCAGCGCCCCGGCGGCGCGGGTCATCTCCAGGCCGCCCAGGTTGCGCGCGATCACTTCGACGGCGTGCGGCCATGTCCACAGCAGGGTGTCCACCTGCACCGCGACCGCGCCCGCTTCGAGGAAGTCTCGCGCGTCGTCCGGCGAATGGATGCCGCCCGACCCGATAACGGGCAGCGACACCGCCCGCGCCACCTGCCCGACCGCCCGCAGCGCCTGCGCCTTGAGCCACGGCCCGTAGATGCGCCCCCCGGCCAGCTGTCCTGAGAGCGGATCGCGCACCGTGCCGCGTGGCGGCGCGGCGACCACCAGCGCGCCCGCGCCCGCATCCTGCGCGGCGGGAGCCAGCTCCAGCGCGCCATAGAGCGGCAGGCGCACCAGCAGCGGCAGCAGGGTCGCGGCCTGCGCCGACCGCAGCACCCGCTCGACATCGTGGGCGCTCGCCTGGTCGTGCAGGCCCAGCTCAACGGCGGCGATGGCCTCGCAGCGTTCCAGCTCCGCGACGCACGAGGCGACATCCTCCGGCGTGGTGGCGACGACATGCGCGATGATCGGCGCCAGGCTGCGCGCCCAGCGCGCGCGGTACAGCTTAACCGCGCGGCGCACGCCGGGGTTCGGCAGCCCGGTGTGGACCAGCGCCCCGGCCGGCAGCGGCACAATGCGCGGCCCCTGCGCGGCGCGGCGCGGGCGCCACGTCAGCGGATTGGTGACGATCGCGCCCAGCTTCGACAGGTCGAGCAGGTCGGCGTACGGCCCGCCGTCGAAGCCCGCCACGCCCGACGCCAGCAGCACCGGGTTATTGACCGTCAGAGGCGATTTGCCGCCGTGTGTCAGGTCGATCATGCGCGTGTCTCCTGCGCGGCTACGTGCTCCAATCCGCCCCGCGCCGCGCTCCGGCGTCCAGCAGCGCGCGGACGAAGGCGTCGTCGGGCGCGCCGCCCTCGGCCACCGGCGGCCAGAAACGGTGAAAGGACTCGATCGTGCGCGTCGCTTCCCGCACCGTGCCCAGCTTGCGCCGCCGCATGAACAGCGCGTGCTGCGTGCGGTGGCAGAGCATCGCGGCGTGCTTGCGCTCGATCCAGGGCGTGATGTCCAGCGCCAGGTGAGCGGAGTCGCTGCGGTTCCACAGCCGGTCCTCGCTGCCTGGCACCAGCGCGCTCACGCCATAGAACACAGTCTCCGGCAGGTGCGCCTCGACCGCTTGCCGCACGGCGCGGTGCACCTGCACGTGCGCGGGATGGCCGTATTCGCCGTCGCTGCCGTGGCTGAGCACCACGTCCGGCGCTTCGCGGCGCAGCAGATCGACCACCTGCGCGACCAGAGTTTCCTCGGCGGCCTCGAACCCGTACAGCGTTTCGCCTGGGCCAATGACCGGGTCCTCGTAGCCGAACAAAGTCAGTTCTTCGACGCCCAGCGCGGTGACGGCGCACGCCAGCTCCTCACGACGAACCCGCGCCAACGCTTCCGGCGTGGCGGCGTGCGCCTGATCGCCGTGCTCGCCGCCGCGTCCATCCGTCGCGCAGACGACGTGCGTGCGAACGCCGCGCGCCGCCAGCAGCGCCAGCGTCCCGCCCGCCATCACCGTTTCGTCGTCGGGATGCGCGCCGAAGAACATCACGCGCCGCAGCGGAAGCGAAGTCATCGGAAGGCCACGCGTTTGAGGTCAATCGCCGGGCCGTCGGTGCAGGCCAGCAGGTCCCCGCCCTGACACGCGACCTGGCACGCCTGGCAGGCGCCTGTGCCGCAGGCCAGCGGCTGGTGGAACAAGCCGAGCGCGTACCCGTCGGGAATATCCCGCGCGCGCAATTGCATAATCGTGTCGTAGAGGGCGTGATAGGTTTCCAGCTGCGCGTAGGGCGGCGCCAGCGCGATCACCTGATCGGCCCAGCCGAGCGTCTGCACCTGCTCCGGCCAGGTCCAGCCGGTTTCCCCGTGAATGACCTCGATCTGCGGCGGCAGCACTTCCAGCGGGTAGCGCAGCGCGCTTCCGCCCAGCACGAGCGTGACCGCGATCTCGCTGGCGATCAGGCGCTGGGCCAGCAGCACGAGCGGCGTCGGGAGCGCATCATGCGCGATCATCAGCACGTTCTGAGCGCCGCCGCGCACCGGAATCGGCTTGCCGACCGGGGTCATCAGGCTGGCGACCTGGCCGGGATGGTAGCTCCGCTGCGGAGCCAGCTCGACGACGAGCCGCGCGCCCGCCGTGGCGATCGGGAACCACTGTTCGCGCAAATAGGGGGTGTACTGCGTGTTTTCCAGCAGGTGCGCGAAGATCGATTGGCCCGGCTGGAGCTGCGCCAGCGAGGCGTCGGCCGATAGATCGATCTGCTGCAAATCGGGCGAGATGCGCCGCACACGTTCGATGATGGCCTGGGTTTCTCTCATGCGGACCAGCGTACAACGAGCGGCGTCGAAACGCAAACGACAGGGGACAGGGACTTTAGGAATAGAGCAGTGGGATGATTAGAACCCGAGCGCGGTCATTTCATCCGTCGAAGGATGCGCCCGGCGCGGATGCGCTTCCACCTGCGCCGCCGAGCGCTCGACATGCAGCCCTCCGGCCAGCGCCAGCACGACCGTCAGTAGAATCGCTTCGATGGTAAAGACGGTCCCGTAGGCGACCCAGTAGTCGCCGCCGGTCAGCAGGCGTAGCGCGTCGACCACGATCCCGCCGAGCAGCCCGCCGATGGCCTGGCCGAGTTCCGCGGCCATGCCCCACACGCCCATCAACAGCCCGGCGCGCAGCGTGGTCGTGAACTCGATCACCGCTGTCAGCAACCCGGCCATCGCCAGCCCCGCGCCCAGCCCCAGCGCGAAAACCAGCGCCATGAACAGCGGCACGCTGCCCAGCCATCCGGCGCCGACAATCGCGCCGAACACCGCGACGCTGATCGCCAGCCCGGCGCGCAGCGTCGCCATATAGCCCCAACGCCTGATCAGCCACATGCCCGCCGCGACCAGGGTCAACATCGTGCCGCTGCCCCACAGCGCGGTCAGGCGCGTGGTCTGCGCGACGCTCATATCGAGCACCAGCGCGCCGTATGGCTCCAGCAGCACATCCTGCGCCAGCGTGCCGAGCGTGCTCAGGACGACCAGCGCGAAGAAGCGCCGCGCCTCGTGGTCGCGCCAGATCACGTCGCGAATCACAGCCCAGAACGGCTGCGCGGCGGCGCGGTGGCTGACCGCTCGCAGCGCGGGCAGGGCCGGCTCTTGGCGCGCCGTGCCGATCATCGCCAGCGTGACGAACAGCGCCATCACGCCCGCGACAATCCCGATAAACCGCTCCGCGTCGAACGGGTCCAGCAGGTAGCCGAGGCCCAGCGATCCGAGCAGGATTCCGCCGAACATGGCGACCTTGAACAGCGTGACGGCGCGCGGGCGCGCATCCCCGTGGAAGCGATCGGCCAGCAGCGCCTCAAAGGTGTTGCTGGCGAGGTTCACGCCGAGCGCGTAGGCGATGAACGCCAGCAGCCCGGCGGGAACCAGCAACACGCCGCGCCGCGCGCTGTACGTCACCAGCAGCGTGACGGCGATTACCGCCGCCGCCAGCAGCAGCGCGCCGAGCGCGATGTACGGCTCGCGGCGCTTGCCGAGTAGCGGATAGCCGTCCGAGAGGTAGCCGAGCCACGCCCGCGCCGGGGCGACGACGAGCGTCATGGCGAAGAACAGGCCCACCAGCGAGGCCGGTAGCTTCAGCTCGACGATCATGACGCGGTTGAGCGTGCCGGTCACGAGCACGAGCGCCAGCCCCAACCCCAGCGGGAATAGCGCCAGCCGCGCGACGTTGAGCCTGTCGAGCAATCGAGCCATCCTG
>DAOKYY010000118.1:0-9124 GCA_035325905.1 Aggregatilineaceae bacterium | reverse complement strand
GCAATCCCGCGCGGAAGGGACCCCGGCGCTGAAAAGGAGAGCCAGCATCTATGGCGGAAGGAACGATCGAGTGTCTGCGGGCGGTGCCGCTGTTCCGGGGGCTGCCCGCCGACGCGCTGGGGCCAGTATGCGACCGGCTGCGGCGCTTCACGCTCAAACAGGGCGAGTTTCTGTTTCAGCGCGGCGAGCCGGGCAATTCGCTGTTTATCATTGATACCGGCAAGCTGCGCGTCTACACCCTGGGTGAAAGCGAGCGCCAGGTGCTGCTCGACCTGCTGGGGCCGGGCGACGTGCTCGGCGAGCTGAACCTGCTCGACGGTCGCCCGCGCACCGCTTACGCCCAGGCCGAGACCGACTGTGAGATTCTGGCGCTCGACCGCGAGCCATTCCTGGAGCACCTCCATCAGCGGCCGGATACGGCGCTGCTGCTGCTTAGCAACCTCAGCGCGCGCCTGCGGCAAACGGTTGTCCAGGCCGAGTCGCTGTCCGTGCGCGGCAGCGCGGCGCGCCTGGCGCACGTGATCCTGTTCCTGGCGGACCGGGACGGCGAGCCGCAGACCGGGCTGGTGACGTCGCGCCTGAACCGGAAGGATATTGCGGCGGCGATTGGCACCAGCGAAGAATGGGTCATGCAGACGCTGACCGACTGGAGCCGCGAGGGGATCATTGGCATGACCGGGCCGCGCCGCCTGATTCTGCACGATGTCGAGGCGCTACGCCTGATCGCGCAGCAGGAAGAGTAGCCTGAGGCATATGAAAAACAGGCGGGCAGAGCGCGCTCTGCCCGTCCAGCAAAAACCTTGTTTCTGATGCGTGCCGTCCCAATTGCAGCGGCCTCTAGCGCGGCTCGACCACCATCCGCACGGCGGTGCGCTCCTGGTCGTCAATCATGACTTCGGTGAAATACGGGATGGCGATGACGTCAATATTGTCTTCGCTCAGGTAGCCACGCGCGATAGCCACGGCTTTGATCGCCTGATTGACCGCGCCCGCCCCGATCGCCTGAACTTCGGCACGACGGTATTCGCGCACGACCCCGGCGATAGCGCCGGCAACAGCCGTCGAGCGCGAGCGAGCCGAAACCTTAATAATGTCAGCCGCGTCGGGTTTCTGGGAGAGCCATTCGTCGTCCGGAGCCAGGTCTGGCGGGTGAGATGGTTGCATGACAGCCCCCTAAGGACTTTTATGAGACGGGCAAGGCGGTACTTATTAATTCTCTGCTCATTGTACCCAATTTCACCTATCCGGCGAATCTTGCTGAGACGATTTTCCGGGGCTTTTAAGCGGCGGCCCAACCCGGGCACAACGGCCCTGGGTAAGTTGTGCAGGGGGCGCGGGCCTGCTATAGTTAGGTCTTTGCCCGGATATGTACGGGAATATTTGCAACTTTTTTATTCAATATTCACCGTCATACGATATGCTGTTTGCACAAGGGCATATTGTCGCAGCGAACATTGAGGACCTTCCGGCGATGGACATCATGACTGAGCGTTACCGGGGAACCGTTACGGCATTCGACCGCTTCGACGGCGCCGGGACGATCGCGCTGCCCGACGGGCGTGAGGCCCTGGTGCGCTACTCGGCAATTAGGGGCGACGGCGTGCGGACTTTGCAGGAAGGCGACGTCGTGTCATTCCTGTTACAGGAAACGTCGCGCGGGCTGGTTGCGGTCTGCGTCGAGCAGGAGTAACGGCACGATCCTCGACGGCGCGCGGCCCTCGCTCTATTGCACCACTCTGTCTGAGGTGCGCGCTGCACCTTCGCCGTCGTTTGCTGGCTGCATGGCGCGCTCGGACCGGGTATAAGACACGGAACTGGCGGGGTCGGAAGGACCCCGTTTGTGTTGAATCAGCATGAAGTGGCCGGTGCGATTCCGGCTTTGCGCACGTACACCGTGAGAGAGGAGTTCGGCGCGTATGCAGCCCCTGAAGATCATCCCCCTGGGCGGTCTGGGGGAAATCGGCAAGAACATGATGCTGCTCGAATACGGCGATGAAGGGCTGATCATCGACGTGGGCATCATGTTCCCTGAGAACGACATGCTCGGCATCGACTATATCATTCCAGACTTTGGCTACGTGGTCGAGCGCCTGAACCACGGCCTGACGATACACGGGGTGATCGTCACGCATGGGCACGAAGACCACACCGGCGCGATCGGCCACGTGCTGGACGCGATCAAAGCGCCGGTCTACGCCACCGCGCTGACCGCCGGGCTGCTCGAAGTCAAAATGCGGCAGTCCGGCCACGCCGATCACCCGCTGATCGTCTTCCGCGCGGGCGACACGCTGGAATGCGGCGTCTTCCGCGTCGAGACGTTCCACGTCTGTCATAGCATCCCGGATGGCGTCGGGCTGGGCATCACGACGCCGGCCGGCCTGGTCGTCCATTCCAGCGACTTCAAGTTCGATCATACGCCGGTCGATGGCTGGCCGCCCGATTTCGCCAAGCTGGCCGAGTTCGCGCAGCGCGGCGTGCTGGCGCTGCTGTCCGACAGCACCAACGCCGACAACCCCGGCTGGACGCCCTCGGAAAGCGTGATCGACGCCGCGTTCGACGAAGTGTTCCGCAGCGCGACCGGGCGCGTGATCGTCGCCACCTTCGCCTCGCTGATCTCGCGCATCCAGCAGGTCGCCGCCGCCGCCGAGCGTCACGGGCGCAAGATGGCGATCGCCGGGTTCAGTATGCAGGAATACATCAAAGTCGCCACGCGGCTCGGCTACCTCAATCTGCCGCCCGGCCTGATGGTCAACATCGACCAGGCGAACAAGATGAAGCCGCGCGAGATCGTGATCATGGCGACTGGCACGCAGGGCGAGCCGTCGGCGGTGCTGGGGCGGCTGGCGTGGGGCCGCCATCGCGCGCTGGAGATCGACCGGGGCGACACGGTGATCATGTCCGCCCATCCCATTCCCGGCAACGAGGAACTGGTGCACCGCACGATGAACAAGCTCATCCAGCGCGGCGCGACCGTGATCTACGACCCGCTGCTGCCGGTGCACGTGTCCGGCCACGCCAGCCGTGAAGAGCTGAAGCTGCTGATCAATCTGGTCCGGCCCAAGTTCTTCATCCCGGTGCACGGCGAGCTACGCCACCTGACCGAGCACAGCCGGCTGGCGCAGTCGCTCGGCATCCCGGCTAAGAACATCGCGGTGGTCGAGAACGGCACCGTGATCGAGCTGACGCCCGATACGCTGACCATCGGCGAGCGCGTGCCCGGCGGCTATGTGTTTGTCGATGGCGCCGGGGTGGGCGATGTCGGCCCGATCGTCATGCGTGACCGCGAGATTCTGGGCCGCGACGGATTCGTCGCGGTGCAGGTGCTGATCGACTGCGACACCGGCGAGCTGGCCGAGCGGCCGGAGTTCATCTCGCGCGGGTTCGTCTATCTGCGCGAGGCCGCCGGCCTGGTTGAAGCTGCCGAGCACGTCATCGAAGAGATCGTCGCGACGAGCAACGACGGCGACATGACGCGCTCGATCCAGGACGGGCTGTCGCGGCTGTTCTACAACGAGACCAAGCGCCGCCCGATGACCTTCGCCTTCGTGCGGGAAATTTAACTAAACGCAGCGAAAGACAGCACAGAACAGCCAAAAGCAGCGAAGGACAGCGGGCGATCATGGCACGCGCTGGCCCTGGCTGCTTTTTGGCTGCCTGCTGCTGGCCCGCTGCCTTTCGCTACGTTGAGTTGTGCTGCGCCGTACTTGCCAGCATCCCCCCGCCTCTGCATAATAAGAGGGCCGGTGCGAAATCCACCGCGACCGGCGCTCGTTGGCTGATGCAGGCTCTCTGAGGACCGATCGTGCGCTTACCTGTGGCAAGCCCTGTATGTTTGTTCCGCTCGCGGCGCCCCGCTGCGGCGTTGGTGTTGATCCTGATTTTCTCCGCGCTGGTGGCTGGCTGCGGAGCGGACGAGAGCGCGAGAGGCGCCTCGGACCCGCCGGGCGACGTGGCCGAGGCGAACGCGGCGGCGATGCCCGGCGGTGGCGCGCCCGCCGCGCAAGCGCAGGTCACGCCGACCAACATCTCGCCGGAGGGCGAGCCGATGGCCGCCTCGGTAAACGGCGTGCCGATCACGGTCGCGGAGCTAGCGCGCGAGCGCGAGCGCCGCATGATGGGGCTGACGGTCGAGCCGGCCACGCTCGACGCCTTCAGCGCGATGGTGCTCGAAAGCCTGATCGACCAGGAATTGATCGTCCAGGCCGCGGCCCAGGGCGAAATCGTCGTGACCGACGCCGAGATCGACAATGAGCTGGCGATCCAGGCGGAGCTGGCCGCCGCCAACAACACCACGCTGGAGCAGGTGCTGGCCGGCCAGCTTTACACGCTCGACGAATACCGCGAGGCGACGCGCCAGATGCTGCTGTGGAATAAGGTCAGCCAGATGGTGACGGCCAACGTCTCGACTGCCGAGCGGCAGGTCCATTCGCGCCATATCCTGGTGAAGGACGAGGCGCTGGCGCGCGATCTGCTGGCGCAGATTCAGTCCGGCGCGATCACATTTGAGGACGCGGCTAAGCAGTATTCGCTCGACGGCTCCAGCAGCTACAACGGCGGCGACCTCGACTGGGTGGGCCGGGGCGACCTGCTCCAGCCCGAAGTGGAAGCGGCGATCTTCGCGCTCCAGCCCGGCGAGCTGGCGTCGCAGCCGGTCCGTAGCAGCCTGGGCTATCACCTGATCCAGACGCTGGAAGTGGCCGAGGGCCGCGCGCTGGACCCCGCCGCGCTGGCGCAGCAGAAGGAGCAGGCGTTCCTGTACTGGCTGGATCAGCAGCGCGCTTCGGCGGACATCCGGCGCTACTAGGCGCTACCGAGCACGACCTGAGCCGCTGGCGCGCCGTAGGCGTCGCCCGAACAGGGGGAGGGCAGCTACCCGATGCGGGGTGCCAACATACTGTTTAACTTCGTGACGCTGGTGTTCGTGATCCTGACGCTGGGCGTGATCGCGTACGCGGTCGCGGTCGCGGGCGACATGGCCGAGCCGCCCTTCCTTGCGCCGCCGACGGACGTTCCGACGCCGACCCTGATCCCAGACCTGGGCACGCCGCTGCCGACGCCCTTCCTGCCGACCTTCACGCCGTCCACTACGCCGGAACCAACCGGCACGCCGGAGCCGACGCTGACCGGGGAGGCGACCGTCCAGCCGGCGGTCGAGCCGACCCGGACGCCCGCCCGGCTGCCGGAGGTGACGGCCACGCCGCAACCGCTCGCGCCGCTGCCGACCCAGCCGCCGCCCGAGGGCGGCGGTGACGGCCAGGCGGACGGCACCGAATCGGACGCAGTCGGGAGCGCAGCGCGAGCCGCGCTCCCTCACTTTACGCCCACCGTCGTCTCACCCGCCGTCGCGGCGGCCCTGTTCACTGCGCGTCCGAGCGCGACGCCGACGATCACGCTGACGCCCGGCCCGCGCCCGACCAGCACCGTCACGTCCACGCCGCAGGGACCGGCCCCGCCGACGCTCGCGCCGTATCCCTTCATTGTCCAGCCGGGCACGCCGCTGCTGCGCGAGAGCTTCGCGCAAGGGACAACTGGCTGCGCGTGGCAGGGCCTGGCCGGGACGGTCGTGGACCAGCGCGGGGAGGCCGTCGTCGGCGTCGAGGTGCGCGTTCGCGGCGACGCGAGCGGCGAGCGGGTCGTGCTCGCAGGCACCGGCACCGACTACGGCCCCTCCGGGTGGGAAGTGCGCCTGGGCGGCGGGCCAAGCGCCGAGCGCGTGACGGTCACGCTGTGGTCCGGCGACCGGCTGCTCTCGCCGACCGTAGAAGTCACGTTTCCGGCGGCGTGCGCGCAGAATCTCGCCCTGATCAACTTTATCCAGACACGGACATTTTGAGGGAGCGGTGGCGCGCTCGCCTGCGCGGGTGCGGCAGAAAGTAGTGTTGCATGGCGTCCAGACGCAATTCCCCGGTCTACGACCTGATCACGGTGGTCTTCGTGGTGCTGACTGTGGTCGCACTCGGCGCGTTTGTGCTGATTCTGGCGGACCCGCAGACCGCGATCAACCCCTATCCACCGCCGACGATCGCGGCGCGGGTCGTGCTGCCGACGGCGACGCACACGCCGACCGCGACCGATACGCCGCTGCCGACCGGCACGCCGACCGCGACCGCCACCCCCACTGCCACGCCGACCGCGACCGAAACGCCGACGCCAACCGCGACCGCCACCCCGACGATCACGCCGACGCCGGTGCTGTCCGGCTCGCTGTCCGTGCTCCCGGCGGGCGATCTGGCCGTGACGTCGACAATCGCGCCGCTCGACGACGGCAGCGGCGGGGCGATTCCGGGCAGCGTCGGCGGGACGCGTCCGGCCGGGCTGCCGACACGCTCGCCCTTCCCGTTCGACCCGCGCGCGGTGCGCTACGAGGCGAATGACAACGCGCAGGGCTGCCAGTGGCGTAGCATCGCGGGGACGCTCACCACGCTCAGCGGCGATCCGGTGGTCGGGCTGGCAATCGCGATTGAGGGCGAGAGCTTCCGGCAGGTGGCCTTTTCCGGCTCGGCGGAACGGTGGGGCGCGGGCGGCTTCGAGTTCCAGCTTGGGACGGCGCCGCGCGCTGACGTCTACACGCTTCAGGTCGTCGGCCCGACCGGGGCGGCGATCTCGCCCGTCGTGCCGGTTGAAACCGCCAGCGCCTGCGACGCCAACATCGCGATCGTGGATTTCGTGCAAAATCACGCCTATTGAGAAGGTAGGGGGTAGCCCGTTAGCAGTTAGCGGCTGGCAAAAGTCGAAGAACAGCTAAAGCACGGAAATGCAGCGAAGGGCAGCCAAGAGCAACAAACAGCGCACCGGGCTGGTAGGGCGCGGAGCTTGCTCCGCCCACTTTGCTCTTGCTCCGGCGCTGGCTAACCTCTCACTGCTCGAAGCTCGCCGTCGTAAGAGCGGCATCAGAACCGCCGCGCGGCACGCCCGTCACCGTTGACAAGCCCCGGTGAATCCGCTAAGATGCACCCGATCCTGCGGGATCGCGCGAACACATCGTCGCCTGATACGAGGCTGCGTTTCGCATGCTCGTCCAGCGGGTGATTGCTGGCAAGTTGCTCGGACTGGGTCCTGCGCGGCAGGGCGTCCGAACCGTGTCAGGGCCGGAAGGCAGCAGCACTAAGGATTTCACCCTGGGTGCCGCAGGAGTGCCTGGCCCGAGCAACCTGCTTGCAATCCCCGCTTTTGTTTTGAAGGATGCGCTCCGGCTGTGAACTCTTCTTCCCCGCGCCCGCCGCGCCTGACGCGGCGCTCTCTCGCCCGGCTGCTGGCTGGCCTGGGGATCGCGCTTGTGGCGGCAGGGGCGGTCTTCGCCGCGTACCGGCTGACCTATAAAGACGTTACGCTAGAGATCGGCGGGCGCGCGCAGCGGGTCGAGTCCCGCGCGCGGACGGTCGGCGATCTGCTGGCCGAGCGCAGCGTCGTGCTCGCGCCGGGCGATATGGTCTCCCCCGCGCACGATACGCCGCTGGTGCAGGGCATGAGAATCGCGATCCGGCGCGCGCATGTCGTGGTCATCGAGGCCGATGGCGAGGTGCGCCGCGTGCTGACCCAGGCGGTCCACCCGCTGGACATCCTGCGCGAGCAGGGCGTGGCGGTCGGCGTGTACGACGTGGTACGGGTTGACGGCCACGATTACTGGCGGGAGACGCTGGAGCGCACGCCGTGGGACGTGCCGCCGATGAGCCTTTACGTCATGCGCAGCGCGACGCTGCACGTGCGCGATAATGGCCGCACGCGGATCGTCCAGACCACGCAGCGGGATGTCGCCGGGGCGCTGGACGAAGCCGGGATCGAGCTGTACCTGGCGGACGGCGTCGAGCCGGGTTTCCACACGCTGGTCGAAGACGGCATGGCGGTGACGCTGCGCCGCTCCAAGCCGGTCACGATCGAGGTGGATGGGCGCAGTTTCAGCACCCGCGCGACCGGTCTGACGGTCGGCGATGTGCTGGAGGCGGTCGGCGTCGCGCCGGTCGGGGCGGACACGACCGAGCCGCCGCTTGAAGCGCGTTTCGAGGCGGGGATGACGATCCGTGTCGTGCGCGTAGTCGAGCAGCTTGAGGTCGAGGCCGAGCCGGTGCCTTTCACGACCGTGGCGCGGCCCGACTTTTCGCTGCCGCTTGGCGAGCAGCGCGTCGTCACGCCCGGCGTGATGGGCGAGCGTGTGCGACAGGTCCGCGCCCGCTATGCGGGGGCCGAGCTGATCGAACGCATCCCGATCACCGACGACATCACCATCCGCCCGCAGCCCGAGCTGATCGCTTACGGCGTCCGGCCGGGCTGAGCCACGCGGCGCATCCCTCTACGTTTTTCCGCCGTTCTGATCGAAACGAGCGAGCCATGAACGACCGCGAGCTATTGCGTTTTCACGCCATCCCGCCGAAGAAGAGCCTCGGCCAGAACTTTCTGCACGACCCGAACACGCTGCACAAAATCGTCGAGATCGCAACGCTGCCGCCGGGCGCTGAAGTGCTGGAGATCGGCGCCGGGACCGGCAACCTGACACGCGTTCTGGCGGAGCACGCCGCGCGCGTGGTCGCCGTCGAGACGGACGATCGCCTGCTGCCGATTCTGCGCGCTCAGTTCGACGGCGTGCCGGGCGTCGAGCTGGTGCACGCCGACATTCTGACGCTCGATCTGGCGCCGCTGTTCGACGACCGCCCGTTTTACGTTGTCGCCAACCTGCCGTACTACATCACCAGCGCGATCCTGCGCCACCTGCTGGAAGGGCGCCCCCGCCCGAAGCGCCTGGTGATCACCGTCCAACGTGAGGTCGCGGACCGGCTGATCGCCGCCCCTGGCGACATGAGTTTGCTGGCGGTCAGCGTGCAGTTCTACGGGCAGCCGGAGATCGCGCTGCGGCTGAACGCGGGCGCCTTCTGGCCGCGCCCGGATGTCGACTCCGCCGTGATGCGGATCGACGTATATTCTCAGTCGCCCGTCGATGTGCCCGACGAAGCGACATTTTTCCGCGTGGTGCGGGCAGGGTTCAGCCAGAAGCGCAAACAGCTCCGCAACGCGCTGAGCAGCGGCCTGCACATCGACAAGGCGGCGGCAGACGATCTGCTGGCGCGCGCCGGGATCGAGCCGCACCGCCGCGCCGAGACGCTTAGCCTGGACGAATGGGCGGCGCTGGCGC
>DAOKYY010000117.1:0-9407 GCA_035325905.1 Aggregatilineaceae bacterium | reverse complement strand
ATTATGTGCCACGCCTGCTCAAGCATTTCACCAGCGCCGAGATCAACGCGCTGATCGCGCCGCGCCCGCACCTGGGGCTGGCGGGCGATCGGGACCCGCTGACCCCGCCCGCCGGGCTGGATCGAATTGACGCGGCGCTGCGCGACGCCTACGCGGCGGCGGGCGCGCCGGAGGCGTGGCGGCTGCTCCGCTACGACTGCGGCCACCAGGAAACGCCCGGCATGCGCGTCGAAGTGATCGAGTGGCTGCGAAGGTGGCTGTAGGGCCGTGTGGAACTTTCCGCGCCGGGCGGGCGTCTGATCGACACCAAGCGCGATCGACCCCCAGGGCGGGGCAGGAGAGAACCACATGAAACGCACGCTTTCGCTTCTACTGATCGGGATCATGCTGCTGGCAGGCGCGGCGCCTACGTTGGCGCAGGGTGTGCCTGAGCCGCAGCCCCGCCCCTGGCGCGACTGGGGCGTGATCATTCGCTCGCACCACGTGGACGTGTCGATCGTCGATCAGGTCGCCACCACGCGCGTCGAGCAGGTCTTTTTCAATGAGGGCAACGCGCCCGCCGAGGGCACCTATATCTTTCCGCTGCCGGTGGGCGCGGCGGTGTCGGACCTGGTGATGTGGGTCGATGGCAAGCCGATCGAGGCGCGCATCCTCGACGCCGGCGAAGCGCGCGCGATCTACGACGAGATCGTGCGCCGTATGCGCGACCCCGCTCTGCTCGAATACGTCGGCGCGGGCGCGATCCAGGCCAGCGTCTTCCCGATCCAGCCGCGCAGCGAAGTCAAAATCGAGTTCGAGTACGCGCAGCTTCTACCGGCGGAAAACGGGCTGATCCACTACCAGTACCCGCTGCGCACCGACCAGTTTACGCGCCAGCCGGTCGAGCGCCTGAGCCTGAGCCTCAGCGTAACCTCGCGCGAGCCGATCGGCGCGGTCTATTCGCCGACGCACGATCTCGCCATCCTGCGCGACGGCGACTTCGCCTTTCGCGCCGGGTTCGAAACCTCTGGCGCGCGCCCGGCGACCGACTTCAGCCTGTACTACGGGCTGGCGACCTCGGAGATCAGCGCCAACCTGCTGGCCTACCGCGAGAGCGCCGACGAAGACGGCACTTTCGCGCTGATGATCACGCCGCCCGCCGAGGCCAGCGCCGAGCGCGTCATCCCGAAAGATGTGATCGTCGTGCTCGACCAGTCTGGCTCGATGGAAGGCGCGAAGTGGGATCAGGCGCGCGACGCGGTTAAGTTCGTGCTGGAACATCTCAACGCGCAGGATCGCTTCAACGTGATCGCCTTCAGCACCGGCACGCGCATCTACGCGCGCGGGCTTCAGCCGGTCTCCGAGGCGCCCGGCGCGAAAGCGTGGATCGGCGGCCTGGAGGCGCTCGGCAGCACCGACATCGACCTGGCGCTGCGCGAGGCGATGGGCATGGCCGACCGCGAGCGCCCGACCGTCGTGCTGTTCCTGACCGACGGCCTGCCGACCGAGGGCGTGACCGACACACCGTCCATCCTGGCGAACGTCAAAGCGGCGGCGCCGGGCAACGTGCGCGTCTTCACCTTCGGCGTCGGCTACGACGTGGATACCCTGCTGCTCGACCAGCTTTATCAGGAATTTCGCGGCGCGGGGACGTATGTCCGCCCTGAAGAGCGAATCGACGACGAGGTGAGCGCGCTCTACGCCAAGATCAGCGCGCCGGTGCTGACCGACCTCGAACTCGATTTCGGGGCGGTGATGGTCGACGATCTGTTCCCATCCGCCCCGCTGCCTGACCTGTTCGCCGGGACGCAATTGATCGTCGTCGGGCGCTTCCGCGACGGCGGCGACACCACGATCACGCTGCGCGGCACGCTCGAAGGCCAGCAGCAGGTCTACCGCTACGACGTGCGCTTTCCGCCGAACGCGGGCGGCGCGGTGTTCGTCCCGCGCTTGTGGGCCACGCGCAAGATCGGCGCGCTGCTTAGCGCGATCCGGCTGCACGGCGAAGACCCAGAGCTGGTCGATAGCATCGTGCGGCTCAGCATCCGCTACGGGATCATCACGCCCTACACGTCCTTCCTGATCACCGAGGACGATATCTTCACCCAGCGCGGCGTCGAGGAAGCGCAGATGATGTTCGAGGCGGACGCGGAAATGTTGGCGGCGCCGAGCGGCCAGGCGGCGGTGGACGCGGCGGAATCGGCGGCCGGGCTGTCGAGCGCCAACGCGCCGGTGGCCGCGCCGACGCGCAGCAGCAAAGACGCGGGCGGGGTCGAATTGCCGGCCGAGGCGGGCGAGCAGGCGATCCGCTACGCTGGCGACCGCACCTTCGTCTGGCGCGATGGGATGTGGATCGACACGCTCTACGAGGCGGACGCCATGACGCCCGTCGAGGTGACGTTCCTCAGCGACGAGTACTTTGACTTGCTGGCGCTTGACCCCGCGATCGGTGAGTTCCTGGCGCTGGGCGAGCAGGTGCTGTTCGTGTGGGCTGGGACCGCGTATCAGATCGTGACCGGGGAGTGACGCGCACTTTCCAGGCGCATGAAAAGGCGGGGGCGGCTTCTGGGCCGCCCCCGTTCTATTCTCAGGATATACTGTGTTTATACGGTTATCTGCCAGATATATTTATATATATCTAACTCAATTCTATCGTCATTCTAATGTCAGCAGGGTATGCTCGGAAGCGGAACACCTTTGCGTGAGGGTGTAGCTACGTTAACCGGAGGATGGTATGCGTAAGTGGATTGCTGTTCTGATAGCGCTCACGTTGATCGCTGTTCCGTTCGCCCCGGCGCTGGCCGAAGGCGAGGAAGTGGCCGATGTCGCCGCGCCGCAGGATGTGGTCGATCGCACCGCATCCGAGGCCCGTTTGACGCGCTGGGGCGAGGCTTTAGAAGCGGCGGGCTGGGCGGACACGCTGCGCGGCGCCGGGCCGTTCACCGTGTTCGTCCCGGCGGATAGCGCCTTCGCCAAGCGTGGCGCCCCGGCGCTGGATGATCTGACCGCCGCCGAGCTGAAGGACTTGGTGCAGTATCACGTCGTTTCGGGCGCGTACAGCGCCGAAGACCTGGCCGATGCGACCCACCTGTTCACGCTTCAAGGGGACGCGCTGGACTTTGCGGCGGATGAAGACGGCAAGCTGACCGTCAACGGCGTCGCCGTGGTGACGACGGCGGACCTCGATGCGGCGAACGGCGTCATTCACGTGATCGACACGGTGCTGGTTCCGCCGGTGGCGGCGCGCAAGCTGGTGGTGACGCAGGAGACGCCGATCCTGGCCGCGCCGAATGGCGAGGATACCGGGCTGGTGATGGAGCCGTGCAAGACGGCCAACGTCCTGGCGCGCAGCGGCAGTTTCGCCCGCATCGAGACGATGGGCGGGTGGATCAGCGCCGATGGGTTCGTCTACGTCCCGGCGGACTACGGCATCGAGGGCGGCACGCCGGTTCTGCCGGGCTGCGAGGCCGAATAACCCGCGTGTCCGGCACGCCAAACGCTTGAACACCATCGCAAAGCGAAATCGAAGCGAGCACACGCCGGGGCACTCCACCCCGGCGTGCGTGTTCCGGCGGCTTCCACGAATTCTGTTCCCCAAAATCGATTGAACTGTCCCAATTCCGACGAAAGTCGAAGACAGGGGAGCGCGGGCGGCGTATGCTGGGTGCCAGGTGTGGAGGCTTACCGCATCGACACAGGAGGAAACTGAGGCAATGCTACCGAAATCGAGTCGTGAAGGGTTGATGTCTTGCCGCACGCGGCGTCGCCTGATTGGAACCGGCGTCGGCCTGATTCTGCTGGGCAAGATCGCCCGCCAGAAAGCTCAGGCCGCCGGGCCGGGCGCGGCGGGCCGCCTGCCCTGCCGCCGGAAAGCGAGGAGCGCATCATGAAGGAGTGGTTGTCGGATCGGCGGGTCAAGTTCTCGCTCAAATACGCGCTGGCGGCGTTTCTCATTCTGACGCTGCTCCAACAGCTTATCATCGGCCCCCTGCTGATGAACGGGACCGAGATTCCGTATTCCGAGTTCACCCGCGCGCTGGAAGCGGGCGAGGTCCGCAGCGTCAGCGTTGCGGAGGATCGGATCGACGGCGAGTACAGCGACGGCAGCGTTTTCTACGCCGTCCGGGTCGAGGACCCGGAGCTATATGACCGGCTTGACGCCCAGGGCGTCGAAGTCTACGGGCGGATCGAGAGCGACGGCGGCTTCCTGGCGACGCTGCTCGGCTGGCTGCTGCCCCTGGCGCTGATGTTCGGCTTCTGGTACTGGATGATCAACCGGATGAAGAAATCGTCCGGCGGGGCTGGCAGCGTTTTCTCGTTCGGCAAGAGCAAGGCGCGCGTCATCGAGGGCGAGCAAACGGGCGTCACGTTTGCCAGCGTGGGCGGCGCGGACGAGGCCGTGAGCGAGCTGCGCGAGATCACCGAGTTTCTGCGCAACCCGGACCGGTTCCAGCGCCTGGGCGGCCGGATGCCGAAGGGTGTGCTGCTGGCGGGGCCGCCCGGCACGGGCAAGACGCTGCTGGCCCGCGCGACGGCGGGCGAGGCCGGGGTGCCGTTCTTCTCACTGAGCGGCGCCGAGTTCGTGGAGATGTTCGTCGGCGTCGGCGCGTCACGCGTGCGTGACCTGTTCGAGCAGGCGAAAAAGAACGCGCCGAGCATCGTCTTCATCGACGAGATCGACGCGGTCGGCGGGCGGCGCGCCGGGGTCGGCGCGATGCAGGCGCATGAAGAGCGCGAGCAGACGCTTAACCAGCTTCTGGCCGAGATGGACGGGTTCGAGTCGTCGCGCGGCGTAATCGTGATGGCCGCGACCAACCGTCCCGAAGTGCTCGACCCGGCCCTGCTGCGCCCTGGCCGGTTCGACCGGCAGATCCTGATCGACCTGCCGGACCTGGTAGGCCGCGAGCAGATTCTGCGCGTCCACACGCGGGATGTCGTTCTGTCCCCCAATATCGACCTCGCGACGATCGCACGCATCACATCTGGTTTTTCGGGCGCCGATCTCGAAAACGTCGTCAACCAGGCGGCGCTGCTGGCGGCCCGGCACGGCAAAGCCGCCGTCGAAATGGCCGACTTTGACGAGGCCATCGAGCGCGTGGTCGCTGGCTCCGAGCGCCGGACGCGCGCCATGAGCGAGCACGAAAAGCGCGTCGTGGCCGCGCACGAGGCCGGGCACGCGCTGGTTGCCAGCCTGATACCGGGAACTGACCCGGTCCACAAGGTGACGATTGTGCCCAGAGGCAAGGCGCTCGGCTACACCTGGCAGCGCCCGGAAGAAGACCGGTATCTGTACAGCCAATCCGAGCTGCAAGCGCGTCTCGCGGTGCTGCTGGGCGGGCGCGTCGCCGAGGCGCTGACGTTCGGCGAGGTCTCGACCGGCGCCGCCGACGACCTGGCCCGCGCCACCGACCTGGCGCGGCGGATGGTGACGGAGTTCGGGATGAGTCCCGCGCTCGGCCCGGTGCGCCTGGCGGCGGATGCCAGCATGGCGGCGCTCGGCCTGTCCGCCAGCCTGGACTCGCGCGTCAGCCCGCAGACGGCGGCGGAAGTGGACAGCGAGACGCGCGCCATCGTGGAGCGCGCGCTGAGCCACGCCTGGCAACTGCTGGACGAGCACCGCGCCGCGCTGGACCGGCTCGCCGCCCGGCTGCATGAGACGGAGACGGTCGATGGCGACGAAGTCGCGGCGATCCTGGCCGGGAGCCGTGAAGCGCCCGCGCCCGTCGCCGCGCCGGAGCGGGTCGCGGTTGTAGCCTGAGCGCGCCCCACCGGCCCGCGCAGCTCGCCGCCAATCGGGGCCGGGATACCCGTGAGTTGAGGGTGTCCTGGCCCAACTTCGTTTTCGTATCCCGCTTGCTCCCGCCGCCGCGTGATTCCGCCCCGACCTGCGCGGTCGGCCTATTGACACCCCGCTGGCCCGGTGCTATCATCCGGCTCATCCGACGATTACCCGGATACACTCTCTTATCCAGAGCGGCAGAGGGACCGGCCCTTTGAAGCCGCGGCAACCACTTCGTCGTGCTCAGGTGTCCGCCTGGCGAAGAACGGTGCCAATTCCGTCAGGTTTTCTGGAAGATGAGAGCGGTGCATCCTCAGCGGCGTCTGCCTGAGACGCGGAGTCTGTAGCGATGTCGCCCCCTGAGAGTGTGCTCCAGGGGGCTTTTTTGTGCCTTCCGGGTAACTATCACTGCAAAAGGAGTTCCCGTGAATTCAAACCACAGCTCGACCACGTTCATGTCCTCACCTCAGTTGTTCTTCACTTCGGAGAGCGTGACCGAGGGCCACCCCGACAAAATCTGCGACCAGATTTCGGACGCGGTGCTGGACGCGATTCTGGCCGAAGACCCACATGCGCGTGTCGCCTGCGAGACGGCGGTCACGACCGGGCTGGTCCTGGTGATGGGCGAGATCACGACCTCCACCTACGTAGACATCAACGCTTTGGTGCGCAGCGTCGTGCGGGACATCGGCTACACGCGCGGCAAATTCGGCTTCGACGCGGACACCTGCGGGGTGATTGTCTCGTTGAAGGAACAATCCGGTGATATTGCGCAGGGCGTGGACAGCGCCCTTGAGGCGCGCGAAGGCAGCCTGACCAACGCCGAGCTGGACCGCATCGGCGCGGGCGACCAGGGCATGATGATCGGCTTCGCGTGCGACGAGACGCCGGAGCTGATGCCGCTCTCGATTATGCTGGCGCACCAGCTCACCCGCCGCTTGTCGGTCGTGCGCCGCGACGGCACGCTGCCCTGGCTGCGCCCCGACGGCAAGAGTCAAGTCACCGTCGAGTACCAGTACGGCAAGCCGATCCGCGTCGATACGGTGCTGATCTCGACCCAGCACGCGCCGGAGATCTCGGCCCAGACGATCCGCCAGGCCGTGATCGAGCACGTCATCCGGCCGATCATCCCGGCCGATTTGCTCGACGAGCGGACCACGATCTTCGTCAACCCGACCGGGCGCTTCGTCGTCGGCGGGCCGCTGGGCGACGCGGGCCTGACCGGGCGCAAGATCATCGTCGATACGTATGGCGGCGTGGCGCGGCATGGCGGCGGCGCGTTCTCCGGCAAAGACCCGACGAAGGTGGACCGTTCCGGCGCGTACATGGCCCGCTATATCGCCAAGAACGTGGTCGCCGCCGGGCTGGCGCGCCGCTTCGAGCTACAGGTGTCGTACGCGATCGGCGTGGCGCACCCGCTCTCGATCGCGATCGAGACGTTCGGCACCGGCGCTGTCCCCGACGAGGTGATCGTCGACCTGATCAAGCAGCACTTCGACATGCGCCCCGCCGCGATCATCCGCGACCTGGACCTGCGCAAGCCGCAGTACCGCCAGGTGGCCGCCTATGGGCATTTCGGGCGCGACGATCTGGACGTGGCGTGGGAGCGCACCGACAAGGCCGCGCGGCTGCGCGCTGCCGCCGGATTGGAAGAAAAAGCGATTAGCGGTTAGCGGTTGGCCCAGAGCTACACGCTACTGTTGGCTCACTTAGTCACGCAGGGCGGGGCATGTCCCCGCTCTGTTGCGTTGATTGAGCGGCATCGCCAAAGAATAAGGGTACAGTTGACCGTGCCTTGACGCCGGTGTTATCATCAGCGCACGCCGCGCGGCCCGCGCCCTGCGGCCCCCGGAAAACTCAAGGAGGCCCGCCATGCAGCAGTTCCGCGTGTGGTGGAACAGCTTTAAGACCGTCGCCATCTGGATTTCGTTCATCACCAATATGGTCTTGCTGATCGTGTCGATTCTGCTGCTGATGCAGTTGTTTCAGATTAAGAACGGGATCGTCGAGCCGCTGGTCGATGGCCTGCACCGCAACTTCGTCGGGCTGGACGAGGCGGTGATCATCCGCACGATCGAGGTCAGCGACGACATCCCGGTGATCTTCGATCTGCCGGTCAACCAGGAGACGGACGTGGTGTTGACCGCCGATGTTCCGCTGGCGGCCAACGCGACCTTTACGCTGCCGGGCGGCGGCGGGCTGATCAATGGGCGCGTCGATATCGTGCTGCCGCAGAACCTGGTGCTGCCGGTCCGGCTCAGCATGAACGTCCCGGTCAACACGCAGATTCCAGTCGACATGCCGGTCGAGGTCGAGATTCCGCTGAATGAGACGCAACTGCACGATCCCTTCGTCAACCTGCGCGAGCTGCTGGAGCCGTATGTGCGCGTGCTCGATCACCTGCCGGAGCGGTGGGGCCAGGTGCCCGATTTTCTGATCGATGTGTGGCAGGGCGACGGGGTGAACCTGCTCGCGCCGACCGCGGAGAGCGCCGATCCCTGGCCGGGCTTTACGACCGGCGTGCGCTCCGAAACAGGCGATACCGTTCCCCCGCCAGGGGGCTGACCGGACCGAGGAGAAGAGCGTGTGAACGAGACGAGCGTGCCGGTCTGCGACTACGAAGGCTCGCGCTACCGCACCGAGTTCTGGGAAGGCCAGGGGCGTGACTACGAGGACCTGACCGAGCGAGTCGCGCTGCGCGCGCTGCTGCCGCCGCGCGGGCGCCGGATCGCGCACCTGGGCGCTGGCTTTGGGCGCATGACCGGCGAGCTGGGCGGCTATGACCAGGTGATCGTGCTCGACTACTCGCGCACCATGCTGCGCGAGGCGCAGGCGCACCTGGGGCGTGATCCGCGCTATATCTTCGTCGCGGCGGACATCTACCATCTTCCGTTAGCGGATGGAAGCTGCGACGCGGCGCTGATGGAGCGCGTGATCCACCACATGGCGGACGTGCCTGCCGCGCTGCGCCAGATTCGCGCCGCGCTCGCGCCGGGCGCGGCGTTCGTGCTGGAATACGCCAACAAGCGCAACCTCAAGGCCATCATTCGCTACGGGCTGAAGCGCCAGACGTGGAACCCGTTCGACCCGGCGCCGGTCGAGTTCGTCGCGCTCAACTTCGACTTTCACCCGGACGCGATGGAGGGCTGGCTGCGCGAGGCGGGCTTCGTCACCGAGCGGCGGCGCGCGCTGTCTTACTTCCGGCTCGGCGTGCTGAAGCGCGCGGTTCCGACGCGGCTGCTGGTCGCGCTCGACCGGCTACTCCAACCGACCGGCGAATGGGCGCTGTACTCGCCGAGCGTTTTCACGCGCAACCGGGCGGTGGGCGAGGGTCCAGCCCCGGCGCTCGACGGGCCGCTATTCAAGTGCCTGAGCTGCGGCGGCCCGCTGCATGTCGAGGGCGAGACCGTCGCCTGCGCCAACGGCGACGGGCGCTGGCCGATCCGCGACGGGATTTACGACTTCAAGGAAGCGATCAGCGGTTAGCGGTTCGCTGTAAGCCCCAGACGCCGGGCGCGCCGCCTGTCTTCGGTTGAAGGCGTGGCAACGCCCAGACTGGCTGTTTTTATCTCTGCTAATCGCCAATCGCTCGCTGCTATGTGAACTATCGAAAGTCTCTGGCATAGCAGCCCGGCGCCGGTTTACCTCA
>DAOKYY010000116.1:0-9457 GCA_035325905.1 Aggregatilineaceae bacterium | reverse complement strand
GCGTCGTGTCGAGGATGTAGTATTCCTCGCTGCGCTTGTGCCAGCGGAACTCGCCGTAGAAGGTCATGAGCGGCAGCGGGCCGCCGGTCAGCCGGTCGCGCACCACCCAGCCGGGATGCTCGCGGTAGAGCCGGCTGCGGTTGCCGACCATGAACGGCGCGATCCACAGCCCCGGCGCGAACCCGGCGGCGCGGATGTCGTCCAGCAGCGGCTTCATTCCGCGCGGAAACTGCGGCTTGACCGCCAGCCAGTCACCCATTTCCGGCGTAAAGCCGTCGTCGATCTGGAAGAAACGCAGCGGCAGAGTCTCGCGGTCTCGCACCGCCGCCACGCCGCGCAGGTGCTCCAGGATGTTCTCCTCGGTGATGGCGGCGTAGAGGTTGTACCACGACGACCAGCCGGTGATCGGCTGGTCTGGGACGCGCGGAGGCAGCGCGGAGGCAGCGGCGACGATCTTCGCCCAGGCGCGCAGGCTATCCTCGACCCCCGCACGCTCGAAGATCACCAGCGTCTCGGATTCCGGGCGTGAGCCGGCGTTCAGCGTCTTACGGTCCCACACCGTCTCGATCGTCAGCGTGGGCGGCGCGCCGCTGCCGTCCACGCGAAAGGTGTGCTGGAAGCGTTCGTGGCGCTCGAAGCCGATCACGACGCTGCCCGCGCCCTCGCGCGGTAGAAGCTGCGTCATCGCGTAGCCGGGGTCGGCGGGCGGCCCCGGCTCGACGTAGCGCGAGCCGTCCCAGCTAAAGTACCCATTCCGCAGCCAGACGCGCAGGTTCTCGACCGCCTCGAAGCGCACGCCGAACGAGTCCAGCGCCACGCCGGGGTCGCCGTCTAGCGCGTAGCGCAGCGCCCAGGCGTCCGCCCCGCGCTGGCTGATCGCCACGTCCAACGCCGCACCGCCGAGCGCGGGCGCGGCCATCCGCAGGTGGAGCGCCGGCAGAGACTCGGGCGGCCCCTCGACCACGAGCGCCTCTGTTTGCAGTGCCTCGACCGGCGCGCCGTTGAGCACCGGTCGCAGCCCGCGCAGCGTGATGCGCGGCGACTCAAGCGCCAGCCCATCGGCAGACGAGTAGCTGAGCCTCACAGCGGCACCTCCGCCCGCCGCTCGTCGGAGCGGACCGCTGCCAGCACCAGGTCGAGCGTCTTCGCCCCTTCGCGCAGCGGCGTGCGCGTCTCACCCCCGGTGCGGATCGCCGCCAACAGGTCCTCGATCAGCGCCCGGCGGAAATCGCGGTCGGACGCGACGACCAGCGGCGCGCGCTCCGGCTCGGCGGTGAAGGTGAAGGTCGCCTGGTTGGCGCTGGCGAACTCGGCAGTCACCCTCTGCGCCACCACGCGATAATCGTTGATCCACTTGCCGGGGATCGCGCCGTTGGTGGCGTAGACCACGCCCAGCGCCCCGTTGCGGAAGCTGACAATCGTCGCGCTGGTGTCTTCGGCGGTGTAGCCGGGAACATCGCCGTGAAACAGGTTCTCCTGGCGGCTGTAAACGCTGGCCGCGTCGCCGAACAGATAGCGCAGAAGGTCGAACATGTGGATCGCCTGCTCGACCAGCTGCCCGCCGGATTTCTCGCGCATACGCCACCAGCTCGCGTGGAGCGCGTTGCAGAAGTAGCGCGCGCTCATCAGGCCAGGCCGCCCCGCCGCGCCGGAGTCAAGCAGCATCTTCATGTGCTCGACCGCCGCGCCGAAGCGAAACATAAACCCGACCTGCGTCTTGATGCCCGCCTGCTCGGCGGCTTCGACCATCCGCCAGCCCTGCTCGGACGCCAGCGCGATCGGTTTCTCAATCAGCAGGTGCACGCCGCGCGCCGCCGCCTGCTCGACCTCGTCGGTGTGGCCGTAAGGGGGCAGCACGACGATCAGCGCGTCCAGCGCGGCCTGATCGAGCATGGTCACATGGTCGGTGAACACCGGGGCGCGCCCGGCGGTGTATTCCTCGGCGTAGGCGCGCGCCTTCCAGTCGTTGCGGTCGCAGAAGGCGACCAACTCCGCCTCGTCGGGCAGCGACGCGATGATCTGCGCGTGCCGGTGCGCGAAGCTGCCGCAGCCCAGAATCCCAACACGCAAACGGCTCATCGTCCCCTTCACTCCCCTTCGGCTGAGAAATCGAGCACGGCTTGCAGCACCTGGTCCGGCGTCTGGTCGAGCGCGGCGTACAGCTCGGCGGCGCGCTCAAACGGCGCGCGGTGCGTGATCAGCGAGCGCATATCCAGCACGCCTTCGACCTGAAGCCGGATCGCGCTCTGCCACAGGCGCAGCTTGTTCCAGCGATATTGCAGCTCCGGGTCGGTGCCGCCGATCTGCGAGCAGACGACGTTGATGCGGTTGTGGTGGAACTCCTCGCCCAGGGTCAGGCCCTGCGCCTCGCCCTGGAAAAAGCCCATCGCGACGACGCGGGCCGAGTACGCCGCCGCGCGGATCGCCTCGTTGAGCGCAGCCGTTGAGCCGGACACCTCAAAGCACACATCCGCGCCGCGCCCCTCGGTCAGGTCCTTGATCGCTTCGGCGGCGCTGACCTCGGCGGCGTTGAGCGTGATGGGCGCGCCGTGCGCCCTGGCCGTTTCCAGGCGGGACTTCAGGCGATCAACCGCGATCACGCGCGCGCCGGAATGGCGCGCCGCCTGCGCGACGATCTGCCCCAGCACGCCCAGCCCGAACACCGCGACCGTCTCGCCAATCCGCACGCGCCCGTCGTGCACGCCGTTGAGGCCGATCGCGCCGATATGCGAGAAGATTCCCAGAATCGGGTCCGCGCCCGGCGGCATCAGGCGCGGGCGCACGTAATCTGCCGGGGCGACGTGATGCGTGCGGTGCCCCCACGTCCCGAACACGTGCGCGCCCAGCGGGATATCGCTCACCTCCGGGCCAAGCTCGACCACTTCGCCGGCTTCCTCGTAGCCCCAGGTGCGGACCGGGTACGTCAGCGAGGTGTCGTCGCCAGGGACAAACAGGCGGCGCTCGGCATCCCAACGCTTGTGCAGAAACGGCGTCGTGCCCCGGTACTGCGTCAGCTCAGTCCCGGCGCTGATGCCAGAAAAAAGCGTTTTGATGCGGACCTCGCCCGGCTTCAGCGCCTCGTCCGGCGCGGACTCATAGCCGACCTGGCGCGGGCCAGTCAGAACGAGGGTGCTCCCCATACTGCTCTTGCCTCCTGGTGGAAAGGGTGCCGCGAATTCCTCGGCGCTTATTGTACTCCCAAACCGCGCCGCAGACCGGCGCAGCCAGCGCGCTTTGCGTCACTTCGCGCCGCGCTCTTGACTTACGCGACATAGTGTGATGAAATCGTATAACGTTATCATTTTCAACGAGCTGACGGGTTCGCCCGCGCCCAGGCGTCCGGCTCCGGCCCGTCCGCTATTCCGGCAGACCATCATGACCAAACGCCCATCGGGCCGCCACGCGCGACCTGTCACCATGAAAGACGTGGCCCGGCTGGCCGGCGTCTCTCAGCCAACCGTCTCGCGCGTGCTGAACAATTCCGTCAGCACGATCGCGGTCAGCGACGCCACCCGCGACCGGGTCCTGGCGGCGGTCGAGCGGCTCGGCTACCGCCCGAACATGACCGCGCGCAGCCTGCGCACGCAGCGCACGCAGATGATCGCGCTGCTGATCGCGGACATCTCCAACGGGTTCTATCACCCCATCGCTCGCGCCATTCAGGATGTGGCGCGGCAGCACGATTTTGACGTGCTGATCGCCAACAGCGACCACCTTTACGCCAGCGAGCAGCACTTCTGTGAGGCGGTCATCCGCCGCCCGGTTGACGGCATCATCGCCGTGCCGATTCACCTCAGCGAAGACGAGATCGACCACCTGATCACCGCCACCCGCACGCCGTTTGTGGCGCTCGGCCAGCACATCCGGCACCCGGAAGTAGACATCGTCTATCTCGACGACCGCGAAGCGACCCGCGCCGCGATCACCTGGCTGATCACCGAGCGCGGCTACCGGTCGATCGGCTTTCTCGGCGTGCCAGACGAGTTCCCGCCCGGGCCTCGCCGCTGGCAGGGATACGAGCAGGCGATGGCTGAGGCGGGTCTGGCGATTGATCCGGCCTTCGTGTTCCAGGGGGATTTTTCGCTCGGAGCGGGGCGGCGGGCCGGACGGCAGATCGCGGCGCTGAAGGATCGCCCGCAGGCTGTCTTCGCGCTCAACGACCTGATGGCGATTGGCATGATCCTCGAGCTGCGCGCGGCGGGCTGCCGCGTGCCGGAAGACATCGCGATCATGGGCTTCGACAACATCCCCGAAGCGACCATCATCAGCCCGACGCTGACCACCATCGCCCAGGACCCGGTCGACATCGGGCGCAAGCTGGCCTCGGCGCTGTTCGACCGCATCGAGGGCCGCGTCACCGGGCCGCGCCGCGTGCTGGAAAGCGACTGGGCGCTGATCCCGCGCGAGTCGGCTTAGCGCGCGGACGGCTCGACTCGCGCCGCGCTGAAATACACCTTGTCGTCGCCGACCTCGACTGGCGCGCCGGTGATCTCGAACGATCCGCGCAGGCGGATGTCGTCCGACGACGCGCCGATCATGACCTCGATCACGCCTGGCTCGACGGCGTGCCGCATCGCCCGGTCGAGAAACGCCAGATGGTTGACCGCCAGCGTGAACACCACGGTTTTCGTCTCGCCGGGGGCCAGCGGCACGCGCTTGAACCCCTTGAGTTCCTTCACCGGGCGGGTGACGCTGGACACCACGTCCCGCGTGTAAAGCTGGACGATCTCGTCGCCGGGTCGCTCGCCCGCGTTCGTCAGGTCCAGCCGGATGTCGACTGTCTCCCCGGCGCGCGCCTGCCCGGTCGAGAGCCGCAGGTTGGCGTACTCAAAGCGCGTGTAGCTCAAGCCGTAGCCGAATGGGTAGAGCGGCTTGGCGCTCAGCTCGACGTAGTCGCCCTTCCAGTGCGAGCGCCCGCCGGACAGCTTGTGCCCATAGAAGACCGGGGCTTGCCCGGCGTCACGCGGGACGGAGATCGGCAGCTTGCCGCCGGGCGTGTAATCGCCAAAGAGCACGTCCGCGATCGCGTTGGCGCCTTCTTCGCCCGGCAGCCACGCGTGCACCAGCGCCGGAACGTGCGTCGCGATCCAGGGCACCGCTTGGGGCCGCCCGCTGACCAACACCACGACCACGGGCGTCCCGGTCGCGCAGACCGCCTCGACCAGCTGCTGCTGAGCGCCAGGCAGCCCTAGCTCCGCCCGGTCGCGCGCCTCGCCGCAGGTGCAGTCGTCGGTCAGGCCGGATTTCTCGCCGACCACCAGGATCGCCACATCCGCTGCGCGCGCAAGCTCAACCGCCTCGGCGAACCCCTCGGTCGATGCGTCGAGCACCGTCCGCAGGCCGGGCGCGTAGCGCACCCGCGCGCCGCCCACTTTCGCGCGGATGCCCTCCAGCACGCTGATGATCGGCACGAAATCCTCGACCAGCTCGATCCGCTCCGGGCGCCTGCCGCCCGACGGGTTCTCGGTCTGCTGCTCCAGGATCGTCTCGATATGCGCTGGGTAGGCGTAGTCGCCGACGAGGTTGCGCACGACATCCGCGTTGGGGCCAATCACCGCGATCGAGCCGATGGTCTTATCCAGCGGCAGCAAGCCGCCCTTATTCTTCAGCAGCACGATCGACTCGCGCGCGATCTGCCGGGCCAGGGCGCGCTGCGCCGGGGTATCGAACACCTCGGGGGCGCGTTCGACGGCTACATACGGGTTCTCGAATAACCCCAGCGCGAATTTGACGCGCAGCACGCGGCGGACGGCCTCGTCCAGCAGCGCCGGGTCGATTGCGCCGCGCTCGACCGCCTCGCGCAGCGGCGCGCCGTAGCAGTCGGTACCCGGTAGCTCTACGTCAATCCCGGCTTCGAGCGCGAGCGCCGCCGCTTCCTGCTTGTCGCGCGCGACATGATGATATTCCGCCAGTTGGGCGACCGCGTGATAGTCCGAGACGATCAGGCCCTCGAAGCCCAGGCGCTCGCGCAGCAGGCCGGTCAGCAGATCGCGGTTCGCGCCGCACGGGATGCCGTCCAGCTCGTGATAGCCGTTCATAATCGAGGCCAGCCCGGCGGTCTTGATCGCCGCCTCGAACGGAAAGACGTAAACTTCCAGCAGCTCGCGCGGGCCAATGTGGGCCGGCGCCCAATTCATGCCGCCTTCGCCCATGCCATAGCCGACGAAGTGCTTGCCGGTCGCCACCACGCCCGCCTGCCAGTCGTCGCCTTGCATGCCGCGCACGTAGGCCGCGCCCATCTCAGCCACCAGGTACGGGTCTTCGCCGAACGTCTCCTCGACGCGGCCCCAGCGCGGGTCGCGCGTCACGTCCAGCACCGGCGCGAGCGCCTGGTGCCCGCCAACAGCCCGCATCTGCGCGCGGATCGCCGCCGTCATCTGCTCGACCAGCGCCGGGTTCCAGGTGCTCGCCACGCCGATTGCCTGTGGAAAACACGTCGCGCTGAGCGCCATGTACCCGCTGCAACATTCTTCGTGGACCATCGCCGGAATGCCCAGGCGCGTATGATCGATCAGCCAACGCTGGATCGTATTCGCCATCCGGGCGCTGTCCGCCGGGCGCAGGTTGCTGGCCCCGCCGATGCGCGTGATCTGCCCGATGCCATCGGCCATCACGCGGCCCGCCTTCTCCTCCGAGAACGTCAGATCGTCGAGCAATTCGAAGACCCAGGCGCTGCCCAGCTGGGCGAGCTTCTCGTCCAGCGTCATGCGCGCGAGCAGGTCTTGCACGCGCTCCTCAACGGAGCGATCCGGGTCTTTGTAGAGGGGCGGGGTCGCGTGGGCCATCGAAAGTCACCTCATTTCACGGTGAGAATCCCACCGGTGATGTCAGCGCGCCTGCCATCATACCCTTGAGCGCCCGCTTCTGACCAATGCGCGCCGTATCGCAGCTTCGCCAGGATTTTGGCGGAACACGGTATACTCAGCCCGCGCTGCACGCGGCGCGTTTTATCTTGTTTCGAGACAAAAGAGTGAGCCATGACGCAGAAAGTTCTCCTGGATGTCGATACCGGCACGGACGACGCCGTCGCGCTGATGTGCGCGGCGCTGCACCCCGCGCTGGAGCTGGTTGCCGCGACGACCGTCAACGGCAACGTCGCGGTTGAGTTTTGCACCGAGAACACGTTGCGCGTGTTCGACCACATCGGCGTGAGCATCCCGGTCTACGAGGGCATGTCCACCCCGCTGATGCGCGCTGATTTCCCGGTCCCGCGCAGCCAGACCAAGACGCCGCTGATCCACGGCAACCACCTGCCGATCCCCGCCGCGACCTCGCACGCACGCGAGCAGAGCGCGGTCGATTTCCTGATCGAGTATTATCTCTCGCCGGCCGGGCCGGAGACGATCCTGGTGCCGGTCGGACCGCTCAGCAACGTCGGGGCGGCGCTCCAGCGCGAGCCGCGCCTGGCCGAGCGCATCCCGGCGATTGTGCTGATGGGCGGCGGGCACGCCATCGGCAACACGACCCCCTCGGCAGAGTTCAATATCTGGGCGGACCCGGAGGCAGCGCGGATCGTCTTCCTGAGCGGCGTCCCGTCGATCACGGTCGTGCCGCTGGACGCGACGCACGAGGCGACCGTCTCGCGGGACGATTGCGGCGCGCTGCGGGCGCTCGGCGCCCCGGCGGCAAAGGCAGCGGCGGAGTTCATCGAGAAGCGCATCGCGGGCTACCAGGCCACGCACGATGAATACGCCGGCAGCGCCAATACGCCGGTGCACGACGCGCTGGCGGTGCTGTCGATCGTCGAGCCGGGCGTGCTGCGCGAGGTCGTGCATGTGTTCGGCGACGTCGAGACAACCGGCGAACTGACGGTCGGGCGGACCGTGTTCGACGTGTTCAACCGCCTGCACCGGCCTCCGAATGTGCACGTCGCGCTGGGCGCGGACCGGGCGCGCTTCGTCGCGCTGCTGATGGAGACGCTGGCGCGCACCGCCTGACGGTAAACCGGCCCGGAAAGCCTGTGGTTTGACGCTTTCCGGGCCGGTGGTTTTCCGCTCGTTAGTCGCCGTGCGCGTCGAGCAGTGTCTCCTTCAAGAACCCGATCACGCGGCGCTCGTATTCCTCCGGCGAACGGCTGAGGCCCTGCGTGTGGCCTGCGCCGGGCACGACCCAGACCTCCGCGCGCGTAGCGACCGCCTCTGCGAACGCCTCGTTGTACGCGATCTCCTGGCTCTCATTCCCTGCCGCGATCAGCAGCAGGCGCATGTCGTGCGCCGCCATGATCGAGTCAAGAATCGGCGTGGGCGGGCGCCCGCCGCCGAACAGCATCACCGCCAGCGACAGCATGCGAATCTGCAAGCTGTTAATAAATCCACGGTGCTCCGGCAGCGCCTTGAACTCGTCCAGCGAGCGATACGTCGCGCCCTCGCTGACCAGCGCGCGCAGCGCCGGGTATTCGCTGGCCGCGCCGAGCAGTATCTCGCCGCCGACCGACAGCCCCAGCCCGCCGATGGCGCGGACTTCCCCGCGCGACTGAAGATAGCGCACCGCCGCGCCCACGTCGCTTGAGCCTTGCCAGCCGAGGCGGTTGGCGTCCCCACCGCTCTCGCCGTGGCCGCGCAGGTCGAGCGCCAGCACGCCGAACCCGCTGCGCGCCAGCATTTCAGCATGGGCGCGAACGTCGTCGCGCGAGTCGCCCGACCCATGCACCAGCACAATCGCGGCGCCGTTCTGCGGCGGAGCGTACCAGGCCGCGAGCGGAACGCCATCATCGGTCGTCAGGCTGACGGCCCCGAAACCGGATGGCGGAGCGCCAACCGCCGCCCGCGCGGAACGCGTCGCGTAGAAGCCGTAGACGAGCGGGAGCGCCAGATACAGCGCGATCAGAGCGAGCGCCAGCAGAATCAGCGCCCAGCGCAGTAGGCGGCGAAAACGGAGTCGTGACAGCATGGCAGAGTCCTCGGCTTGGCATGGACGCGACGGCGCGGGGGATCGAAGCAGGTGCGCGGTGCCGTCGCGGCCGGAAGAATAACATCACCGTGCTATTCTTACGCAGCGGCTCCCAACGCGTTGCGGCGGTGGGCTGGCACCGGTGACACGCGCCATCCCCCCAAAGTCTCATGCGGCAGAGCATTCGAATCGGTTACAATCGTTACCGTGCGCGCTGTGCACTGCGCACGTTTTGTCGTGAATCCACCGCGCGTGCAGAAGGACGTTACACCTGCATGAGGTCATTATCTGTTGTCGTTCCCGTTTACAACGCGGCGTTGAGCCTCGGCGAGCTGGCCGAGCGCCTGGCCGCCGTGCTGCCCACGATCAGCGATCGCTACGAGCTGATTCTGGTTGAAGACGACAGCCGCGACCGAAGCTGGGACACCATCCGCGAGCTGGCGGCGCGCTATCCCTGGGTGCGCGGCATCAAGCTGATGCGCAACTCCGGCCAGCACAGCGCGCTGTTGTGTGGCATCCGCGCCGCGCATCATGACATTATCGTGACGCTCGACGACGACTTGCAGCA
>DAOKYY010000115.1:0-9522 GCA_035325905.1 Aggregatilineaceae bacterium | reverse complement strand
GGGTGAGGTAAGCCTTGCGCAGCGCCGCATTCGCCAGATCATTTCGGAAGGTCACTTAACCGCTTACCTTAAAGAAAGGAGCTGCGCGACACGCGCCTGGGATAAGGCCGCGCCGCGCGACAACGTATGGCAGCCAAACGACCACTGGTGGAATGTATCCCGAATTTCAGCGAAGGCCGCCGGCCCGAAGTGGTCGAGGCCATCGTCCGCGCCATGCAGCAGGCCGCGCCGATCCATGTGCTCGACACGAGCAGCGACGCCGACCATAACCGCACCGTCGTCACCTTCGTCGGCGACGTGGCGGCGGTCGAGCGCGCCGCCTTCGCCGGGATTCAGACCGCCGCGCAACTGATCGACCTCAACCAGCACACCGGCGAGCATCCGCGCCTGGGCGCCGCCGACGTCGTGCCCTTCGTGCCGATCCGCGACGTGACGATGGACGAGTGCGTCGGGATCGCGCACCGGCTGGGGCAGCGCGTCGGCGACGAGCTGGGCATCCCGGTCTATCTCTACGAGGCGGCGGCGTCGCAGCCCAGCCGCGAGGACCTCGCCAGGCTGCGCTCCAGCAAGTTCCAGTTCGAACAGCTGCGCGCGGTGATCGGCACCGACCCGGAGCGCGTGCCCGATTACGGCCCGGCGGTGCTCGGCCCGGCCGGCGCGACCGTGGTCGGCGCCCGGCCCGCCCTGGTAGCGTTCAACGTCTACCTGAGCACCGGCGAGGTCGAGATCGCGTCCAAAGTCGCGCGCGCCGTGCGCAACTCCAGCGGCGGCCTGCGCTATGTCAAGGCGGCCGGGTTCCTGGTCGAAGGGCAGGCGCAGGTCTCGATGAACCTGACCGACTTCCAGCGGACGCCGGTCGCGCGCGTGGTCGAGCTGATCCGCCGCGAGGCCGCGCGCTACGGCGTCGGCGTGACGCACAGCGAGCTGGTCGGCCTCGCGCCCCAGGCGTTTTTCATCGACGCGGCGCAGTGGTATTTGCAGCTTGATCGCTTCGAGCCGGACCAGATTCTCGAGTACCGCGTGCAGCAGGCCGAAGCCGAGCCGTCGCCGCTCGATCAGGAAGAGCCGCCGATCCCGGAAGAAGCCACGCAGCACGTCCCGGCGGTCGCGCCGGAGACGATCAGCCCGGCACGCTTCGTCGAGGCGGTCGCGGCGGGCACGGCGACGCCCGGCGGCGGCGCGGTCGCCGCGCTGGCGGGCGCGCTGAGCGCGGCGCTGGCCGAGATGGTCGCGCGCCTGACCGCGGGCAAGAAACGCTACGCCGAGGTTGAGCAGACCATGAACGCCGTCGCCGCCGCCGCTGCGGACCTGCGCGCCCGGCTGATGGCTGCTATCGACGCCGACATCGCCGCCTTCGACGCCGTCATGGCCGCGTATCGTGTAGACAAGGACGATCCGGCGCGCCCGGCAGCGATCCAGGCCGCGATGATCGGCGCGGCGGACGTGCCGCTCGACGTGGCGCGCATGGCGGTCGAGGCGATGCAACTGGCCGAGCAGGTCGCCCGGCTGGGCAACCACACCGCCGCCAGCGACGCAGCGGTCGCCACCCTGATGGGCATTGCCGCCGTCGAGGGCGCCGGGCTGAACGTGCGCGTCAACGCCGCCAGCTTCGAGGACCGCACGCTCGCCGCGCGCTATACCGACGACTGCGCCGCGTTGCTGGCCCAGGCGCGCGCCCTGCGCGACAACGCGATCGCCACCGCCGAGGAGCGCGCCGGAATCGCGCCCACGGCAGGCTGACAGTGGCTGGGAGAAACAGAACTGTGGGGAACTGGATAACGCGTACCGTCGCGGCGCTGGCAGGTCTGGCGGCGCTGATCGTCGTCTGGGGCGGCCTGGCGGGGCAGACCGCCGCCGCGCCGCCGGTCCAGACCGGGCCAACGCCGACCTTCATGCTGCTGCCGACCAACACGCCGCGCCCGACCTATACGCCCGCCCCGGCCACGCTCGCCAGCCCGACGCCGCGCTTCGACGCGCCGCGCGCGGTCGTCGATCATTACGTCTTCGGGCGTCCCTTCCCGCGCGATCCGAACAACCTCGTGCAGGATTTCGCGGCGCGCAATTATCCTTATGGCTCGACCAGTTACGGCGGGCTGGCGACGCATCATGGGATCGACATCCAGAACCCGCACGGCACGCCGGTGCTGGCGGTCGGCGGCGGGACGGTCTTCTACGCCGGGGAAGACAAGGCCGTGCAGTTCGGCCCGCAGCTTGATTTCTACGGCAACGTGGTCGTGATCGAGCACGACATCGTGCTGGCCGACGGGCGAGGCGTCTACACGCTGTACGGGCACCTGTCGAAGGTCGGCGTGGCGACCGGGCAGCGCGTCGCGGAAATGGACCGGATCGGCTGGGTCGGCTCGACCGGGGTCGCGCTGGGCGCGCACCTGCACCTCGAAGTGCGGATCGGCGACCCGACCGATTATGGCAGCACCTATAACCCTGAGCTGTGGATGCGGCCCTGGCCCGGCTTCGGCACCATCGCCGGGCGGATCGTGGACGCGCACGGCCAGCGCGTCTACGAGGCGATGGTCAATTTCCAGCTTAAGAACCGGGCCGGACCGGTGCGCAACACGTTCAGCTACGCCGACAACGCGGTGAACCCCGACCCGATCTTCGGCGAGCACTACGCGCGCGGCGACCTGCCGGACGGCGAGTACGACGTGTACGTGAAAATCGGCGGGGTGATCGCCTACAAGGGCAGCGCGACGGTCGAGCCGGGCAAAACCACCTGGCTGGATATTCAACTCAAGTAGCATTTAGTGGTTAGCAGTTAGAGGTTAGCTAATATATAATCGCTGATCCCTGTTCTTCTCGCTGTTCTCAGTCAAACAGCCGGAAGCGCCACTCGCCGCCGATCATCGTGCCGAGCACCTCGGTATCGAGGATCTCATCCGGCGAGATGGCGTAAAGGTCGCGGTCGAGCACCAGCAAATCGGCCAGAAAGCCCGGCGCCAGCATCCCCAGGTCGCGCTCTAGCCCGGCGGCGTAGGCCGGACCCTGCGTGAACGCGCGCAGCGTGGTGTCGATGTCGAGCCGCTGCTCCGGGAACCAGCCGTCCGGCCCCGGCGATCCGTCCGGGCGGCAGCGCGTCACGGCGGCGTAAATTCCCTTCATCGGCTCGAATGGCTCGACCGGCGCATCCGAGCCAAACGCCAGCACGGCCCCGGCCTCAAGCTGAAGCCGCCAGTTGTAGCTCATCCCGGCGCGCGCTCCCCAATACCGCTCGGCCATCTCGTAATCGGATGTGGCGTGGATCGGCTGCATCGAGGCGATAACCTGAAGCTGGCCCAGCCGCGCGGCGTCGTCGGGGTGGATGATCTGGACATGCTCGATCCGGTGGCGGCGCATCTGCGGCGGAATGCCGCGCGCCGCTTCTGCCTGCCGGACGGCCTCGTACACGTCCAGCACGTCGTGCACCGCGCGGTCGCCAATGGCGTGAATGGTCGAAGGAATACCGGCCAGGCTGGCGCGCAGAACCCACTCGTGCATCTGCTCCTTGTCCGTGACGACAATGCCGAAGTTGTCCGGCTCGCCCTCGTAGGGTGCGATCATGTGCGCGGTGCGCGGGCCGAGCGCCCCGTCCGCAAAAATCTTCAGCCCGCCGATCCGCAGCCACTCGTCGCCGAAGCCCCAGCGCAGGCCGAGCGCGTGCGCGTGCTCGATGTACGGGTCGTTGATGTTCTTGACCACGCGCAGGCCCAGCTCGCCGCGCTCGCGCAGCAGTTGCAGCGCCACCAGGCAGCTTGGATCGTCGAAATCGTGGATGCCGGTCAGGCCGGACGCCCACGCCCGGCGCTGCGCTTCGAGCATCAGGCTCGCGGTTTGCTCCGGCGTCAGGCTGGGGATGTGCCGGTAAACCAGCGCCATCGCCGGCGCTTCGAGCAGCAGCCCGGTCAGCCGCCCGGCGGAATCGCGCTGCAAGCTGCCGCCCGTAGGGTCGGGCGTGCTCGCCGTGACGCCCGCCGCGCGCAGCGCCGCCGAGTTGACCCAGGCGGCGTGCCCGCTCTTGGCGCCGAGATACACCGGGTTCTGCGGCGCGACGGCGTCGAGATCGGCGGCAGTTGGGAACGCCTGATCCGCCCAATACGCCTGCGACCAGCCGCGCCCGACGATCCACTCGCCCGGCGGCGCCTGCCGCACGCGCTCCGCGACGCGGCGCAGCGCCTCGGCCTTGCTGGGGACTTCAAACACGTCCACAGACGCCAGGCTGTGCGCCACGCCTTCCCAATGGATATGCGCATCTGTCAGGCCGGGGATGATCGGGCGCCTGCCAACATCATCGATGATTGTGTGCGGGCGGGCCAGCGCGCGGATCGTGTCGTCGTCGCCCACCGCCGCGATGCGCGGTCCGGCGATCGCCAGGGCGCTGGCGCGGGGCTGGGCCGGGTTCAGGGTGATGATCTGCGCGTTGAGAATAATCCGCTCAATCATCGAAGGTTCTCCATCACCTGAAACTGGGAGTAGTTCGCGCAGCTCAGCAGTTTACGAGGCGACGGCGGCCAATGCCTCCGCGACCTCGTTCGGCGTCGGCGCCCCGGCGAACCCGCGCCGCGTGACCGAGTTCGCCGCCAGCCGGGCCGCGACCTCCAGCGCCTGCCACAGGTCGCCAAGCTGGTTCCGCACGATATGCAACGCCGTGGCGAAGACATCTCCCGCCCCGGTCGGATCGACCTGCTCCGCAGGATACGCGGCGTAGGTGTGCGGCTCGCCGTGAACGTAGACAGTCCCCCCCTGCTCGGCGCGCGTCATGACCAGCACCGGCGCGAGCGCGGCGAACACCGCTTCCAGACCGGGGTCGTGCTGGATGTCCTCGATACTGAGGACCGTCAGATCGGAGCGCGGCAGCACGTGTGAGGCGGCCTCCCACGTGATCTGGCGGATGCGCCCGTCCGGCTCGCGGTGGCGCATCCAGCCCTGCGGGGTGACGCACAGCGGCGTCTTGGCGAATACGTCGGCGAACGGCGGGTCCACTTCGTAAGCGATCGGCCCGAAATGCACCATCCGCGCCTGCCGCCAGGCCGGGGGCAGCATCGAGACTTCGAGCGTGCGCGCGCGGTGATACATGTACTGCACGCGCCCGGTGGGCCGGTAAATGTTCTCGAAGGTCGTCGTCTGCTCGGCGGGGATGCTGAGGACCGCCACGCTCTCCGGCAGGCGCTCAAGCAACGGCTCGTCTGGCGCGGTGCTGGTCAGCAGAGCCACCTTCAGCCCGAAAGCCGCCGCCGTGTGCGCGGCATAGGACACGGTCCCGCCCAGCTGCGGGCCGTAGGGCGTCACGTCGTGCGTGATATGACCGATCAGCAAGTAGTCCGGTACGATCTCGGTAGCGTTTGGCATGAGTCTCCCTGGCCGAAGCGGTTCCGAGAAATTCCGGGCACCGCGTGACTCCGGCACCGAACAACGCGCCGCCACCTTGCGGGTCGCGGCACGAGATGGACGAGGCAACAGGGCGTTTAGCGGCGGCGCGGGATGATCGTGACCTTGCGATTCTCGCCTTCACCGACGCTCTCGGTCATCACATCCGTCCGGTCGCGCAGCGTCAGGTGCACGATGCGGCGCTCGTAAGGCGGCATTGGCTCCAGCGAGACGGTGCGGCCCAGTTGCAGCGCCTGGTCAGCCATGCGCTCCGCCAGACGGCGCAGCACTTTCTCGCGGCGGGCCTTGTAGCCCTCGACATCGAGCACGATATTGGCGCGGCGCTCCAGGTCACGGCTGGCGATCAGGCGCGTAATGTATTGCAGCGCGGCCAGCGTCTCGCCCCGGCGGCCAATCAGCGTGCCGAGGTCGCGCCCGCGAATTTGCAGCACCCAGGGCGCTTCCTCGCCTTCTTCCGGCTCGGCGCGGAAGGCGATCACCTCGGCGCGGATGCCCATCTTGCCGAGCAGTTCCTGCAAGGTCGCGCGGCCCACGCGGGCATCGTCGTCAAGCTCCGCTTCGGGCGTGGGGGTGACGCGCTCCTCGTCCAGCTCTTCTTCGTCTTCGGGCATCTCATAGCGCGGCGCTTCATGGCGCGGCGCGGGGCGAGGCTCCTGACGCGGGCGGCGCTCCGGCTCAGGCTGCGGCTCCGGAGCAGGCGGAGCTTCGGGCGCGGGCGGGGACGCCTGGAAACGCGGCGGGGCGGCGGTCGTCAGGCGAATCCGCGCCTGGCGCGCGCCCAGACCCAGAATGCCCCGGCTGGGTTCTTCCAGAATCTCGACGATCACGCTTTCGCGCGCGACGTCAAGCTGCTTGAGGCCGATCTCGATCGCCGTTTCGATATCGGCAGCAGTCGTTTCGACAGACCGCGTTTCGCTCATAGCACCCCCTCTACGGGTAAAGAATCAACTCTTGGCTTTGCTCTTGGTCCGGCGCTCCGTGCGCGTATCTCGAATCCCGGCGCGCTTGGGCTTCACAATCGGAGCCATCGGGGCGCTCGGCTTCGGCGCGGGAGCGGGGGATTTCTGCGACTGCGCCTTCTGCTGAGCGCGCTTGGCCTTTCCTTCGCTGCGCTTTGGCTTCTCGCTCGCGGGCGGATCATCGACCGCCACCGCCTCGCCGTCAACCACGACGGGGGCGTCCTTCGGCGCCGCTTCGGCGCGGGCGCGGCCCGTCAGGTTGCTCAGGCTGGCTTTGCCCATCAGCGCGTACTGCGCGATGCCGATCAGGTTCGACGCGATGAAATAGATCGACAGGCCGGACGCGAACGACAGCGAGAACACGCCGAACATCAGCGGCATGATCGTCATCATCTGGCGCGACATCGCGGCGGCCTGGTCGCCCTTCTCGCTGCCGCCGCTCGGCGGGGTGGACGGCATCAGCAGCTTTTGCTGGAGCCAGGTCGTGACCACCACCAGCACCGGCAGAATGTACAGCGGGTCCGGCACGGCCAGGTTCAGCCACAGGAACTTGTTTTGCAGCGGGACCTGCGACGCCAGGCTCGGCACCCACAGCCGGCCCGACAGGTCAAGCAACTCCAGCGGAGTCGCCGCCAGCGTCGCCACAATCGCGCGGTAGAGGCCGATCAGGATCGGGAACTGGATCAGCAGCGGCAAGCAGCCTGCCAGCGGGTTGACGCCGTACTGGCGGTACAGCTCCATCTGCGCCTGGGCGGCTTTCTCGCGGTCGTTCTTGTACTTCTCCTGGATGCGCTTCAGCTCCGGCTGAAGCTCCTGCATGGCTTTGGTCGACCGTTGCTGCTTGAGGGTGAGCGGCATCGTCGCCAGCCGCACCAGCACGGTGAAGACCACAATCGCCAGGATCACGTTGCCGCCCAGCAGCTTGTACAGGAACAGCAGGACGGTGATAAACGGGTTGATGATCAGATCAAACATCGCTGGGTGCCTTCATACTCGTTGGCGGCGCGCGGGAGCCAGCCCTACTTGTCCGAGTAGGTCCAGTCGCCCTCGCCGGTCGCGACGTTCAGGGCGACGATCAAACGTTCGCGGTTATCGGTTCCGGCAACCACCGTCGCCGGACCGTCCGCCGCCTCGCCCGACACGCTAACCAGCTCGGTGAGGACTTTGCCTTCGAGATTCTTCTTCCACCTATCGGCGCCGGTGGCGCGGTCAACCGAGTATATGTACCCATCTTCGCCGCCGACGATCACCGAGTCCCCGGTCACGAGCGGCGTGCCGCGAATCGCATCCGGGGTGACGTTCACCTTCCAGTCCTGCGTGAGGCCGCTTTCGCCAATCCGCACGGCGTACAGGTTGCCGCCCAGGTCGCCCACAAACAACTGATCGCCATCAAGCGCCGGGTTGTCCCAGACCCAGTCTTCGGTCTCGAAGCGGGCGACGATCTGCGCGCTCGCCAAGTCCACCGCGACCACGCCCGCGCCAAACGTCCCGATGTAGACACGCTCGCGCTCGGCATCGTACAGCATATCGCCCGGCGCGGCCCCGCCCAGGTTCACGCTCCACAATTCGTGGCCGGTCTCCGGGTTGAGCGCGTACAGGCGGTGATCGAGCGAAGTGACCAGCAGAACCGCCTCGCCGCTGGGGCTGGCCTCAGCGTCAAGATAAAGCGGCGTGCCCCACACCCCGTGATCGGTCTCGAAGGTCCACGCTTTCGAGGCGTCCGCCCGCGCCACAGCCACCACGTTCCGGCTGCCCAGGCCGAAGAAAACCAGGTCCGGGCTGACCGCCACGCCGCTGATCACGCGGTCGGTGGGATCGGGCGAGAGCGGGCCAATCAGCGTCTTGCGCTCCGGCTCGTACATCCACTGGCGCGCGCCGCTGGTCGCGTCGATGGCGTGCAGGCGGCCCTTGTAGTCGCCCACGTACACGCTGCCGTTATCGGAGACCGGCATGGCGAAAAACTGCGCGTCGCGGTTGTCCTCGTCGGGATATTCCCACAGCGACGCGCCGCTGGCCGCGTTCAGCGCCACGACCGACCGGTCGTAGGCCACGTAGATCGTCTCGCCGCTGCGGTTGCTGCTGACGCCCGCCCAGCTGCCACCGGCCACACCGCCGCAGGCCGCCAGCGCAAACGCCAGAATCAGCAATATCCCCAGCCGCAGGCGGGGAAGCGTATTTTTCACGGGGGAGTTGTTCAAGACTGTTTCCCTGACACTCATTCCAGCAGGACGGCGCGCCTCATGGGACCGGGTCATAGCCGCCGGGGCTGATCGGGTGGCAGCGACCAATCCGCCGGAGTCCCAGCCAGCCGCCCTTCAGCAGGCCGTATTTCTCGATAGCTTCATAGGTGTAATGCGAGCAGCTCGGCTCGAAGCGACAGCTCGGCGGCAGCATACGCGAAAAAGTCCGCTGGTAAAACCGGATCGCGAGCAAACCAAGCGTTTTCATTCCGCTCGATCCTCCAAATCCTCGCGCCAGAGTCCAGCCCGCCGCAGGCAGGTCATCACCGCCTCTTGAACGGCGGCGAAGGGCTGCCCCGCGATCGCGTCCCGCGCGATGAAGACCATATCGTGGCCGCCGCGCAACGCCGGGTGCGCCTGCCGGACCGCCTCCCGCAGCAAGCGCCGGATCCGATTCCGCTGGACCGCATTCCCCAACCGCTTGCCGGTGATAAACCCATAGCGATTGTGAGGCAGGGCATTGGGCGCGACGCTCAGAATCACGAAGGGATGGCGCCAGACTCGCCCGGTTGTGCGGAGACGTGCGAAATCTTCCTGGCGGCGCAGTCGCAAGGGGCGCTGCATGACAGCAGGCTCATCGACCCCAGCTAGTGGCTGTTCCAGTTGATCTTCTTGACGTGGTTGTTCATCTTCGGCGCCAGCACCTTGCGCCCCTTGGCGCGGCGCGCCTTGAGCACCTGGCGTCCGACGCGCGTCCGCATCTTCTGGCGGAAGCCGTGCACGCGGACCCGGCGGCGAATCTTCGGCTGGTAAGTACGCTTTGGCATCGGTCAGTTCCCTCTTTCAAAAAACGCGCACAGCGGCGCGGGTTCGGCAGATCATGCGGTTCGGCGCGGCCCGGACGGAGCACGGCACGGCGCAGGCCCGCACCAGGCGACCCCCATGCGATCGAGAGGGCAAGTATAGCGTATGGCCCCAGGCCGGTCAAGCGTGCATTCGGCGCG
>DAOKYY010000114.1:0-9682 GCA_035325905.1 Aggregatilineaceae bacterium | reverse complement strand
GCCGCGCGCACGCGCCGCCCCGGTTCCCTGAACGGGCAACCTGGCGTACAATGAACACCGCCTGCGAATCAAGCGGCTGGCGCCGCACGATCGCGCTGCGAAGACGCGGCGCCCCGCCCGGCAGAACCCGCCGCGATCCCGGATCGCGCGGCGCCGCCGAGGCTGACGAGAGAGGACCTGCGCTGCATGGCAACTGTCGTGTTGCCCGAACCGAGCCGCGCGCTCTACCCGTTCCGGTCACGCTACGTGACGCTGAGCGACGGCAAGCAGATGCACTACGTGGACGAGGGCGCGCCGGACGGCGAGGTGTTGGTCTTCGTGCATGGCTACCCGACGTGGAGCTTCGTCTACCGCGCGCTGCTGGTCTATTACGCGGCGCGGGGCTATCGCTGCGTCGCGATGGACCACATCGGGTTCGGGCTGAGCGACAAGCCGACCGGGGCGCGCTATCACACGCTGCGGCGGCACATCCACAACCTGCAAGAGCTGATCGCGACGCTGAAGCTGCCCGCCGTGACGCTGATCATGGAAGACTGGGGCGGGCCGTTCGGCCTCGGCTACACCGTCCGGCGCTGCCCGACCGTGCGGCGGCTGGTGATCATGAACACCTGGGTCTTTCAGGACACATACCCGCCGCGCCTGGAGCAACTGGTCCGGCTGGTGACGCTGCCGGGCGTGGGCGAGCTGCTGTTTCGCACGCTGAACCTCGCGCCGAACCTGATTCTCCAGCGTGTGACGACGCGCCGCCTGTCGCCTGCGGTGCTGGGCGGCTATCGCGCCCCGTTCCGCGAGAACCGCAGCCGGACCGCGCTGGTGCAGTTCCCGCGCCTGATCAGCACCGGCCCGGATCACCCGTCCGCCCCGGCGCTGCGCGAGATCGAGCGCGGGCTGGCGGAGCTGGAGCATATCCCGACCCTGCTGCTGTGGGGCGCGCGCAACCCGATCTTCGGGCCGGACATCGCGCGGCACTGGAAGCGGCACATGCTCACCGCGCGCGGCCCGCATGTGATCGAGCACGCCGGGCACCTGCTGGCCGAGGACGCGCCGGAGGAGATGATCGCGTATCTGGACGATTTCCTGGCGGAGACGGACGCCCGGCCCGCCGACCTGCCGCCGCTGTAGGGCTGGCAGGAAGACTGACCTTCCCCCTGACCTCGTTGCGCGTGGCCCGGTCCTCGCCGCGTTGACAGGCTCCGGCGCTATGGTATACTCCGCTCGCTTTGACGACTGAGTTGATCCCGTTATCGAAGAGGTCAGAACACGCCTGCGCTGCTTGAGGACTGCTTCGAGCCGGGCGTGTTTTTTTGCTAGCGTTGGTCAGGATGCCGCGTGGCTGGCACGCGGCTGAGGAGTGTGGTGTGCACATGAAACGATTGCGCCTGCTGGGAACCGTAACGCTCGCCCTCACGCTGCTGGGTGGGGCGCTGATCTGGGCAAGCGGGCTGGCGAGCGCCCAGACGAATCTGCTGGTGAACGGCGGGTTGGAAAACCCGTACCTGGGGCAGGGCGCCGCGACGCGCACCGCGCCGAATGGCTGGAGCCTGTGGGTCGGCGCGGGCGCGCCCGAAGCCTTCCCGCACACCGACCCGCTGCAGGTGATCGACGGCGCGGCGTCGTGGAACATCAAGCAGGGCGACGGCGTGTTCACCGCCGCCGGGTACCAGCGCGTCGGCGGGCTGTCCGCCGGGACGCGGGTACGGTTCTCGGCCTCGGCCTGGCTGTACACCTGCAACGACCGCGTCAATTCGTGCATCATCCCGGACCCGCCCTACCGCCGCTCGGACCCCTCGGCAGGGGCGTCGGTCAAGGTCGGGATCGATCCGGCCGGCGGGACTGACCCGCTGTCGCCGAACGTCGTGTGGTCGGGCGGGGCTGCGCCGTATGATCAATGGGCCACGCCGAGCGTGGTCGCCGAAGCGCGCGGCGACGCGGTGACGGTCTTCATGTTCGCGACGCAGGCGGCGGGCCTGGCGATGAACAACGTTTACTGGGACAACGCGCAGCTCGTCCGCACCGACGAGGCGCCGACGGCGGGCGGCGCGCCGGGCGCAGGCGCGGCAGCCCCGCCGCCGCCCCCGGTGCAGGAAGCGCCGTTTGTCATGGCGCAGAGCATCCGGCCCGATGGCAGCATCGTGCACATCATCCAGCAGGGCGACACGCTGTACGGCATCGCCTACGCCTACAGCCAGTACGGCGTCACGCGCGAGTCGATCGCGGCGCTGAACGAAGGGATGCGGCCCAACACCGCGCTGCTCGTCCCCGGCCACGAGCTGATCATCCTGCCGCCTGGCTCGGTCGATCCGCTGACCGGTCGCCCGTTGGCTGGCGGGGCAGGCGCCGCCGCGCCGGTGACGGTCGTTGGCGCGCCCGCGCAGAGCGGTGGTGGACAGCTGGCGACGCCCGTTCCAACCATCACCCCGCGCGGCCAGTCCAACGTCGCTCCGGCAGCGCCGGGTGTGATTCCCACGCCGACGCCGCGCGTGATCGCGGCGGCCCCGGCCCAGCCCGATCACGCGGCGGTGAGCGCCCTGTTTGACGCCGCCGAGGGCTTCATGCGCGGCCTGGGCGGAGCGTTCGGCGTGATCGGCGCGCTCGTCTTCGGGCTGCTGCGGCGCTGGATCGGCTGATCCGCGCCGGAAACCTCACCTCTGGCCCTCTCGGCCAGCGGAGAGAGGAAAAGTGACCTTTCGAATTGAGCTGGCGAATGCAGTGGCCGGCAAGGCTTACCTCACCCCCGGCCCCTCTCCAACATGGAGAGGGGAGACAAGCGGCGGCAGTGGACCGGGTGTGAAGTCCCCTCTCCGCTGGCGGAGAGGGGATTGAGGGGTGAGGTTTCCGACGCCGGGCTGAGACGCCAATGACTTTCGATAGCATACAAAGGGCCGGGGTTATTGGCTGAGACAACCCCGGCATCGGCACAAAAAGCAGGAGCGCGATCGATCGCGCTCCTGCTGCGTTGTCAGGGGAACAGGCGCCGGTCTGCGGCGTGGCCTACGGCGGCTGGACGCCGCCCGTCTTGGGCGCGGCCTCAAGCAGCTTGAAGGCCGGGCGCAGCGGGTCCGTCACGTTCGGCACCAGCAGCGCGTAGGCGGCCTGCGGATCGGCTTCCAGGATACTCTCCGAGGCCGAGAAATTCAGGTTCCAGAGGAACATCGGGCCGACATACGGCAGGCTCTGGGCGATCTCGAAGGCGCGCAGGATGTAGTGGGCCTGCTGCTGCTGGTCGATGAAGGCGAAATACGGCGGGTCGGCGGGCGGCGGGACAGGCGTCCCTTCCTCGTTGACGAAGCCCTCGTAGGTGCCCCAGCCGAACTCAGTCGCCCACAGCTGCAGGCCAGGATTGCCGCTGGCCTGGATGATCGCGTGGTAATCTTCGAGCGTGTCGAGGAAGAACCACGTCGGGTCGTTGTCGTAGCCGCTCGGCGACGAGCCGCAGCAGCGCGCGTCCGGCGGGTTGGCCGCGCCATACGGATGCACGCCGACGGCGATATTCTGGTATTTCGGGTCGGCCAGCCCGGCGGCGACCATCTGGCGCAGGTACTCGCGGTCCGCGATGGCCTGCACGCCGTCGCTGATGCCGGTCGGCGCCAGCCCGGCCGAGACGATGGTCACGGTCGCGCCGCCTTCGCCCGCGCGGATGGCGTGGTAGGCTGTGTCGAAGAGGCGCATGTAGGCCGCGCCGCTCAGCTCCGCGCCGTTCCACTCGCGCCGCAGGTTCGGCTCGTTCCAGACCTCGATCGCGTCGAAATAGGAGCGCCCGGTGATGTCGGTGCGGACCTCGCTCATCAGCCGCGTGATGAAATTCGCCAGGTCCTGCGGGTTGGCGGGCGGGCCGTCTTCGCCGGCGGTCGCGCGCGCCCAGGCCGGAGCCTTCGCGATGCTGAGCAACACGTCGAACCCGGCGGCGTTGGCGTCCTGCACGAAGACGCGGTAGCGGTAGAACACGTCGCTGAGCTGGCCGCGCTCCGGCTCCATCTCTTTCCACGACATCTGGAACTTGACCCACTTAACGCCGAGCCGCTGCGTCAGCCAGAGCATGACCGCGAAGTCTTCGTTTGACATGTTCGCGTTGATCTGGATGCCCATCAGGCCGGCGTTGTAGGTCGGCAGCGGCGTGCCTGGAATGGTGGGCGACGGCTCGACCGTCGGCGTGGCCGGGACGGTCGCGGTCGCCAGGACTGCCGGAGATGGCGGCGGCGTGGTCGTCGCGCTGGGCGCGGTCGTGGCGGTGGGCGGCGGCGCGGTCAGCGAGGCCGGGGCGGCGGTGATGATCGGGCCGAACGAGCCGGGCGTCGGGGTCGAGACGGCGCCCACGTCGGGGCGCTCGTTTCCGCCGCGATCCGCGACGACGACCAGCGTATTGGTGTCATCCGGCGCGGGGGTCTGCGCGTCCGCCTCAGGGGTGGGCGTGACGTAGACGCGCAGCGCCTCGGCGTCCTGGCCGCACGCGCTGGCGAGCAGAGCGATGATTAGAGCGACCGCCAGCAGCGCCGGCGCTCGACGGGAAGTGCGCGAGAAAGACATGCGATTCCGTTCCTCTAGGCGGACAGATCAGCCGCCGGAGAACCCGGCGACCCTTTACAAGCATAGCCGAGGTCAGCGAACCGGTGCAACACGCGCCGCGCTACGGTTGGCCTACGGCTGCGCGGCGCACGTCACTTTACCCCTGGCGAGGCCGGGGCGCGAGGCAACCGGCGGCGGCGCTTGACACAAATAGAACATCCGTGCTATCATAGAGATGTGGTCATGGTGGCGAGAGCTTGGGAGGATTTGGATGGACAAGCGCCCTATCGTTCATTTCGAGATTCCTGCACAAGACCGAGACCTCAGCGCCCGTTTCTATCAGGATGTTTTCGGCTGGGAGTTCAACCACGTGGAGCAGCCCAGCCCGTACACGCTCGTCATGGCCGGGAATGTCGGCGGCGGGCTGCCCGATGTCGGGGAGGGCTACCAGCCCGGCGACGTGGTGCTGTACCTGGACAGCGACGACATCGAGGCCGACCTCAAGCGGATCGAGGCGCACGGCGGCAAGGCGCTGTCGCCCTGTTTCCCGGTGGGCGACTTCGGCGAAATGGCGTTCTTCGCCGATCCGGCCGGCAACCGTCTCGCCATCTATCACGCGCTGAAAGAAGGCCCTTAGCGTAGAGCCTATTCCCTTCCTCTGGCGGGCGCGTGGGAGCCACCTCACCCCCTCAGCCCCAACCCCTTCTCCTCTCTCTCCAGTCTGTGCACGCACCGATGGCGAGGGGCGGGGGGTGAGGCTCCCCCCCCGCCGCAGACCGCGCTCGAGGATTTCTACGGCGCGACCGTGACCGGCGCGAAGGCGGGCTGCCCGGCGTAGGCCAGCAGCACGGCGGCGCTCGATCCGCGCGCCAGCCAGAACAGCGCCGGGGTCGGGCGCACGCTCTCCAGCGCGAAGGCGTCGCCTTGCGCCTGGAAGACTTCCGCCAGCAGCAGGCTGCTCGGAATGACGCTGAACAGCACGCCGCTGCCATCCGGCGCGGGGGCGATCTGCCCGATCGCGCGCCCCTGCCCCTGCCAGAGCGTGCTCTCGACCGGCCCGGCCAGGTCCACCCGCGTGAGGGTCAGATCATAAACGCCAATCGTCACCGGCCAGAAGCCAAACACCGCGCGGCCGCGCGCCTCGTCGGCGGGGCCGTCGAGCGTCTGCTCGTCGGCAAGCGCCGCCGTGCTGACATAGATCGCCGAGCCATCCGCCTCCCAGCCGAGCGCCTGCGCTTTGGCGTCCAGACCCAGATCGGTACGCGTCCCGGCGGGCAGATCGATCAGCACCGGCCCCCAGGAGGTCCGCGCCAGGAAGCGCGCGCGGTCGGGCGAGAGCGCGCCGCCGCGCAGGTCGTCGCCGAGCGACGTCAGCTGCCCGCTGGCCGGGTCGAGCAGGGCCAGCCCGCCCGCGCAGCCGGTCGAGACCAGGAACTGGCCGCCCGGCAGCCATTCGAGCACATTTTGCACGCCATCCGGCCCCGCTTCGCGGGCGTAGACGCCATCCGCCGGGTCCGAGACGGTCTCGTCGCAGCCGGTCTCGTACCTAAACGCGCCCGCCACGACGCTGTCGCCGCCGGTCGCCGGGAGGGTGTAGATCGTGCGCTCTGGGCTGTCGGCGCTGGCCTCGCTGTTCGCGCCGATATAGGCGATCCGGGCGCTGTCGGGACTCCACGCCGGGGGAAAATCGGGCGAGACGGCGCCGGCCAGGGTGCGCGGCGAGATGTTTTCGACCGGCAGCATCCGAAGCTGGTAGGCCGCCGCGTCGATGAAGGCGATCGCCAGCCCGTCCGGCGAGAAGGTGACGAAGCGGTGCGCGGCGTCCGGCGAGTTGGTGACGCTGCGGCCAGGGATATTGTTCAGCGCGCCGAGGAACACGTCGCCGAGGAAGATTTGCGCCAGCGGGAAGGGCGGCAGGGCGGCCAGATCGACCGGGGCGGGGGCGGCAGGCTCGCCCGGCGCGGCGGGCGCGGTTTCCCCCCCGGCGCCCTGCGGCGCGCTTTCGGGCGCGGCTGGCTCGGCGGGCGGCTGGATCGCCATGCCGGGGATCAGCGTCCCGGCGCCGGGGGTGAACTGGCTCAGCATGTTGCGGAACAGCGGGCGCCAGTTGTCGAAGTGCGCAGCGGGCGCCCACTGCTCGATCTCGTAGGCGCTGCCGTACTGCACGAAGGCGGTCAGCTTGACGCGGCGCGGCGCGCCGTCGCAGTCCGTCTCGAAGACGGCCGAGCGGCCCGACGCCCCGGCGCTTTCGCGCGCGCCCGGCTGCTCGGCGGCGCCCAGCTGGCTGAGGCGATCGGTCAGCAGCCGGTCCGCCGTCACGCCGCTGGCGACGCGCCCCAGCACGCGGACGCGCATCCCCGGCTGGTCGCAGGGCGCGTCCTGCTGCGGCGCGAACAGGACTTCGCTGGCGTTGTCGTTCGGGAAGACCAGCCACGCTTCGGGCTTGAGGATGGCGAAGGTCGTGGTGTTGAAGACGCCCAGCTGCGCCTCGCTCGTCAGGCTTTGCGCCCAGCAGAGCACAACGTCGTTACCGTCCACGTCGCTGTGGACCTCGTAGCGCACCAGGTTGTCGAACAGGAAGGTCCAGCGATAGCCGGTGACTTCCTGGGCCTCGTAAGTCTGGCCCGCGACCGGGCAGCCGCGCGCCGTGTTGGGCCAGGTGGTCAGCGAGTAGGTGTACTCGACCAGCAGCAGGTCCGGGCGCTCGATCCGCTTCAGGAGCCATTGTTGGGCGTTGGCGCGCGCGCGGTCGATGGCGTCCTGCTGGGCGGCGGCGCGCGGCGTGACGCCTGCCAGCGCCAGGGCGAGGATCGTCATGGCGGTCGCGATCAGGAGCCACCGGCGGCCCCGAACGTGTCGAACGGTCACTGTGCTTACTCCTGCGACGGGTACGGGCGCGACTCGAACGCCGGCAAGGATAGCGCGGGGCGCGGCGCGTGTCCACTGGCGCGGCTGCTTGCGGCGCTACGGCGCGGGGTCCGCTCCGGCGGCCATCTTGCGCAGCAGGGCGAGCGTCAGGCGGCAGTCGTCGATGGCGGAGTGCGCCGCGCCGACTGGCACGCCTTCGGCGGCGCAGGCCGCCGTCAGCCGGTGCCAGCGAAAGTCGCCCTGCTGGCTGTTCCAGGCGCCGTGAAAGCGCGCGTAGGCTTTCATGGCGCAGTACCAGCGCCCGGCCTCGATCATCGGCAGGCCGTACAGGCGGCAGGTCTGCCACAGGATGCGCTGGTCATACTCGGCGTTGTAGACGATCACGGTGCGCCCGCCGAGCGCGTCGCGCAGCGCGCCGTAGAGCGCGGGGAAGGCGGGCGCGCCCGCGACATCGGCGTCGGTCAGGCGGTGGACGGCGGTCGCTTCCGGCGGGATCGGGCGCGAGGGGCGCACCAGGGCGTCGAGCAGCACGTCGCCGCGCAGGTCAATCACGCCGAGCTGCACGAACTCGTCGCGCGAGCCGAGGCCGGTCGTCTCGCTGTCGAAGATGGCCGCGTCGCGGCGGAACAGGCCGGCGGCCCACAGCGCGACTTCGCGGCGGCGCAGCGCGCGCCAGGCCGGGTCAAAGCGGGAGAAACCGGGGCGCATCGGTGGCTAGCGATCCTTCCTTTGCAGGCGCAGGCGGTCTACGGAGCGGCGATCGACATGATACGAAGACCCGGCGCGCACGCCGGTCAGCGTCCCGGCGCGGATCAGCGCCAGCACTTCGAGGTCGCTGAGGCGCAGCAGGCGCGCCGCCTCGGCGACGGTCATGCGGCCGGGGCCGGGCGGAGTCGGCGAATCGACGCGGGGCGGCGGGGGCGGCGCGCCGCGCCAGAACAGGCTGCCTGCGCGGTTTTCGCGGCCAAAGAGCGCGACCGCGCCGCCGAGCGCCGCCACGACCAGCGCGATCTCGACCAGAGTGAGCGGGGTGGCCGCGCCATCGGGCGCCGTCTCGCCATCCAGCGCGGCGCTGAGCGCCAGCGCCAGCAGCAAGGCGATAGCCAGCGGCGCGATCAGGACCAGGCCGATCTCGCGCGCGCGGCGGCCTCGCAGTTCGCGGCCCATCAGGCTCAGCCGCCCGCCGATCAGCAGGTACAGCCCGATCGCGGCCAGCGCAAGTTCCCAGAGGATCATGGGGTGCGCGTTCTCCTCACGGGCGCGTCAACGCCGCTTCAACTGAGCGCGCAGGGCATCCAGCGCCCGCGCGCCGTACCGCTCGGCGAAGCGCGGGCTGTTGGCGCGCGCCCAGTCGATCGCCAGCTTGGAGCCGATGATCGTCGCCACGCCCCGGCAGGCCCAATACCCGGTGTGGCTGCCCAGGTTCCAGCCGGTGAGCCAGCTTCCGGCGCGCACCGGGCAATCGATCACTCCGGCCCGCCGGTAAGCGTCGACCGGCTCCAGCGGGCAGGCCAGCGCGTCCTGCCGGTCGAAGAGGTTGAGCCACCAGCCGCCGTCCGGGTCGATCAGGGCCGGCGCGCTGAGGCTCTCGCGGATGCTCTCCGGGCCGCCGCCCGCGTTGCGGCGCAGGGCGTAGAGCGCCATCGGCGAGCCGAGCAGCACCATGTTGACCAGCGCCAGGCCGTGCGCGTCCAGGCAATGCGTCTGGCCGTGGGTCTGGTCCCAGACGTAATCGGAGGCGATCACGCTGCCCAGGCTGTGGCCGATGATCGTCAGCGGCGCGCCGCCATCCGCGCCGCCATCCCCCGCGCTCGCCGCGCCGAGCGCGTCCAGGCCGCGCGCGACTTCGGCGTGAATGGCGCGGTAGACCGGGTTGTTTGGCTCGGCTTCGTAGGCGATCACGTCGCCGACCAGGCCGACGATCTGCCGCCGCAAGCGCCCGGTCAGGCTCAGCTGCTGGAGCAGCCAGGGCTTGCCGAACAGGACCAGCAGCAGGGCGTCCTGCGGCGTCTGTGTCACCGGGTCCCAGCAGACGGTCTCGAAGCGCAGCGCCTGGCCGGAGCGCGCGGCTTCTGGCGCGACATCCGGCAGCGGCAGGCGGCTGATCACGCGGTCGAACGCGCGCCGGATGCCGATCTCCAGCGGCCGGGCGTAGGTCCGCAGCCGGGGCCGGGTGCCAATGCCGTGCACGATCAGGACGTTGAGGGAGCGCGTCGCAGCCATGATAAACCTCGCCGTTCGCCTGAGCCGACGGTTATCGATGAGTCTATGCCCGCCGGGGCCGCAGGTCAAGACTTCTTGCGGGAAGCTC
>DAOKYY010000113.1:0-9693 GCA_035325905.1 Aggregatilineaceae bacterium | reverse complement strand
TGCGGCCGGCTTTCCTTCCCCCAGAACGAGGGAAGGAAAAAGCCGGACGGACTCCCCTTCCCTCATTTTGGGGCAAGGGGCCGGGGGATGGGGGGTTTTCCCCGGACGCAAGTTCATAACACGCTCTAGAATCAAAACAGCCCCGCGCCTGCCGTGACGTGGGGCTGCTCTTTGCCGGGCGCGATCTCAACGGATCTCGACCAGCTGCACTTCGAAGATCAGGTCCTTCCCGGCGAGCGGGTGATTCGCGTCCAGCTTGACCGCCGCGTCCGTCACTTCAGAGACCGTCACCACCAGCGGCTCGCCGTTAGTCTGCTGCACTTGCAGCGTCTGGCCGACCGACGGCTCGATCTCGGGCGGGAACTGGCTGCGCTTGACGGTCAGCACCATATCGTCGCGGTACGGCCCATAAGCGTTCGCCGAGTCAATGCGCACCGTCCGCGTATCGCCGGGCGACATGCCGAGCACTGCCTGCTCGAAACCGGGGATCACGCGCCCCTCACCGATCGTAAATTCAATCGGATCGCGCTCGACCGAGCTATCGAAAACCGAGCCATCGTCGAGCGTCCCGGTGTAGTGCACGCGGACCGTATCTTGCTGTTTAGCCTCAGGCATCAGGGGTATCCCTTCTTCTTGCCGTTCGATGGCGCGCGGCGGGGCGAGGCCGCCGCGCACTTTTCTGAGTATCCCACAGATCGGCGTGGAGCGCCCACAAGAAAAATATGAGAAACCAGTCAGGCGTAATCTGGCGGACCTCATTGTTCTATTAGCTTGATTTTTAACTCGCATAACCCTACAATACAAGCATCGCGCTAGCACTCCCCCAACCTGGCTGGCGCGTATTCAAGGAGGAGTACGAAATGAGGCTACGTGGACTCCGTACTAGTCTTCTGCTCTTCGCGCTTGTGCTGACGGCGGCGCTGGCGTTGGCGCTGTCCGGCCCCGGCGCGGAGCGCACCTTCGCCCAGGACGACGCCACTGAAACGCCGGAGCCGCCCGACCCGGCCAGCGAAGACCCGGTCGAGCGCGGGCGCTACCTGGTGCGCGTCGCCTATACCTGCGTCGGCTGTCACGGCGACGAGACGCACGTCGAGAATCCGCTCGGAGCCGCGCTATCCGGCGGCGGCGAGTACGCCGGGCCGTGGGGGCTGGTCTACGCCGCGAACCTGACGCAGCTCGGCGACTGGACCGACGAGCAGATCGAGACGGCGATCCGCACCGGCGTAGACGACGAAGGGCGGATTCTGCTCCCGCCGATGTCGTATGAGCTGTATCACTCGATGACCGACGCCGACATGGCCGCCATCATCGCCTACCTGCGCACGCTGGAGCCGGTCGAGAACGAGATACCGGAGCCGCAGCTTCCCGAAGGCGTGGACGATGCGTCCGCCGTCCGCACCCCGCCAGAGCTGGACCCCGACGCCGAGTTCCCGGTCCCGGAGGACTTTGACGATCCGGCGGTCTACGGCCACTACCTCGCCAAGATGTCGTCGTGCCTGCACTGTCACGGCACGGTCGATCAGTTCGGCGTGCCCGATCCTGACGGGCTGCCGGTCGGGTTTATCGGCCCCTCGCTGATGCCGCCCGCGTTTGACGACTGGACGGACGAGGAGCTGTTCCGGCTGTTCCGCGAAGGCGTTCACCCGAAACAGGATGACCGCCCGCTCCAGGTCATGCCAAGCTACTCGTACCAATACCTGAGCGACGACGACATCAACGCGCTGATCGCGTGGCTGCGCTCGCTGCCGGCCGAAGCCGGGTAGCCGCCGGCGAACCGCCGCTTGCCCGATGCCCTGGCCCGCGCCAGGGCATTTTGCTTGCCCCGCGCCCCTGAGGTTGGATAGACTAGGCGCGGGATGGGCGGACACGCGCAGGAGAACAGGACTCTATGACACAACGAGCGAGGTGGCTCTGGCTGGCGATCGCGCTGGCGCTGGCGGTCGCGCTGGCCGCGTGCGGAAATAACGAGGACGGCGGCTCCACGCCCACCCCTGAGCCGGTTTCGGGCGCGCAGACGCCTCAATTGAATCTCAACACCGGGCCGGGCCTGGCACTGGGCGGCGCAAGCGGTGAGGGCAGCGAAAGCGAGCCGGGCATGGCCGGTCGTCTGCCGGGGTGCAGCGACGCCGGCGCCGAAGATTGCCCGGCGCCAGTCAGCCTGCCGCTCGACGCCGAGACCTCGGCGGACGGGATCACCATCGGCTATCTCTCACGCTACTTCGACGTGGCGGCGGACGCGCCAGAAGGCGTGGCGATCCGCATCGTCCCGAACGCGAAGTTCCCCTTCGCGGATAACCAGGCAACCTTTGACGTGTACCGCGCCGAAACGGTCGAGAGCGCGGTCGCGGCGATCACCGCGACCGATACCGGCGCGTGGACTTCGGCCCAGGGCTGGGAAGGGACCATCGCGGTCGAGAAGGACGAGGCGCAGGACCCGCAGACCAACACCTCAATCGGCGCGTTCGCCTTGCCGGACGGCGGCGCGATCGCCCTGAAAGCGGTCACGACCGGCCGATACGGCTGGGACTTGTGGTCGGTGATCTATGAGCAGATGCTCGACTCGCTAGTCGTGGAGGGGCAAGGCGCGAGCGGCGGCTAGCGCACCGATCGCAGGTGTTTTGCGTATATACTGGTGGTGAAGGGGCAGACGGGTCCGCGCCGCACGCGGACGAGGCTGGATGGCGGAACTGCGCGATTCTCCCACGACGTTCATCAGCTACGCGCGCGCCGACGAGGCGTTCGCGCGGCGGCTGTATAACGATCTCGCGGCGGCGGGCGTCGAGCCGTGGCTTGACCGCTACGACATCCCACCCGGCGCGATCTGGGACGCCGAGATTCAGCGCGCGCTGAACGCCTGCCGGGCGGTCCTGGTGGTCGTGAGCGCGGCCTCGGTCGCGTCCCAGAACGTGCACGCCGAGTGGAATTACGCCGACGCGCTCGGCAAGAAGCTGATCCCGCTGATCGTCGAGCGGCTGGAGCCGGAGCAGATCCCGTACCGGCTGCACGGCCCGAACTGGGTCGTATTCGCCGGGGCGGACTACGCGACGGCGCTGGCGGCGCTGATCGAGGCGCTGCCCGTGACCGCCGCCGCCAACCCGGCCGCCGCGCCCGACCCGGACAACTCGTCGCTGGCCGCGCCGGCCGACAGCGATCCGGTCGCCGCCGCCGCGGCCTGGAAGCGCGGCAACGCGGCGTTTCACGATGGCGACATGGCCGGGGCGATGCGCGCCTACACCGAGTCGATCCGTATCGCGCCAGACCGCCCCGAGGCGCTGATTCACCGGGGCATGGCGCTCTACGAGCAGGGGCGTTACGACGAGGCGCTGGCCGATTTCAACCTGGCGCAGGCGCTTGACGGCCGCATCCCCCTGCTCTACAACAATCGCGGCGTGACCTACCTGGCGCTCAAGCAGCCGGCGCAGGCGCTGGCCGATTTCGAGGAGGCGCTGATCCTCAAGCCGGACTACGCCAACGCCTACTACAACCGCGCGGCGGCCTATATGGCGCTGGGGCGCTACCGGCTGGCGACCGACTCCTACACCCGCGCGATCGAGATCAACGACCGCGTCCCGCTGTTCTACAACAGCCGGGGTCTGAGCTACGCCGCGCGCGACGAGCACGACCTCGCCATCGAGGACTACGAGCGCGCGCTGGCGCTCGACGGCGACTACGTGCAGGCGATTGGCAACCGCGCCAACGCCTACGCCAACCTGGGGCGGATCGACGCGGCGCTGGCCGACTACGACCGCGTGATCGCGCTCGACCCGGAGCATTACCTGGCCTACGCCGGGCGCAGCGAGATCAGCTGGTGCCGGGGCGACTTTTCCCGCGCCACGCTCGACGCCTCGACCGTCATTGGGCTGCGGCCTGACTTTCACGGCGGGTACGCGCTGCGGGCGCTGGCCTATTGGCGGCGCGGCAAGCCGGACGAAGCCCGCCAGGACTACAAGCGCGCCGTCGAGCTGGAACCGGCCTGGCGCGCGGCGGACTCCGCCAGCGTGTACCTGACGATCTGTCGCGAGGACGCGCTGCGCGCCGTGCGCGAATTACTGGAATAAGCTGGCAAACACCGGCCATTGACTGAGCGCCGAGGGCGCAAACGGACAAACGATTCTATGAACCTTCGTCATGCGCTTACGCGGCTTGTGCAAAACCGGCTGGCGCTGTTCCTGGCGCTGCTGGCAATTCAAGGCTTGTTCTTCGTCACCAACGGCCTGAATAGCGTGCTGCGCGAGCCAACCGACGGCTGGGAGCTGCTCCTGCTGCCCTACGACGATCAGATCACGCCCAATGGCTACTGGCTGATCCCCTACTTCACCGGCTTCTTCCTGTCGGCGCTGGTCCCGCTGTGGGCCGCCTTCGTGATGCCGATCAAGCTCTATCGCCAGTTCATCTTCGCGATGGCGAGCGCGGCGCTGGTCAGCTATGTGCTGTACATGCTCTTTCCGACCTATGTCACCAAGCCCGCGCCGGAGCAGGTGCCGGGCAACGATTTTTTCGCGGAGTTTCTGCGCGACACGTACAAGGTGGACGCGGCGGCCAGCACGCACAACGCCGCGCCCAGCCAGCATGTCTTCTACGCGCTGATCAACATGGCGTTCGTGATCCGCTTCCGGCCCCGGCCCTATGTGTTCGGGCTGTGGGTGCTGCTCGGCGCGCTGATCTCCGCCTCGACCGTGCTGACCCAGCGCCATAACCTCCCCGACCTGATCGCCGGCTACGTCATGGCGGTCGCCGCGTATTACGCCGGGCTATGGCTCGGCGAGCGCGTCACGCAGCGCCTGGGCGACGCCGGCCAGCTCTATCCTATGCCGCTCGGCCCGCTGGGGCGGCGCGTGCGCCGCCTGCGCGCCCGCCTGACCTGATCCCCGCTGCCCCGATCTTTGGACGGTCTGACCATGCGCGCCGCGCGCCCGATCCGTTAGGATTGGCCCGCGCGCCGCGCCTTTTATGTTAAGCGCGTGGCGCAGATGATCGCACTCAGACCCGGCGAAGGAGACACCCATGAGCGCATCCGACACCCCCCGCTTCGTCGTCCCTGACCAGAATCTCGTTCCGGTGAGCGACTATCCCGGCGCGCTGGCCGGAATCCCCCCCTCGCGCATGTTCCTGATCAAACGCTCGCTGGACCGCTACCGGGCGCGGATGGGCGACGGCGCCGTAACCTTCAACGCCTCGCAGGGCGACGGCGGCGAGTCGCTGCCGGGCGTCCCGCACGACATCCTGGACCGCGCCCACGCGCTGGTCAAGGCGCACGGCACCGGCTACGACTCGCCGTTCGGCACGGACTCATTTCGCCGCGCGGTCGTCGAGCACTACTGGGCGCTCGACCCGGCCCTCGGCTGGGGTCCGGCCAACGTCCTGGCGACGGTTGGCGGGCGCGACGCGCTGCAAAAAGCCTACGAGGCCATGATCTATCTGGGGACCGGCCGCGTCGGGGACGTAGTGCTGGTCTCGCGCGTGCCGTGGATCAGCTACAACTGGGGGCCATACGCGCTGGGCGCGAATGTTCTGCTCGCGCCGGGCGACGAGGCCGAGGCGTGGCAGATGACCGGGGACGGCCTGGCGGAGTCGGCGCGCTTCTGCGAGCGGCAGGGCGAGCGCCGCATCGCGGGCGTGGTGATCACCTCGCCGGACAACCCGACGGGGCGCACGCTTTCACCGGAGCAGCAGATCGCGCTCGGCAAGCGCGCGCTGGCGCTGGGCGCCGGCTATGTGCTCTATGACTGGATGTACCACTACGTGACCGAGGGCGCGCCGATGGACCTCAACGCCTTTCTGGCGGCGTTCACGCCCGCCGAGCGCGAGCGGATCATGATCCTCGACGGGCTGACTAAGTCGCTCGGCGCGTCGAACGTGCGCAACGCGCACCTGCTGGCGAGCGAAGACGTTATCGCGTTCATGAACAGCCGCGCCTCGCACGCCGTGATCCCGTCGTTTCACGGGCAGGCGGTCGCAATCGCGGCTTACGAGCGCGACCTGCGCGCCGCCGCCGAGCCGATCATCGGCCCGACCAACGCCAGCCGCCGCGTGGTGCGCCGCTTTCTGACCGAGCGCGGCTACCGCGTCATCATGGGCGACGGCTATTACGCCTTCGTGCATGTCGCGCCCTGGATGCAGGTGGCGGGCATGGCCGACAGCTTCCAACTGGGCGAATACCTCGCTGAGGAGCACGGCGTCGCCGTGGTGCCGGGCGCGGCCTTCTCCGCCGAGGGCAACGGCTGGGTGCGCTTCTCCTACGCGCTGCCGCCGGACGTGGCCGAAGGCGCGCTGGCCCGCTTTCACGCCGGGTTGCAGGCGCTGGAAGCCGCGCCAGAAGCGTGGGCGCGAGCCGGGGATTGAACACCGGGGCAGATCGGACTACAATCCGCCCGGTGGCGTGGCGCCGGGCGCTGCCGCCAGCCAACTCGTAGAGTGAGGAAGAACGCATCATGAACCGATCATTTCCGGGCGCGGCGCTGGCGCTGCTTGTGTCGTTGAGCGCGTCGCTGATCGCGCTGGACGGGGCCACCGCGCCGCGCGCCCAGGCTCAGGATCCCGGCGTCAATCGCGGGACAATCAATATCATTCGACCGGAAATCTACCTGACGCAAGCGGGCGAAGCGGAAGGCCGGATCGGGATGCCGACCACGATCCAGCCGGGCGAGCGCCTGCGCACCGACGGCACCGGCGTCGCGCTGATCACCTGGCTGCCCGATGGAACCGAGTCGGTCGCCGGGCCGGGCACGCAACTCGCGCTGGAGCGTTTCGCCGGTGAGCGCGAGCGCGGCTTCGACGTGGCGCTGGAACTGTCCGCCGGTCAGCTCCGCATGGGGATCGGCGATCTCGGCGCGGCGGGCGGCGCGAGCGCGTGGCGCGTGCGCACCCCGGCCTTCGAGGCGGCGCTGGCGCAGGGGCGCTTCGAGCTGCGCGTGGGCGAGGAGGGGCAGACCACGCTGATCGTCACCGAGGGCAGCGCCGAGATCACGCGGGCGGATGGCGCACCGCTGCGCGTGGCCGCCAACGAGTTCGTAACGACCCGGCCCGGCGACGCGCCCGCCGAGGCGCAACGGCTCAGCCTGGACGGCGTCGAGGTGGCGCTGAGCGGGGTCTGCACCGGCGAGGCGCGGGCGAATGTCAACGTGCGCCTCGCGCCGAGCGAAAGCAGCCGCCGCCTGGGCGGGCTGATCGAGGGCCAGCGCTTCTGGGTGCGCGCCGCGACCGACGGGCGGCTGTGGCTCCAAATCTACTACCGCACGCCTGAAGATGACCCCGAAGCGCACAGCTACGGCTGGGTCTACGGCCCAATCGCGGCGCTCGACGAGGCGCAGTGCGCCGACCTGGTGCGCGCCCCGCTCGACGCGCAGATCTTCGGCGGGCCGGGAATCGGCGGCGGTGACGGCGAGAGCGACGCCGCGACTGAGGACGCGGCTGAGGACGCCGCCGCGCCCGCCGAGACGCCGACCGCGACGCCCGGCGGTTAGCGCGCAGCAGGACAGGACAATCTCGCATGGCCCTTGATCTCAACATCGACCAGATACGCGGCTGGATGGCCGAGGCCGGGCAGCTCGCGCTGCGCTACTTTGGCGATGTCACGCCGGAATGGAAGGGCATCGCCGACCCGGTGACGGAGGCTGACCGCGCCATCGAGCGGCTATTGACCGGCTACATCCGCGACGCTTACCCGCGCCACGGCATCCTGGGCGAGGAATACGGCGGCGAGACGCTCGATCACCGCTTCATCTGGACGGTTGACCCAATCGACGGGACACGCGTCTTCGTCGAGGGGCTGCCGACGTGGAGCATCACAATCGCGCTGCTCGAAGATCGCGTGCCGACCTTCGGCATGGTCTACATCCCGCTCTACGACGACTGGACCTACACCGACGGCGACGACGTGATCTGCAACGGGCGCTCGGTCAAGGGGCGGTTGCAGCCGCGCTGGAAAGACGACTCGATCGTGCTGTCGCGCAGCGACGCGCACTCGTGGTTCGAAATGGCCTTCACGCGCGTGATCGGCCTCGGCAGCACGGCGACGCACTTCGCTTACACGGCGCGCGGCTCCGCCCTGGCGACCGTCGGGCACGGCGCGTATGTGTGGGACATCGCGGCGGGCGCGGCGCTGATGGCGAAGCAGGGCGGCGAGATCCGGCTGCATTCCGGCGCGCTGATCGACTGGCAGACGCTCGATCTGCGCGCGCGGATCGACGAGGCGTTCTTTGGCGGGCACCCGGCCGTCACCGAGCGGCTGATCCCGCTCTTTCACCGCCGTTCGGAGCCAGTCACTCACCCCGGCTGGTGAGACCCAGCGCGCTTTTCGGAATCGTCAGAAAGCCCGCGCCAGCCCCGTGAGAGAAACAAAAAGCGGCCCCGTGGAACGTCTCCACAAGGCCGCTCTTGCCGATTACGGCTGGCCGGTGCCTACTGCGCTTGCAGCGGGGGGTTTGGGTTGGGCGACAGACGCCACGTCCCACCCAGGCAGTCGCCGCGCACTTCGGCCTCGTAGAACGAGATCACGTCGCCATAGAGCGTCGTCAGGCGGTGCTCGCCGGGGCCGGGCACATACTGGCCGTCCTGCATCTGGCCGCCCGCGATGTAAGTGTAGTCGCTGAGCAGCTCGAACTCCGGCGTCAGCGCCCAGCCGAGACGGTCACGCACGCCCTCTTTCTCGCGCCAGATCAGGCCGAAGCCGCGCTTGGGCTGGTACAACCCTTCCGGCGGGACCAGGCTCGGATCGGTCTCCGGATCGCCTTCCTGGAACGCGTCGTTGAAGCAGAACCAGTCGCCGCTGTTCTCGTCCGCACCAGCGGCCATCACCCATACCTGCCGCAGGTGGCGAATCCAGAACATGCGCCCGTGCTCAAAGACCTGCTCGGCGCCCTGGACCTGGGCCTGAACCGGGGTCGGGAAACCGGCGGGCGCGGGGGTCGGCTCGATAACCGGCGGCGGAGTCGGCGTCGGCTGCGCGGGCTGCGCGACGGTTTCCGGGCTGACCGGCACGTTCCAGACCCGCACGGTCCCGTTGGAGCCGGTCGCGACCAGCAGCGTGCTATCCGGGCTGAAGAGCACGCGGCTGACGACATTGGCCGGCCCGGCCAGCTGCGCGAGGCCCTGGCCGTCGGCGGCGGCCCATAGCCGCACCGTGCCATCCACGCTCGCGCTCGCCACCAGCGCGCCGTCCGGGCTGAACGCAACATCGGTCACGATCGCGTTGTGCGCGTTGATCAGCGCGCGGCGCTCGCCGCTGGCCGTGTCGGTCAGGCGGACGCCGCCATCGGCGCTGCCGGTCGCCAGTAGCGCGCCGTCGGGGCTGAACGCCAGGCTCGTCACCAGCGTCGCGTCGGCGTCCAGCTCGCGCGGCTGGGCAGTCAGATCGGCGGCGTTGTAGAGCCACACGCCGTTCGAGTTCGCGACCGCCAGCCAGCGCCCGTCCGCCGACAGCGCCGTGTCGTATGCTTCCTGTGACTGGGTGTCGAGCACGGCCAGCTCGGCCAGCTGTCCGGCGTTAGCCGGGCCAATCGGCTGCCCCTCGCCGCCTTGCGCGCTGACCATCACCGCCCCGGCCAGCGCCGCGATCAGCGCCAGTGCGGTGAGCAAAAGTCCTCGTCGTTTCACAGTGGTTTCTCCTTGTGCAACAGCAGACAGCCGTTAGCGATTATATGAACTATCGAAAGTCATTGGCGTATCAGCCCGGCGTGGGAAACCTCACCCCTC
>DAOKYY010000112.1:0-9737 GCA_035325905.1 Aggregatilineaceae bacterium | reverse complement strand
CGGTCACGCCGGACTGGATCACGCGCGCCAGGTTCAGCCCCAGCGTGATCAGCACAACCGGCACTAGAATCAAAATACCGCCCATTGTCGGCGTGCCGGTCTTGGCCTGATGCGTGGCCGGGCCGGTGTCGCGGATTTGCTTTCCGGCGCGCAGGCGGCGCAGGACTTCGACAAACGGGCTGCCCCAGATCGCGGTCAGCAGGAAGGTGATCGCGCCGAGGGTCAGCGCAAAGGGAAGCTCAGGGGTCATACGATCGCATCTTCTGCCGTTCCCCGCGCGCACGCGCGGGCCGGGCCTGTGGCGCAGGATTGTACGCCAGAATCAGCGAGGCGGCTACCCCGCGCCGGAGCGCCATTCCCAGACCGGGTCGCCATCGAGCAAGCGCCTGATCTGGCCGGGGAAACGCTCCGGGTCGAGCGGCTTGCCCAGGAATCCGTCGAAGCCTGCCTCGCGCGCGCGGCGTGCCTCGTCGTCGCTGGCGTCGTCGGTCACGGCGACGACGCGGGTCGCGCGCAGGCGCGGGTGCGCCCGCAGCTTGCGCAGCGCCTGGTAGCCGTCTTCGTAGGGCAGGCGGATGTCGAGCAGGATCAGGTCGAGGGCGGGCAGCGCGTCCGCGAACTGGACGACCTGCCACCCGCTGGTTTTCCATTCGCAATGGCTGACCCCGATCTGCGCCAGCAGGCGCGCGATCAGGACGAAGCTGGGGACGTTGTCGGCCACGACCAGAATCCGGGCGTCTTGCAGGCTAACCGGGGCGTCGTGGGCTGTCTGTTGGGCCGTCATCGCAGGCTCGGAAGCTCCTTGCCCGGCGCGGAGATACGGGCCGGGTCAATACTCGCGGTTGAAGGGGTCGCCCCCCTGGGCGATCAGTTGGAAGCGCTCGCTGTCGTTCGGGATTTCCATCAGCACGACCAGCCGCTCGACCAGCTCCTGAAAGACCGGCGCGGCGGCCATGCTGCCCCAGTAGTTGACCGGGCGGTCGAGCTTGACCAGCACCGAGACCACCGGATCGTCCGCCGGAAGGAACCCGACGAACGACGCGATCGAGCCGTTCGGGTCGTAGCCGCCGGGAATCGGGATCTGCGCGGTGCCCGTTTTGCCGGCGACTTTGAAGTTCTTGAACTCGTACTGATCGAGGCTGGCCGGGTCCTCGACGATCTGGACCATGATGTCACGTGCGCGGCGGGCGACCTCGGCGCTGATCGGGCGGTGCGTCGCCGCCGGGCGGGTCTCGATCACCTGGTCGCCGTCGATCCGCATCTTGACGATGTGCGGCTGCATGATCAGCCCGTCGTTGGCGATCGCGTTGGTGGCGGCCAGCATTTGCAGCGGCGTGATGGCGACGCCTTGCCCGAAGCTGGTCGTCAGGTATTGCGCCTCATTCCAGTCCAGGTCGCCCGGCTCGGGCAGGATGCCGGGCGCTTCGCCTTCCAGGTCGACGCCGGTCGGCGAGCCGATGCCAAACTCTTTGAGCAGGTCATAGACCGCGTAGGGGCCGCCCAGCTGCTCGGCCATCTGCATGAAGATGGTGGTCGTGCCGGTGTTCCACGAGTTGACGAACACGTCCACGAAGGTCTGGTTGCCGTGCGAGGCGCCATCCCAGTTGCAGATGCGCGATCCGGCGGGGTTAAAGCAGCCGGGGTCGTTGTAGGTCCAGGTCTCGTCGTGCGTCCCGGCCTGGAGCGCCATCGCCATCGTCAGCACCTTGAAGACCGATCCCGGCTCGTACATATCGGTCACAGCGGGGTTGCGCGCGCGCTGCATGTTCTCCGGCGTCAGGCTGTCCGGGTCGAACATCGGGTAGTTCGCCATCGCCAGGATCTCGCCGGTGCGCGGGTTCATGATCAGGATCGTGCCGCCGGTCGCCGCCTCGCGCTCGACGGCGCGGTTCAGCACGTCCTGGGCGAGGAATTGCAGGTCGCGGTCGATGGTCAGCACCAGGTCGATCCCGTCGCGGACGCTCTTGGCGGTCGCGGCATCTTGCAGCACTGGGATGGTGCTGGTCGTGACACGCTTGCTCTGCCCGGCGAGCAGCGACTGGTAAAAGCCCTCGACGCCCCAATAGCCGCGCCGGGTTTTGGAGGCGTCCGAATCGCGGAAGATGCCCACGAGCTGGGCGGTCAGTTCGCCCTGCGGGTAAATACGCGTCGGCAGCGGCTCGATCACCATGCCGGGCAGCTCCAGGTCCATGATCGCCTGCCCGGCCTCGAAGCCGACCACCGGCTTGAGCAGCGCGTAGGTGGCGAGCTTGCCGTCCAGCCCCGGCTGGAGCTTGCGGTAAATCTCGTCTTCCGGCACGCCGAGCAGCGGCGCGAGCTGGCGCGCCGTCTCGGCGCGGTCGAGCACCTGGTTCGGGCTGATGCCGACCCGGTACTCGAACGAGTTGACCGCCAGCAGGTTGCCGTTGCGGTCGTAAATCTGGCCGCGATTCGGGTAGACCTCGACCGTCTGGATGTAGCGATTCTCCGCCTGGGTCTCCAGCCGCTGCTTGACCATCGGGTCCATGCGGAACTGGAACGACAGCAGGCGCACGATCAGGATCGCGCTGATCGCGAGCATGAAGAAGGCGACGACGATCAGCCGGCGGAAGAATTTCTCGTCACGACCCATAACGGACTCCCCAGACCATCACTCGTTCTGCCACTCGTCGAACTGCCGCCGCAGCGCGTCCCACTGTTTCTGGAACCATCCGCTCAGCGTCTCGTCGTAGACCTGGGTTGGCGCGGCGGGCGGAGGAGTCGGCGTCGGCGTGGACTGCGGCCGGTCATAGCGGTAGCCCTCGACCACGATGTAATCAATGTCGTCGTCGCCCGCCTCGCGGAAGCCTAGCTCGGCGGCGCGCGTCATCAGGCGCGGCAGGCTCTCGAACTCCGCGATCTCGGCGCGCAGGCGCTCGTTCTCGCGTTCCAGCCGGGCGCGCCGGTCGCTCATCTGCTGAAGCTGGCGGACGGTGGTGGTCGTCGTCGTGGTCTGGATCAGGTAGAGCGCCCCAATCAGGATCACGACGATCACCATCAGCGCCAGCAGCGCGACGACCTGACGCTGATCGCGGCCCGGCTGCTGGAGGGTATGCTGGCTCCAGCCCGGCCCGCGCTCTTCGCTGCTCATGCCCACACCCCGCTCCCCAACGCTTCCACCGGCCACCGCTCTGAACCGTTCAACACGCTTATCGTCCCTAAGCTCTAGCGACGATCATATATCGGAATGGGGAATTTCAAAAACCGCTTAACTTTCGTCCAGGCGCTCGACGACGCGCAGCTTGGCGCTGCGGCTGCGCGGATTGCGGGCGATCTCGGCTTCGTCCGCTTCGACCGGCTTGCGCGTGATCAGCGCGACGCTCGCCCGGTGGCCGCAGGTGCAGATCGGCTGGCGCGGCGGGCAGAGGCAGTCGGTCGCCTCGCGCTTGAAGGTCTGCTTGACGATGCGGTCTTCCAGGCTGTGGAAGCTGATCACCGCCAGCCGCCCGCCGGGCCGCAGCAGGCTAATCGTGGTGGGCAAGGCGCGCTCGACCGCGCCTAGCTCGTCGTTGACCGCGATCCGCAGCGCCTGAAAGGTGCGCGTCGCGGGGTGAATCTTCTCGCGCGGGCCGCGAGAGGCCCTCGCGACGACCTCCGCCAGGGTGCGCGTGGTGTGCAGCGGGCGCGCGGCGACGATCGCTTGCGCGATGCGGCGGCTGTGCCGCTCCTCGCCGTAGCGGTAGAGGATGTCCGCCAATTCGCCGGCGTCGAGCAGGTTCACCAGGTCGGCGGCGCTCGGCTCGCCGGAAGTCGGGTCGAAGCGCATGTCGAGCGGGCCGTCCTGCATGAAGGCGAAGCCGCGCTCGGCCTGATCCAACTGCATCGACGAGACGCCGAGGTCGAGCAGGATGCCATCGACCAGCGGGTCATCCTCGCTGAGCCACGCGGCGACCTGCTCCGGCATATCCTCATAGCTGGCGTGCGCCAGCGCCGCCCGCGCGCCGAAGGGCGCCAGCCGCTCCCGCGCCAGCGCCAGGGCCGCCGGGTCGCGATCCAGCCCCAACAGGCGCGCGCCGGGCGCGGCTTCAAGGATGGCGGCGGCGTGCCCGCCCGCGCCGACCGTCCCGTCCACGAAGCGGCCCATCTCGTCGGACGCGCCGATCTCCGCGACGCGCAGCAGGCGCAGCACGGGTTCGAGCAGCACGGGGATATGCGGGCGGTCAGGGAGCGGCATGGCGGCGCGCTTTCGGCTGGCGGGATGCTCGGACGACGCGCAGAGTGTAGTCGAGGCAGGGGTCGGCGGCAAGCCGGAGCCAGCGCGGGCAAAGCGCGGGGGTGATCTCCGTGACCACCCCCGCCGGCCTTGTTACTCGCGAGCCACTTAGCCCGCCACGTCCCACAAGATCACGTTGCCGTCGTCCGAGGCGGAGGCCAGCAGCGACCCGTCCGGGCTGAAGGCGACGCCGTTCACCCAGTCTACGTGGCCGGAAAGGACACCCGCTTCTTGCCAGCCGACGGTTAAGGCCCACAGGCGGACCGTGTCGTCGTCGCTGCCGGACGCGATCAGGCTGCCGTCTGGGCTGAAGGCGACGCCATTGACATAGTCGGTGTGACCGGCCAGATCCGCGACCGACGCGCCGCTGGCCGCGTCCCAGATGCGCACGCGGCCATCATCGCTGCCGGTGACGAGCAGCGATCCATCCGGACTCAGGGCGACGGCTCTCACCCAGTCGGGATGCTCGATAACGAGCCGCTCGGCGCCGCTGGCGACATCCCACACGCGGGCGGTCGCGTCGTCGCCGCCCGATGCGATCAGGCTCCCGTCCGCGCTGATGGCAATGGACCGGATCCAGTCGGTGTGGCCGGACAGGACGGCCTTCTCTTGCCAGACGCCCTGCTGACCTCTCCGCGCGCGGGCTTGCGCCCAGAGACGGACCGAGTAGTCGTCGCTGCCGGACGCGATCAGGTTTCCGCTGGGGCTGAACACGACGCTGCGCACATAGTCGGTGTGGCCGGTTAACTCCGCAACCGACGCGCCGGTCGCCGCATCCCACAGGCGCACGATCCCATCGGCGCCGCCGGTGGCGATCAGGCTCCCGTCCGGGCTGAAGACGGCGCTGTAGACGTAATTCGGATGCTCCAGCGAAAGCAGCTCGGCGCCGCTGGCGACCTCCCAGACGCGGGCGGTGTAGTCATCCGAGGCCGAGACAAGCCGCGCACCGTCCGGGCTGAAAGCGACTGAGTTGACGTAATCGGTGTGCCCCTGGAACAGGGCGCGCCAGGGGGGCGTGTACTCAATCGTCGCGGCCAGCGCCAAGATTGTGTCCTCATAGCGGCTCAGCTCGCCGGGCAGGGCCAGCGCGGCCACGATGACGGGGCCTGCGTCGCCGAAATCGAGAGCGACCAGCAGCACATCGTTGGCCGAGTAGCTAGCATCCAGCCGCGCGGCGGGCCGGTCGCCCAGGGTTGTCGCCTGCGGCGCAAGCGTCGCGGCGTCCAGCTCGCCGCCGCTGAGTTCCGCCGCGAAGGACTTGAGCATGTCTTCCGGCGTTTCTGCCGCGCCGCTCGCCAGCGTTTTGACGGTGGGCGGCTCCAGGATGAGGACGCCCACCGCGCCGGGCGGCAGGCCGTCGGAGTCAAACGCAGTCGGGTCGTTGGACAGCGCGACTATCCCGGCCTCTTCCTGGACTATCCAGTCGCCAGGATAGGACAGGCTCAGGCCGCTGGCCGAGACGTACTCACCGGTCAGCGGGGCCTGGGCGAGGACCGCCAGCGGCGTCGCCAGCAACAGCATCGCCACCCATAAAGCGCGTGCGACAAACAGCATTCTGGACATGGAAATCTCCTCAAAGGATACGGCGCGGCTCGGCGCGGGCGGTCCGCAGGGGATCGGGCGCAAGCGAGGCTGGACTGATTATAGTCCCACTTTGCGGCGCGCGCTGGGCCGTGGCGGGCCGGTTTGTCGAGCAGGGCGGGTATGGCTCACCTTCAAGTCTTTGGCGTTGCCTTTCCCTGCGTTCCTCTATTTCAGACTGTACAAGAATAGAACACATGTGCTATGATGGCAGAGGGCGCGGCGGGCGATCGTGCGGTAAAATTATGCGGTAAAATCCCGCACGTACCGGTACGATCGCCGGAAAACAAGCAGACGGTGTACTTCGAGCGTTATGGCCTCTTACACGCCACTTCCTCACATTCAAGAAATTCTGGATAACCTGCCGAGCGGGCCGGGCGTCTACCAGATGATCGATCCCGCCGGCAAGATCATCTACGTCGGCAAGGCGAAGAACCTGCGCAGCCGCGTGCGAAGCTACTTCCAGCCGTCGAACATGGACAGCAAGGTGCTCCGCATCCGGCACGACGCGGCGGACATTCAATTCATTCTGACCGGCGACGAGCTAAAGGCGCTGATCACCGAGGCGGAGCTGATCCGCGTCCACAAGCCGCGCTACAACATCCTGCTCAAAGATGACAAGCGGTATCCGTACATCCGTGTGACGACCGGCGACGCCTTTCCGACGGTCGAGATGACGCGGCGGCTGGACCGCCACGACGGGCACCGCTACTTTGGGCCGTTCACCTCGGCGGGCGGCGTGCGCGAGACGCTGGACGTGCTGCGCCGCGCCTTTCCGTACCTGACGTGCGACCGCGAGATCACCGGCAACGACACGCGCGCCTGCCTCTATTACGACATCAAGCTGTGCGGCGCGCCCTGCATCGGCGCGCAGACGAAAGAGGAATACTGGGAGAATATCAACGGGCTGATGCGCGTGCTGTCCGGCCACGCCGACAGCGTGCTGAGCGATCTGCGCGCGCAGATGGAAGAAGCGTCCGAGGCGCTGGACTTCGAGCGGGCGGCGCTGCTGCGCGACCGGATCCAGGTTGTGGCGCAGATCTCGGCGCGGCAGCGGCTGGTGGCGGACATCGACGCCGACCAGGACGTGATCGCCTTCGCCCAGGAGGGCAGCGACGCGGTCGTGCAGATGTTCCTGATCCGCAACGGGCGGCTGGTCGGCAGCGAGTATTTCGCGCTGGAAGGGGCCGAAGACGAAGCGGCGGGCGAGATCGTCAGCACCTTCCTGACGCAGTTCTACCAGGACGCGACCGACATCCCGCGCGAGGTGATCGTGCCGGAGCACATCGACGAGGCGCGGATCATCGAGCAGTGGCTGCGGGACCGGCGCGGCGGGCGCAAGGTTAAGCTGACCGTGCCGCAGCGCGGCAACAAGCGCGAGCTGGTCCAGCTCGCGGCGCAGACCGCCGTCGAGAAGCTGGGGATTCTGCGCTCGCAGTGGGCCAGCGACACGGTCAAGCAGGAGACCGCGCTGCGCGAGCTGCAACAGGCGCTCGGCCTGCCGAACCCGCCCAACCGCATTGAGTGCTACGACATCAGCACGACGCAGGGCACCGCGATCGTCGCCAGCCGGGTCGTGTTTGTGCAGGGCGTGCCGCGCAAGAGCGAGTACCGGCGCTTTAACATCCAGACGGTCGCGCACGAAGGCTCCGACGACTACCAGTCGATGCGCGAGGCGCTGACGCGCCGCTTCCGGCGCTACCACGACGCGCAGGAGCAGCCAACGGTCAGCGCGCCGGGCAAGAAGGACCAGGCCGAGACCTGGCGGCTGCTGCCCGACCTGCTGATCGTGGACGGCGGCAAGGGGCAGCTCAACGTCGCGGTCGAGGTCTTGCAGGCGGCGGGGCTGTTCGGGCGCGTGCCGGTCTGCGGGCTGGCGAAGCAGTTCGAGGAAATCTACCTGCCGGGGCGCGAGAAGCCGGTGATCCTGCCGCGCCGTAGCGAGGGGATGTTCCTGGTGCAGCGCGTGCGCGACGAAGCGCACCGCTTCGCGATCACCAGCCACCGCGCGCGCCGCCGCAGGACCGGCCTCGCCAGCCAGCTAGAGAGCGTGCCGGGGATCGGCCCGGCGCGGCGCAAGGCGCTGTTGAAGGCGTTCGACAAGGACATCGAGGCGATCCGCGCCGCCAGCGTCGAGCAGCTGGCGGCCGTGCCGGGCATCACGCGGGACATCGCGGAGAACATCAAGGCCGCGCTGGGTGGGTGAGGCCGCGAAAAGCTTACCTCACCCCTAAATCCCTCTCCGCGCCGGAGAGGGGACTTGAAAGCTGAGTGCGCTCGGCCATTTTCCTTCTGAACGGAGGAAGGGGCAGGGGGTGGGGGTGTGGATCGCCGGGGACGATGGCGGTGAGTTTGGGTTGAGAACGAGGATGAAGAAGCAGAAAGTCACCTCAGGAGAGCGCGAGGTCAGCGCGATCAACTGGCGGCTGCTTGGCGTGCTGGTGGGGATCGCCGTTCCGCTGCTGGCGGCGGGCTACTGGGCGCTGGATAGGTACCTGTTCCAGCCGGAGATGCAGTACATTATCGAGCCGTACTCGTCGCCGACGCCCGAAGCGCCGGGGGCGCTGCCGCCGACCTTCACCGCGCTCGCGCCCACGGCTCCGCCAACGCCTGCGCTGGTGGCCGAGGCGCCGCGCGCGGGCAGCGCGCCGATCAGCCCGATGAACGCGCCCGCGCTCCAGATGCTGACCATGCTGAACGGCCTGAGCAGCCCGGTTGGCGCGGTGGCGTACAGCGCCGATGGCCGCTGGCTGGCGGCAGGCGGGCGGGACGGCGGCGTGCGGGTCTGGGACGCGCTAAGCGGGGCCGAGCACGTCCGCTTCCAGAGCGCGAGCAACCGGGTCGACAGCCTCGCCTTCCGGGCGGACGGCGTGCTGCTGGCCGTCGCCGGGCAGGACAACATCGTGCGGCTGTTCGACGTGGCGACGGGAAGCGAGCTGTCGCCGCTGCTGGGGCCGTCGGGCGCGGTCACGTCGGTCGCGTTCAGCCCGCGCGGGAGCGCGCTGGCCGCCGCCAGCGACGATGGCAACGTCTATTTGTGGGACACCAGCCGCAACGAGCGGATCGGGACGCTGGCCGGGCACACCTCGTATGTGACGGAGGTCGCCTTCAGCGGCGACGGCTCGATGCTGGCCTCGGCCAGCGAGGACGACACCGTCCGGCTGTGGAAGGTGCCCGCCGGGACGGTGCTGGCCGTTCTGGAACACCCGGCCAACGTGAGCGCGGTCGCGTTCCAGCTGGGCGGCGCGCAGCTTGCCAGCGTGGCGGATAGCGTGATCCGCCTGTGGGACGTGGCGGCTCGGACGGTCAGCGCACAGCTTACGGCGCACAGTGGCAGCATCACGGACCTGGCCTACAGCCCCGACGGCCAGGCGCTGGCCTCGGCGGGAGCCGATCTGGATGACGACACGGTGCGGCTGTGGGATACGAGCGCGGGCCGCGAGTTGATCTCGCTGCTGCCGCCCGACCGCGTCAACGCGCTGGCGTTCAGCCCCGATGGACGGACGCTGGCGGCGGGCAGCGCGGCGTATGTCGGGCTGTGGGGCATCCCCGGCGGGGCGGGCACGGCGGCGGCGCTGCCCGGCCCGACCACCGCGCCATCGCTCACCCCGGCGCCCGGCCGGGAGGCGCTCGACCCCGGATACGCGCGGAGCGGGGTGGAAGCCGAGGCGGTGGCTCCGGCGACAGTTCCGGCGGCGGGGCAGGGCGCGGACGAGGGCTGCGTCGTGACAGCGCGCTTCGAGGACATCAACCTGCGCGCCGGGCCGGACGCGAGCTACGAGCGCGTCGGGACGATGGGTCAGGGCGAAACCGATACGGCGGAAGGCTGGGCGACCGGCCCCGATGGCTATACGTGGTGGCGCTTAAGCGGGTCGGGCGCGTGGGTCCGCGCGGACCTGGTGACGTTCCCGGATGTCTGCTTCAC
>DAOKYY010000111.1:0-9779 GCA_035325905.1 Aggregatilineaceae bacterium | reverse complement strand
GCGCCCGGATTACGGGCCGGTGAAAGGAGCCAGCCATGCCGCACGAAACCCCCATCCGCGAGCTGCGCCTCGCGCTCACCGTCGAGAACTACGACGAACTCCTGCGCTTCTACCGGGACGTGTTCGGACTGCCGGTGATCCAGGCGTGGGACAACCCGACCGGGCGCGGCGCGATCCTCGACGCGGGCCACGCCACGCTGGAGCTGCTATCGACCGATCAGACCGAGCTAGTGGACCGGGTCGAGGTTGGCGAGACGGGCGTCTCCGGGCCGGTGCGGCTCGCGCTCGAAGTTGCTGACTCCGAAGCGACCGCCAAGACGCTGGTCGAGGGCGGCGCGGAGCGCATCGGCGGGCCGGTCGTCACGCCCTGGCGGCACCTGAACATCCGGCTGCGCGCGCCGGACGGGATGCAGCTCACGCTGTTCACGGTGCTGGACAAAGTGGAAGACAGCTAACGACAGCTAACAGCGGCGATAAAGCGGCGAGAGGCAGCCAGGGCAAGCGGTTCCTGGCTGAGTTTTTGCTGGCCTTAGCTGTTCTTCGCTGCTTTACGGCTGTTCTTTGCTCAGAATGTCCCGCAGGTGCGCGCGCCGCGCCGCCCCGGCCAGCGTCTCTAGCCGGCGCACGCCGAGCGGGTCAATTTCCTCGCGCAACAGGCGCAGGTCTTCGTCGGTGGGCGGCGGCGTTTCGCGCAGATCAGGCGCGACTGCCAGCGCGAAGCCGGTCCTCGCCTGCGCCTGCTCGATTGTGACACCGGGGTGGAGCGTCGCCAGGCGCATCCGCCCCTCCACCCAGTCAAACTGGCCCAGGTCGCTGACGAGATAGCGCGGGCCGTGACCCCGGCGGCGCGCCGGATCGTGCCCCAGACCGCTGACCCAATCGACGCGCGGCACGAAGATCGCGCGCGAGTGGCGCGGAACGTAGAGATAGATGCGCTCGGAGAAAACGCTCACGTCCGGCACGCCGCCGGAGCCGGGCAGACGCAGGCGCGGGCGCGCGTGGTCGCGCCCAATCGCGAGGTTGTTGGTATTGCCTGCGGCGTCGACCTGCGCCGGGCGGAAAAACTCTTTCGGCGCGTAGGTGTGCAGCAGGTCGGCGGCGATGGTCACGAAACTGGCGCAGGCGAGCGCCTTCCCCAGCCATAGCTCCTCGGCGGATGCCAGGCCGAGCGGCGCCCAGTCCTGCACGATTCCCTGCCCGATGGCCGAGGCGAACACCGCGCCCGGCGCGTGGGTGCGCTTGGCGAGGATGTAGCCCGCCGCCACCAGCGGCGTCGCCAGCCCGTGCGCCAGCAGCTCGCCATCGCTCACCTGCCGGGCGATGCAGACGGCGAGCAGCTCGTCAACGGTGTACAGATCGCCGGGCCGGGCGGCGGTGTCGCGAGACATCACCGGCGCGGTCAGTCGCGGTTGCGCCCGCCGAAGACCAGCATCGCATAATACAGCAGCGTCAGGATCGACGTCGCGACGGCGGCGACGTAGGTGAAGGCCGCGGCGCGCAGCACGGCCTTAGCGCCGTCGCGGTCCTGCTCGGTGGCGAGCAGCCCCGTTTGTTCCAGCATCTTCATCGCGCGGCGGCTGGCGTCCAGCTCGACCGGCAGCGTGACGATGGTGAACAGCGCCGCCCCCGCGAACAGCACCAGCCCGATCGTCGCCAGGCCGGTGGCGTTGAACATCAGGCCGAGGATGATCAGTAGGATGCCAATCGACGGGCCGAACTGCGCGCTGGGCACCAGCATCGAGCGCAGGCTCATCAGCGCGCTGCTCTGCTGGTGCTGCTGAACATGCCCCAGCTCGTGCGCGGCGACGGCCATCGACGCGACCGAGGGCTGCATGGCGACGCCCTGCGACATACGCACGACCCCTTTGCCGGGGTCGTAGTGGTCGGTGAGCTGGCCGCCGGTGACTTCCAGCCCGACCGGCTGGACGTTGCCGCTGCGGATCAAAAGCTGCGCGGTCTGCTGTCCGTTCACGCCCTGGCTGTTGCGGATGTTTCCCCACTTCTGGTAAGCGCCGCGCACGGCGGCTTGCGCCAGGCCGGAGATGATGAGCGTAGGCAGCATGACGAACAGGATATAGTTGGGATCGAAGAACATGCACGTCTCCTTTGGCGACGAGCCAGAACCCGGCGGATACAACAAGCACGCGGCGAGCCGTCAGCGACGCGCGACCACCCCCGCCCCCTGTCCGATCAAGACACCGGTGTGGCCGACGGCACCGGCGCGGCTGGCGCGTCGACGCGCGGCGCGCGCGGCTCCGTCAGGAAATCGATCGCGGCTTCGATCTGCGAGTCGTCCTCAAGGCCGCGCACCGGGTCGAACGCTACCTCGACATCGGGCGTGATGCCCACATCGCTGACCGAGCGCCCGTCCGGCGTGTACCAGCGCGAGATCGTGATCCGCACGCCGCCGCCGTTGGACAGCTCGCGCCAGACCTGGACCGAGCCTTTGCCGAAAGTCGGCATGCCGATAATCGTCGCGCGGCCCCGGTCTTGCAGCGCCCCGGCGATCAGCTCCGACGCGCTGGCGCTGCCCTCGTCCACCAGCACGACCATCGGGACGTGGGTCGCGATCGCGTTGCCGAGCGCCTCGTGGACATACTCGCGATCCGGCGCGCGCTCGATCACGACCGGCCCGCTCTCGATAAACGCGCTGGCGACATCGATCGCGGTCGTCAGGTAGCCGCCGGGGTTGGCGCGCACGTCGAGAATCAGGCCGTTGAGCGCATCGCCGCCCATCGCTTCAATCGCCTCGCGCATCGCCTGCCCCGTGCTGAACTCGAACTGGTTGAGGCGGACGTAGCCGATATTACCGTCCAGCACTTCCGAGGTCACGCTGGAGATTTTGATCCGGTCGCGCGTAACGTCGAAGCGCAGAATCTCCGCCGTGCCAGAGCGCCGGATGCCGAGCCGGACTACGGTTCCGGCCGGGCCGCGCACCTGGGCGATGATCTCGTTCTGCCCCTGGCGGGTGACATCCTCGCCGTCCACTTCGACAATCGTGTCGCCGGGGCGCAGACCGGCGGCCTCCGCCGGTGAGCCAGCCATAATCGAGACCAGCTCCAGCCCGCCGAACGCTTCGTTCAGGCGGACAGTCGCGCCGATGCCCTCATACGAGCCGCCCATCGATTCGTTAACCCGCGCGAAGGTCTCCGGGTCCATATAATCGGTGTTCTCGTCGCCGAGCGAGCTGAGCATCCCGCGCAGCGCGGCTTCCATCAGGGCCTCGTCGTCCAGCGGATCGACGTAATTCTCGTGCAGCAGCGCCCAGGTTTCCCAGAACGGCTCGAACAGCGTCTCGGTCTCTTCGGGTTGTTCGGCGTTCTGCGCGCTGACCGGGGTGCGGTCCGACGCGCCGAGCGTGTAGCCCGCGACAAACAGCGTAATCAGCAGCGCGCCCAGGGCGCTGAGCGTGATCAGGCTGCGTGTAACTTGCGTGAAGGGTGCGCGCCTCATGGTGAGGACTCCGTTGCAGTCTCGGTGATTTTCCAGATTATACTCGTCTTCGAGGGCACTTCGATAAGCATTGTATTAAAGTCGCGGGGAAAGACAGCGGTTAGCGAAAAGCGAACCTCACCCCTAAATCGCCTCTCCGCTGGTGGAGGGGCCGGGGGTGAGGTTCCCAGCGCCGCGCCGAGCTGCTCACGGCTCACCACTGCTGCCCAGCTCCGCGCGGTAGCCGTCGAACGCGCCTGCCGCGCAGGCGTCGAGGTAGCGCAGTAACTCGTCGCCGCCAATCGGATAGCGCGGATAGCACGAGGTCGGCCACGCGCCGCGCGGCGCCTCGACCACGACATCGACCAGCGCGCCGGGCAGATCGGCCTCGTCCAGCCGGTCAACGACCGTCTCGGCGGTGATGATCACCGTCCTGGCGATCACGGCCAGCTCCGGGTCGATCCCCACATTCTTATTCAGTCGTGCGTTGCCGAGACGGTCGGCGGCCAGCGCGTGGATCACCGCTACGTCGCAGCGGATGGCCGGAAACGCGACCAGCTCCTCGCCGCTGTACGGATCCGCAATCATTTTCACGTCGGGCCGCAGCGCGGGCAGGTCCGTGCCGCGCCACGCGGGAGAAGGCATGAAGCCGGCCCCGGCCATCTGAGCGCGGATGCCAAAGGCGAGGCTCGCCTCCGTTTCCTCGATCACGGCGCAGCGCCCGGCCTGCACGGCGGCGGTGAACATCGGCGCGAAGCCGAAGGCTTCCAGCCCGAAGTAGCAGGTCCGCGTGCGGCTGACCAGCCCGGCCCCGACCAGCAGATCGGACTCATACCCGGCGGTGATGGCGAGCAGCGTCAGGTCGCGCGGGGGGTCGGGCCGCCGCAGCAGCGCGCGCACGAACGCGACCGGGCGGCGGTAGAGCATATTCCCGCCCAGCGCCAGCGTGTCGCCAGACCGGACCAGCGCGGCGGCTTCGTCAAGCGAGATCAGGCGGTTGGGCGGGGTCGGGCGGGCGTCAGTCATAGGCTTCGGGCCTGGGCCGGAGCGGAAAAACGGCCAGGTTACAGGCGCGGGCTACCCGCTGACCTGTAACCTGGCGTAAGCGTTACGGTCCGCGCGGCGCTTAGTCGCTGCGGCGGTCCTCAAGCGGCGTCCATTGCAGGTCCACCGGGCCGACGTAGTTGCCGCGCGGGCGGATCAGGCGGTTGTCGTTCCACTGCTCCACGATGTGCGCGGACCATCCGGCGATGCGCGACATGGCGAACATCGGCGTCATCATGTCGGTCTCGATCCCGATCGCGTCGAGCACGATCGCGCTGTAGTAGTCCACATTGGCGTACAGGTTGCGCTCGACGAAGTACGGATCGGCCAGGGCCAGCTCCTCAAGCTGCTCGGCGACGCCCAGCAACACGCATTTCTCCTTCGCGCCGCAGATCGCGTTGGCGTGCTCTTTGAGGATCGCCGCGCGCGGATCGGGCGCCTTGTAGACGCGGTGGCCCATCCCCATAATGCGGCGGCCCTTGTCCTTCACTTCCCGGTCGAACCACTCGCGGACGCTCGGCGCTTCGGCCACCTCGCGGAACATGCGCATCGCGGCCTCGTTCGCGCCGCCATGCTTCGGGCCTTTGAGCGAGCCGATCGCGGCGACGACGGCGCTGTACATATCGCCCTCGGTGCTGGTCACGACGCGGCTGGTGAAGGTGCTGGCGTTCATGCCGTGATCGGCCAGCAGCACAAGGTAGACGTTCAGCGCGTCCACCTCGGCGGGGGTCGCCTCGTGGCCGTGCAGCATCCACAGGAAGTTAGCCGCCAGCCCCAGGTCATCGCGCGGGGCGACCGGCTCTTTCCCCTCGCGGATGCGCGCCCAGGCGGCGATAATGGTCGGGATTTTGGCCGTCAGGCGCAGCGCCTTGCGATAGTTCGCGTCCTGGCTGTTGTCTTCGGCGGCGGGGTCGTTGAGGCCGATCTGCGAGACGGCGGTGCGCAGCACGGCCATCGGGTGCGCGCTGGTCGGATAGGTGTTCAGCGCCTGAAGCACGGAAGGATGCAGAACGGCCTCGTCGTGCAGGCGATGTTCGAGGCGCTCAAGCTGAATCTGAGTCGGCAGCGCGCCATACCACAGCAGGAAGATCACTTCTTCAAACGAGGCGTGGGCGGCGAGATCGCGGATATCGTACCCGCAGTAAATCAGCTTGCCGATGTCTCCGAAGACTTTGCTGAGGCGCGTATCGGCGATGACGACACCTTCGAGGCCCTTTTTTTGTTCTTCTGCCATGTTCGGTGAAACTCCTCAATAAGTGGGTGCGCGGGACAAAGTCAACCAGGCTGCTACCCCGGTGTGCAACGTCAGGTTAGATGCGGGGGATGCCCAGAACGTGCTATGTCGGGCTGGGGATGGCTGGCGTGCCGCCATATGTGACAACAAGGCAGGGCCGGCGAGCTTGAACATAGCAAATTCTGCGCTACAGTATAGCACTGTGGTATTTTGGTAACAAACGAATTCGCGCACACCGGCGCAAACGAATCGCTGGCGGCGGACGCCCTGCCGCGCCGGACGGTTGGCCGTCACCCCAGTTCGGCGTATGATTAGGGGCAACGTTCCCGGCGAGTCGTGACCGCACAGCGCACCGAGAGACTTTTCCTCTGCGGGGAGGCATGTCTGTTATGACAACACTGGTTTACACCGTCACCGAGACTTTGCGGTACCGGGGCAAGGTCGGGCAGTGGGCCTGGGTGTTTCACCGCGTCGCGGGCCTGGGCACGCTGCTGTTCCTGGTGCTCCACGTGATCGACACCTCGTGGGCCGCCTTCTACCCGGAGCTGTACGCGCAGGCCATCCGCGAGTACCAGTCGCCCCTGTTTACGATCGGCGAGTTCGCGCTGGTCGGGTGCGTGGTCTATCACGCGTTTAACGGGCTGCGCGTCGCGCTTCTCGACTGGAAGCCGGCGTGGTGGGTTCACCAGGGGCGCGCGATGCTGTATGTCGTGATCGCGACGGCGGTCGTGCTGGTCCCGGTTTTCATCCTGATGCTGCGCCACGTCGTCAATTTTTACCAGGACAACGAGGACATCGCCGGGCTGGACGAGATCGCCAGCACCATGTCGCAGTTCGCGCTGGGCTTCGTCGTGATCATCGGCGCGGCGCTGGTCCTGTCGGGGCTGTACGGGCTGGTCACGCGCAGCAAGCAGGGGACGCGCCTGCCGGGCCGTCTGGAAGCCTCGCTGTGGGGCTTCATGCGCCTTTCCGGCGTGCTGATCTTGCCGCTGGTCTTCGGCCATCTGGCGATCATGCACGTGATCCAGGGGGTGTTCGACATCACCGGCGGCGGCCTGACGGTGGTCGGGACGGACGCGGTCAACGCCTCCGGCAAGGCGGTCGAGTTCGTCGGCCAGCGTTGGGATTATCTGGTAGCCGGGGTCGCCGTCTGGCGCGTGTATGACGGCTTCCTGCTGGCGCTGGCGCTGATTCACGGCTTCAACGGGCTGCGCTACGTCGTCAACGACTACGCGCGCCATCCGATCGTCAACCGCGCGCTGAACTGGGCGACGCTCTTCGGCATGGTCGCGCTGATCGTGCTGGGCGCGGCGGCGCTGCTGGCGGGGGTAGACGATACCGCCTACAAAATCGCCAACGAAGTGACTTTTGGGCACGAGTAAGGGCCAGGCAGCGGAGCCTCCGGCGCGCTCCGGGGCGTCTGTAAGGACGCTTGCACCGGCGAGCGCGCGGGCCGTCTTACGCACACTTTGAGGTCAACCATGCAAAACCATCAATATGACGCAGTCATTGTGGGGGCCGGCGGTGCGGGCCTGATGGCGGCGCTGTACGCGTCGCGCGGGGTCAAGACCGCCGTGATCAGCAAGCTGTACCCGACCCGCTCGCACACCGGCACGGCGCAGGGCGGGATCGGCGCGGCGCTCGGCAACCTGGACGAAGACAGCCCGATGTACCACGCCTTCGACACGGTCAAGGGGGGCGACTATCTGGCCGACCAGGACGCCGCGCTGCTGCTGGCCGAGCACGCCGTCGAAGCCGTGATCGAGCTGGAGCATCTCGGCCTGCCGTTCGACCGCACGCCCGATGGCCGCATCTCGCAGCGGCGCTTCGGCGGGCACACCAGCGGCTTCGGCGAAAAGCTGGTGCGGCGCGCCTGCCACGCCGCCGACCGCACCGGCCATATGATTTTGCAGACGCTTTACCAGCAGTGCATCAAAAATAACGTCACCTTCTTCGACGAGTACCACGTGGTCGATCTGATTCGCAGCGGCGATGGCGTTGCCGGGGTGGTGGCGGTCAACATTGACAGCGGCGAGCTGCACGTCTTCCACAGCAAAGCGGTGCTGTTCGCGACCGGCGGCTGGGGCCGCGTCTGGGAAGTGACCAGCAACGCGCACACGCTCACCGGCGACGGCAACGCGATCACCTACCGGCGCGGCATCCCGATGCAGGACATGGAATTCTTCCAGTTTCACCCGACCGGGATTTACCGGATGGGCATCCTGCTGACCGAAGGGATTCGCGGCGAAGGCGGCGTGCTGCTCAACGACCGGGGCGAGCGTTTCATGGAGCGGTACGCGCCGCATGTCAAGGACCTCGCCAGCCGCGACGTGATCGCGCGCGCTATTTACCTCGAAGTGCAGGCCGGGCGCGGGATCAAGGGCCGCCGCTACGTCCACCTCGACGTGACGCCCGAAACCGTCAACCGCTACTTGGCCGAGGCGGGCGAAGACCGGCGCATCACCGCCGAGTACCTCGAAACCAAGCTGCCCGAAATCCTGGAGCTATGCCGCACCTACCTGGGGGTCGATCCGGTCAAGGAGCCGATGCCGATCCAGCCGACGGCGCACTACGGCATGGGCGGCATCCCGACCGACCTCGACGCGCGCGTCATTCTCGACGCGCAGCGCACGCCGGTTCCCGGCCTATATGCGGCGGGCGAGTGCGGCTGCGTCAGCGTGCACGGCGCCAACCGGCTTGGCACCAACAGCCTGACCGACCTGATCGTCTTCGGGCGGCTGGCCGGGATGCATATGGTCGAATACTGCAAGGGCGCCGATCTGCCGCCCCTGCCGGACCATCCGAGCGCCGAAGTTGAGGCCGAGATCGAGCGCATCCGCACCGCCAGCGGCAAGCGCAAGGCGTTCGAGATTCGCTCCGAGTTGCAGCATATGATGATGGACCACGTCGGCGTCTTTCGCACGGCGGAGGGCATCCAGCAGGCCATCGACGGCGTGCGGCGGCTCAAGCACGAGTACCAGACCGAGCTTGGGATCGACGACCGGGGCAAGCGCTTCAACACGGACATGCTCGAAGCCTGGGAGCTGGGCTGTCTGCTCGACATCGCGGAAGTGACGGCGGTCAGCGCGCTGGCCCGCCAGGAAAGCCGGGGCGCGCATTCGCGCGAGGACTTCCCCAAGCGCGACGACGAGAACTGGCTGGTGCATACCCTGGCCTATCCGGCCGAAGATGGGGGCATCCGGCTCGACCACACCAAGAAGGTCGATCTGTCGCTCGCCGAAAAAGACCCCCGCTTCGCGCCGAAAGAGCGTGTCTACTAGGGCATAGGAACGGAGAAGACGACCATGCAGGTGACACTGCGTATCCGGCGATATAACCCGGACACGGACCAGAAGCCCTATTGGGGTGAGTACACGCTCGACAACTGCGAGCCGAACGACCGCGTGCTGGAGCTGCTGCACCGCGTCAAGTGGGAGCAGGACGGCACGCTGGCCTTTCGCCGCTCGTGCGCGCATGGCATTTGCGGCTCGGACGCGATGCGGATTAACGGCGTCAACCGGCTGGCCTGCAAGGAGCTGGTCATGCGCCTCGGCGAAGGCAGCCACATCAAGATTCAGGTCGAGCCAATCGCCGGGCTGAAAGTCGTCAAAGACCTGGTGGTCGATATGGAGCCGTTCTTCGCCCACTATCGCCAGGTGATGCCCTACCTGATCAACGACAGCCCGCCACCCGCCGATGGCCGCGAGCGGCTGCAAAGTCCCGCCGCCCGCGCGCGCTTCGACGACACGACCAAGTGTATTCTGTGCGCGTGCTGCACGGCGGCCTGTCCCAGCTTCTGGGCGAACGAGGTCTATGTCGGCCCGGCGGCGATTGTCCAGGCCCACCGTTTCATCTTCGACGACCGCGACCAGGCGACCGGCGAGCGCCTGAAAATCATGGCCGATCCAGACGGCGTGTGGCGCTGCCGCACGATCTTCAACTGCACGAGCGCCTGCCCGCGCGGGATCGAGGTCACGCGCGCGATCGGCGAGGTCAAGCTGGCGACGATACGCGGCGTCAGCCCGGTCGAGCGCACCGAAGGCATCGACGAGGCGCAGCACAAGCCGGG
>DAOKYY010000110.1:0-10057 GCA_035325905.1 Aggregatilineaceae bacterium | reverse complement strand
ATTCGTTCGTAGCGCAACCCACGAAAGGAGGCGAGCGCCATTCCCCACCGGGCTAAAGCCCGGCGTCCCCTGGAGCAATTTCTATGGGACGGCGACGGTGACAGGCTCGCGCCCCGGTTGACCTAAAGCATTGTAGAACGGGCCGCGCCGATCCGGCAAGCGGGGCAAGCGGGCTACAGCTGGAGCAGGAAGCGCAGGCTGACCGCCAGCAGGAACGCGCCATACAGCCGCCGGACCGTGCTTGAGGGCAGGCCCAGCGCGATCCGCGCGCCGAAAAACGCCCCGCCGATCAGCCCGATCGCGATCACTGCCGACGCCGCAAGCGAGACCATCCCGGCGTTGTAGTACGAAATGACCGCGCCGATGCTCACCGGCGGCATCAGCGCCGCCAGCGAAGTGCCGACCGCCCGCTTCTGGCTGTAACGCAGCAGCTCTACCAGCGCCGGGACGATCACCAGCCCGCCGCCAATGCCGAACAGACCCGCCGCGACCCCGGCCAGCGTCCCGATGGACAGCATCGGCAGCCAGTGGGCTTCCGCGCTGTCGCCGGGATGTGGGGTTTCGAGGCGCGCGGGCGTGTCGCGCCGCGCCGCGAGCAGCTTGCGCGGCTCCAGAAAGCGCCAGCCGACGTAGATCAGGAACGCGCCGTAAATGCGCTGCATGGTGGCTTCAGGCAGGTTGAGCGCGATCTCGGCGCCGAAGAATGAGCCGAGCACCAGCCCCAGCGCCAGCATCACCGAGGCCATCACGTCGAGCAGACCGGCGCGGTAGTAGGCCGCCACCGCGAAGATGCTCAACGGCCAGATCAGCACCACCAGCGACGTGCCGACCGCGTTTTGCAGCTCGAAGCCGAACAGAATCGTCAGCGCCGGGACGATCACGACGCCGCCGCCGATCCCGAACATGCCGGACAGCACGCCCGCCGCAACGCCGACGAGCAGCAGCGCCAGAGGATACTCAGGCATTCCACGCTCCTGGGGGTTGGTCGATCCACCGGCTCATTGTACCGGGCGGCGCCAGCCGGGCAAAAAGCGAACGGGGCATGGGGCTGCGGTGGCTTAATGAAGCGTCACGTCGAAGACCTGCCACAGCACAAGGTAGCCCAGCGTCAGCGCGATCAGAAAGACGAGCACGACGCTCAGCCATGAGAGCATCCGCGCGATGCGCGCCTGGATCTGGACCGGGCGCTGGTCCGCGTCGAGCGCGCCAGTCGCCAGGTAGCGGAACAGCGCGGCGGCCTCGCGATCGAGCGTGTGGTAGTGCGCAGGGAACCATAGCGCGACCTGCGTGCGGGTCATCTGATAGCGGGCCATCAGCGCGCCCTCATACGGCATCACCGTCAGCGTCTGGCGCGCGCGGCGCGGGTCGAACCATGGAAAGCATCGCGTGCGCTCGCTGCTCAGCGCGGACGGATCGCCGGGCCGGGGCGCGAACCCCGCCGCCGCGAAGAAAGGCGGCAGCAGCTCACTCAGCTCGTCTTCGTCCAGCACCATCGGCAGCACGTAGTGGATCCGCAGCCGGTCGTCGCGCCAGCAGCGTTCTGCGGGCAGCGACGAGGGCAGCAGGTCGGGCTTGAACATCGGGTGCTCGTAGGTCAGCGGGCGGATCGGCGCGCCGGTCGCTTTCAGGTGACGCACTAGCTCCTCGACCGCCAGCAGAAACGGCTGGCGAAGGTCGATCGGCGGCACGCCTTCCAGCGCCGGGGGAAGCCGGTCGATTTTGTGCTGCGCGGCGACGATCGCTTTGCCGCTGCCGAGCGCGTGCGCCCACAGGCGGGTCGTTTCCTCGGAAGCGGCGGCGGCTGGCGACACCAGCAGGATCACGTGCGAGGCGTTGTCGAGCAGCGCGGGGTCCGCCGAGGGAACCGCCATCTGCGGGTCGGACGGATCGGGCAGCGGCTCGACGACCATCCCGCGCTGCTGAAGCTGGACGATAAGCTGCGTGGCGAACGACGCGTCTTCTGGGCAGAAGACGACGAAAATGTGACTCATGGGCGCGATCCTTTGCGGCGCGGCGGTTGAGTCTGTCCCCTGAGCATGGCGCCTATTATGAATGGCGGGCTGCAATCCGACAACAACCGGGTCGTGTGGTGCGGGATGATCAAGGGGTTTGTGACAGAAGCGTGCGACCTCTGATAGACTCTGCGTGGGCCGGGCGCGCCGCCCGGCGCGACGGCGTTGAGTGGCGAAAGCGAAAAGAGGACGGTATGCCCGATCGCATCCCGGTGCTGGTGACGACCGAATTCAGCGAGGCGCTGCTCGATTCCTTTCGTGCGGTGTCGGATCGCATTCAACTGCACTATGTCCCGGCGCGCAGCGCAGAAGATGTGCCGGATGACCAGTGGGCGCAGGCGGAAGTGCTGTACACCGGCGGGGTCGTTCCCGACCCGGAGCAGGCGCCCAAGCTGCGCTGGATTCAGGCGCATTACGCCGGGGTCGATCAGCTCATCGAGCAGCCGATCGCCACGTCCGGCCAGGTGGTGCTTACCAGCGCCAGCGGCATCCACGCGACGACGATGGCCGAGTACGCGTTCATGATGATGCTGGCGCTCGGCCACCGCCTGCTGACGGCGCTGCGCCTGCAAGGCGCGTCTGAATGGGCATCGGCGGCCAAGCGCGAGTGGCTTGTCCCGCAGGAGCTGCGCGGCAGCACGCTCGGCATCGTCGGCTACGGGAGCATCGGGCGCGAGATCGCGCGGCTCGGCAACGCGTTCGGGATGGACGTGCTGGCGGTCAAGCGCAACGTCCTCGACCCGGCGGACGAAACCGGCTACGCCCTACCGGGCACCGGCGACCCCGGCGGCGCGTACTTTTCGCGACTCTACCCGCCGGAGGCGCTGTGCACGATGGTCCGCGACTGTGATTTCGTGGTCGTCGTCACGCCGCTGACCGAGGCGACGCGGATGCTGTTCGGCGCGGAGGCGTTCGCCGCGATGAAACCGACCGCTTTCCTGATCAACATCGGGCGCGGCGGGGTGGTGGACGAAGACGCCCTGCGCGCCGCGCTCCAGGAGGGGGCGATCGCCGGCGCGGCGATGGACGTGTTCGACGCCGAGCCGCTGCCGGAGGACAGCCCGCTCTGGAAGCTGCCCAACCTGATCATTACGCCCCATATCTCCGGCATCTCGCCCACCTACGCGGAGAAAGCCGCCGCCTTGTTCGTGGAGAATCTCTCGCGCTACGTGGCGCGCCGGGAGCTGCTCAACGTGGTCGATACGGCGCAGGGCTACTAAGCGCCCGGCGGCGCGCAACCCTGGCGGGCGGATAGCGTAATACAATGTAGATAGTCGTGGCAGCGCAGAGCAGCCGGTTCAGCCAGTCTTATCGGAAACGCAGGAGCTTTTGGAGAGAAAACACCCATGACCAACGCAGAGCTGCAGCCGGAAACCACCCCGGCGGCCAAGAAGCAGTCCCCCCTGAGTGCTTTTCTGAAGCACCAGCAGGCGGCGCTGGAAGAAACCGGCAAGGCCATCGCCTCGCTGTTCCCGCGCGAGTTCCGCGAGCACGCGCAGAAGGCGATGGACGAAAACCGGGCCAGCATGGAGGTTCTGTGGGACGGCTTGATTGACGGTATCGAGTCCGGCCTGGACAAGGTACGCGTCAAGACGAAGGATGCGAGCGCGGCTCAACCTCGCGGCAAAATCGAGGTCGAGGTCGAGTAATCTCGCTCAGTCCCGCCGGGCGGCGCTCGCTGCCCGGCGAGGCCCACCAAAAACGACGCCCTGGGCATGCCCAGGGCGTTTGATTTTACGAGGCGAGGAGACGACTAGTTGCCGACGCGCACGACGTCGGCGGCTTGCGGGCCTTTCGGGCCTTCGGTGATCGAAAACTCGACCCGCTCGCCTTCTTCCAGGTTGCGGTAGCCGCTGCCGGTGATCGCGCTGTAGTGCACGAACACGTCGGGGCCGTTCTCGGGCTGGATGAAGCCGTAGCCCTTCTGAGCGTTGAACCACTTGACCACGCCGGTGAGACGTTCTGACATGTTGATGGTACTCCTTTTATCCTTCAAACTGAGTGCGCGTGGCGCGGGCCTGGCCCCCGACATACATACAACACGCACCCGGGGAATGTTGGTACGAGTCCACCGGGTGCGCTGCTTGATCGTGCCGGTAATGCCAACAACCTGTTCCACATGGTCAATTGTAAACGGAGCCGTAGATGGTGTCAACGGGTTCGCCAAGTACCTTTTGCCTAGCGACTTAGGTCAATGTGGACGGCCTGATAACATTAGACGCAAGAAAGCCAGCCCGCTCAGGCCCAGGCCGAGGGCGCTGAGGGTGTGCTCGCCCGCCGTATAGAGGACGGTGGTTGACACCAGGAGCGCCGCGAATGTAATCGCGCTCACGGCGCGCCGCTGCGCCCGCTCCAGCGCCGCCAGCCGCCGGTCGAGGTCGGCGGACGGCACCACGCGCACGACCAGCTCGCCCTGGTCGGCGCGGCGCAGCACGCCCTCAGCGACCAGTGGAAGCTGCGCGGCCCGCCGCAGCAGGTCCAGCCCGGTGTCGCGCAGCGAAAGCGACGGCGGCGGGGGAACCGCGCCATCCCCGCTCAGCACGCGGGTTGCGAACGGCAGAATCTCGTGCCAGGGGTCATAGGCCGGGTCCAGGCCGGTCGCCATGCCGGTCAGAATCCCCACCGCGCGCGCCAGATAGAGTAAGTCTTGCGGAACCTGAAACGGCAGCGAGAACAGCAGGTCTTTGAACTCACGCGCCAGGCTGGTGGCTTCGGAGAGCGGCATGGCGCCGATCTCCGCCATACTCAGCCCCCAGACACGGTCGAACGCCGCGCGGGCCGCCGCCTCGATCCGGTCGAGGTCCGCGCCGGGCAGCAGCACACCCAGGCTCTCGTAGGACTGCACCAGACGGCGCGCGTCGCGCGTGGTGAGCGCCAGCAGCGTCTCGTGCAGGCTCTGCGCGATCGGCGGCGTCAGGTGGCCGACCATCCCGAAATCGACGAAGATAAGGTAAAATGGGCGCCCCAGCAGCGCCTTCCCGTCGCGGTGCTGTCCGTTGCTGGCGGGCGCATCCGGCGGCAAGGGGTAGACGAACAGGTTGCCAGGGTGCGGGTCCGCGTGGAAGAACCGCTCGATAAAGACCATCTCCAGGTAGGTGTCCACCAGGCGCCGGGCCACGTCGCGCCGGTCCACGCCCGCCGCGCTGATTGCCGCGTAGTCGGTGATCTTGATCGCGCTGACATCTTCCAGCGTCAGCACGCAGCCAGTCGAATAAGCAGGGTAGACCTGGGGGATATACACGCCGGGGTCGGCGGCGAACATCGCCTGGAACCGCTCGGCGTTGCGCGCTTCCTGGCGATAATCCAGCTCGCGCCACAGCACGACGCTGAACTCGTCGAGCAGGGCCGGGACATTCGCGCGGCGGCGGATGAACGGCAGCTTCATCGCCCACCCGGCGACCACGCCGAGCGCCTTGAGATCGGTCGCCACCAGCGAGTGAATGCCGGGGCGCAGCACCTTAACGACGACGCGCTCGCCATCCGGCAGGCGCGCGCGGTGCGCCTGGCCGAGCGACGCCGCCGCGACCGGCGTTTCCTCGAAGGCCGAGAAGCGATCCGCCAGTGGGCCTAGCTCGTCCTCGACCCGCCCCCGGATCGCGGCGAAGGGAACGGTTGGCACCTCGTCCTGAAGCGTCGCCAGCTCGGCCAGCATCTCCGGCGGCAGGATATCGACCCGGCTGGAGATGAACTGGCCGAGCTTGATCATCACGCCGCCCATCGCGGCGGCCATCTCGCGGAACTCGCGCGCCCAGCGCTTCAGCCGCTTCGGGCGCCCGCGCCGGACGGCGCCCTCGCTCACCAGCCAGCGCAGCGCGACTTCCCACAGCAGGACGCGCGCGAACAACCACGCCGCGAACCAGAGCGTGCGCTGGTAGCGGCGCCAGTGAATGCGGTAGGCGGCCAGCTCTGCCCGGATGTTGGCCGGCGGGATGTCGGGCGGCGGCTGTGGCGGCTCAGTTGCGCGCGGCGCCGTCGCGCCGGACAAAGTGAATGCGGAGCTGGGATTGCTCGAACCGGGCATTTTCGATGTCCAGATTCCACAACGCGTAGGGCAGCACGATGTTGCGCCGGTATGGCCCCACGCGCAGGGTCAGCTCGTCGGCGGCGCGGTAGAGATCGAGGTCGCCCTTCTCGGCGAACGGCAGCGGCACGCTGAGATAGTACCCCTCCTGACCGTCGCTTTCAATGTGATGCGCCTGGCTGGCGGTCATGATCTCGGCGGGGTTGCGGTCGCCATAGAGCGCGTCGGCCAGACGGCGCAGGCTGTCGAACCCGCCCATTTCCTGATTGAACAGGGGCGCTTGCAGCACCGGCAGCATCCCGAACGCCTCGCCGATGAAGCCCAGGTTGGCTGCCTGCTGCTGCTTCCAGGCGTCAAAATAGGGGTCGATCACTTCGGGCGGGATGACGCGATTGACCAGCACCGCATCGACCGCGTAGCCGTACAGGTTGAGGTAGGTATAGGTCCGCTGCGTCTCTTTGATCACCATCCGCTCCGGGTTGATGACCAGGCGCAGGCTGCTGACCTGCGGGTCGGAGAGCAGCAGGCGAACCTTGTCCAGCGTGGAGAACAACCCATCAATGCTGTCGAGCGTCGCCGTGTCGGGCAGGTCGGCGCCAATCAGCGGCTTGGAGAGCGGGCGCAGCAGGCGCCCCGCGCCGCGCATCAGCGCCATCACGCGCTGAAACCACCAGCGCGAGGTATCGGGCAGGCTGAGCAGGCGCAGCGTCTCGGCGGTCGGCGCGGCGTCCACGATCAGCACGTCGTGCTGCCCCTCGTCGGCGTACTTGTTGATCCACAGCAGATGCGCGCCTTCTTCCAAACCCGGCAGGATCGTGACCTCTTCGGCGACGATGTCCTGCACGCCGCGCGAGCTGAGCACATCGAGCATGTAGCTCTGGATACGGCCCCAGTATTTGTCCATCGAGTAGCGCGCGTCAACTTCCTGCGCCCACAGGTTGTCGGCCAGCAGAACCGGCTCCGGCCCGATCTTCACGTCGAGCGAGTCGGCCAGCGAGTGCGCGGTGTCGGTCGAGATCACGATCGTGCGCAGGCCCATTTCGGCGCAGCGCAGCGCGGTCGCGGCGGAGATGCTGGTTTTGCCAACTCCACCCTTGCCGGTGTGTACGATAATTCGCATCGATAACGGTCCTTGTTACTTCCTGCTACAACACGTTAGAAACCGACAGCGCCGCATGATCCGCCGCACCGTCTAGTGAATCATTACGCAGGGGCCGGGCAGGTGGTGCGCGGTCGCGGGCTTTCCAACGCGATTCTTGCGCGGCTCAGCCAATCAGCCCGCGATTGTAAAGCAGCGCCATCCCCGCGATATAGATCACGGCGATCAGCAAGGCATCGACCTCGGTGAGCAGGCGCCGCGAGCCGCCGCGCGTCAGGTGGCGCGCCAGATTGCCGATCAGCGCCAGGTTTGTCAGTAGCAGGGCCAGCATCCCGGCGATCGTCATGGTCGGGCTGACCTCTGCCAGGAAGCGCCCCTCGGTGAAGAACAGGTCCGCCAGGCCGAGCGCGAAGACGTTGAACAGATTGCTTCCGAACAGGTTGCCGATGGCGAGATCGTACGCGCCGATCCGCGCCGCCGAAATCGTGGTCATGACCTCCGGCAGCGACGTGGCAATCGCCACCAGCGCCACGCCGACGAAGCCGGTTCCGAGGCCGGTTTCTTCGGCGATGGCGATCGAGCTGCTGACCAGAAGCGGCGTAAAGAACACGAGGGCCAGCGTCGCGACGCCGAAGCCGATCAGCGCGTGGCGGAGCGTCGGAGTGCCGTCCGGGATCGTGTCCGGCTCGGCTGCTTCGGCATCGCCGCCGCCAAACAGGAGGCGCGTGCCCACGACGTAAACGCCGATCAGGATGAGGCTGTCGATCCCCATCCAGCCAATCGCGGCGTCGATGTCCGCCAGAATGAAGAACACCGCCAGCCCATGAATCAGGACCGCCAGGGTGGCGCTGACCGCGTGGTTGATCGTGACGCGCCGCAAAATATGCACGCGGTAAAACAGCACGTCCACCAGGGCCAGCAAGAACATGTTGAACATGCTGCTGCCGAAGATGTTGCCAACGGTCAGGCCCGGCGCGTCCTGATTGATAGCATTGATAGCAGTTAGCAATTCAGGTAGCGAGGTCGCCCCGGCCATCAGCAGCGTGCCGACGAACAGGCCGCCCAGCCCTGTCCGCAGCGAGATGATGTCGCCGTAGCGCGCCAGATAGCGCGCGGCCACGACGATCAGCACTGTGCTCCCTAAGAACTCCAGCCAGATCATCCCTGGTCCTTGTCTTCGTGGTGCTTGCCCGGCCCAATCCCTTTGACGAGAGCGAGCGGCCACGCCGCCAGAACGCCGGTGTTGGCCGTATCGAGATCGCCCACGATGCTCTCCGCCGCCGCCAGACAGGCGCGCACGGTGTCCTCGTCCGGCACGATCGCCAGCAGCGTGTGGTTGCCGACCTGAAGCTGCGTCGCGCCTTGCCCCATCCCGAAGGCGTAGCGCGCGCCGATGAAGCGTTGGCGCTGTCTGCGGCCGTGCGCCCCGATCGTCTCCAAGATCGTCACACCGGTCACGCCGCGCGCGCGCCAGGCGTCGAGCACCTCGTCCAGCCGGTCGGAGTCTTGTAGCACAAACATAACCATGTACACGATGTGATCTCCCTTCAGATCGGCCTGGCAGACCCGGAACAGCGCACGGTGATGAACGGCGGCGATGGAGGGAAGGGGTGTGTTCGGGGGCAGCCCCGTGGAAAAGGCCGCCCCCTAGAACGGAGAAACCGTGCGCTCCGGCGCACGCAGCTATGGGTTCCCGACGCCGCGCTGGATCATGCCGACGGCGAAGCCGTCGCCGACCGGGATGATGGTCGACAGCAGCCGCTCGTCGCGGGCCATCGTTTGCAGCAGCTCGCGCGTGGCGAGCACTGCCTCGTCGGGATCGTCGCTGACCAGCTGGCCCCCTCGAAACGCGTTGTGGCCGACGATCAGCGCGCCGCTGGGCAGGTTTTCCAGCGCCCAGGCGAGATAGGCCGGGTAGCCGGTCTTCTCGGCGTCGATGAACATCATGTCAAACGGCTCGCGGCGCGCCAGCATCGGCAGCGTCTCGTGGGCGGAGCCTTCGACGATCTCGATGACGCCGTCCAGACCGGCCAGCTTGAAATGCTCGCGCGCGAGGCGCGCGTGGGCCGGCTCGACTTCCAGCGTCACGACGCTGCCCTTTTCCGGCACGGCCCGCGCCAGCCAGATCGTGCTGTATCCGGCCAGAGTCCCGACTTCGAGGATATGGCGCGCGCCGATCATGCGCGCCAGGAAGTAGAGGATCTGCCCTTCTTCCGGGCGAATCTGAATCTCCGGCAGGCCGAGTTCGCGCGTGCGCCGGCGGACCTGCGCCAGAATCTCGTCCTCGCGCGCGAACCACTCCCGCGTGAAGGCGACCAGCCCGCGCTGCGTCGCGTCGTCAAAGGTCATGATGCGGTCGAGCCAGTCTGCGGTGGAAGACATCGGCGATTCGCGCTCCTTGCACCCGTCGTGCGGCTAGAAACTCGGCTCCCAGCGGGCGGTTCCGCCCGGCAGCAAGACGACGCCAACAAAGATAATCACAATCGTTGCCAGCACGACCAGCAGGTCGTTGCGATAGCGCACCAGTTCGGGCGCGTTGCGCCAGCGCGCGGGCAGGTGCGCGACGATGGCGGCCACGATCATGACGGCCATGTGCTCGAAGCGCTCGCGCGGCCACAGATCGTACTCGATCCCCTGCCAGATGAAATAGATCAGCCCGATCAGCACCTGGATATCGACGCTGATGCTGAACAGCAGCGTCAGCAGGCGGCTCGACCGGTCGTACTTCTGCCGCCCGAACAGCCCCACGGCCAGCCGCACGATCGCCGCGATCGCCAGCAGGACGATGATCCAGCGCAAGTCGGAATGAATACGGAACAACGTGCTCATGCAGCGCCCCTCCGGCGAATGAGAAAAGCAGCCCGCGTCCCGCGCCGGAATGTTGGCGCGGGACGCCCGGTGTCCTAAACCAGGCGGCCTAACTAG
>DAOKYY010000109.1:0-10185 GCA_035325905.1 Aggregatilineaceae bacterium | reverse complement strand
GGGGGCTTTTCTCGGACGCAAGTGCATAACACGCTCTAGCTGCTTTCCGCTGCTTTTAGCGCCTGCAACAGCCCCGCCAGGTTCTCGAACACGTAATCCGGCTGGTAGGGGCTGCCTGCCAGGTCTTCGCGGCGCGTCTCGCCGCTGAGGACCAGCGCGGTATGCAGCGGCGCGGTCTGCCCCATCGCGATATCGGTGTACAGCCGGTCGCCGACCATGCACAGCGCCTCGACCGGCAGCCCCAGCTTGCGCGCCGCCATCTCGACGATCGGCGCGTGCGGCTTGCCGACGATCACGTCCGCCTTGCGCCCGGTAGACGCCTCGACCAGCGCCATGATCGCGCCGATGTCCGGCTCGAAGCCGCCCGGCACCGGGCAGTTGTAGTCCGGGTGCGTGGCGATGTACGGCAGCCCGGCGCGGATCAGGTCGCACAGCACGACGAGCTTCTGATACGTGATCGTCTTGTCGTAGCCGAGCACGACGACCGCCGGATCGTCCAGCGCCAGCGTGAAGCCGAAGTCGCGAAAGGTCTGCTCCAGGTCCGGCGTGCCGAACAGCGCGATAGGCGCGCCCTGCGGCCAGCGCGCGCGCAAATAGCGCGCGGTCGCCTCGCCGGACGTGAAGACCTCGTCCGGCGACACGTCCACGCCCATCCCGGCGAGCTTGGCGGCGTAGGCGTCGCGGTGGCGCGACGAGTTGTTGGTCAGGAACAGCAGCGGAATCCCCGCCGCCCGCGCGTAGTCGAAAAAGTCCCGCGCGCCGGGGAGCAGGCGTCCGCCGAGGTAAAAGGTGCCGTCCATGTCGAGCAGGAACCCGCGAATCTGCGGGGAGAGGGGGGGCGTGTTGGGCATAAGTGTATCCCTGAGCTAAGAGCGGCGAAAGGCTTACCTCACCCCCGGCCCCTCTCCAAGATGGAGAGGGGAGAAACCCAGTGGCGGGCGCGGTTTGAAGTCCCCTCTCCGGCGCGGAGAGGGGATTTAGGGGTGAGGTAAACCATTTGTCAGCGTGTCACGAATCTCTGCAAGTACGGCTGCAATATTGTTCAGAACGTCCTCGTTGCGCACTCGCAGCACACGAATGCCATAGGCGGCAAGCCTTGCATCCCGCGCAGCATCCTCATGGCGTGTCCGAGCGTGAATTGAGCCATCGACTTCAACCGCGAGCCGGGTCTCGTGGCAGTAAAAATCCAGGATAAAGCGATCAACCGCGTATTGGCGCCGGAATTTGAACCCACCCACCTGCCGATCACGCAGATATTTCCACAATACAAGCTCCGCCTCGGTCGGCGCACGGCGCATCCTGCGCGCTGCCGGTTTAAGAAGCCACCACCAAACCGGCGCAGCATCAAAGAGATGCGGTTTTTCGTCCGGGTCATCGGACATTACTTACCTCGCCTAATTTACTTCGCCCCCGGCCCCTCTCCAAGATGGAGAGGGGAGAAACCCAGTGGCGGGCGCGGTTTGAAGTCCCCTCTCCGGCGCGGAGAGGGGATTTAGGGGTGAGGTAAACCGCTACACATCGTCGGTGGACGTAGTCAGGCCCGACATCAAACTGCGCTGCAAGACGAGCAGCACGATTAGCGGCGGCACGATCGCCATCAGCGCGCCCGCCATCACCGTGCCCCACTCGATCACCGCGTCCGTCGCCACCAGCAGCTTGATCCCGATCTGAATCTGGCGCGTCTGGTCGGAGTTGGCGACCAGCAGCGGCCAGAGGTACTGGTTCCACATGTACACGAACTCGATCAGGAACAGCGCGCCGATGTTGGTGCGCGAGATCGGGATCAGCATACTGATCAGGAAGCGGAACGGCCCCGCACCGTCCACCCGCGCCGCGTCGGCCAGGTCGGTCGGGACGGTGCGGAAAAACTGCTGGAACAGCAGCAGGCCGGTCGCGCTGGCGAAGAACGGGATCGTCAGCCCGCGAAAGGTGTTGACCCAGTTCAGATCGGTCAGCAGCTCGTAGGTCGGCACGACGCGCACCGGCAGCGGCAGCAGGTGCGTCAGCATGATCAGGCCGAGGATCGCCATGCCGCCCCGCACGCGGAAGTAGATCAGCGCGTAGGCGCCGAGGATCGCCAGGATGATTTTTCCGATCGCCACGCCCAGCGCGACGATTAGGGTGTTGCGCATCAGCAGGCCCATGTTCGCCTGCTGCCAGGCGTTCTGATAGTTCTCCACCAGCGCCGAGCCAGGCGCCAGCGATCCGGCGTGCGAGGACTGCGTGCTGAGGATGAAGGCGTAGATCAGCGGGAAGCTGACCACGAATACCGCGCTCGCCATGATCAGGTGCATCAGGACCGGGTAGAGCCGGCGACGCAGCGCGCCCGCGCCGACCATCTCACGCGGGACAGCCGAAGAAGGAGATGTAATCGCGCTCATTGGTAAAACGTCCTGCGGCTCACAAACCGATACTGGAACACGGTCAGGGCGGCGACAATCCCCAGGAGGATGATCGACTGCGCCGAGGCGAGGCCGATGCCGGACGTGCTCTTAAATCCGTCATTGTACAGGTTATAGACCAGCACGTTCGTCGCGCGGCCCGGCCCGCCCTGGGTCGTGATGTCGATCAGCCCGAAGGTCTCGAAGCTGGCGTAGAGCGTATTCATGATCAGCAGAAACAGCGTGACGGGCATCAGCAGCGGGAAGATCATCTTCCAGAACCGCGTCCAGGCGTTGGCCCCATCGAGCGAAGCCGCCTCGATCACGTCACGCGGGATATTCTTCAGCCCGGCCAAAAAGAACAGGATGTTATAGCCGAGAATCTTCCACACGGCGGCCATCGTCACGAAGATCAGCGCGTCGTCCTGGCTGCGCCGCCAGTTGAAGTCGATCCCGAACGTTTTGAGCACGTCCGTCAGAAAACCGATGGCCGGGTCGGTCAGCAGCGCCCAGATCAGCCCGGCGATGGCCGGGGAGAGCGCGTAGGTCCAGATCAGCAGCGTGCGGTAGACCCCGAACCCGCGAATCGGCTGGCTGGCGCCGACCGCCAGCGCGAGGCTGATCGCCAGCGCGAACAGGACGACCGCCAGCACGAACTTCGCCGTGACTTCGAGCGAGTTGAGATACGTCGTCGATTCAAACAGGCGCTGGAAGTTCTCCAGCCCGACGTAGAGCTTGACCCCGCGCACGCGGTGCACGCGATAGAGGCTCAGCTCCAGGCTCTGCACGGCGGGATAAATGAAAAAGACGGCTACCAGCGCCACGCTCGGCAACAGCAGCAGATAAGGCAAGAGGCGATTTTTGAAGACAGGCGCAGCCAAATGACAGTTCCCTCAAGCAGAAAATGTGCCTATGAACGATCCAGGATACGGGCGTGGATTTCCCCGTAGGGGCGATGCTTGCATCGCCTGTGGTCAGGGATAACAAGCACAGCGAACGGGCGGAGCAAGCTCCGCCCCCCTACGCGACCCACCAGCTTCTTGCAAGCCAGCCTCCCCCCGGCCCAGTCCGAGCCAGGGGTAAGGTGAACCGGGGCGCGGCAGCAGTGCGCGCCCCGGCGGCAACGCGCATCGTAATGGCTTATTCGGCGAACAGGCTGGCGTAGTCCGCCAATACCTGGTTCGACTCCTCGGTCGCGAAGTCGAGCGCTTCCTGCGGATCGACCCCGTTGACCACCACGTCCTCGATCGCCGCGCCGACGATATCGCGGATCAGGACGAAGTCACCGAGCAGAACGCCTGCCGACTCCAGCGTGTTGTTTCCGGCGAGAATCTGATCGAACGCGGTGCGGAAGTTCGGGTTCTGCTCGAACCAGCCTTCCGCTTCCAGCGCCTCGACGGTGGCGTTGCTGGCCGGGAAGTAGCCGGTGCCCTTGTGCCAGATAGTGTCCATCTCGGTGGACGAGAGGTGCTGGTAGAAGCGCCAGATGGCGTCCAGCTCTTCTTCGCTGGCGCCGGCCATTGTCCACAGGCAGCCGCCGCCGACGACGTTGTTGCCAACCTCGTCATAGCCTTCGAGGCGCGGCAGGAAGGCGGTGCCCAGCTCGAACTCGACCGCCCGCTCGATCCCGCCCAGGCTGGACGTGCTCTGCGCCAGCATGGCGAACTCACCGGCGATGAAGGGGTCGTTGGCCGAATACTCGCGCCCGCCGTAGAACAGCAGGCCGTCATTCGCCCACTTCTGCCACTCGGTCAGCACGGCCACGCCGAACTCATTGTTCCAGTAGGTTTCGGTCGCCAAGCCCTGGCGGCCATTGCCCTCGTTGGCGAGCAGGATATTATGCTTGGCGTACATCTGCTCCAGGATCCACGCGGGCCAGCCGAAGGAAATGGCGTAGGGGGCCGCGCCGGAGTCCACGATCTGCTTGCCCATATCGTAGACTTCCTGGAAGGTCGTCGGGGGCTGCTCGGGGTCAAGGCCGGCGGCCTCAAACATATCCTTGTTGTAGTAGATCATGGCGGTGGAGCTGTTGAACGGCATGCAGCGTAGCTCACCGTCGATCGCATAGTAATTCACGATCGGCTCGACGAACTGGCTCTGATCGAGCGCGCCGCCGCTGACTTCCATGATCGGGATGATCGCGCCGGAGTCGAGCATGGTGCGCGTGCCGACTTCGTAGACCTGGACGATGTTCGGCGGCTCGCCAGCCTGGAAAGCGGCCAGCGCCTTGGTCAGCGTCTCGGCGTAGCTGCCAGTGAACTCCGCGACCACGTTGACATCCGGGTTCGCCTCGTTGAAGGCGTCCACAATCTGCTGAACGACCTCGGCCCGGCTGCCGCTCATGGCGTGCCAGAACGTGATCGTCGTCACGTCGTCCTGCGCGGCGACCGGCGCGACCATGGCGGCCACAATCGCCACGAAGACCACGAGCGCGGACAGCGTCTTGAAGCGTTTTGTCATGAGATGTCCTCCGAAAAAAACCTGAACAAGCTACGAGTAAAGCTAACTTCCGGCAGGACGCCAGGGCCGGGGTTCTGCGCCCGGCGGCGCGCGCCGTTACCGGGATTTTAGTTGGAAAAATGCGACCCGCGCAAATACTGCTCAGCGGGCCAGCGGGCGTTCAATCTCTGCATCCCTGTCCCTCTCAAAAATGAAGAGAAAGACAGCGGCAGGCGCGATTTGAAATCCCCTCTCCGCACTCTTCAACTACAGAGAGGGGATTTTTTTAGGGGGCCGAATTTATCGTTTGCCTTTGCAAGCGCCGGGGCCGAGGGCGCCGCGATTGTAGGCGCTGAGCGTCTCGGCCAGCGCGATAAAGGTCTTGCGGACATCATCGCTGCCCTTCAGCGCCGCGATGTCCGCCGGTGTATAAGCGTTGAACAGCAGTGTAGCCTGGTCAAATGCCGCCTGCGCCGCCGCCGGATCGGCCCGCACGAAGTTGAGCTGAGCCGCGATATATTGCTGCGCCAGGATGTAATAGGCATTGCCGCGCGCCGCCTGCTGCATCACCTGGTAGTAGGTCTGTGCGCTTAAGAAGAATGGCGCGTCTTCGCCCACCTGCGCCCAGGCGTCGTCGTAGGCCGCCGGGCCATAGCTGGAGTGCGTCTTCCAGTAGTCGGCTGCCAGCGTGCAGTTCTGCGCGCACTCGAGGGAGACAACCCTGGAAACCCAGTCCAGTTGATTCCCGTCCGAGTAGAGATAGACATCATTCCAGTAAAGATTCGAGTAAAACCGGTTGGTGTAGAGCTTGCGGTCGGTGGGGCACGCGAAGACCGTTTCGTAGCTCCACGTGCCATCGGCGCGGTCGGCCGTCCAGTTCTCGCCTTCGACCTGATTATCGTCCACCGTCACCACGGGGTCGATCTCGACCGCCGGGGTGGTGCTGAACGTGATCCACTCGGACACGTAGTGATAGTGCAACGCGTTCTCGCCGAGCACGACCACCGTCGCCGTGACCGCCGGGCCGAGCGTGACATAACTCCCGATCGGCCCGGTATCATAGGTGCAGGTCAGGCTGCCGCCCGCCGGAATGACCAGCGAGCCGCCGCAGTCCACGACCGCTTCGACGGAAGTCTGCGGGTCGGTGCTGTGCGCGATGAGCGTCACGCTGTCGAGCGTCATGGCCTCGGTGTCCCGCGGGTTGGCGATCGTGATAGTGCCCTTCACGCCGTCGTTGTAGTCATCATACCCGCCCGAAGTCACCGTGATCGTGAAAGTATGCGAGACACTCTGGCCCGCGTACAGGCTGTAGAAACCACTCTCCTCTTTAGAGAGGTCCCAATTCCAGATACGCTCGAAGTAGTGACTGGCCGTGACGCTGATGTCCGGCACCGCCAGCGCCTGATAGCAGGTGTAGGTCGTGCTAGCCGATGCCGTGTCGATCTGGCCGTCGCTGCCGCTTACAGTCGCGGTGTTCGAAATGGTGCTGCTATACGACCCCTCAGCGCCGTAGCCGGCCGGGTCAGTCGAGCAAACGTGGCTCTGCGGCTGCGTCCAGACCCAGGAACCGCCGCCCGCTTCGACGGTCACGCCGCCTGCCAGGGCTGGAGTCTGCTCGTCGGTGACAATCGCGCTGCCGTTCAGCACGATCTTCGCAAAGGTGAAGTCCACGGTCGCGGTGTAATCGCCGGCACTGAGAATGACCTGCGAGGCTTCCAGCGAGGTCGGGTGGGCGGTGTAACCGCAGGTCGCGGCGCCGCCCGCCGGGACGGTCAGCAGCCAATTGTCGCTATCCCACTCGCCGCCAGCGCAGGACGAGACGATTCCTGGCGTGTAGTCGTTCAGTCGATTCCAGATATACAGGGTGATCGGAGCCGGGCCGGGGTTGGTCACGCTAAACTCGCCAGTGACCGCGTAGTTCTGTTCCACCCACGACTCGTTCAGCCGGACCGTCCACCCCCACTCCAGCAGATCGCCCGGCAGGCCGGTGTGGGCGGTGCGATCGACATATTTCTCGATGTCCCAGGTGTGCGCTTCCTCGTAGGTGGCCGAGGTAACGGTCAGGCTGACCACCGGCTCGGCAGCTTGCTGTGGTTGTAGCGCGGGCGCAACCGGCGGCGCTTCCTCAACAGGAGGCGGTGGCTCGACCGGCAAGGGTTCTTCGGTGACGTGCGGATGCTCGCCTGGGGGCGGCTCTTCGGTCGGCTGCGCCGGATCGCTGCTACTCTGGGCGCCTACCGTCGCGACGGCGGCCAGCCCGGCGGCGAGTCCGAGGCACAGTATGACCCCGGCCAGACAGAATAATCGTTTGATGCTCATGGTCTATCTCCCCCCACAGGGTGTAACTCTAAGTACATCGAGCGAAAGAGCGTGGCGGCATCGATGCGCCAGAGCATTCGATGCAAGCTGGGAGCGAGATAAGAACGAAGGGCGTGGCGGTAGTGAGAGTGAAGTGTGCGATTCGTTCGCGAGCGATCTCTAACGGCAGAACGGGGTGAGGAAACACAAACGGAACAGCATAGAAAGCGCGTGGCGAGAGAACGCAGGCCAGGGGGTAGGCCATACCTGCAACTTATCTTGACAACATTCATTATACAGGAAATTTTCTCCTACAAGATTAGAACAGGCGCGAGCGGCGAGACTACGACGAGCGCGCGGCGCGCGAAGCCCCAGCCACCCCCTCCCTCCGCCCCCTGCTTCTTGCTGCTCTTTGCTGCCTTTAGCTGCCTTGCGCTGCCCTTCGCTGCTTCTGACCGCTTTTGTTCAGCAGAATTTCTAGACCGATGTACAATAACAAGCATTACACCGTGCAGAACACAGCGTCGGAAGCGTCGGCGCGCCAGAGCATTGAGCCGCACGCTTCTCCAGGGGGTCTTATGCGCGCGTTCCGGTTGATATCACTGCTCCTGATCCTGCTGGCGGCGCTTGGCGGCGCGGCCTCGGCCCAGGAAGACGGCGGGATTACCCGCGTAGAGATCGTCGAGGTCGTCGCCGAGGACCTGCCGCAGATCACGCTGCTGGTCAACGTCGTCGATCCGTATGGGGTGCCGGTGTCCGGTCTCGGCGCGGAGGCATTCAACATTACGGTCGACGGCCAGCCCGCCACCATCACCGCAATCGAGAACGTCACGCAGGACAACCTGCCAATCTCCGTCGTGCTGGTGATCGACACCAGCGAGAGTATGCTCGGCCTGCCGCTGGCCGCCGCCCAGGACGCGGCCCGCGCCTTTCTGGACCGCCTGCGCCCCGGCGACCAGGTCGCGCTGATGGAGTTCGACTCGACCGTGCGCCTGCTGCAAGACTTCACGACCGATTTCGACGCGCTGCGCGCCGCAATCGACAGCCTGGTGGCCGATGGCCGGACCGCGCTCTACCAGGCGGCCTACGACGCCGCGCAGCTCGCGACCCAGGCCGGGACGCCGCGCCGCTACGTCGTGCTGCTGACCGACGGCAACGAGTACGGGCGGCTGAGCGCCGCCGGGCCGCAGGAAGCGATCGAGCTGGCGGCGGCTAACAACATCGCGTTCTACACGTTTGGGCTGGGCTTTGGCGTCGAGCGAGCCTACCTGGAGCCGCTGGCGGCCCAGACGCGCGGCGAGGCGCTGTTCTCGCCCACGCCGGACACGTTGGCCGAGCAATACGGCTTCCTGGCGGCGTACCTGCGCACGCAGTACGTCATCACGCTGACCAGCGAGGTCGAGCCGGACGGCGCGGAGCACACGCTCGAAGTGCGCGTAAACGGCGTGGCGGACAGCCAGCCCTTCACCGCGCCTGATTTCTACCCCCAGATCGCGTTTGAAGGCGTGCCGGAAGGCGAGATCGCCGCGCCGGTGACGATCACCGCCCACGTGACTGCGCCGCGCGGCCTGGGGGCGATCACGGCCAGCATCGACGGCGCGCCGCTGGACCTCAGCGCCGGGCCGCCGGTGGATAACACCGTCGCGGCGGAATTGACCATCGACCCGTACACGCTGACGCCCGGCGCGCACACGCTGACGGTCGAGGCCGAGGACGCGCTCGGCGGGGCGCGCGCGCTCGACGCCGCGCTAACGGTCGCCGCGCTGCCGCCGGTCGTCACAATCGAGGGGCTGGACGACGGCGCGTTCCTCGAAGAAGGCGCGGTCGAGATCGCGATCACGCCGGAGCGGTCGCAGCAGCCGATTGACCGCGTCACAATCGCGGTGGACGGGCAGCCGGTCGAGGAGTTCGCCGCGCCGCCTTACGCCGCGACCCTCGACCTGATGCCGTTCGGCCCCGGCGCGCACAGCCTGAGCGTGGAAGTCGACTCGGGCGGCGCGGCGACGCGCTTCACGCGCGGCTATACGCTCGACCCGCGCCTGTTCATCACGCCCTCGCCCACGCCGACGAATACGCCGACCTTTACGCCCACCTTCACGCCGAGCCACACGCCGACCGTGACGCCTTCCGCCACACCGACGACGACCAACACGCCCGCGCCCACGTCCACGCCGACGCCGCCACCGACCGATACGCCCGACCGGCCAGGCACCCTCGTCGCGCAGGCGCTGATCATGACGACGACCGCCGAAAGCTGGACCGCGACGCCAGAGCCAGCTACCAATACGCCCGCGCCAACGCGCACGCCGCGTCCGACCAACACCCCGGCGCCGACGCGCACTGCCTCGCCGGAGCCGACCAGCACGCTGCGCCCATCGGACACACCTGCGCCAACCAGCACCGCCTCGCCGGAGCCGACCGATACACCGGAGCCGACCAGCACCGCGACCGCGACGCCCACCAATACGCCGCAGCCGATCGATACCGTGACGCCCAGCCCGACGCCGGACCTGACCTCGACGGCGGCGATCGCCATGACGCAGACCGCCGAAAGCTGGACCGACACGCCCGTTCCGAGCGATACGCCGGACGCCAGCGCGACGGCGCTCCAGGTGGCGCTGGCGATGACCTCGACCGCCGAAAGCTGGACCGCGACGCCGACGAACACCGCGACCCGCACCGTCACGCCGTCGCCGACCGTGACGGACACCGCGCAGCCGAGTGACACGCCGGAGCCGTCCGCCACGCCGACCGAGGCGCCGACCGATACGCCGGAGCCGAGCGACACGCCGACGCCGGAGCCGACCGATACGCCCGGCCCGACCCGCACGCCGCGTCCAACCGCGACCGCGACGCCAGTCCCGGAGATTGTCGAGGTCGGCGCGGACGACGAGGGCCTGGGCACGACGCAGATCGCGATGCTGTGCGTCGGCGCGCTGGCGCTGCTCGGCGTCCTGGCGCTGTTCCTGTCGCGCGTGGTGGGGAGAGGTAGCCGTTAACGATAGGCTGAGCTTTGAGCCATGAGCAAGAGCAGCCGGGGCGGTCTCCGAGAGGGGATCGCCCCGGT
>DAOKYY010000108.1:0-10236 GCA_035325905.1 Aggregatilineaceae bacterium | reverse complement strand
ACGCGAGGTGTCGTTCATGCCGCCATTATAGCGATCCGCCGGGGCGCTGTCCAAGTGAAGAAGTACCACCGCGCCAGCAGAGGCGCTAGAATCTACAGGGCTTTTTTTCTGCTCTCCGGCTCGCCCGTCGCGCATGGTATAATGTGCGGGGTTTCGTGTCCGAGCAGGTCGATCAGGGTTCCGAGATGGCAGTCCTCAGCGCGAACAACGTCGCCAAATCGTTTGGCGCGGACGATATTTTCAGCGGCGTCACCGTCGAGATTCCGCACGGCGCGAAGATCGCGCTGGCCGGCTCGAACGGCGCGGGCAAAACCACGCTGCTCCACGTGCTGATCAAGCGCGAGGAGCCGACCGCCGGCACGGTCAGCCACATGCGCGGGCTGACCATCGGCTATCTGCCGCAACGCCCGCAACTCGCCGGGGACCGCACGCTGTGGGACGAGATGATGACCGCCTTCGCCGATCTGCGGGCGCGCGAGGCGCGGCTGCACGATCTGGCGCACGAGATGAGCGAGGCCGAGGGCGACGCGCTCGACGCCATCATGGCGCGCTACGGCCAGCTTGAGCACGACTTCGAGCGTGATGGCGGCTACACCTATGAGACGCGCACGCGCCAGGTGCTGCAAGGGCTGGGCTTCGCGCCGGACGACTACAACATGCCGCTGGCGCACCTCTCCGGCGGCCAGCAAACCCGCGCGTTGCTCGCCCGCCTGCTGCTGGAGTCGCCCGACCTGCTGGTGCTGGACGAACCGACCAACCACCTCGACATCAACGCCGTCGAGTGGCTCGAAAACTTCCTGAAAACATGGACCGGCGCGCTGCTGGTCGTCAGCCACGACCGCTACTTCATGGACCACGTCGTCGGCACGATCTGGGAGATGGAGTGGGGCCGCCTCGAGGTCTATCGCGGCAATTACAGCCACTACGTCCAGCAGCGCGAGGCGCGCCACGAGCGCCTCATGAAGGAGTACGAGGCGCAGCAGGAGTTCATCGCCAAAGAGGAAGACTACATCCGCCGCAACATCGCCGGGCAGAACACCGCCCAGGCGAAAGGCCGCCTGCGCCGCCTGGAGCGCCTGAAGCGCGACAACCTGATCGCGCCGGTGCGCCGCCTGCACAACATCCACCTCAGCCTGAAAGCCGACCTGCGCAGCGGCGAGAAGGTCCTGATGACCAACGGTCTGGTGATCGGCTACGACCCGGCGGAGCCGCTGGCCGAGGTGCCGGATATCACGCTCTACCGGCGCGAGGTCGCGGCGCTGATCGGCCCGAACGGCGTCGGCAAGACCACGCTGCTGAAGACGCTATTGCACGATCTCCCGCCGCTGAAAGGCGTGGCGCGGCTGGGCGCGGCGGTCGAGCCGGGCTACTTCGCGCAGGCGCACGAGGGGCTGAACCCCGACAACAGCGTGCTGGACGAGCTGCTCGGCGTGCGCAACCTGCCGCTGAGCGAGGCGCGCAACACTCTTGCGTCATTCCTGTTCACCGGCGACGACGTCTTCCGCCCGGTCGCGACGCTAAGCGGCGGCGAGCGCGGGCGGCTGGCGCTGGCGAAGCTGGCGCTTGACGGCGCGAACTTCCTGCTGATGGACGAGCCGACCAATCACCTCGACATCCCCAGCCAGGAGATTTTGCAGGACGTGCTGGCCGGGTTCGACGGCACGATCCTGCTGGTCAGCCACGACCGCTACCTGATCGACGCGCTGGCGACGCAGATCTGGGACTTGCAGCCCGGCGGCATGACGGTCTTCGAGGGCACCTACCAGGAATATCTCGCCGCGCGCCAGGCCGCCCGCGAGCGCAGCGAAACGCGCGCCGACGCTCGCCGCGAGACGGGGCGCGTCGAGGTGGCGCGGGCGGAACCGCCGCCGCGCAAACCCGCTGGCAGCAGCCTGTCCACTTATGAGCGCACCCGCCGCCTGGCGCGCGTCGAGCAGCAGATCAACGCGCTCGAAGTGCGCCTGGTGGACCTGTCGGGCGAGCTGGGCGACGCCAGCGCCGCCGGAGCAGTGGACCGCGTGCGCGAGCTGGGCGAAGCCTACGCCGCCGTCGAAGCTGAGCTGAACACCGCCCTCGAAGAATGGGAGCGCCTGATGGCATGATAGCGCCACCCGCCAGGAGACGCCTTTGGATCACGCCCTCATCAGCCTGAGCAGCATCGTCGTGTTGGGGATCGGCGCGCAGTGGCTCGCCTGGCGGCTGCGGCTGCCGTCGATTCTGCTTCTGCTGCTGGCGGGGTTCCTCGCCGGGCCGGTCGCCGGGTTCATCGAGCCTGACGCGCTGCTGGGCGACACCCTGTTTCCGATCGTGTCCATCTCGGTCGGCATCATCCTGTTTGAAGGCGGGCTGACGCTGCGCCTGGACGACATCGCCGGGATGCGGCGCGTCGTCTTCCGGCTGATCACCGCCGGCGCGCTGGCGACGTGGATCGTCGTCGGCCTCGGCGCGTACTACATTGCCGGATTGAGCGGCGAGCTATCCGTGCTGCTCGGCGCGATTTTCATCGTCACCGGCCCGACGGTCGTCATCCCGCTGCTCAAGCACGTCCGCCCCGCCGAGCCGGTCGGCTCGATCCTGAAATGGGAAGGCATTCTGATCGACCCGGTCGGCGCGACGGTAGCCGTGCTGATCCTGGAAGCGATCCTCGCCGGGCGGCTGGGCAACGGCGCGCTCGGCCCGATGCTGGCCGGGATGCTTGAGACGCTGGTCGTCGGCGTCTTCTTCGGCGCGCTGGGCGCTGGCCTGCTGATCCAGTTGTTTAAGCGGTACTGGGTGCCGGAGGAGCTGCAAAACCCGGTCGCGGTGATGGCGATCGTCGGCCTGTTCGCGGTGTCCAACGAGCTACAGCCGGAGTCCGGCCTGCTGACGACGACGGTGATGGGCATCGCGCTTGCCAACCAGCGCCAGATCTCCACCCGGCACCTGTCGCAGTTCAAGGAAGACATCGGCGTCCTGTTGCTGTCCAGCCTGTTCATTGTGCTGGCCGCCCGGCTGGAGCTAGAGCAGCTTTCGAACATCAGCGGCCGGGCGCTGGCCTTCCTGGCGCTGCTGATCTTCGTCGCCCGCCCGCTGACGGTGCTGGTCTCGACAATCGGCTCGCCGCTAAGCTGGCGCGAGCGCGCGTTTATCGCCTGGATCGCGCCACGCGGGATCGTGGCGGTCTCGGTCGCCTCGCTGTTTGCGCTGGAATTGGCGCACGCCGAGGTCCCCGGCGCGGAAAGCCTGGTCTCGATCACCTTCCTGATGGTCGTCGGGACGGTCGTGATCTACGGATTGAGCGCCAGGCGGATAGCGGGCTGGCTGGGGCTGGCCCAGCCGCAGGCGCGCGGTCTTCTGATCGTCGGGGCGCACCCGTGGGCGCGCGCGATCGCGCAGGCGCTGGTCAGCGCGGGCCGTGATGTGCGCCTGGTTGATACCAACTGGCAGAACATCACCGCCGCCCGCATGGAAGGGCTGGAGGCCGTCTACGCCAGCGCGCTCTCCGATCACGCGCTGGACGAAATCGACCTGGCGCGGATGGGGCGGCTGCTCGCGCTGACCTCGAACGACGAAGTCAACTCGCTGGCCGCGCTGCGGTTCGAGGATTACTTCGGGCGCAGCAACGTCTTCCAGCTTCCGATGCACCAGGACCCCACTGGCCGCCGCCAGCTCAACCTGGCGCAGCACGGGCGCTGCCTGTTCCACCCAGAGGCGACCTTCGACACCCTGGAGCGGCGCTTCGCCGCCGGGGCGGTGATCAAGACGGTCAAGCTGACCAAAGAGCACGACTTTCAGGATTTTTGCAGGACATACGGCGAGAGCACGCTGCCGCTGTTCGTGGCCGATGGCAACGGCGAGCTAAAGGTGTTCACCACCGATCAAAGCCTCGCGCCGCGCGCTGGGCAGACGGTGATCGCGCTGGTGGACCCAGTCGATCCCGCCCTGCCCGAAACCGCTCGCGTTCAGGAAGCGCGCGCCCTCGCCGCCACCCCGGATAGCGCGCGCTGAACCGGCCCCGCTCCGCGTTTGACCCGACCCGGCCAGAATGCTCTGCGCCGGGTTTTTAGCCCCCGCGCCCGGCGGTTAGCGGGCCGGAAGCGCGCCTCAAAAACGGGTCCAAGAAATGCCTGCCGAGTCCGTGCCGAGTCCATTCTGGGGCGGCAAAAACGCGGCTCAAAAAACACCGTATGTAGCGGCAATAACGCGACGATCACCCCCATATATAGCGGTAAAATCGACGCGCTCAAACACCTGTTCGAGGGGCGATCAGGTTTTGGAGCCTCGTGGCGGCGGGGTTAGACTCCACCCGTGTAAGAGAGTTCGAGACACGTTCTGGACCGCGTCCGAAGTGACCGTTGAGTCGAGCGAGGCTGGGAGAGATCGTGCACCGTCAACTCATCTTGATCTGCCATGACATTCAGGGGCATCTCGCCAATGGCGACCGCCAGGGGGTGCAGCGCGTGCTGGCGCAAGCGCCCTACGTGATCGACGTGCAAGCCGCCGGTCAGGATTGCTTCGAGATTACCTGCGCCGACACGGGCCGGGTCTGGCTCCACGCGCCGGGGTTGGAGCGCACCGGCGCCTTCCGCCGCATGGCGCTGGAGCTGGACAGCGACGCGCCCAGCGACGACGTGCTGCGGCTGGTGCTCGACTTGATGCGCGCCGGGAATTTCGGGCTGATGGTCAGCCTCGGCGCGCGGCAGTTCATCGTCTCGCGGCCCCAGCAGGTGATCAGCTTCCCCTGGCTGCCGCAGCCGCCGGTCCTGGTCCGCACCATTCGTGACCTGAGCCAGTCGCTTCAGACCGTAGCATAAGAGCAGCGAAGAACAGCAGCGAGCAGCAAAGAGCAGCTTAAGCACAGCCTTCCCGCTGTCTTTCGCTGCTCTTGCTGCCTTTTGGGCTGCTTTTAGCTGTTTCCTGCTGCTTGTCGCTGCCGTTACTTCGCGTAATCGACCGCGCGGGTTTCGCGGATAATTGTCACCTTGATCTGGCCCGGATACTGCATCGTTTCCTCGATGCGCCGGGAGATGTCGCGCGCCAGCCGCATCGAGGCCAGATCGTCGATCTCCTCTGGCTTGACCATGATACGGACCTCGCGCCCGGCCTGGAGCGCGTAGCTCTGCTCGACGCCGGGGAACTCTTTGGCGATGTCTTCCAGCGCCTTGACGCGCCGGATGTACGTATCCAGGCTTTCGCGGCGGGCGCCGGGGCGCGCGCCGGAGATCGCGTCGGCGGCTTCGACGATCAGCGACTCGACGTACTCCTGCTCGACTTCGTGATGGTGCGCCGCGATGGCGTTGACCACCCGCGCCGGCATCCCGTAGCGTTTGGCGAAGTCCGCGCCGATCTGCGCGTGGGTGCCTTCGATCTCGTGATCGACCGCCTTGCCGATGTCGTGGAGCAGGCCGCCAGCCTTCGCGATGGCGACGTCGGCGCCCAGCTCGGCGGCGATCATCCCGGCGATATGCGCCGTTTCGATCGCGTGGGCGTGCTGGTTCTGGCCGTAGCTGGTGCGGAACTTGAGGCGGCCCAACAGCTTGATTAGCTCATTGTGCAGGCCAGGCACACCGGCCTCGTAGGCCGCGCGCTCGCCTTCCTCGCGGATGACGCGCTCGACTTCCTTCTGCGCGTCCTGCACCAGCTTCTCGATGCGGGCCGGGTGAATCCGTCCGTCGAGCACCAGCTTCTCCATCGAGCGCCGGGCGACTTCGCGGCGGACGGGGTCGAAGCTGGAGATGGTGACGGCTTCGGGCGTGTCGTCGACCACCACGTCGACGCCGGTCGCCTGCTCGAAGGCGCGGATATTGCGCCCGTTGCGCCCGATGATGCGCCCCTTCATTTCGTCCGACGGCAGCGGCACCACGCTGACCGCCAGCTCATTCACCTGGTCCGAGGCGATGCGCTGGATGGTGAGCGCGATGATGTCGCGCGCCCGCGCGTCGGCCTGGAGCTTGGTTTCTTCCTCGACCTCGCGGATGCGCCGGGCCATGTCTTGCCGCGTTTCGGCTTCGACCATCGCCAGCAACTCCTGGCGGGCCTCGTCGCGCGTCATCTGGCCGATGCGCTCCAGCTCGGCGAGCTGAATCTCGTACTGCTGCTGCATTTCGCTCTGGCGTTTGTCAAGTTTGCTTTGGCGTTTGTTGAGGGCTTGCTCGCGCTGGTCCATCCGCTCGTAGCGCTCGTCAAGGTCTTCACGGCGCTTCTGAAGCCGGTCGCTCTCGCGGTCCAGCTCGATCCGGCGGCGCTTGGCGGCTTCCTCGGCCTCGCGCTGGATGCGCAGCGCCTCGTCCTTGGCCTCGACAATCGTCTGCCGGGACTGGTTCTGCGCCTCGCCGATGATCCGTGCGGCTTCTTCCTCAGCCTGGCGGCGCCGGTTCTGCCCCTGTGAGTTCTGGTAGAACAGCAGCCCGCCAATGCCCAGCCCAACGCCAATCGCTAGCCCGATCAGGGCGATCACGATGTCCATAGGGCGTACTCCTCATTCGATGTCCGATTAATCGAGGTCTGTTGCATCAGGTGGTTCGTATGCTGTGTCATTTGCTGCGTCGTTGATTGCGCCATCTGGCGCGTCGTCTGGTGCGTCGTTCCCTGCAAAAAAGGCGGCGTCCGTCTCGTCCAGGTCCCGCACCAGCCGGTCGACGGCTTCGCGGGCCGTGTCGTAGTCAAAGCCCCGGCGCGCCAGAAACGCGCCCAGCCGGTTGCGAAATGACCGCCGGTCCAGCCCGCGCAGGCGGCGCGCCTGATCCTGGGCCGCGGCGTAGGCGGACTCAGCGCCGTCGTACCCGTCCAGCGCGCGGCTGATGATCGCGTCCGCGATCCCTTTCTGGCGCAGCTCGTAGCGCAGGGCGCGCGCCCCACGGGGCCGGAACCGCTCGCGGTTTTCGACCCAGTATTGGGCGAAGGCCGCGTCATCGACATAGCCCAGCGCCGTCAAGCGCGCCAGCACCTCGTCGATCACGCCCGGCGCGACCTCTTTGGACGATAGCGAGCGCCGGATCTCCGCCGCGCTGTACGGGCGGCGCGCCAGCAGGCGCACGGCGCGATCCAAGGCGCGGGTCACTTCGTCGATGCCACGCAGCGCCGCGACCGCGTCTTCAGAAAGCTCCTGCCCGACCCGCAAGCGGGCAGCCTCGGTGTCCGGCAAGCCAAAGGCGAACTCGCCGTCGAGGAACACGCTGACGCGGTCCCGCTGGCGTTTCTGTGGCTCGAGCGCCGTGATGATTTGCCCCATGCTTGCCCCACAAAAAAGACAGCCGTTGGCACACTCGACCACGGCTGTCTGTCGATGCTTGTGGAGGTGATGAAACTCGCCGGGGAAGCCGTCGCGACGCGACAGCCCTCCGGGGTACAGAGCTATTCGATCCGAGCGCTCACCGTCCCTGCGATCACGCTATCGTCAGGGGCGGAACAGGGGGCGCGGACGGCTTTGGATCGGACCTGCCGCGCAGTTCCCCACACGCTTCTAGCTGCCAGAACTCCGCATAGATTCACCGGTTGAGCAGCCTAGTTCTCCGCTGCAAGAGCAGAAACAGTTTGGCAACCCCAATTCATTCTCAGGGCGCTTCGCCGCGCGGCGCTCAGCGAGTGCACATTGCTAGAAGTGAGCGCGCTGGCGGCGAAGAACTCGCTTCCCCCCGAGTCTGACCACTTGGCTCGCGCCGAATCGCATGAGCGGCGCGAGGGCTTGAAGGACATGAGCATCCATGCGGCGATGGATGACTAAATAGCTCTTGTTGCGAGTTCCACGGCCAACCGTGGTCCGTGCGTTATGTCGCTTTCTAGTCCCTATTATGCACAGGACTGGCCGATTGTACAAGGATCATACCGGCGCGGGGCGGCGGGCTATTCCCCTGAGGCGGGCAGCTCGTTGACGGGCGGCAGGCCGTACTCGTCGCGGATCACGTCCTCGATCTGGTTGGCGATCGCCACGTTCTCGCGCAGGAATTGCTTGGCGTTCTCGCGGCCCTGGCCGATCGTCTCGCCCTGGTAGCGGAAGAACGCGCCGCGCTTTTCGATCACGCCCAGCTCGGTCGCGATGTCGAGCACATCGCCGGCCTTGCTGATGCCCTCGTTGTACATGATGTCGAACTCGGCCTCGCGGAACGGCGGCGCGATCTTGTTCTTGGTGACGCGCACGCGCGTCCGGTTGCCGACCACCTCGCCGCCCGCCTTGATCGACTGGATGCGGCGGATGTCGAGCCGCACGCTGGCGTAAAACTTGAGGGCGCGCCCGCCGGTCGTGGTCTCCGGGTTGCCGAACATGACGCCGATCTTCTCGCGGAGCTGGTTGGTGAACAGCATCGCGGTGTTGGACTGCTTGATCGCGCCGGAGAGCTTGCGCAGCGCCTGGCTCATCAGCCGCGCCTGCAAGCCGACGTGCGTGTCGCCCATCTCGCCCTCAAGCTCGGCGCGCGGCACCAGCGCCGCCACGCTGTCCAGCACAACCACGTCGAGCGCGCCGCTGCGCACCAGCGCCTCGGCGATGTCGAGCGCCTGCTCGGCGGTGTCCGGCTGCGAGATGTACAGGTTGTCGATATCGACCCCGATGCGCGCCGCGTAGGCCGGGTCGAGCGCATGCTCCATGTCGATGAAGGCGCAGATGCCGTCGCGCTTCTGCGCCTCGGCGATGGTGTGCAGGCAGAGCGTCGTCTTGCCAGAGCTTTCCGGCCCGTAAATCTCGGTGACTCGCCCGCGCGGGATGCCGCCGGCGCCCAACGCGATATCCACCGCCAGCGACCCGGTCGGGATGGTGGCGACCTGAAGATGCGCGGCGTCGCCCAGCCGGACGATTGCCCCGTCGCCAAAGCGCTTGGTCAGGTCGGCCAGCGCCGATTGCAGCGCCTTCTCACGGCCCTTGTCATCAGCCATTCCATGTGTCCTCTTGTGCGCCCCTGGCGGGACGGCCACCCCCTAAGTCAGAGCCTGAGTCTACAACGCCTGACCCCACTTTGCCACAGGGAAATCGCCAGCAGGCGGCGCGCTCGCGCCAAGATCGCGCTCGCCGTGCGACGCAAAACGGGGCGGCCACGCTGTCGGGCCGCCCCATGACGCGAGCGTAAAAAGCGGCGACGCGGCTACTCGACGACGACGGTCGGCAGGGGCCGCCCCAGCCAGACCTTGTCATAGTTCGGCCCCATCGTCGCCTTCGGAACCCAGAAATATTTGCCGGAGATCACCGCCTTGTAGTATTGGCCGGAAGCGTCCAGCCCGAACACCCAGACGGTCTTCCCGGCTTCCATGATCACCGTCGTCACGGCGTCGGCGCGGGGCGCGAAATAGATCGGCGTGGTGGCGACAAACGCGCCGACGACCGCCGTCGCGGGCAGCGGGACCATATCCGGGCCAGGCGCGCCAGCAGGAGCGGGCAGCCCGCCCAGCGTGATGTTGCCAGGGCCGCTGATCGCCATCGAGTACGTTCCGCCCGTTTGGGCAAAGGTATCGTCGAACGGGACGGCGTAGTACAGGGTTCCCGGCGCCAACGCGACGGAAACCTGCTTGGGATTGCCCGAATTGTCCCCTGCGATACAGGTCGGGAATGCGGCGGCGGGGTTGAAGCTGCCGGCAAACACGTAAAAACTAACGTCTGTGCCGGTGAAACTCATCGTGAAAGTATACGAGCCAGCGGCGTCGACCGAGAACGGCATGCTTTCGTAGTGGACCAGGGTAGCGCCCTGCCCGGTGCAATTAGGCGTGGAGATAAACACGACCGCCATCGCCGGATCGGCGGCGTCGATTATTCCAGCGAAGTTGGCGGCTCCGGCGTTGGCTGGGTTGGCGACAAGGCCAGACAACAGAACGAGGGTGAGGATGAATGCAAGCGAGAGACGGCGAACCATGCGTGCCTCCTGGAGCATCACTACGAAGTTCATGGGCGGTAATTATTATTGTCTTTATGCTTTTCTTGCAGAATACGGCAGAGTATCCCTTTCGTCAATCAAGAGACACGTTTTTGAATCACCTTTTTACACTTGCGTCGGCCGGAGCGCGCAGGGCAAAGCAGTCGCGCAGCCTTGATGGCCGTCCGCCGCGTGTGGTATAATGCTGCGCCAGAGTGGGGAGTCGCCAAGGGGCCTAAGGCAGCGGCCTTTGGAGCCGCCATTCGCAGGTTCGAATCCTGCCTCCCCAGCCTGATCTGCGACCGCGCTTCGGCCGGTCGCAATGTTTTTTCGCGGCGCGATCCAGGGGGTGAGCGCCCCGCGCCGGGCGGAAAAAAGCCTTGTCAAACCTGGCGCCGCGTGGTATCATACCCGCACATTG
>DAOKYY010000107.1:0-10275 GCA_035325905.1 Aggregatilineaceae bacterium | reverse complement strand
AGGGGGTTAAGGGGTGAGGTAAACCTTGCGAACGCCTCACTTGCCAGATCGTTTCGCCAGATTACTTAACGCGCAGGGACCGAGCAGGCTCGGCCCCTGTGTTTTCTTAATGGCGCAGCGAGCAGCCCGCTACGCTCGCTCCTGGTACACCTGGACCTCAATCTGCCCGTCCGCGATCCGCGCCCGGTAGCGCGGCTGCGGGAAGGTCGCAGGGCCGTGCACGACGCTGCCGTCGCGCAGGTCAAAGACCGAGTCGTGCCAGGGGCACTGCACGCACGTCCCGTCGAAGGTGCCTTCCTCAAGCGGGCCGCCCGCGTGCGCGCACACCGCGCCGACCGCGTAGACCGTCCCGCCATAGCGGTAGAGCAGCACCGCCTCGCCATCGACCGCGACGCGGCGCGGCTGGTGCTCGGCCAGTTCAGACTCAGGCAGCACCGGCGTCCAGTCCTTCGGTCCGGCGGCCTTCGGCGCGTGGTTGACTCCGACCCGGTGTTTATAAACCAGCATCCCCCCGATATAGGCGCTGATCATGACCGTGCCCAGCCCAAGCTGTGAGAGGATCGTTGCCAGCGCGCGGCGATCCTGGCGGCGCGCGGCCAGCGACAGCGAGTAATACGTCAGCGCCTCGGTGTTGAGCAGCGCGTGCAGGGCCGCGTGCGGCGCCGCGCCGCGCTTGATCCCGGAATAATCGGTCAGACCGGCCAGCGCGGTCGGGACGGCCGACGCCACGCCGAGCGCGGCCAGCGCGTCGCCCGCCTGCTGCGCCGGCTTCGAGCGGGTGAACAACCCGAACAGGTCGAGCAGGCTGGCGTAGAGCCACGCGCCGATGGTCACGTCCGTCAGCAGCGGGTGCAGCGGGTGCCCCAGCCACGTTCCGTGCAGCAGGTCCGCCACCTTGCGCGCGGGGGTCCCGCCCTTGAGCACAACCTGATGCAGCGCGCGCGCCGCGCCCTGGGCCGCCTGCCGGAAGCCGGGAATGCGGTCGATAAGGGTCTCAAAAATCAGTTCCACCGGTTCGCGTCCTTTCTGATGGGCCGCGCAGCGTCACGCGGCTGAAAGATATCGGGTGTGTCGCCTATTGAGAACTTAGAGCGTTCGGCGGCGCTCTGCCCACTCCGGCGCGTTTCAGGCGCCCGCGCGGTGGAGCCGCGAAAACCCGAACAGTGGCGCACGACAACGGACGCCTGCGAGCGCGGCTCGCAGGCGTCCGTGAGCAGGCCAGCCGATAAGGGCAGGATGCCGGTTAGCGCCCGCCGAATCGCCCGCCGAAGAACGCCTGATAAAACGGCACACGCCCCGGAACCGCGCGTTTCTCGAAGGCATCGTACAGCGACGAGTCGTCGTAAACCACCTGGTGATGGTCGATCACGAGGTTGCCGCGCCGCACGTCGAAGATGCAGTAATTGGCGGTCGCGCTGGTCTGGCAGCCGAGCGAGCCGGGATTGATGTACATCGCGCGGCCCTGCAAGCTGGACTTCTTCGGCGCGTGCCCGTAAAACACCGCAAGCGTCGTCTCGTGGCGCGCGAACAGCTTGTCCAGGTCCTCGGCGGTCGGCTCCTCGATGATCGGCGCGAAGGTGCGGCCATCTCCGGCCAAGCCGTAGTGGACGAACGCGACGGGCACATCCTCAAGCTCAAGCTCCAACACATACGGCCACGCCGCCAGCGTTTCGCGCAGCGCCGGGTCGAGCATGGCGTTCGTCCACTGCTGGTGCTCGAACGCCTCCGCCGTCATGCCTTCCGGCGCGGCGTCGGGCAGCCCGTCGACAAAATAAGCGTCGTAATCACCCATCACAAAGCGCATGTTCGGTGTGTTGAGCAGCAGATCGAGCGTTTCCGCCGGGAACGGGCCGATCCCTACCGCGTCCCCGGTGTGATATATCGCGTCAACGCCGTGAGCCTTGATCGCGTTCAAGGCCGCTTGCAGCGCCGGCAGGTTGGCGTGCGCGTCGGTGATTACGGCGATTTTCATGCGCGTCTCCCAGATGTCCTCAAATGATGCGCCAGATGGTATAGTGTGATTGTAGCAACTCAGCGGCCCGCCACACATCAGAATTGCCGCTATGCCGCCGGTCCGGGTTCGCGCTGGCTCAGAGCAGGTCGCGAACCCGCCGGGCGATAGCCTCCGGCGGCGTGCCGTAGGAGAACACAATCGCCAGCCGCCCCTCGCGATCGAGCGCGAAGCTGGACGCGGTGTGGTCCACCAGGTAATCGACCTGGCTGCCTTCCGGCTTCACCGCCTGGTAGTAGACCCCAAACTCACGCGCGATCGGGCGTAGCGTGGCGTCGTCGCCGGTCAGGCCGATGAACGCCGGATCGAACGCGCCGACGTACTCGGCCAGGCGCTCCGGCGTATCGCGCGCGCCGTCCACGCTGACAAACACAAACGCCACCTCCGGCGCACGGCTGCCAAGCTGCGCCTTGACGCGCTTGAACTCCGCCAGCGTCGTCGGGCAGACATCAGGGCAGTGTGTGAAGCCGAAAAAGACCAGCGCCGCCCGCCCGCGCAGATCGGACAGGCGGAACGGCGCGCCGGTCTGATCGGTCAGCGTGAAATCGGCCAGCGCGCGCGGAGGGTCAAGCGCGGTGCCGGGCAGCGGCGTAGCGGCCGGCCCGGTGCGCGCCGCATCGGCGCCGCAGCCCGCCAGCAGCGCGATCAGAATCAGCGCCCCCGCCCCGAAAAGCATCCGCGTCATCCCTGTTGTCCCGCTCATTCCGCCGCCAGTGGCCGGACCTCGGCCTCGACTTCAAGCTCCAGCCCGGACGCGAACACCAGCGTCAGCGCGACTGTCCCGCCGGGCGCGAGCGGACTCGCCAGGTCGAGCAGCATCAGGTGCAGACCGCCCGGCGCGAGCGTCACCGACTCGCCTGCCGGAAGATCGACCCCCTCGACCGGGGCCATCTGCATCACGTCGTCGCGCATTGTCGTCTCGTGAAGCTCGACTGCTCCGGCGCCCTCGGCCCGCGCCTGGACCAGCCGCTCGGCCTGTGGTCCGGCATTGTGCAAGGTCAGAAAGGCGCCTGTCATCTGGCCCGCGCTGTCGCCGGGCGTGGCGCGGACCCACGCCTCCGTCACCGTCACGGCGAAACCGGCGCCCGCCGCACCCTGCGGTGTCGTGGCAGGCGTCATCGTGGGCGCGGCGGCTTCGTCTCCGCCGCACCCGGACAGCGCCAGAATTCCCGCGAGCAGCGCCAGCAGCGCGGCGCTAGGCCGCGCCCCCCTACGGTAGCTCATGATGGGATCGTCCCTCCGGTGGGCGATCTAGCGCGCGTCCGCATCCAGTTTCAGCGCGGCAGAGTTAATGCAATAGCGCAGCCCGGTTTTCTCGCGCGGGCCGTCGTCAAACAGGTGCCCCAGGTGCCCGCCACAGCGGCTGCACGTGACTTCCGTGCGGATCATCCCGTGGCTGAGGTCGCGATGCAGCTCGACCCGCCCGCTTTCGAGCACATCCCAGAAGCTGGGCCAGCCTGACCCGGACTCGTATTTCGTCTCGGACGAGAACAGCGGCTGGCCGCACGCCGCGCAGCGGTAGACCCCGTCTTCCTTGGCGTGCACGTACTCGCCGGTGAAGGGCGGCTCGGTCCCGCGCTGGCGCAGAATGCGATACTGCTCCGGCGTCAGTTCGGCGCGCCATTCCGCCTCGGTCTTCTGAACCTTCTGTGTCTCGCTCATGTCCGGTACTCCTCGATCACTCGTCCTGCGATACCACTACTCTTCGATCGTGTACGCGAAGTCGCCGGTCACAGCGCCGAGCGGCAGGCTGACCGCCGCCCCGGCGTGGCGCTGGAAGTCCAGATCGCTCACCGTGACGGTGCCCGCCCACTCGCCAGGGCCGAGCGTCACGTTCGCCCCGTAGTGGAAGCCCATCGCGGGTGAGATCGCCGGTTGGAGCGCCGCCTCGACGGTCGTATCGCGCTGCGTGAACGTCAGCGTGACGCTCGCGCCCAACAGCTTTTCCTCGAAGTTGACGGCGTGATCGGTGACATCCACCGCAAAATAGCGGACGTTATCCGCCGCGCCGTGCTGTCCCATCTGCGCGTGACCGCCCGCCGCGACCGGGTGGGCTTCGCCGTCGCGCACTTCGTAGAGCGTCTCGGCGTGGTGCGCGTGCACCAGCACGTGCACGCCCTGTTTGGTGAAATCCGCTACGGTCTGCATCGCCATTGGCTTGTCCTCGACATTGCCTTCGGCGTCCAGGCTGAAGCTGCCTTCCCACTCGACCGGCTCCAGCCAGCGATCCTCGGTTCCCGTCAGACGCAGCGCCTGCACCGGGCTGATCGTCACGCGCCAGTCGTAGCGCGCGCCGGGCGCGAGCGGATAGTTGTCGCCAAAGTGATAGCCGTGGCCGGGCGCGTACATCGCCGGGGCGTCGTCGTCGATCGCCGTCTCGCCGGTCGCCGCGTCGCGCACGACCAGACGCACCGTCACCGGCAGCCGCTCGCCGAGCGCCAGCTCCGCGTCGAGCACGTCAACCGTGACATGCTTCATCGCGGCGTCCTGCGCGCTGACCTGCTGGAGCCGCCCATCGACCACGTCGTACAGCTCCGCCGCCGGGGTGACGTTGAAGATCAACTGCATCTGGTCGCGGATCTCGCGCGCCAGCGCCATGCCGTGCGAGTGCGGCGCGATGGACGGCAGCGCGGCGGCGCAGTCGCATTCGGCCTCGCTCTGGCCGGGCCGGAAAATGATCAGCGCGCCGATCATGACTGGAACCAGCACGGCGACGAACACCAGCGGGATCAGAAACACTTTCTTATCTTGCATGACAAGCTACAGCCCTTTCATCATGCGGCGGGCGCCTCCCCGGCCATCCAGCCAGTTTGATGCAGCCGGAGAATAAAAGTTGCGTCTAAGTTTTGTCTATGTTATAATCAACCTTTGTTCGAGTCTGTGTTACTCCGCGCGCGGCAGCGCCTCGATCAGAGCGACCAGCGCGAAGTCGCGCTCCGTGATGCCGCCAGCAGAGTGCGTCATCAGGCGGATGGTCAGGCGCTTGTAATCGTGGAGCGAGAGGTCCGGGTGATGGTCACGCGTTTCTGCCAGATAAGCGACGGCGTTCAGAAACAGGATCGCCTGGCTGAAGTTCTTGAACGTCAGCGTGCGCTCCAGACGGCCATCGTCGGACAGCCGCCACGATGGGTAATGGGCCAGCCGCTCGCGCACGGCGGCTTCGCTGAGAGGATGAATGGGCGTGGGCATGGCTTCTCCTCGCAAGGCGGCGCTGCCCGCTGCCGCCGGAACGATACCGGCCGGCGCGCAGGTCCCGCCCGCGCAGGACTCGCGCCGGGAGTGGGCAGACTCGACGGGATTATAAGATAAACGAGATAGAAGTCATAGCAATAGCGGGTTTTCTAACGGGGTTCTCATCCCGCGCGTGTAACGGAAGCCCGGCGCAGCGCATCTAATTAAAATGTGGCCGCGCGCAGGCTGGCGCGGCGCCGAATGGAATGGAGCAGCGATGACATCCCGGTTTGAGCAGGATGGCTGGTTTGGAAAAGGGGCTATCATGGCGAACAGCGATACTCGCATGGACAACAAAAACAACGGCAACCGGCTTCCGCAGGTCGTCGAGGAGTTTGCGAACCTGGAATTTGAAACCGTCGACTCGCGCGCCGCGATCGAGGACGCCGTCAAGCTGATCCTGATCAACGTCGGCGAAGACCCCTCGCGTGATGGTCTGCGGCGCACGCCGGAGCGTGTCGCCCGGATGTACGAGGAGCTGCTGGAAGGCTACCAGCAGGACCTGCGCACGATCCTCAACGACGCGCTGTTCGAGGTCGAGTACGGCGAGGGCGAGATGGTCGTCGTGGCCGATATCGAGTACCAGTCGCTGTGCGAGCATCATATGCTGCCCTTCGTCGGCAAGGCCCATGTCGCCTATATCCCCCGCGACCAGGTCATCGGCCTGAGCAAGATTCCGCGCATCGTCGATATGTTCGCGCGGCGGCTCCAGGTGCAGGAGCGCCTGACCAGCGAGATCGCGGACGCCATCGTCGAAGTGCTGGACCCTGTCGGCGTGATGGTCATGGTCGAGGGCCAGCATAGCTGCGCGTCCCTGCGCGGCGTGAAGAAGCACGGCGTTAACATGGTGACGACCGCCAAGCGCGGCGCGTTCAGCACCGATCGCGACCTGCGCGACGAGTTCTACCGCCTGATCGGGCGCTAGAACCTGTAACGTTATTGCTCCACTGAACTGGGAGCGCCTGCGCCGCTGATTTTTTTCGTAGGGACGATGCAAGCATCGCCCGCCAGGCAACAAGCCAGCGGGCCGAGCATGCCCGGCCCCTGTAGCGGCGGCGCAGGTCCCTACGCCGGGGTATAATACTCGCCACTGCTCTTGTTCGGAAGTCGAGGACGCGCGCATATGGACCTTGAGCATAAGGTCGCCCTGGTGACTGGCGGGGCGCACCGGGTCGGCAAAGCGATCGCGCTGGCGCTCGCCGATGCCGGGGCGCACGTGGTCATCCACTACGGCTCTTCGGAAGCAGAGGCGCACGAAACCGTCCGCGAGCTGAAATCACGCGGGGTGCAGGCGCTCGCCGTGCAGGCCGATCTGGGCGACCCCGCCGCCATCAAGCGCCTGTTCGAGGCGGTGTCCGAGCGGTTCAACCGGCTCGATATTCTGGTCAACAGCGCGGCTAATTTCGTCAAGCAGCCGTTTGACGAGGTCACGCTCGACGACTGGAAAACCGTCATGCAGGTCAACCTGCGCGCGCCATTCTTTTGCACGCAGCAGGCCGCGCGCCTGATGCGCGCCGTCCACCGCCCCGCCGATCAGCCCGCCGCGATCGTCAACATCAGCGACCTGGCGGGCGTCTACCCCTGGCGAGATTTCGTCCAGCACGGCGTCGCCAAAGCCGGGTTGATCCACCTCACCAAGATCAGCGCGCGCGAGCTGGGGCCGGATGTGCGCGTCAACGCCATCACGCCCGGCGCGATCCTGCCGCCCAGCAACCTCTCGCCCGACAGCCCGCGCTGGAAGCGCATGGGCGAGAGCGTCCCGCTGCTGCGGACCGGCCACCCCGACTACGTGGCGCAGACGGCGATCTTCCTGGCCCAGAACGACTACATCACCGGCGCGGTGATCCCGGTAGACGGAGGTGAGCACCTGATCGGCGTCGGCATCCACTAACCCCTTGCTGCTCCGGCCTCAGGACACGGATCCCCGTCCGCACTTACAACCGAACCAACCTATCACCCGATCCCATTCGTGGCTGATCTCGCCGGTCCGGCGCGGGACAGACGCTTCGACCGCTGGACACCTCAACTCTGGGCCTATCCCACCGGAGCGCAACCGTGACCACGACCCGCCGCACCACCGCCAGTTCCCCCAACGAGCAGACCTTTCGGAATCTGCGCCGCTTCAACCTGATCATGGGCGTTTTTCACCTGATTCAAGGCATCGCGATGCTGATCATCAGCAACGATTTCGCGGTTCCGATCAACACCTACTTCCTCAAGTTCGTCGAGGGCGAGGGCCTGGTCAGCGACCCGCAGACCTGGTTCGAGCTGCCGCTCGGCCCGGTGATCGCCTTGTTCCTGTTCATGTCGGCGGTTGCCCACTTCACGATCTCGCTGCCCGGCGTCTACGACTGGTACGTGCGCAACCTCAAGCGCGGCGCCAATTACGCCCGCTGGGTGGAGTACGCGTTCAGCTCGTCGGTGATGATCGTCGCTATCGCCACGCTGTTCGGGATGTACGACGTCGCCGGTCTGCTGGCCCTGTTCGGGGTCAACGCCTCGATGATCCTGTTCGGCTGGATGATGGAGCTGCATAACCAGACGACCGAGCGTACCAACTGGACCGCCTTCATTTTCGGTTGCATCGCCGGGATCGTGCCCTGGATCGCGATCGGCGTGTACTTCGCCGGCTCAGTCACCAGCGGCGAGAACGTGCCCGGTTTCGTCTACGCGATCTACGTCTCGCTGTTCGTGTTCTTCAACATCTTCGCGCTCAACCAGTTCTTGCAGTATAAACAGGTCGGCCGCTGGAAGGATTACCTGTTCGGCGAGCGGATGTACATCGTGCTCTCGCTGGTCGCCAAGTCGCTGCTGGCGTGGCAGGTCTTCTTCGGCACGCTTCAACCGAGCTAGACCCGCGTCACTCTTCAAGGAGCCGCCATGGCGCAAGACCGGATTCACGTCAAAAACCTGCTGCTGCGCGCGATCATCGGCCTGAACGACTGGGAGCGCGAAAAGCGCCAGGACGTGCTGATCAACCTGACGCTGTTCACCGACATGCGCGCCGCCGGTCGCTCGGACGACGCCGCCGATATTCTGAACTACCGCTCGATCACCAAAGCGGTGATCGAGTACGTCGAAAACTCGCAGCACTACCTGGTCGAGGCGCTGGCGACCGAGATCGCCCGCATCTGCGTCGTCGATCACGACGCGGCGCGGGTGATCGTCCAGGTCGAGAAGCCGGGCGCGCTGCGCTTCGCCGAATCGGTCGGCGTCGAGATCGAGCGCGCGAGGGCGGACTTTGAGTAGCGAGCCTCAGGGCGACACGCCGCGCCCCACCCCGGTTCTGATCACGCTCGGCTCCAATCTGGAGCCGGAGGCCAACCTGCCGCGCGCGCTTCGTCTGCTGGCGGAGCGCGTGCGCGTGGCGCGCGTGTCGAAGGTGTACGAGACCGCGCCGGTCAACGCCGCCGGAGAGATCGACCCCGAGCAGCCGCCCTTCCTCAACGCGGCGGTCCAGATCGAGACCGAGATCGAGCCGGTGCCGCTCAAATACGAGGTGCTGCGCGCGATCGAGGCCGAGATGGGTCGCATCCGCAGCGAAGACAAGTTCGCCCCGCGCGTGATCGACCTCGACATCGCGCTCTACGGCGACCTGCTGCTCCAGCTTGACACCGGGGACATGCGCCTGGTGCTGCCCGACCCGGATATTCTCGAACGGCCCCACGTCGCGCTACCGCTAGCCGATCTCGCGCCCGACCTGATGCATCCCACCGCCGGGCAGACGCTGTCCGCCATCGCCGGGACCTTCGCCGGCTACACCACGATCCGCCCCCGGCCCGACATCCAGCTCGCGTGATTTCGTATCGGTCGGCTCTTAAGTAATCTATCGAAACGATCTGGCAAATGGGGAAACTCGCAAGGTTTACCTCACCCCTAAATCCCCTCTCCGGCGCGGAGAGGGGACTTCAGGTCACACCCGCTGACGGTTTTCTCCCCTCTCCAACATGGAGAGGGGCCGGGGGTGAGGTAAACTGGCGCCAGACTGATAGGCCAGCTGCTTCCGATAGTTCACATAGTACAACACGCCAGTTGCGTCTTTAGCGAAAAGCCCTCACACTAAGGGTATCCGAAACCGAGTAGCTGCGCCCGGACCCACCGGCCGGAGCGCCGCCACTGCGTCAGGGAGAGGTCGCCATGAGTGAAGAACGTCAGCCGTTCGACGCGCCACCGCCCGAGCCGCCAGTCCCGTCCGAGCCTGCCGTCCAAAAACCGGCGTCCACGCCGCCCGAGCCGCCGCCCATGCCTGAGCAGGCCGTACCACCGCCTCCGCCGCCGAGCGAGCGCCCGCGAAGCGCCCCGCCTCCGCTGCCGTCGAACATTCGCCCTCTGCCGCAGCGCCCGGTGCGCCCCGCCCTGAGCAGCGGCGATTGGCGCCGGCGCGGCGAGGACCTGCTCAGCCAGCTGGGGATCGACGCGGCGCTGGCCGGGCGCACGCTGGCCTTCGCGATCATCGCGGCGGTGATCGGCGCGCTGCTCGACGAGATTCTGGGGCTGCCAGGCGTATCGCTACGTGTCTCGTTTGGCGGGACGTTGGTCGCCGGGCTGAGCGGCCTGTCCTACGCCTACTTCAAGGGCCGCGAGGACGCGCCCGGCCTGATCATGGCCGCGTTCGCCGGGATGGTCGCCTACCTGGTCTGGTACCTCGTCACGGAAATCGTGAGCGATGCGTTCTTGAATGTCCCGAAAGCGATGGTCAGCGGAGCCTTCGCCGGCCTGATCGGCTTCGGCTGGCTGGCGCTGCTGCACGAGATTCCCAAGCGCCTGGGCCGCGTGCGCTAGCGCGTGTGGGGAGCTTCTGGCGCGCTTCAGCGGATCAGCTGGCGGCTGGGTCTTGAGTTGGCGGTCGCGGGGCGGAGCAAGCTCGGCGCGTTGCCGGAGCCATTCGGGTGATGACGGGCCGAGCGGCGCTCCGCATTTCGCCCTCTGGTCCGACCTTTGAGCAATTAGCTTTTGAGTGACCTTCCGAAATGATCTAGCGAATGCGGCGCTGCGCAAGGCTTACCTCACCCCCGGCCCCTCTCCATGTTGGA
>DAOKYY010000106.1:6848-10780 GCA_035325905.1 Aggregatilineaceae bacterium | reverse complement strand
GTTCCCCACACCGGGCCGATACGCCAATGACTTTCGATAGTTCACATAACCGCTATCAGGAGCCGCTGCCATGCTGCGCCGTCTTGCCTTCATCCTCACCCTTATCGCGCTATCCGGCGCGCTCGCTGCTCCGGCGCGCGCCCAATCGCACCTGATCGCCCGCGCGCCCTACGCCCTGCCGGTCTACCGCCTGCCGGACACCGCGAGCGCGATTGTGGGTGTGCTCGTCCCGGAAGAGCAGGTCGTGCTCGAAGCGCGCAGCGCGGATGGAACCTGGGTGCTCGGTCACAGCGCCGATGGCTCGCCGCGCGGCTGGCTGCATACGGTGCGGCTGGCGTTCGACGACGGGACGAGCGCCCTCAGCCTGTCGATCCGCGACGAGGAGATTTTCCAGCCGACGGCGCAATCCCTGGTCGCGGAGTATCCGGGCATCCGCCTGGGCGATTTTCCGGTGCTCCCGACGGCGCTTGGCCGGGCCGGAGAGATCGCGGCGCGGGGCCGGGCACTGGGCGCCGATCCGCGCGCCGTCTCAAAAGTGGGCGACTGCCTGACCGAGAGCGCCCACTTCCTGACCCCGTTCGCGCAGGAAGCGGTCAACCTGGGCGACTACACGACGCTGACCGGCGTAGTGGGGCAGTTCCGCGAGGCGTTAGGGGCGACCAGTCTCGCCGCCTACGATGGCCTGGTGACTTCCGCCGTGCTCGATCCCGCGTTCGCCAACCCGCTCGCCTGCCAGCCGGGCGAGACGCCGCTGCGCTGCGAGTATCGCGTGCGCCGGCCCAGCGTGGCGATCATCATGTTCGGCGCGCAGGACCTGCTGTTCACCCCCGCGCACGAGTTCAACCGCAACCTGCGCCAGATCGTGCACGAGACGATCGCGGCGGGCGTGGTCCCGCTGCTGAGCACGTTCCCCGGCCACACCGGGCAGTGGGAGCGCGCGATCCAGTACAACCAGATCGTCGTGCAGATCGCGCTCGATTACGACGTGCCGCTGATGAACCTCTGGCGCGCGCTGGAGCCGCTGCCCCATCACGGGCTGACGGCGGACGGGCGGCACCTCACCCCGCCGCTGACGCACGCGGCGGACCTGACCCCGGCCAATTTGCAGCAGGGCTACCCGCTGCGCAACCTGCTGACGCTCCAGGCGCTCGACGTGGTCGCGCGCGGCGCGGCGATTGGCGGGTACTAGCGGGAGAGCAGCGGTTAGCGGTTAGCAGTTTGACCTGCGCTAATACCTTACCGATAACCGCTAACTGCTAATTGCTTTCTCGCAGCGTCAGGCTCACCGGGCAGTGATCGGAGCCTTCGACGTGGGGGTGGATCGCCGCGTCGATCACGCGGTCGCGCAGGTCCGGCGTAATGAAGAAGTAGTCGATTCGCCAGCCGACGTTGCGCTCGCGCGCGCCGCGCCAGTAGGGCCAGTAGGTGTACGCCTCGGCGCGGTCGGGGTAGAGCGCGCGGAAGATATCGACATAGCCGTGCTCGATCACACGGTCGATCCAGGCGCGCTCCTCCGGCAGAAAGCCGGTGACGTTAGCGTTTTCCTCAGGCCGGGCCAGGTCGATCGGGCAGTGAGCGGTGTTGACATCGCCGCAGAAGATGACCGGGCGGCCTTCGGCGCGCAGCCGGTTCACGTAGTCCAGAAACGCCGCCTTATACGCCAGCTTGAACGGGACGCGCTCGTTTTTCATCCCCCCGTTGGGAAAGTACGCGCCGACCAGCACGAAGTCGCCGAAGTCGGCGGTGATCGTGCGCCCCTCGTCGTCGTACTCGTCGATGCCCAGGCCGATGCTGACGCGCTCTGGCTCGTGGCGGGTGAACAGCGCCACGCCGCTGTAGCCTTTGCGCTGCGCGGATGCCCAGTAGGTGTTATAGCCGTCGGGATAGAGCAGGGCGTCTTCGAGCTGGTCCGGCGAGGCTTTCGTCTCGTTGATGACGAGGATGTCGGGCTGCTCCGCCGCCAGCCAGTCGAGGAAGCCTTTGCGCTGGGCGGCGCGGATGCCGTTGACGTTCCACATAAAGAGTCTCAGCATATCGCGTCTCTCGCAGAGTGAGCGGTCCGGTTGCAGTCAATTGTACGGATGCGCGGCGCGGATGGCGAGAAAGCGCGCTGACACAAAGGGGGCGAGGGGACTATAAAATTGGGTAACGTTGTGTTGCGCGAACAAGCGAGAAATCGCCATGACCGTTTCGCTGAAAGAGGTCTACCGGCTGTCCCTGCAACTATCGCCGGATGAGCGGCGGCAACTTGTGGAGTTTTTGCGCAAGCAGCCGGAGCCAACCGATCCCCGGCAAATTCTCGCCGCGATTGAAAGCAGCGCAAGCGACTTGCGCGCACTGAGCGTCGAGCGGATTGGCGTGTTCGGCTCCGCTGTGCGAGGTGAGGCCGACGCGGCCAGCGACATCGACATCCTGGTGAAGCTCGCGGAGCCGTCTTTCCGAGATTTCATGCGTGTGAAATATCTGCTCGAAGACCTGCTTGGTCGTCGGGTGGACCTCGTGCTTGAGGACTCGCTGCGGGACGAATTGCGTTCAACCGTGCCGAGCGAGGTCATCTATGCCGGGGGATTCTAGGCTCTACCTGCGCGATAGGGTCGATGAGGCCCGGTTTATAGAGGAGCATACGCAGGGCTTAGCGTTCGATGCGTTTGTCTCGGATGAGGTTCTGGTTCGCGCTGCGCTCAACAGCCTGACGGTGCTTGGCGAGGCGGCGCGAGCGATGCCCGAAGAGGTCCGCCGGGCGCGGCCAGAGCCGCCACACCAGCAGCGCGATCAGCACGACCAGCGCAGCGAGCGCCAACGCCAGCGCGCGCTGGCGGCGTCGTGTCCACGTGCGGAACAAGTTCCCCCCTTATGTTTCGCTGCTTTTCCGCTTTCCTGCTAACTGCTAACCGCCGCCCTCTGCTGCTCTTTCTGCCACGCGACGTGCTGCGTCAGGACGGCGCGCGCGTCGATGCGGGCGGCGCGCAGGGCGTTGCGCTGGCGGTTGCGGCGCAGGCGCTCGGCGCGATCCAGGCGCGGGGCGCGCTCCGGCTCGCGGCCCGTCGGCGGCGCTTCCGGCGACAGCGCCGGGGCAGGGCGCGGCGCGGGCAGGCACAGCGGCAGCGCGGCGGGGTCGGTCAGTAGCAGGCGGTCGCGCTCCAGCAGCGCCAGCTTGACCGCCCGCGCGATCAGCAGCGTGGCATACGGACCGGCCACCTTCTGATCGCCGCGCCGGATCTCGAAGGCGGCTTCTTCCAGCGGCAGGGCGACGGCTTCGAGCGCCTGGCGCGCGCGGCGCGCGTCCGGGCCGGAGCCGGTGCTCTCGCGCTCCAGCAGGGCGCGGATGGTCGGGTCTTGCAGCCGCTCCTGGACCGGCTCGGACAGCGGGGCGCGGCGGATTTTGACGATGTTGTAGACCGGTAGCGGCAGCTTCGGCGGCTGCGGCGCCGGGCTGGCGCCTGGCGTGGGGTCAAGCTGCGCCAGCCGCAGGCCGGGCTGGTACGCCGAGCTGGGGTGCGGCCAGGGGGTGCGCGTCAGCTCTTCCCAGCGCGGCCCGGCGACCCCGGCGCTCTCGTAGCGGTTGAAGGCGCGTCCATCGGGGCCAAAAATGTTGTAGCGGCTCCCCCGGCGGCGCACGTGATACCAGTCACCACGCACCTGAAGGGAGTGGGTCGTTTGCGCAGATTGTTTGGGCATGTGTCTCTTGAGCCAAGTCCCTGACGACTCATCGTAACGGGAACTCGATCGTGCTGCGACTGGGCGTGTTGGGGAAGCCGCCCACCGTCTGCCGTGAGAAGAAAGGGGCGGGCGCGCGTCACGGCCTGCGCGCCGGATTGACTTGTCGTTAGCTCTATTGTAGCGCACTCCGCGCCGCGTGTGGGTTAGGGTACTGTTCAGATTTCCCCCGCGCGCTTGACGCTCGATTAAGGGAAGACGGGCGCTAAGAGCAG
>DAOKYY010000106.1:0-6748 GCA_035325905.1 Aggregatilineaceae bacterium | reverse complement strand
AGATTTCCCCCGCGCGCTTGACGCTCGATTAAGGGAAGACGGGCGCTAAGAGCAGTGAGGAGCCGCAGCCCTCAGCGCCCAGCGTAATACGCCACCAGCGCGTCACCGATCTGCGGCAGGCAGGGCGTCACGTCGACCCACTGGCCGTCGGGCGGACCCACGCTCCACCAGTTGAAGCCGCGCACGTAGGGGTCGCGCTCGATCTCGCGCGTGTACTGGACCACGTCGCGCGCCAGGTCCGCGCAGGCGAACTCCACCCGCCCGTCGGCGGGTCCGGCCTCGGTGATGTAGACCGGAATGTAGTAGGCTTCCGGCAGCAGCGGCAGCAACTGCTCGTAAAACTTGCGGTGGCGGTAGGCCATAAACGGCCCGGACTCGGACAGCAACCCCCCGCCGCTGCCCCCGTAGGCGTGCAGCGCGATGCCGTGATAGCGCTGCGGCCCGCAGGGGTGATCGAGCGCGTAGTCGTAGACCGGAGCCAGCTCGGCGTATTCGACGGGTTCCGGGTTGCCGCCCGCGAACGAGAACAGCAGCAGGCACAGCCCGCGCTCGTTCGCCAGCCGCATCGCCTCGATCGCGAACGGGACCAGCCACGCCATCGGCGGGTGGCACTCGTTCATGATCTCGAAGTAGTCCGCCGTGACGCCCGTCCAGTAGCGCGCCTGGTTGTTCATCCAGCGCGCCGCCTCCATCACCGGGTCGTTGGCCGCGTCGGGGCAGTCGATCATGCCGTCGGGGGTTTGCAGCGAGCGGTAAATCAGCACCGTCTCCGGCGAGACGCGCCGCACTTCCGCCAGGATGCTCTCGGTCCCGGTCGTGCCTTTGAGGGTGGACATCGGGTGGCCGGCGGCTTGTAGCCGCTGCGCCAGCTCGACCACTGGCCCGCTCGACGCGCCCATGATCAGATGCAGGCCGAGCAGGGCGCGCGGGCGCGTGTCCAGCGGAAAATAGAGGCGATCCGGCGCTTCGAGGAAGACTTGCAGCGCGACGTTGTCCAGCGCGTAGCCGGGCGGCGGAGCGCCGGGCAAGGCTGGGGGCAGCGGCGCGGCCCCGGTCGTCACGCGGAAGCGCAGCCGCACGACCTGCCCGCGATAGAAGCGCAGATCGACCATGCGCTGCTCCCATTCGGCCTCCACGCCGAACTGCTGATCGACCGCGACCCATGTCAGCCCGCCGTCCAGGCTCAGCTCGACCGCGACGATGTCGGTGCCGGGCAGCGACCCGCTCTGGCGAAAGAGCAATTGGGCGCTCGATTTGCCGCTCAAGTCGAGCAGGCCGCCGTATTCGAGCGCGCTCGACAGGCCGCGCCGCGACCCGTCCACGCGCCAGCCCGCGCCATCGTAGCCGCTCGCGCCGAAGGTCCAGACGCCGGTCGGCAGCCACCCGGCGGCGGTGTCGAAGGTCTCGCCGAGCGGCGGCCGCGCGACCAGGCGCGGCGCTTCCGAGACGAACAGCAAGGGGCTGAGCGGGTCCGGCGGGCGCGGGGTGCCGTCTTGCGCGTGAGCAGGCGCAGTCACTGGCCGCGCGAGCGTGGTCAGCAGCGCGGCCAGCGCGATCAGGAGCGTCAGGGTTGTTCGTCGCATGGCGAGGCATTGTAGCAGAAAGCGCCGGGCCGCGAAAAGCAGCCAACCTCACCCCTAAGTCCCTTCTCCAACCGGGAGAGGGGACTTTGAACCCCGGTGCTCCCGGCTGTGTCTTTTTCCCCGCTTTATTTCTCCATTTTTGAGAGGCCGGAGGAGGGGCTTTTTATTACTTGTTGACAAAATAATTCTATGGCGTACAATTCTGCCTCGTATTGTTCTGAAAGGGTGCCGATGTCTGAAGAATTCCCCGCTGCCCTGGGGCCGCCCCCACACGTCCGCGCGCTGATGGGACAGGTCTTCGGCAAGGAGAACATGCAGGCGCTGGAACTTGCTCAGCATCTGCGGATCGTCGTTCAACTGATGCGGAATCTGAGCGGCGAGAACGCTCGCAGCGGGCCGCTTTCTCCCGCGCGGATGCGCCTGCTGGTCCACTTGCTGATTGCCAGCGAGCACGGATGCGACGCGCTGGCGCCGAGCAGCCTCAGCCAGCACATGGGCGTCAGCCGCAACACGATTAGCGCGCTGCTGAACGGGCTGGAGGAGCAGGGCTACATCGTGCGCGAGCTGCACCCTGAAGACCGGCGCCAGTTCCGCGTGCAGATCACCCCCGCCGGCGCCGCGCTGGTGCGCGAGTATGCTCCTCGACACGGCGCGCTGATAAACAGCATGCTGGAGCCGCTTTCCGTCGAGGAGCGAGCGCAGATGATCGAGATGACCGGCCGGCTGATCGAGCACCTGGCCGCCCGCGCGGCGGCGCTTGGCCTGCACAGCCCTGAGTTCGATCCCGACCTGACTGCCGGACAGCCGTCTAAAGAATGAGGATAACCGCTTGAACCGTCGCGCAAACTCACACCCGGCGGGGGGCGGCCGCTCGCGCATGGGCCGCCAGAGCTTCCGCGCGCTGGGCCGCGCCCTGGGCTATGTCAGCCATTATCGCGGCGCGGCGATCGTCGCCTACACCGCGCTGCTGATCGCCAGCGCGGCGCAGCTTGCCGTGCCCTGGCTGGTGCGGCACATCATCGACGCCGTGACCGAGGGCACGCTCGCCCGCACGGTGCTGGACCTGCCGCCCGCGATTCAGACGCAGGCCGCCGCGCGGCTGGGCACCACGGTCGAGTCTTTGCAAAACACCGCCGCCGGGGCCGAAGACGCGCTGATCGCCGCCGGGATCGCGATCGTCGCGTTCGCGCTGGCGCGCGGCGTCTTCGCCTTCTTCCAGGGCTACATGGCCGAGCGGCTGTCGCAGAGCATCGCGTTCGACTTCCGCAACGAGCTGTTCGCCAAAATCCAGCGCCTTTCCTTCGGCTACCACGACCGCAACCAGACCGGCCAGCTCATGATCCGCGCCACGGACGACGTGGAAAAGGTCCGGCTGTTCGTGGGGCAAGGGCTGCTGCTGGCGCTGCAAGCGGTCGTGCTGCTGGTCGGGACGCTGATTATCCTGGTCGGGACCAACCCGCGCCTGACGCTGGTCGTGCTGCCGGTGCTGCCGCTGGCGCTGATCGTGTTTATGATCTTCGGCGCCGTCTCGCAGCCGCTGTTCGTCAAGCTGCAACAGCGCCTGTCGGAGCTGAACACCATCCTGCAAGAGAACCTGGCCGGGATCCGCGTGGTCAAGGCGTTCGTGCGCGAGCCGCAGGAAACCGCGCGCTTCGAGGCCAGCGTCGAGCGGCATTTGCAGCAGAACCTGCGCATCAGCCTGATCTTCTCGTTCATCTTCCCGCTGATCTTCCTGATCGCGAACCTGGGCCAGGCGGCGGTGCTCTACGCCGCCAGCCACCAGATCGTCGACGGCACGCTGACGCTCGGCGAGTGGCAGGAGTTCAGCCTCTACCTGGTCTACGTCTTCTTCCCGCTCGGCAACCTGGGCTTCATCATCTCGCTGATGGCGCAAGCGGCAGCCTCCGCCGAGCGCATCTTCGAGATTCTCGACGCCGAGAACGAGGTCGAGAACCGGCCCGGCGCGACCGAGCTGGGCGAGATCGAGGGATACGTGGCCTTCGAGGACGTGTCGTTCCGCTACTTCAAGCACGGCGAGGACGTGCTGAAGGAGGTCTCGTTCGAGGCGCGGCCCGGCCAGACGGTCGCGCTGCTCGGCGCGACGGGCAGCGGCAAGACGACGATCATCAACCTGCTGCCGCGCTTTTATGACGTGACCGAGGGCCGCGTGCTGATCGACGGCCACGACGTGCGCGACGTGACGCTCAACAGCCTGCGCTCGAACATTGGGATCGTGCTGCAAGAGACGACGCTGTTCACCGGCACGATCCGCGATAACATCGCGTTTGGCCGCCCGGATGCGCCGCTCGACGAGGTGATCCGCGCCGCGCAAGCGGCAGAGGCGCACGATTTTATCGCCTCGTTCCCGCAAGGCTACGACACGCCGGTTGGCGAGCGCGGCGCGACGCTGTCCGGCGGGCAGAAGCAGCGCATCGCCATTGCCCGCGCGCTGCTGCTCAACCCGCGCATCCTGATCCTGGACGACTCGACCAGCAGCGTGGACCTCGCCACCGAATACCGCATCCAGCAGGCGCTTGACCAGCTGATGCAGGGGCGGACCAGCTTTGTGATCGCGCAGCGCATCAGCACCGTGCTGAACGCCGACCTAATCCTGGTGCTGGAGCAGGGACGGATCGCCGCGCGCGGCACCCACGAGGAGCTGATGGAATCCAGCCCGATCTACGTCGAAATCTACAACTCGCAGCTGGTCGAAGACGCCGCGCCGGACGATGTGCTGGCTGCGGGAGAGGGGGTGCGCCCATGATGGATCGCCGCCACCTGTTCGAGGTCGAGGCGCTCAAGCCCAAAAGCACCTCGGCTACGCTGCGCCGGCTGTGGGGCTACTTTGGCGGCCGGCGCGGCTTGTTGCTGGCGGTGCTGGCCCTGGCGCTGATCAGCGCGTGGACGCAGGTGCTCGCCCCGGACCTGATCGGCCAGACGGTGGACTGTTACCTCATTCCGGCCACGCAGAGCGCGGCGTCTCAGGCTGGCGGCGTCATGCAGGGCGCGGCGGAAGCGGCGGGGAGCAACTGCTGGTACACCGACGCCGACGCGTCGCGAGCGCGCGATGAGGCGCTGGCCGGGGTGGGCGAGATCGTCCTGCTGCTGATCGGGCTGTTCGTGCTCGGCGCGGTGACGACCGGCTTGCAGTTCAACCTGATGCGCTGGGCCGGGCTGCACGTCCTGCGTGACCTGCGGCTGGAAATCTTCCGCCAGGTGCACCGGCTCTCGCTCGGCTATTACGCGAAGCACGAAGCGGGCGACATCATGAGCCGCATGACCAACGACACCGACACGCTGCAACAGGCGCTGAGCTTCGCGCTGGTGCAGGTCGTGCGCGGCGCGCTGCTGATCGTCTGGCTGACGTTCGTCATGTTCCGGCGCAGCGTGCCGTTCGCACTGATCGCGATGGTGACGGTGCCGTTCATGGTGCTGGCGACGGTCTGGTTTTCGCAGCAGGCGCGCAAGGCGTTCCGCCGCGCCCGGCGCGAGATCGGCGGGGTCAACGCCGACTTGCAGGAGAACATCGCCGGGGTGCGCGAGGCGCAAGCGTTCACCCGCGAGGACGAGAACATCGCGCGCTTCCGCGAGTCCAACGCCGCCAACCGCGACGCCAACATCAAGGCGGTCGCCTACACCAGCGCGCTGATGCCCGCGCTCGAAGCCCTGGGCTACATCGCGATCGCGATCGTGGCCGGGGTGGGGGGCATCGTCATGCTGCGCGATCAGGACTTGCTTGGCACGACCATCTCGCTGGGGCTGATCATCACCTTCGTCTCGTACTCGCAGCAATTTAACCAGCCGATCCAGTTGATCGCGACGCTGTGGACCAACATCCAGAGCGCCATCGCCGGGACCGAGCGCATCTTCGAGTTCCTCGACGAGCAGCCGGACGTGACCGACAAGCCCGGCGCGCGTGAAATGCCGCCGATCGAGGGGCGGGTCGAGCTGCGCGACGTGTGGATGAGCTACAACGAGGACGAGCCGGTGCTGCGCGGCGTCAGCCTCAGCGCGCAGCCGGGCGAGACGATCGCCATCGTCGGGCCGACCGGCGCGGGCAAGACCACGATCATCAACCTGCTGCCGCGCTTCTACGACGTAGACAGCGGCGCGGTGCTGATTGACGGCATCGACGTGCGTGACGTGACCGCCGCCAGCCTGCGCCAGCAGATCGGGCTGGTGCTGCAAGACACCTTTCTGTTCAGCGAGCCGGTGATGGAGAACATCCGCTATGGCCGCCCGGACGCGACCGACGACGAGGTGATCGCCGCCGCGAAGCTGGCCCACGCCGACGACTTCATCCGCAGCCTGCCGGAGGGCTACCAGACCGTGCTCGGCGAGCGCGGCAGCGGCCTGAGCCAGGGCCAGCGCCAATTGATCGCGATCGCGCGGGCGGCGCTGGCGAACCCCCGCCTGCTGATCCTGGACGAGGCGACCAGCAGCGTCGATACGCGCACCGAGCGGCTGATCCAGCAGGCGCTCGAAAAACTGCTGCAAGGGCGGACCAGCTTCGTGATCGCGCACCGGCTGAGCACGATCCGCAACGCCGCGCAGGTGTACGTCATCGCCGACGGCGAGATCGTCGAGCATGGCACGCACGCCGAGCTGCTGGCGCGCAAGGGGTTCTACTACGACCTGTACATGAGCCAGTTCCGCCGCGACGTGCCGGAGCCGGAACACGCGGCGAGCGATTAGCGGTGAGCGGTTCGCGAACGCAAAAAGCAGCGGGGAGCGTGCGCGTGCCCTCGCTGCTTTTTGTTGTTGAGTGGGCGGCTAGCCCTGTCTCAGGCTGCTGAAACGGCGGTAACAGCCAGCGGGAGGGCGAGAGTATCACGATCGTGTTTGCTGAAGTTCAGCACGGCGAATCCGACCACGCGACCGTCAGGCGTCCGTCGCTCGAAGATGTCGTCGCCAATTTCATCCAAGACGGCGGGCGCGTCTTCGAAGATGACTTCAAGGAAATCGGCTTCCTGGTCATACCACACCTTCAGGGGTGCCATACTGTTTGTCCCTTCTTCAATCGACTCGAGAAGTAAGCAGTCACTACAAACGCGTCGTCAGCTTCCACATCGCGTCTGTTCCTTTCCTTTCGCTTTATGTCTTCCCATCTGTCTCTACCAGCCACGCCTTCGCGTAGTCATGAGCACGCTCCGCCGAGGCGAAGA
>DAOKYY010000105.1:7767-10911 GCA_035325905.1 Aggregatilineaceae bacterium | reverse complement strand
GTTCTCGCGGCGCGATGTCTCCCACCGGCGCGATCGGCTGTGTTATAATGCTCCGGTCTGAACCGAGCCGCTGCCCGACCAGCGCCCTGCCACGCACCTTCCGAGGACGAGACCGAATGGCGAAGCCGCTTTCCTTCCAAGACGTGATCATGACGTTGCACCAGTTCTGGATGGACCAGGGCTGCGTGATGTGGCAGCCGTATAACGTGCAGCTTGGCGCAGGAACGGGCAACCCGGCTACGCTGCTGGCCGTGCTGGGGCCGGAGCCGTGGCGCGTGGGCTACGTCGAGCCGAGCGTCCGCCCGGACGACGGGCGCTATGGCGAGAACCCGAACCGGATGCAGCTTTTCTACCAGTACCAGGTCATCCTCAAGCCCGATCCCGGCAACCCGCAGGAGCTATACCTGGCGAGTCTGGAGGCGCTCGGCATCGACCCGCGCGCGCACGACATCCGCTTTGTCGAAGACAACTGGGAATCGCCCGCGCTCGGCGCGTGGGGCCTGGGCTGGGAAGTCTGGCTCGACGGGCAGGAGATCACGCAGTACACCTATTTCCAGCAGGCGGGCGGCATCACGCTCGACCCGGTCAGCGTCGAGATCACCTACGGGCTGGAGCGGATCGTGCTCGCCTTGCAGGGCAAACGCTCGGTCTGGGAGATCGACTGGAACGATCAGGTGACGTATGGCGATCTGCGCCTGCAAAGCGAGATCGAGCACTGCCGCTATTATTTCGAGATCGCGGACGTGGACGGCCTGAAGCAGACCTACGACGTGTACGAGCGCGAGTCGCAGCGCGCGCTGGCGGCCGGCGCGCTGATCCCGGCTTACGACTACGTGCTGAAGTGCAGCCACCTCTTTAACGTGCTGGACGCGCGCGGCGCGATCGGCGTGACCGAGCGCGCGGCGTACTTCCGGCGGATGCGTGACATGACGCGCCGCGTGGCGGTCGCCTACGCCGAGCAGCGGCAGAACCTCGAATATCCGCTGCTCAAGCCGGGCGCAAGCTGGACCGAGACTACGCTGCGCTTCCGCACGCCGTCGAGTGACACGCCTCCCGCCGAGCCGGCCGATTTTCTGCTGGAAATCGGCGTCGAGGAGCTGCCCGCCGGCGACCTGTCCGCCGCGCTGGCCCAGCTTGAGCAAGCCGTCCCGGCGCTGCTGGCCGATCTGCGGCTGGATCACGGCGCGGTGCGGGTGATGGGCACACCGCGCCGGCTGGTGGCGCATGTCGAAGGGCTTGCCCCGCGCCAGCGCGACGAGGAGACGTGGATCAAGGGGCCGCCTGCCAACCGCGCCTTTGACGCCGAGGGCCGCCCGACGAAGGCTGCCGAGGGCTTCGCGCGCGGCAAGGGCGTCGACGTGAGCGCGCTCGAAGTGCGGGCTATCGACGGCGGCGAGTACGCGGTCGCGCTGGTGCGCGAGGCAGGCCGCCCCACCGCCGAGGTGCTGGCCGGGGCGCTGCCGGAGCTGATCGCGGGCATTAAGTTCGCCAAGTCGATGCGCTGGAACGACAGCGGCGTCAGCTTTTCGCGCCCGCTGCGCTGGATCGTCGCGCTGCTCGGCAGCCACGCCGTCCCCTTCGCCTACGCCGGGGTGGACAGCGGCGCGGTGACGCGCGGCATCCGCCCGCTCGGATCGGCGGAGATCGTGCTGGGCAGCGTCAAGTCGTACTTCGACGCGCTCGACGAGCAGGGCGTGATCCTGGACGTGGCGGCGCGCCGCGAGGCGATCCGCGCGCAGGCGGCGGCGCTGGCGCAGGAAGTTGGGGGGACGATCCCCGACGACGCGGCGCTGCTGGACGAGGTAACGAACCTGGTCGAGCGCCCGACCGCGCTGCGCGGCGCCTTCGACCGGCAGTATCTCGACCTGCCGCGCGAGGTGCTGGTCGGCGTGATGCGCAAGCACCAGCGGTACTTCCCGGTCGAGGACGCGCAGGGGCGGCTGCTGCCCTATTTCATCGCGGTGCGCAACGGCGACGCCGGGCAGCTTGAGACGGTCATCGAGGGCAACGAGCACGTGCTGCGCGCGCGCTTCGCCGACGCGACGTATTTCTATCAGGCCGACACGCAGAAGCGGCTGGACGACTATCTGCCGCGCCTGGCGACGCTGACCTTCCAGGAGAGGCTCGGCTCGATGCGCGACAAGACCGAGCGCCTGGAGCGGCTGGTTCCGGCGCTGAGCGACCTGCTCGGCGTGACCGGCGCGGATCGCGAGACGGCGGCGCGCGCCGCGCACCTGGCGAAAGCCGACCTCGCGACGCAGATGGTGGTCGAGATGACCTCGCTGCAAGGCGCGATGGGGCGTATCTACGCGCGGCAGCAGGGCGAACCTGAGGCGGTGGCGAGCGCGATCTTCGAGCACTGGCTGCCGCGCAGCGCCGGTGACGCGCTGCCGCAGAGCGCGCCCGGCGTGCTGCTGGCGCTGGCCGACCGGCTCGATAGCCTGGTGGGGCTGTTCGCCGCCGGGCTGGCGCCGACCGCTAGCGCGGACCCGTTCGCGCTACGACGCGCGGCGCTCGGCGTGGTCCAGATCGTGATCGAGCGCGGGCTGGAGCTTGACCTGGCCGAGGCAGTGCGCCGCGTGGCGGCGGTCCAGCCGCTCGAAGTCAGCGAGGCGGCGCAGCGCGAGGTGCTAGCCTTCATCGCGGGGCGGCTCGACGCGCTGCTCCACGAACAGGGCTGGCCGCACGACGTGATCGCGGCGGTGCTGGCCGAGCAGGCCGCCAACCCGGCGCGCGCGCTGCAAGGCGTCCGCGAGCTGGCGGCGTGGGTGAAGCGCGAGGACTGGCCGCTGATCCTCGACAACTACGCGCGCTGCGTGCGCATCACGCGCGGCGCGGCGGAGCGGTACGCGGTCGATCCGGCGCGCTTCGAGGACGACGCCGAGCGCGAGCTTCACAGCGCGGTTGGGCGCGCGCAGGCGCAGCTTGCGCCGGAGGATAACGTCGACGCGTTCCTGACGGCCTTCGCGCCCATTGTCCCAACGATCCAGCGGTTCTTTGAGGCGGTGCTGGTCAACGCCGAAGACGAGGCGCTGCGCCGCAACCGGCATGGGCTGCTGCAAGCGGTCGCCGCGCTGGCGGATGGCCGCGCCGAGCTGAGCGAGCTAGCGGGATTCTGAGCGGAAAGCAGCGATAAAACAGCTA
>DAOKYY010000105.1:0-7667 GCA_035325905.1 Aggregatilineaceae bacterium | reverse complement strand
AAAACAGCTAAACCAGAGTTCCAGGCTGGTTTTCGCTGCTTCTAGCTGCTCTTTACTGTATTTTGCTGTTCTTGGCTGTCTCTTGCCATTGACAACCACGCGGCGGTTTCATACAATGAAGGGCGTCGGGGCGGGATGCGTGACGCTTCTCCTCTCCGTCCATCGTCGAGCGAGCGAAAGGTCACTTTATGGTGCGCAGCGAGGTCCTTCAGCGCTAGTCCGTTTCCGGGGCTGCTTGTGCTGACCTTGTCGCGCGCCTGCTGACGTTCGCTGCTTGCCGTCATCATTCTCTGCCGACCTGCGCCGCACCGGGCATCCCTGGGCGGCGTTTTTGGTATTGTGTCGCAGCGCATGTTGGCTGGCAAGCAGTGTCACACCGTCGAAAGGGACCGAACCGCCATGCTTACCGTATCCAATCTCAGCAAAACCTTTCCCGGCGCGGACGAGCCGATCCTCAGCCGTATCAGTTTCACGGTCAACGCCGGGGAGCGCGCCGGGCTGATCGGCCCCAACGGCGCGGGCAAAACAACCCTGCTGCGCCTGATCCTGGGCCAAGACGCGCCTGACGCGGGCAGCGTCCAGCTGATGCCGCCGAGCCTGCGCGTCGGCTATTTGCCGCAGGGGCTGGAAGCGCCCGACGACCGGGCGGTCCGCGATGTGCTGTACCCGCAGGCCGCCGCGCTCCGCGCCGCCGAAGCCGAGCTTGAGCGGCTGGCGGACGCGCTGGCGACTGCTTCGGATGGTGCGCTCGATCCTCTGATGGCCGCTTACGCCGCCACTTTGGAGCGGGTGGAGACGCTCAGCGCGCTGGCGGACCCGGCGGCGAGCGAGCGGATTCTCGCCGGGCTGGGGCTGGCGGACGTGCCTCTCGACTGGCCGGCGGCGGCGCTCTCCGGCGGGCAGAAGACCCGGCTGGGGCTGGCCGCGCTGCTGGTGCGCGATCCACAGCTTCTGATCCTGGATGAGCCGACCAACCACCTCGACGTGAGCGCGCTCGAATGGCTCGAAGGCTGGCTGGGCGCGTTCCCCGGCGGCGCGCTGATCGTCTCGCACGACCGCACATTTCTGGACGAGACGGTAAACCGCATTGTCGCGCTGGACGGGCAGACGCATACCGCGCGCGTCTTCGAGGGCGCGTACAGCGACTACGCGGCAGCGGTGCGCTCCGAGCTGGACCGCCAGTGGGCGCAGTGGCGCGATCAGCAGGTCGAGATCGCGCGCCTGCAATCCGACGCCCGGCAGACGATGGCGCGCGCCGTCCGCAAGGAGAACGCGACGAAGGACAGCACGCAGCGCCGCTACGCGCGCAAGGTCGCGCAGCGCGCCAAAGCCAAAGAAACGCGCTTGCGCCGCTATCTCGACTCCGAGGAGCGCGTGGACAAGCCGCGCCCGACGTGGTCGCTCAAGCTCGACTTCGGCGATCTGCCGCCGACCGGGCAGGATGTCGTGTTTCTCGAAGACCTGGCGATCGGCTACGACCCCGCCGCGCCGCTGCTGCGTGATCTGACCCTGACGCTGCGCGCCGGGGAGCGAGTCGCCGTGCTGGGGCCGAACGGCCACGGCAAAAGCACGCTGCTGAAGACGATCATCGGCGCGCTGCCGCCGCTGGCCGGGCGTGTGCGCCTGGGTTCCAGCGTGCGCGTCGGCTATCTGGCGCAGGAGCAGGAAATCCTCGACCCGGCGAGTAACGCGCTGGCAGTCATCCAGGCCGAATCGCCGCTCAACCACACCGACGCGCGCTCGTTCCTGCACTACTTCCTGTTCAGCGGGGACGACGTGTTCACGCCGGCCCGTGACCTGAGCTACGGCGAGCGGGCGCGGCTGATGCTGGCGGTGCTGGTCGCGCGCGGCGCGAACTTGCTCGTGCTGGACGAGCCGATCAATCACCTCGACGTGCCCTCGCGGGAGCAGTTTGAGCAGGCGCTGGCGGCGTTTCAGGGGAGCGTGCTGGCGGTGGTGCACGACCGCTACTTTGTGGACCGGTTCGCGACGACCGTCTGGCGCATCGAAGACGGCGCGCTGACCGAGCATGTCCGCGCGCCGCTGCTGGCGTGAGGGGTCGCGGCGCGGGTACAATCGGGTTATCGCGCCAATCAGGCGAGGACAGCCCCATGCGAAACATCAAGATCATCGTCGAGAAGCACCCGGATGGCTACGTCGCGTACCCGCTTGGCTTGAAGGGCGTGGTCGTCGGCGAGGGGGACACCTACGAGCAGGCGCTGGCGGATGTCACCTCGGCCATCCGGTTCCATATCGAGACGCTCGGGGATGAAGCCTTCGAGTCTGATTCAACCGTCCTAGAGGCGTTCGTCGCGGAAGCAGGAATCGCGGACTGATGCCTCGCTGGCCGGTCGATGCGCCTCAGTATCGGGTGATCAAGGCTCTGGAAGCACCCGGGTTCCGCATCGTTCGTGAAGAAAACCATATCACAATGGTCCGCGAGAACGACGACGGAACCCGAACGCCTCTTACACTCTCGAACCATCGACGGCTCAAAGGCTCAACGCTGCGGACTATCTGCTTGCAGGCCAGGATCTCGCGCGACGCATTCCTGAAAGCCTACGAAACTGCCTGACAGCCTGGTAAAATAAGTAGTTCACACCAGGCTGATGGCTTTTTATGGTCTACTCCCACCCTTCCAGCAGCTTGACGACTTCCGCCATGAACCAGTCGGCGGATGCCCCATCCAGCACGCGGTGGTCGAACGTCAGCGACAGGTAGACCATCGGGCGCACGGCGATCGCGTCGTCGTCCAGCACGACGACCCGCTTCTGGATCGCGCCCACGCCCAGGATGCCGGTCTGCGGCTGGTTGATGATCGGCGTGGCGAACAGGCTCCCCGCGACGCCGTGATTGGTGATGGTGAACGTGCCGCCCTGCACCTCGTCGGGACGCAGCGCGTTCTGGCGGGCGCGCCCCGCCAGGTCGTTGATCTGCCGCGCCAGCCCGATCAGCGACAGCTCGTCGGCGCGCTTGATGACCGGCACGATCAATCCCTCGTCCAGCGCGGTCGCGATTCCCAGGTTGACCTCCGGCTTGAGCAGGATGCCCTCGTCCGTCCACTCGCTGTTGACCATCGGGTGGCGGCGCAGCGCCTCGGCGGTCGCTGCCGCGAAATAGGCGGTAAAGGTCAGGTTGACGCCGCGCGCGGCGAAATCGGCCTTGCGCGCCTCGCGGTGCTTGACCACGCGGTGCAGGTCCGCCTCGAAGACGGTCGTCACGTGCGGCGCGGTCTGGAGCTTGCTACGGACCATGTGCTCGGCAATGCGGCGGCGCATGGTCGAGAGCGGGACGACCTCGCCCGGCTTGCCCGGCGCGGGCGGCGCGTGATGCAAATGATCGGCAGGCGCCGGGGCTGTCGGGGCCGGGGCCGATGGCGGCGGCGCGGCCTTCTTATACAGGTCATCGGTTGGCTTGAACAGGTCGCCGGAGCCGGGCTGCTCCCAGGGCGGAAGCTCCGCCCCGGCGGTTTCGGGCGCGCCGCCTTCGAGGTAGGCCAGAATGTCCTTCTTCGTCACGCGCCCGCCCCGGCCGGTGCCCGGCACCTGCCGCACATCGACGTTGTGCTCGGCGGCGATGCGCGCTACGACCGGCGTGACATGCGGCATCCCGTCCCGCGCGCTTGGCGTCGCCAAGCGCGATCCGTCGTGATGGGCCGCCACCGGCGCGGATGACTCGGCACGCGACGCTTGTTCGGCGATCTGCGCCTGTGCCGAGGCGGGCTGCGGCGTGTGGTGCGCGTCCGAGGCAGGCGGCGCAGCGTCCGCAGCCTGCTCGCCCGGCTCGCCGATCAGCGCCAGCACCGTCCCGGCTGGGACCGTCTGCCCTTCGCCGATATAGATTTTCAGCAGCGTGCCGCCCGCCGAGGCCGTGACCTCGGATGTGACTTTGTCGGTCTCGACTTCGAGCAGCGGCTCATACTCTTCGACCGGGTCGCCTTCCTGCTTGAGCCACTTGCCGACCGTGCCTTCGACCACGCTCTCGCCCATCTGGGGCATGATGACGCTGGTTGCCATGTTCGCCTCTCGCTGTCTCCCGCAATCTCGCGCTAGTACGCCGCCAGCTCGCGGATCGCGTCTGCGATCGTGTCGGGGTTGGGCATATAGAAGTCCTGCATGGTGTGCGAGAACGGCACGCCCGGCCGGTCGGGGCCGGTCAGGCGGCGGATCGGCGCGTCCATGTCTTCGAATGCCTCGTCGCTGAGCAGCGCCGCGATCTCCGCGCCATAGCCGAGAAACCGGCTGTCTTCGTAGACGATCAGCGCCTTGCCGGTTTTGCGGAACGCAGCCAGCACCGTCTCAGTGTCGAGCGGAACCAGCGTGCGCAGGTCCACCACCTGGCACTCGATCCCGTCCTGCCGGGCGACCATCTCGGCCGCCTGGAGCACGTAGTAATGCATCATGCCGTAGGCGTACACCGTGACGTCGCCCCCCTCGCGCGTGACGGCGGCGGGGCCGATCGGGACGGTGTAATCCCCGGCGGGCACCTGGCCCTTGATCAGGCGATAGCCCTTCTTCGGCTCGAAGACCATCACCGGGTTCGGGTCACGGACCGCGCTTTTCAGCAGGCCCTTCGCGTCATAGGGGGTGCTGGGGACGACGATTTTCAGGCCGGGCTGGTGCGCGAAGAACGCCTCGACGCTTTGCGAGTGGTACAGCCCGCCGCCGATCCCGCCGCCATACGGCGCGCGGATAACCATCGGCACGCTCCAGTCGCCGCCGGTGCGATAGTAGACCATCGCAGCCTCGTTGACGATCTGGTTGAAAGCGGGGAAGATGTAGTCCGCGAACTGGATTTCGCAGATCGGGCGCATCCCGGCCAGCGCCGCGCCGATGCCGACCGCCACGATGCTCAGCTCGGCCAGCGGCGAGTCGATCACACGCTCCGCGCCGTACTTCTCGAACAACCCCTGGGTCGCGCGGAACACGCCGCCGCGCTGGCCGACATCCTCGCCGGTGATGAAGACGCGCTCGTCGCGCTCAAGCTCCTCGTCCATCGCCTGGCGCAGGGCTTCAATCAGCGTAATTTCGGGCATTCGTCTCCTGCTCCTGAATAAAGCATGTGCGCGCTTATGCGTCGTAATCGTCCGGCGCGAAGACCGGGAACAGCGCATCCTCGCCCGGCGGATAGGGCGCGGCCTCGGCGGCGGTGTGCGCCTCGTTGACCTCCTCGCGCACGCGCTGCTCGACGGCCTGGATCGCCTCGTCGTCGAGCAGGCCGCGCTCGCGCAGGTAGGTCTGGAAGCGCAGGATTGCGTCGCGCTTTTTCCACTCTTCGACCTCGTCGCGCGTGCGATAGGTGCGGTCGTCGTCGTCCGAAGAATGCGGCACGGGGCGATAAGTCTTGGCTTCGACCAGCGTCGCGCCCTGGCCGGACCGCGCCCGCGCGATCGCCTCCTGCATCACGCGGTACGAGGCCAGCACGTCGTTGCCGTCCACGATCGCGCCGGCGATGCCGAACATCGGCGCGCGGTCGGCCACGTTCGGCACCGCCATTTGCAGGTGGACCGGCACCGAGATCGCGTAAATATTGTTCTGGACCAGGCAGATCAGCGGGAGCTGGTGCACGCCCGCCCAGTTCAGCCCCTCGTAAAAATCGCCCTCGCTGGTCGAGCCTTCGCCCAGCGTCACGATCACCACGCGGTCCTCGCCGCGCAGCTTGCACGCCAGCGCGGCCCCGGCGGCCTGCGGCACCTGCGTCGCGACCGGGCTAGACGATGACAACATGCCAAGCTTGCGGCTGCTCCAGTGCGAAGGCATCTGGCGCGAGCCGCTGGTCGGCTCGCCTGCCTTGCCGAAGACCGCCAGCATGAAGTCGAGCGGCGTAGACCCCATCGACAGGCTGAAGGCCAGGTCGCGGTAATACAGCGAGGCGTAATCGTAGCCGCGCCGCATGGCGTACGCCGCGCCGACCTGGACGCCTTCGTGCCCGATGCCGGAGATGTGGAACGCGATCTTGCCCTGGCGGTGCAGCACCCAGACGCGCTCGTCCAGCCGCCGCGCGCGCACCATCTGCCAGTACATTTCCAGCAGCGTCGAGTCGTCCAGATCAATCCCGGTGTCGTCAATCTGGTGCGCCGTCTGCAAATCTGTTGCCATAGACTGCTCCTGAAGACTCCAAAAACTAAAGTGCGTCCATAGGGGAAACAGCGATGAGCCGGTCCGCGTCAGACAGGGGGCAGCGAGGGCGTGTGGGCCGGTCCGTTAGCCAGATTATATACAATAAAGATGCAAAAAAGGTTAATTAAACCGCTATAAGCCCGACCCGCACGCGGCGCGGTTGCGCCTGGACGGATCGGCGGTCGCCCCGTAGAATGGGAGCGATCTTCCGCGTTTTCCCAGGAAAGCCGCTCGCCGATGACCGACAGCCCTGCTACCGCGCTCGAAGCTCCGCCGCTCGCCGCGCCTGCGATCCCCGCTGCCGAGCGCGAGCGCACCTACCGGCGCAATTTTGCGGTGTTCCTGGGCGACTATGTGCTGTTCTCGATCGGCATGGGCCTGATCGGCTCGACGACCGTCATCCCCGATTTCATCCGCCGCCTGACCGACGCCGAAGTGCTGATCGCGCTCTCCAGCCAGCTTTTTGAGATCGGCTGGCTGTTGCCGCAACTGCTGGTGGCGCGCCAACTGGTGCGCGTGCGGAACAAGAAGTGGTGGTTCGTCGGGCCGAATATCGCCGTGCGCCCCGTGCTGCTGATCTTCGCGGGCGTGATCGTGCTGCTGGGGCCGGACCGTCCCGGCGCAATTCTGGCGGCGTTCCTGGTGTTTTACGGGATCGCGGCGCTGGGAGACGGGCTGGTGGGCGTGCCCTGGCTCGACCTGGCGGGCAGCAGCCTCGACGCTCGGCGGCGCGCGCGGCTATTTGGCTACGGCAACGCCTCGGTCGGCGTCGCGATGCTGGCGCTCGCGTCGGTCGTGCGGCTGATTCTGGGCGAAGACGGCCCGGCGTTCCCGAACAACTACGCGTTGTTGTTCGCGCTGGCGGGCGGGCTGATGCTCGCGACCATCCCGGTGACGCTGCTGATCAAGGAATTGCCGGGCGGCGAGCCGCGCGCTGCCGCGCCGAGCCTGCGCGACTATCTGCCGGAGCTAGGGCACGTGCTGCGCACCGATCGCCCCTTCCGCGCCATGATCGTCGCGCGCGTGCTGTCCAGCCTGTACACGCTGGCCGCGCCGTTTTACATCGGCTATGGCACGGAGGTCTTGGGGCTGGCGAGCAGCGTGGCGGTCAGCAACCTGCTGGTGATGCAGACGATCGGCAGCGTGGCTGGGGCGCTGCTCTTTTCGCGCTGGGGCGAGCGCCGCACGCTGCGCTTCATCCGCCTCGCGATGGTCGTCGGCCTCGCCCAGGTGGCGCTGGCGCTGTCGGCGGGCGCGCTCGGCCCCGCCGCGCTCTACGTGGCGTTTATGGCAGGCGGGCTGGTGCAAGGATCGCTCGGCATCAGCTTTATGAACTGGGTAGTGACCTACGCTGCGCCCGATCAGCGCCCGATCTACTCCGGCCTGTTCAACTCGGTCTCGGCGGTGTCGCTGCTCAGCGCGCCGTTGTTGGGCGGCCTGCTGGTCGAGGGGTTCGACTACCGCGCGGCGTTCGCGGCGGCGTTGCTGGCAATGGCGAGCGGGCTGTGGGTCGCGCTGCGCCATGTCCGGCCCGCGCGCGAGGCGGCG
>DAOKYY010000104.1:0-10970 GCA_035325905.1 Aggregatilineaceae bacterium | reverse complement strand
TCACATAGCGATTAGCAGTTAGCGGTTAGCACGAACCCAGGCCGTACACTCTACGCTGCTAGGTATCCACAACAGGAGAACCTGTTTCCTGCCTGGTATTCAACTCTTAACTGATGGCTAACTGATAATCACTAACGGCTGAAGTATTCTGATCGATTCCTACTGCGTGACATAAAGGAGCTTGCACCCTATGGCACAAGAGTATGATGTCGTCGTTCTCGGCGCGGGGCCGGGGGGCTATATCGCCGCGATTCGCGCCTCGCAGTTGGGCCTGAAAACGGCTATCGTCGAAAAGCAATGGTGGGGCGGCGTGTGCCTCAACGTCGGCTGTATTCCCTCCAAAGCCCTGCTGCGCAACGCCGAGCTGGCGCATATCTTCCAGCATCGTCTCAAAGACTTCGGCTTTAGCGCCGAGGGCGGCGTGTCGGTCGACTATTCGGCAGCCTTCAAGCGCAGCCGCGACGTGTCGAATCGCCTGGTCAAGGGCGTGCAGTCCCTGATGAAGATGAACAAGATCGACACGTACAACGGCTGGGGCACGATTCAGGACAAGTCGACCGTGGCGGTCGATCTGGGCGATGGAAACTCCGAAACACTCAAGACGAAAAACCTGATCATCGCGACCGGCGCGGAGACGCGCCTGCTGCCCGGCACGCAGCTTTCCGACAACGTGATCACCTACCTCGAAGCGATTATGTCCGAGACTCTGCCCAAGAGCATCGTGATCGCCGGGGCGGGGCCAATCGGCATGGAGTTCGCCTACGTGATGCACAACTACGGCGTCGACGTGACGATCGTCGAGTATCTGCCGCACCTGCTCCCGCTCGAAGACGAAGAAGTCTCGACCGAGATCGAGAAGCAGTACAAGAAACTCGGCGTTAAGTTCATGACCGGGACGCGCGTCGAGGGCATCGAAGATACCGGCAGCGGCGTGAAAGTCACCGTCAGCAAAGACGGCCAGACGCAGGCGCTCGAAGCCGAGAAGGCGATGCAGGCCATCGGCTTCAAGCCCCGCACGGAAGGCTACGGCCTGGAGAACATCGAGGGACTGAAGCTGGCGGAAAAGGGCGGGATCGAGGTTGACGAGCGGATGGCGACGAGCGTCCCCGGCGTGTGGGCGATTGGCGACGTGACCGGCAAGCTGATGCTGGCGCATGTCGGCAGCGCGCAGGGCGTGATCGCGGCGGAGAACATCGCCGGGGTCGAGACGACGACGCTTGACTATGTGATGATGCCACGCTGCACCTACTGCCAGCCGCAGGTCGCGAGCTTCGGCTACACCGAGCAGCAGGCGCGCGAGCTGGGCCGCGAGATCGAGGTTGCCAAGTTCCCCTTCCGCATCAACGGCAAGGCGCTGGGGCTGAACGAGCCGGTCGGCTTTGTCAAGCTGATCAGCGACAAGCAGTACGGCGAGCTGCTCGGCGGGCACCTGATCGGCCCGGATGTAACCGAGCTGCTGCCAGAGCTGACGCTGGCGCAGAAGTGGGAGCTGACCTCCTACGAGCTGGCGAACAACGTCCACGCCCACCCGACGCTGTCCGAGGCGCTGATGGAAGCCGCGCACGGCCTGGAAGGGCACATGCTCAACGCCTGATCGCGGGCTGCGCCTCCAGTGGATCACTGCGTAGGCCCCTGGCTCTGACCGGGGGCTTTTCGCGCCTGGCACGCGCCTGACATAAGCAGCAGCAGTCAACGCCACGGGCAACAAGAAACGGCAGAGGATACTGCACGCCCGCGCTCGGCCCTGCGCCGCGCCGGGCAGCGCGTTATAATGGCGGCGGCTGGCGCTGGTTCCGGGCAGAGGGGACCCCGTTCTTATGTTCAAAATCGCGGTGTTTGGGTTCTATGGGCCGGATCAGGCGCGCATCGCAGCCGAGGACGACTCTCACCTCTCGCCGGTCGATACCGAGTCGTTTATGCGGCTGGTGTGGGCGATGGAGCCAGTTGAATCGCGGATCGGGCCGGGCGGCAGCGCGCCGTGTTTCGTCAAGCTGACTGGCTTGTCGTCGCAGCCAGTGTATGTGCAATCGCTTAGCAACCGCATGGCGCCCGGCGCCGGGCTGCTGCGCTGCGATGGCTACGTCGCGATCATCGACGCGGTGAAAATTCTCGCGCCGCGCACGATCCAGACCGCGCTCCAGCGGCTGGCGGCGCTGCGCCCGGACGCGCACCTGATCATCGCCGCCGGTCGGCAAAACGAGCCGGACGCGCTGTCGTCGGACGAGATTCGCGCGGTGCTCGGCCTGCATCGCGATCTGCCGGTGTACCCATACGTCCTGGCCGAGCCGAAAACGGTTCACCGCCTGATCCGCCGCCTGGCGCGCTATATCGACGATCCGGGGCGGATCGCGCCGCCGATCTTCGCCGGTGAGGAAGCAGCGCCCGCCCCGGCCCGCGAGCCAGGGGCCAGCGAGCAGACGCTCCCGCCGCCTGCCGCCGAGATGCCCGCGCCGCTGCCGCACGTGCACGGGATCGCGCAGGTCGGGATTGCAGTGGCTGATCTGGATCGCTCGCTCGATTTTTACCGGGGGCTGCTTGGCTTCCGCGTGCTGGGCCAGTTCGACTGGCCGCAGGCCGGGCTGACGATCACGCACCTGGACAGCGGCCGCACCCTGCTGGAGCTGGTCAGCGGCGCCGAGCCGCTGGAGAGCGAGACTCCGGCGCAGGACCCGCGCCCGCTGCGGCCCGGCGCGCGGCATATCACGCTGCGCGTGACCGACCTCGACGCGATTGTCGATCAACTGGTCTGCGCGAATGTGCCGCTGCTCCACGCGCCTGCGACCCTGATGGACGGGGTGCGGCTGGCGGCGGTGGCGGACCCGGACGGGACGCCGGTGGTGCTGTTTGAGGGCAATATCGCCTACCGGCGGCGGTGAGCGCTCGCCGGATGAGAAAGGGACTGTCGTGACCGATCACCACGCCCGCGCGAATGGCGCGGCGCCGATGGATTATCATATGCACAGCCGCGAGAGCTGCGATTGCGACGCGACGATGGCGGCGATGTGCGCCGCCGCGCTCGAGCGCGGCCTGCGCGAGATCGCCTTCACCGAGCATTATGACCTGAACCCCGGCGACCAGTGCCCCGGCTATTACCAGCCGGCGCGCTTCTTCGAGCAGTTGGAAGCGGCGCGCGCCGAATTCGCCGGGCAGGGGCTGGCGATCCGCGCCGGGGTCGAGATCGGCGAGCCGCATATCTACGCCGAGGCGCACCGCGCCGTGCTGGATCGCTGGCCGTATGACGTGGTGCTCGGCAGCCTGCATTGGACTGGTGGCGAATTCAGCGTCTTCGACCGGTCGTACTACGCGTCGCGCGGCCCGGCGGAAGCCTTTGGACGCTATTTCGCGGAGCTGGTCGAGATGGTGCAGGCCGGGGGGTTCGAGATTCTGGCGCACGTCGATGTTGTCAAGCGCGTCGGATACGACGTGTACGCGCGCTTCGACACGCATGAGTGGGAAGACCTGTATCGCCCGGTGTGGCAGGCGTGTATCGAGGCGGGGATCGCGGTCGAGATCAACACCGGGGGCTACCGGCGCCGCGTGGACGAGGCGCATCCGGCGCTGGACGCGCTGCGCTGGTACCGCGAGATGGGCGGCGAATTGCTCACGCTCGGCAGCGACGCGCACCGCCCGGAGCATGTCGCGCACCGCTTTGACGAGGCGCTGGCGCTGGCGCGCGCGGCGGGGTTTACGCGGCTGTGCACCTTCGAGCAGCGGCAGATCAGCGGGTGGGTGGCGATCTAGCGTGTCGCGCTCCAGTCGCGCGGGCGCGAAAATAGGTCCATAATGGCGCGTGGGAGCATATTAAACGGGCCACTAGACGTGAAAGGATTCAGGGCTATGCCGCTCTGCGTGCACTGCGGAAACGAGAATCAGGAAGGCACAATTTACTGTGAGCGATGCGGTGTTGCCCAGGTACCCATGCCCCTGACGACGCGCCAGTTGTCGATTGATGAAGCGGACCGGCTGACGACCAGCACGCTCGGTCCCGACGGGGTGCTGATTCTCCAGGTAGGCGCCGAGCCGACGCCGATCATGATCCGGATCAAGAAAGAAGTCGTGCTGGGCCGCGTAACGGATTTTTCCGAAGGCGTTACGTATATCAACCTGACTCCGCACGGCGCCGACGAATGCGGCGTCTCGCGCCGGCACGCCCGCCTGATGCGTGACAATAACGCGCTGTACCTGATGGACCTCAACAGCACCAATGGCACCCGGCTGAATGGCGAGCCGCTGCCCGCGTCGGCGGAGCGGCGCGTGCAGGACGGCGACGAGCTGATGCTGGGCCGCCTGAAGCTGTACATCTACTTCTCGCCCTAGACGCGCGTATGCCTGCCCGACGACTCGCCCTCTGGACGCGCTGGACGCTGGGCGCCGTGCTCGCCGCGCTGCTGGCGGCGTGTGGCGCGCGCGGCTCTGGCGGCGAGCCGCTGGTCCAGATGGCGACGCCCATTCCACCGGACGCGGGCTTTGTCAGCTATCACCATCCGTCGGGCGTATTCTCGCTGCGGACCCCGCGCGACTGGGTCGCGGGCGAGCTACCCGATCGCAGCGGCGTGCGCGTCCAGTTCACGACGCTCGAAGCCGGGCAGGCGGTCACACGGCTGAGCGTCTACGTCGTCAACACCGGCCAGCCGATGACGCCGGAAGCCTTCGCGCAAGCGGCCAACGCCTACCAGCCGCCCGCCGATCTGGCCGCGTTTGGCTGGCAGGAGATCGACCGCACCGGCCAGCGCGACGGCAGCCGCCGCCTGACGGGCGTGCGGACCTATCCCACGCTGGGGCCGCGCGCGCTCAACATTTTCTTGCAGGGGAACGGCGCTTTTTTCAGCGCGCTGGAGCTGGACATCACCGGGGCCGACGCCACGCAGCTTGAAACGCTGCAAGCCGTGGTCAACACCTTCGCGGTCAACCCGAACGCGGAGCTGGACATCGGCACGGTGCAGCAGGCGGCGGCGGGCGTCGTCTCGTCCAGCGGCGTGATCGCGTTCAACGGCGCGCTCGACTGGACCGATCCGGGCGGCGCCTTCCACCTGACCGGCGAAGCGATCAACACCGGTTACTTCCCGCTGGAAGCGATCCGGCTGTCGGGCGTGCTGTATGACCACCAGGGGCGGCGGCTGGCCGAGCAGTCCGACATTCTGTCGGTGGACGTGCTTGCGCCGGGCCAGGGCGCGCCCTTCGACCTGCGCTTCGAGGGCGGGCGGCCCGCCAATTTCGCGCGTTACGAGCTACAGGCGGCGGCGCGCGAGGCGGATTTCCTGCTGGCGAGCTTTTACGGGCCGGAGAACTTCACCGTCGCCAACGACGAGGCGATCTTCAACGCGCAGCAGCGGCTGGTGATTCGCGGGCAGTTGGCGAATATCGGGCCGCACGTCGCCGAGCAGGTCAAGGTTATCGTCGCGATCTGGGACGACGCCGGGCGCGTGGTCGGCACCGAGACGCTGTACATCGCCCCGCCGCAGCTTGTCCCGCAGGAAGCCGCCAGCTTCGAGGTGCCCTTCTACGCGCTGGGCGGCCCGGCGGTCCATTACACGCTCACGCTGGTCGGGACAATCGCCGCCAGCCCGCCGTAAACACCGCCCGCCCGCTGCTGAACCCCTGGAGGTCGCCCGTGAACCCCTCGCTTCGTCTCCTGATGATGCTGGTCGTGAGTCTCGCGGCGCTGGCCCCGGCTCTGCCCGCTCGCGCGCAGGACCCCGGCCCTTACGTCGAAGGGCCGACGCTGGGGCGCGGCATGGTCCGCAGCGTGGCGTGGAGTCCCGACGGCGGCGCGATCGCGGTCGGCGGGGCGCTCGGCATCTGGCTCTATTCGCCCGACCTGACCGACCTGGGCCGCCTGCGCGGGCACACCAAAGCGGTCTATGATCTGGCATGGAGTCCCGACGGCGCGCGGCTCGCCAGCGCCAGTCATGATCTGACCGTCCGTGTCTGGGATCGGGCAACGCAAACCGAGTTGCTGACGCTCGAAGGGCACACCGGCCTGGTCGTCGCGGTCGCGTGGAGCGCGGACGGGCGGCAGATCGTCAGCGGCGGGCACGACGGGACGATCCGCCTGTGGGACGCAGCGACCGGCGCGCCGCTTACCAGTGTCGAGGCGGAGCAAAGCTGGATCACCGACCTGGACTTCAGCCCGGATGGCGGCGCGCTGGTCAGCGCCGGGCAGGATGGCTCCGCGCGGCTGTGGGACGCGGCTACGCTGGAGCCGCGCGCCCGGCTGGAAGGCGGAGATGTTCCGCTGGTCGCGTCGCGTTTCAGCCCGGACGGCGCGCAGATTCTGACCGCGAGCCGGGACGGAACGCTGCGCGTTTGGGACGCGGCGAGCGGGGCGCGGCTACGCGAGGTCGCGCTCGCCTCCGGCGCGCTGGCCGACGCGGCGTGGAGTCCGCTCGGCGGCCTGCTGGCGGCGACGTGGCGCCTGGGCGGCGGGATGGGCGCGCTCGACCTGTTCCCTGCCGCGCTGGATAGCGCCGAGCCGCTTGGTCACATGGCGGGCAATTTTGGCGACCGGCTGAGCTGGTCCCCGCAAGGCGACCAGGTGGCGGTGATCGGGTGGGATACGATGCTCAGCGTGTGGAGCGCGCTCGTCTGCGCGCCGAAGCTGTACCGCTTTGAGCACACCGACTGGATTCAGGCGGTGGGGTGGAGCGTCGATGGCCGGACGGTGACAGGCGTCAGCGGCGATGGGCTGGCGCGGGTATGGGACGCCGCGAGCGGCGCGCTGCTCGAAGCGTCCCCCTATGCGGCGGTCGAGCCTGCGCGGGAGGCGATTAGCCCGGATGGCACGCGGCGCGCGCTGGCCGGTGATGCGGGCGTGACCATTACGGCTACGGGCAGCGGCAGCGTGATCGCGCGGCTGCCGGGCGCGGCCAACGCGGTCGCGTGGAGCGCGGACGGGGCGCGGCTGGCGGTCGCGCTGCGCAACGGGACGATCAAGGTGTGGGAGGAGTCGTGAGCATGCAGACGCGCGCCGGCTGGTTCGAGGCGCTCGCGCTGGTCGCCTTCGGCGCGGTCGCGACGCTGGTTTTTTCCGGGCAGCTTGACCCCGGCGCGCTGATTCTGCTGCTGGTGCTGGTCGTCTTCGCGTGGATGGCGCGCGGCGCGATCGTGCAGGCGCGGCGTTTTCGCCCGGTCGAGCCGCCGCGCACCTGGGCGATCACGCTGTGGGCCAATCTCGCGCTGATGGCGCTTGGCATCGCCGCGTTCGGCTGGTATCTGATGGGCGGAGGCGCGCGCGCCTGGGTGCCCTTTCTGTTCTTCATCGCCGGAGTGATCGCGCTGCGCTGGTGGCGGCGCGGCGTGGTGCGCGAGCTGTATAGCTGGCGCACGCCCGCGCTGACGCTGCTCCAGCAGGGCGAGTATCGCAAGCTGGCGCGCGCACTCGAAGACGAGGCGACCGCCGGGCGCGGCCACCCCGATAAGCTGGCGATGGTCGCGCTGGCGTATATCGAGCTGAACAAGTGGGACCGGGCCGACGCGCTGCTGCGCCAGGCGCGGGCCGTCGCGCCGGATTTCGCGTCGGTCAACGGGGCGCTGGGGTCATTGCGCCGCCACCAGGCGCGCTACGCCGAGGCGGCGGAGGCCCTCGAGCGCGCCCTGCGCTTCGAGGACAGCGCCAGCTCGCGCTATTACCTCGGCCTGAGCCGCTATCTGGCCGGGCAGCCGGACGCCGCGCGACCGGCGCTGGAGTCCGCCCTGGCCGATCCGACGCTGTTGCGCCAGGGGCAGGTCTACGGGGCGTTCGTGCTCGGCCAGATCGCGGAGAGCGCGGGCGATTCGGCAGCAGCGCGGAGATGGTACGCGCAGATGGCCGAGGGCGCGCCGAAGGTCATCCCGGCGCTGGAAGAAGAAGCGCGCCGCCACAAGCAGACGCCCTACGCCGAGACGCTGAAAGAGCACGTCCGCGCCATGCAGCGCATCATCGCGCGCCGCCCGTTGGAAGCGGATCCCTCAGACCACCCTCCCTCAGACCACTGAGTCGGGTTTTCGGTTGATTTGCCGATCAAAGGAGCAGAGAAGTCATGGCAAAGGTAGGCTATATCGGCCTGGGGCTGATGGGCGCGTCGATGGCGCGTAACCTGATGAAAGCCGGGCACCAGCTGGTCGTGCACAACCGCAGCCGCGCGATCGTCGAGGCGCTGGCCGCCGAGGGCGCGACGCCCGCGCTTTCCCCGCGCGAGGTGGCCGAGCAGGTCGAGTTCGTGTGCACGAACCTGCCGGACTCGCCGGATGTCGAGCAGGTGGTGCTGGGGCCGGACGGCATTCTCGAAGGCGCGCACGACGGGCTGGTTTACATCGACAACAGCACGATCACGCCCGAAATGGCGCAGCACGTCGCCGCGCGCCTGGCCGAGCGCGGCGTGCCGGCGCTTGACGCGCCGGTGAGCGGCGGAGACATCGGGGCGCGCGCCGGGACGCTGACGATTATGGTCGGCGGGCCGCGTGACGTGTTCGAGCGCACGCTGCCCCTGTTCGAGGCGATGGGCAAGACCATCACCTGGATCGGCGAGAGCGGCGCGGGGCAGATCGCCAAGGCCGCCAACCAGATCGTCGTCGCCGGGACGATGGTCGCGATGGGCGAGGCGCTCGTCCTGGCGCAAAAAGCCGGGGTCGATCCGGCGCGCGTGGTGCAGGCGATTGGCCGGGGCAGCGCGCAGTGCTGGGCGCTCGATACCAAGCCCGCCAAGCTGTTCAAGCGCGACCTGTCGCCGGGCTTCAAGGCGCATCTGCAAGCCAAAGACCTCAAGATCGTGATCGATACGGGCCGGACCTATCACGTCCCGCTGCCGCTCAGCGCGGTCGCGCACCAGATGTACGAGGCAATGGTTGCCATGGGCAACGGCGAGCTGGACAACAGCGCGGTACTCACCGTGCTGGAGGCGCTGGCCGGGGTCGAGGTCGGCGCGCAGGACGGCGACGCGTAGTGCACTCCTCGTGTAAGATCGCGCCTGCCGCAGCGGTGTTGTATGTAGGACACCGGGGCAGGCGCGACACGCGCCAGCAGCAGGCGGGTGGGCACCGGGCCATAGGCCGTATTCCAGGCGGCTATGCGCTCGCGCTTCACCCCTCGATGGACGCCTCTCACGGATGGCATGGCAGCGGCTTCGCGGCGTGCACCATTCCGGTTTATAGTGGAGGCATCGATCGCGTCACCTGTCTTCGAACCGGCGTCTATGTCTGACACACCTGAACGGGAGTTGATCGCGCGCGCCCGGCGCCGCGACCGCGAGGCTGTCGCCGAGCTATATCGCCGCTATGTGCAGGCGATCGCGCGGTTCATTGCCTTTCGTGTTTCAGACCAGGCGCTGGTCGAGGACCTGACGGCGGAGGTCTTTCTGCGGATGGTCGAGGCGCTGCCTCACTACCGCGTGACCGGCGCGCCGTTCGAAGCCTGGCTCTATCGGATCGCGGCGGCCCGTATCGCCGATCATTATCGAGCCGCCAGCCGCCACCCGCACGACCCATTGAGCGAGAGCCTGTCCAGCGGGCAGCCCTCGCTGGAGTGGTCCGTCGAGCAGCGCGAAGAGATCGAGGCGCTACGCACCGCGCTGCGGCGGCTTTCGGTTGAGCACCAGACGATTCTCGTATTGCGCTTTGTCGAGCGCAAGAGCCACGACGAGGTAGGGCGGATCATCGGCAAAACCCCAGAAGCAGTCGCCACCGCCCAGCATCGCGCGCTGCGGCAGCTTGCCCGCCTGCTCGGGACCGACAAGATCAACCGCCACTATTTGCGGGGAAACGAGAAATGATCCCAGAATTCCCCAATTCATCGCGCGAACTCCAGCAACGGCTGGATCGCGCCGTGCCGCCTGGGACGCGCGATCTGCCCCCGGCGGCGGACGACGATCCGCTGGTCGAGGCCGCCCGGCGACTGGCGCAGGCGCCCGAAGTCTCGCTGTCCGGGGCGGCGCTTGATCGGATCGAGGCGCGGTTGATGGCCGCGCTGGCCGAGCCGCCGCGCCGTGCCACCGCTCGCTCGCACCAGACGTCAGCCCATAGGATCCGCTGGCTGGCATATGCGGCGGCGGCTTGCCTGGCCCTGGTGATGCTGTTGACAGGCGCGACCTACGCCTCGGCGGACAGCCTGCCGGGCGATCCGCTCTACGGCTTCAAGCGGGCGGTGGAGCGCGTGCGGCTGGCGCTGGTCGAGCAAACAGACGAGCCGGCGCTGCGCCTTGAGCTGGCCGAGCGCCGGGCCGGGGAGTTCGCCGCGCTGCTGGAGCGACAGGATGTCTACCCGCGCGCGCTCGAAGAAGCCTCTGACGAGTTGCAGCGCGCGCTAAATCTCAGCTTGAGTCTCGACGACGCGTATGCGCCAGACGCGCTGCAAGACCGGATCGCGACGCTGGCGCAAGAGCAGGAATCGCTGAGCGTGCGGGCGCAGGCAATCGCCGCCGGGCAGGAGCGCGCGCAGCTTGCGACGATCGCCCAGCGCAGCCGCGCCATTCAGCAGCGCGCCGCCGGAGCCGATACCCCACCTGATACTCCCGGCGCGCCGCCGATCACTGTCCCGGCTGCTTCGATGACTCCGCCGCCGACCAATACCCCGCGCCCGACGCGCACGCCGCGCCCGACCGCGACGGCGCTCCCGGCGCGCGTGCCAGGACCGACGCGCACCCCGCCCGGATTCGGTCCGACGCCGGGCCTGGGCGACAATCCGCCCGGCCAGGGAGGGGACCATCCCGGCGTGGGGAACGACGGGCAGCCGCCGGGCCAGAACGTCAATCCGCCCGCGCCGCCGGTTGAACCGCCACCGGTGGCGCCGCCGCAAGACCCGACGCGCACCCCGCCCGGATTCGGTCCGACGCCGGGCCTGGGCGACAATCCGCCCGGCCAGGGAGGGGACCATCCCGGCGTGGGGAACGACGGGCAGCCGCCGGGCCAGAGCAAGACCGACCCCTCCGGCTAGCTCGCTGGCCGGGTTGCAGAAAGAAACGAGGCCGAATCAAACGATTCGGCCTCGCATTGTCTAG
>DAOKYY010000103.1:0-11116 GCA_035325905.1 Aggregatilineaceae bacterium | reverse complement strand
AGGCACACCCCGACCAGGTGCTCCGCCATTGAGCGCGGCAGGGCGCTTGCCAGCGCCGCGTTGAGCCGGAACAGCAGCGGGTGAAAGGCGAAATACGTCGGGTCGCTGACCTGAAGCAGCGTGTCGAGCCGCAGCTCTGCTCCACGCGCCAGCGCCGCGATCCGGCGGCGGGTGTTGGCGCGGTAGACGACCGGGAAGGCGTCCGCTTCCTCACGCCCGTACAGGCGCGGGACGAGCCAGCGTTGCAGCGGGCCAAGCGCGCGGTTGACCAGCGCGGCGGGGCTGTGCGCGCCAGGCGCGACAAAGATGAACGCGCCGCCGGGGCGCAGCACGCGCCCGATCTCGCTAAAGGGGCGCGCCGGGTCCGCTAGGTGCTCTAGCACCCAGCTTGCCAGCACCAGGTCCACGCTTTCGGCGCGCAGCGGCAGCGCGTCCGCCAGGGCGACGGCGCGCGGCAGATCGGGCAGGCGGTGCTTGACCAGCGAGGCATGATCGGGATCGAGGCCGAGCGGGCGGTCCGCCGCCGCGCCAAGCTGCTCCAGCACGCCGCCGCGCCCGCAGCCGAGGTCCACGACGCGCAGACCGGGCCGCAGGTGCGCGCGGATCAGCGCCTCGTACTGCTCGGTCGCAGGGCGCCAGCCGGGCCGCCGCCGGGCGTACTGCGCGCGATAAGCGTTCTGGCGGTCGAGCGAGAGCGGCATCGTAGCGTCCCGTCTGCGCCGTCAGCGGACCATCACGCGGCTGCCGTCGGCGGTCTTCTGAATCTCGATCTGCACCGGGAAGGCGTCGCGCAGGTCCTCGACGTGCGTGATGACCAGCAGCAGGTCGAAGGTATCCTGCACGGCGGTAATCGCCTCGACCAGCCGCTGGCGGCCATTCTCGTCCTGCGTGCCAAAGCCTTCGTCCATGAACAGCGTGCGCAGCTGCGCTCCGGCCCGCCGCGCCAGCATCTGGCTGAGCGCGACGCGGATCGCGAAATTGACGCGGAATGCCTCGCCGCCGGAATACGACTCGTAGCTGCGCGTGCCTAATTCGTCGCTGATCAGGATGTCGAGCGTTTCCGCTACGCCCCCGGTGCGTTTCTCGCGCTGCGTGTCCAGCCGGACGTGCATCCGCCCGCTGGTCATGCGGCTGAGCAGATGATTGGCGGCTTCCTCCAGTTCCGGGATGGCGGCCTCGATGATCATCGCCGGGACGCCGTTCTTGCCGAAGGCGTCGCGCAGCGTTTCGTAAATCGCCTGTCGCTCGGCCAGAGTAGCGCGCTTGGCCTCCAGCTCAGCCTTGTACCGGCGCGCGTTTTCCAGCGCGCGGAGCGCCTGCTGGGCGCGGATAACCTGCTCCTGCGCGCGCTTTTCGTCGTTGCGGCGGCGGCGCATCTCCTCTTCGCGGCGGCGCGCTTCCTCGACCGATTCCTGAAGCCCGTCGATCTCGTTCTGCGCGGCGACCACCGACGCTTCTTCCTCGGCCAGCACTTCCAACCACCGCGTGCGGCGCGCCTCGGCGCTCGCCAGCGCGCTCTCAACCTCTGGAAGCTGGCTGAGCGCGCCTTCCAGGTCGCGCTGGCGCGCCTCGAAGGCGTGATAGGTGCTCAGCGTGGCGCGGGCGGCGCTGTGCGCGTCCGAGTCGTAGCCCAGCGCCTCGATCTCGGCCTGGATCGCGTCGCGCTGCTGCTGAAGCTCCTGCGCGTACTCGCCCGCCTCCAGCATCTGCTCGATCACCCCCAGCGCGGCCCCTTCGCTCTGGATCGTGGCGGCGGCCTCGTGCGCCTGATCCGCGCTAATGCGCAGCCCCGCGGCGCGCTCGCGCCGGGCGGGCAGCGCCCGCAGCGCGATCTCGATCGCCGCGATCGTCTCTTTGTGCGCCGCCAGCTCGGCTGTGATCGTCTCGGCGCGAGCGGTGTTGGCGCGGTGCTGGTCGCCACGCGCCGTGCCCTGCGCCCGCAGGTCCTCCAGTAGCTCGGCTTTGTGCGCCTCGTCGAGCGGCTGGCCGCACAACGGGCAGGTCGCCCCGGCGGCCTCCACGTCGTTAATGCGCGCCTTGATCGCCTGCATCTCGTTATACAGCGTCGTGTTGGTGGCGCGCAGCCCGGCCATTTCCTCTTTCAGCGCGGTGACGGTGTCGCGCAGATCGTCGCGGCGCTGCTCCTCCGCTTCCAGCGCGCGGACCTCGCTTTCTACGTCGGCCAGCTCGGACTGGTGGCGCTCCAGCTCGTTGGCGCTGCGCCGGGCGGACTCGATCCGGTCGCGGTGGACCTTCGCCTCAGCCTCCAATTCGGCGCGGGCAGCGCGGATCGCGGTCTCGACCTCATTCAGCCGATCCTTGATCGCGCTCATGGCCTGGAGCTTTTCGCCGAGCGCCTGATCGGCCTGGCGCGCGGCCTGAAGCTGGGCGTAGCCGTCCTCGATGGCCTCGCGCTCGTTCAGCACGGCGCGCACCCGCTCCAGTTTCTCCGCGTGCCGCGCCAGGTCCTGCTCGATCTCGTCCAGATCGGCGCGGCGCTGGCGGACGCGGTGCTGCGCCTGGGCCAGGCGCGTCTGCGCGGCGCTCATCTGCTCGTCGGCCCCGGCGACCTCGGCGTAGCGCGCCTCGGCTTCCTCGCGGAGCTGCGCGGCGTCGGCCAGCGCGCTCTCGGCCAGCTCCAGCTCGCGGCGGAGCGCCGGTTCCTCGGCCTCCTGGCGCTCGATCTCGTGCAGGCGCATCCCGATCAGGCTGACTTCCTGCTCGATCTGGCGTAGCTCCTTCTTGGCGCGATCCTCGTAGGTCTGCCACTGTTCCAGGCCGAGGATGTCGCCCAGAATTTTCTTGCGATCCGCCGGCGTCTTGACGGTGAAGGCGTCGGCGCGGCCCTGTTGCAGAAACGCCGAGTGGATAAAGGTCTCGTAGTCGAGGCTCAACAGCTCGTTGATCTTGCGGTCGGTCTCGCGGATCGACGGCCCGGTGAGCGTCTGCCAGGCTTGCTTGGCCTCGTCCCAGGCGAACAGGTCGAGCGCGCTGCGTCCCTGGCGGGCGGTCTTGCCCATCTGGCGCTTGCGCACGACGCGATAGCGCCCCTCGCCCTGCAAAAAGTCCAGTTGCACCAGCATCTCGCTCTGGCCCTGGTGGATCAGGTCGTCGTCGGAGCGCGTCCGGGCGCGACCCCACAGCGCCCAGGTGATCGCGTCCAGCAGCGACGACTTGCCGGCGCCGTTCGGCCCGGTCAGGCAGGCGAGATGGATGCCCTCGAAGACCAGCGGCTCAGGGCTGCGATAGGCCAGAAAGTTGCGGATTTCCAGGCGAATAGGGAGCATAGGTAAGCTCGTAGCGGTTAGCAAAATCAAAACCAAAACCGGCAGCCACCAGTGAGCGCAGGACGGCGCGCTGCCCCGTCGCTCATATGTGCGAAATAGCGCCCATAGAGATACCGCGAACGGCGCGCTTTTTCCAGCTTTGGCCGTGCGCCCCGCGCGCTCCTGGCGCAAGCCCGCAGCGCGCCCTACTCGTCCCGCTCAAATAGCTCGCGGGCATAGTCGAGCAGCACCTCGATGCGGTCCGCCGGGACTTCCTTCGTGGCGAGGTACCGCTCCAACAGCTCGACCGGCGTCAGCCCTTCCGGGGTCGCGCCCAGGCGCAGGCGGGCCGGGCGCTCCACGCTGCGCTGAAGCGCGGCGACGTGGTTCGCGCCCGCATCGATCAGCGCGTACTGGATCGCCCGCTCGTTGAGCAGCAGGTCAGACTCCGGGTCGGCGGTGACGATCATCCGCACGACCGCGCCGTCCAGGTCATGCCGCGCAATGGCTTCGAGCGCGACCTGCGTTGGGTCGCCCGCGCCGCGCACGTCGACGCGCAGCGTGACAAACGGGCGACAGGTCGTCGGGACAAAGCGCCACGCCGTCGAGCCGCGCGCCAGCTCGACCCAGCAGAACCCCTTTTCGTCGCTTTCCTCGCCGAAGTCGATCCGCTCCAGGCTGCCGCTGTAAACTACCGGCGGCACGCCCGCGCGCCCCAGCGTCAGGCACTGGTGCTTGTGAATGTGCCCCAGCGCGACATAGTCCCAGGCCGGGTCGGCGATGGTGCTGAGCATCACCATCACGTCGCGGCCCAGCATCACGCTGCGCTCGCTGCCGAGGACTGCCCCCGTGACGCTGAAGTGCCCGGCCAGCACGCGGGGCCGCTCGATCCCGGCCACCTGATCGGCCAGCGCGCGCAGCGTGCGGTCAAGCTGCTGCTCCAGCAAGGCGTCGATCTCGGCGATGGTGCTGGCGTGCGGGATGTCGATCCCGCGCAGCAGGCTCCGCACCGGGTAAGGCGCGGTGGCGACCAGCGCCGGGCCGCGCTTCGTCTCGATCTCATGCACGGCGTAGTCGCGCCCCAGAATCGTGTTCGGGACGTTGAGCGTCTCGTAAATCTCGATGCTCGACGCGCGCTTCTCGATCATCGGCAGGTCGTGGTTGCCAACCAGCAGCACGACCGGGGCCATCGCCGCCAGGTCCTGCACGCGATAGGCGAACTCGCGCTGGAAGGTCGGCGACGGACTGCGCGATTTGAACGCATCCCCCGCGAACACGACCAGGTCCACGTCCTGCGCGCGGGCGTAGTCGATCATCTCCTCCATGCACTTGAGGAAGTCCATCACGCGCGAGCTAAGGCCGGTTTCCGGGTCGGTCCGGCCATAGTTCTCCATGCCGATATGCGTATCGGCGAAGTGCAACATGCGAATCGGGTCGGATGGCGCAGAGTCAGTCATGCGAATCCTCGCTGGCGCTGCCTGGACGGCGCGGCGGGCGGCTGAGACGGACGGCGGCGAGCGCGGCGTCGTGCAGGTAGCGGTTGGTGACGACCACACCCCGGTTGCGCGTCATACGCCGCCCGGTGCTGAAGTCGAGCGCTCGCCCGTTAATATCGGTGATGCGCCCGCCGGCCTCGGACACGATAGCGTGCCCGGCGACGTGGTCCCACATCTTTTCGCGGTAGGCCACGTCCGGCGCGAGGCGCATAAAGATGTCGCCTAGCCCGGCGGCGATCATGGCGTGCTTATCCTGGCTGTCAAGCTGATGCTCTGGCGCGTCCGGCCCGCGTTTCAGCGCCTGCTTGAACCGTTCGAGGAACGCGCGGTCGGTGTGCGCGGACTCGTAGCTGCTCAGCAGCCGGGCGGTCTGCGGATCGGTGTGGCTGGACACGTGGATCGGCTCGGCCTCGCCGCCGAACAGTGGCTCGATGAACGCGCCCGCGCCCTGCCGGGCGAAAATCAGCGCGCCGGGGTCGTCCGGCGGGTTCGGATCGTCGCTGTAAAAGCCCGGCGAGGCCAGTACGCCCAGCGCGGGTTGGTTCTGCACCAGCAGCCCGATCGCGACGCAGTAGTGCCGCCGCGCCAGAAAGCCCTTCGTCCCGTCGATCGGGTCGATCACCCAGGTGCGGGCCGCCGTCTTCTGTTTGCCGTAGTCCAGCCAGGCGCAGATCTGCTCCTCGAAGACGTAGCCGCCGACCGCGTCGGTCACATAGCGTTGGACCAGCGCGCGCTGGCGGTCGTCGAGCAGCAGCATGAATTCCTCGGAGCGTTCTTCGGACAGCACCGCGTCGTCCGGGTAGTTCTCCGCCAGCGCGTTGCCGATCAGCGCCTGCGACGCGTAGTCGGCGATTGTTACCGGCTCGCGGCCGTCTTTCTCGGCCGGGTCGACCAGCTCCGCCTGGATCGTCTGGCACAACGACGCGGCCATGCGCGCGATGGTCTTGATTGTCTGAAGGTCATGCTCGGTGATGCGCACTCAGCTTGCTCCTTGTGGGCGCGGCAGACCGGCGCTATTGTAGCGCACGCCTACACGCGACGAAAGCCGGGCGTGCCGGGGCCATTTCCTGACCGAATGCGCTACAATCTGGATCGATTGGTTTTGGCTGGATGCGAAAGGGGCTATTTGTGGACGCGAAGGCTTTGATCAACGCGCTCAACGAGGACCTGGCAAACGAACTCCAGGCGGTCATCATGTATACGGTCTACTCGGCGAAGGTGAGCGGCCCGTGGCGCCCGCAGCTCGTTCAGTTCATGCAGACGGAGATCGCCGACGAGCTGCTGCACGCGCAGTTCCTGGCTGACAAGATTGTCGCGCTGGGCGGCGAGCCGGCCACGACTCCGGTCGCGGTACCGAAGGCGACGACTGCCCGCGAGATGCTCCAGGCGATTGCCGAGGCCGAGCAGAAGGCGGTCGCCGGGTACACCGAGCGCGCCAAAATGGCCGAGGAATTCGGCGACAAGGCGCTGGTCGTCCAGCTTGAGGATATGGTCCGCGACGAGCAGGGCCACATGGAAGAAACGCTCAAGCTGCTCAAGAACTGGGAAGATCGTTAACCGCGCTGATGTGGTGTGACGATCGGACCGGGCCGGGCAGTGTCGCTGTCCGGCCCGGATTGCGTCAAGCCCTATTCGATCTCCTGCCGCTCAAGAATGAGCGCGCTGGCGGCGACCGCCAGCCCGGCGATCGCCAGCGTGACGGCCAGCGCGCCCCACCGCGCCGGGGCGTCCATCCCGTTCGCCAGCAAGCGCCCCCACTCGGTCAGCGCGCCCGGCGCCAGCCGCGTGAACATCCCCGCCAGCGACAGAAGCAGCACGAACCCGAACGCGATCGCGCCAGCGGTGGTCATGCTGCGGCCCAGCGCGCTCGCCAGCAGCGTCAGCGCCACCAGGCACAGCAGCCAGATATACAGCAGCGTCACCATCGCGACGAAGCCGCCCAGGTCCGGCGCGTCGAACAGGATCACGGTGTAAATGTAGTCCGCGATCGCGCCCAGCAGCAGCGCCAGCCCGAATAGAATCGCCAGCGCGGCGAACTTCGCCAGCACGAAGGTCCGGCGCGGCAGCGGGTGCGGGAAGATCAACGCGAGCTGCCCCCGCTCGCGCTCCCCAACGATCGCGCCGAACCCGACCAGCACCGCCAGCAGCAGCCCGAACTGCGTCGTGTTCTTGACGAACTGGTCGGTCGCGTCGCGGGCGGACGGCTCCGGCAGGATGATCTGCACGCCTGAAGCCTGGCTCTCGCCCAGCGACTTGAGCAGGTCCGGCGTGATCTTGGCGAAGACCGGCGACATCAGCCCGAAGATCAGCAGCACCGCGACCACGATCAGCAGCTTGCGCGTGCGCCACTGCTCGCGCAGCTCTTTGCGGAGTTGAACGCCAAAGACGCGCATCACGCGGCCTCCCCGGCGCTCGACTCCGCCCCGTTGGTCAGCCGCAGGAACACGTCTTCGAGCGTCGCGCCGACCATCTCGACGCGCAGCACCGCGCGGTCGGCCAGCAGCGGCAGCAGGGCGCGCCGCGCGGCTGGCACATCGCGCACCCCGATTCGCAGCCGCGTTCCGTTCTGCTGGACGCGCTCGGCCCACGGCTCGGCGCCGATCTGCGCCGCCAGCGCGGTCAGGCCGCCGACGTCATCCGGCGTCACGTCGATCTCGAAGATCGGCTGCGCGAAACGGGCCAGCAGCTCCTCGCGCCGCGCCTGGAGCAGTAGCTCGCCCTGGTGCAGGATGCCGACCGCGTCGCAGATGCGCTCGGCGTCGTTGAGGATGTGCGTCGAGAAGAAGATGGTCAGCTCGCCGCGCAGATCGCTCATGATGTCGAGCACCTCGCGCCGCCCGGCCGGGTCCAGGGCCGAGGCTGGCTCGTCGAGCAGCAGAACGGCGGGCTGCGGCAACAGCGCCTGCGCCAGCCCCAGCCGCTGCTTCATCCCGCGCGAGAAGCCGCCGATTGTGCGCCGCCCGGTGTCGCCCAGCCCAACGCGCTCCAGCAGCGCGGTGATCGGCGGGTCGGCCAGGCCGTGCAGGTCCGCGATGTAGCGCAGAAACTCCGGCGCGGTCATCCAGTTGTAGAAGCTCGGCGTATCGGGCAGATAGCCAATCGGCGGGCGGTGCGGCCCGCCGACGCGCACCCCCTCAATCGTGACTGTTCCGCTCGTCGCGCGCGCCAGCCCGGTCATGATCCGCAACGTGGTCGTTTTGCCCGCGCCGTTCGGCCCCAGAAAGCCGAAGACCATCCCGCGCGGGACGGTCAGATCGAAGCCTTTAAGCGCGGGGAAGTCGCCGAAACGCTTGGTCAGGCCGCGAATCTCAATCGCGTGATCGGCCATGCGCTAGACGTCCTCCCGGCGGCCCAGGAAGAAGTAGAGCAGCGGCCCCCAGAACTGGCCGAGCAGGATCAGCGCGACCCAGACCCACGTCGGCAGGGGCGGACGCGTCCCCCCGCGCCGGTAGAGGTCGTAGAGCGCGTAAACGGCCAGCGCGACCTGAAGGATGATCAGCGGGATAAGAACGGGCAAAATCTCGGATAATTCCATCGAATCCCCCTCGGTGAAGCGTGCTAGCGCAAGGCCGGCCGGAGCGCCGGTCTGGCCGAAAAATCCCCGCACGACAGCGGGGCCGTGCGGGGATCGCCAATGCTACGCGGTCCGTCCTCAGATTACTCGGTCGGGTCCGTCGAGGGCGGGGCGTCGTCCCCGGTTTCCTCGCTGTCGATCGCGATCCGCTGGGCGGCGCGACGCACGTCGGCGTCGGGGGCGGGTTTATCGCTGTGACGCAGCTTGTCAAACGTGTGCTTGACCTTGTCCGTGACCTTGCCCGAAATGGTCCGCCAGTCAGCCTCTTCCGAGGTGCCTACCAGCCCGGCGACCCACGAGCGCACGTCGCTCTCGACCTTCGCGCCGATGTCCGCCCAGGACGCTTCGGCAGCCGCCTCGGCGCCTTCGGCGGGCGGCTGAGCGTGGACCAGCGACGCGATGTTCAGGCGGATGCGGTTCTCGATCCGGTTGGTGATGGTCGGCCAATCGGCGTTTTCCTCGACGCCGACCCATCCGGCGATCGCCTGGCGGGTGTTGGCGTCCATTTTCACGCCGACCTCTTTCCAGTCGGCGTCTTCGTCGGCGCCGACCCACCCGGCAATGGTGCGACGCACCTTTACGTCGATGCGGTCGTCGAGATCGTCGAAATCGGTGGCTTCCGGGTTATCGGCCCAGTCCTGCACGGTTTCCTTGATCTCTTCGTCCAGCTTGGCGCCCATTTCTTCGGGCGTCGGAGCCTGATTGTTCTCGCTCATGGTTCTCCCCTCGTCTTCCTCTCCACCAAAGATGTGGATTATCTGATACCCTGTACGTGCCGCGTGCGCGCCGGGTTGCTCGCCTAAGGGGATTTTATGGATTTCTAACGCGCCCACCCAACGCGGCAGGCGCGCCAGAAACCTCACCTCCGGCCATGAGGGTCAGGGGTGAGGTTGATTATCCCGGTCTATCGGTTGGCTCAAGCGTCCTACCGCAAGCGCCGCGACTCGCGATCGCTGGCGCGGTCGGCGGCGGTCTTGATCCTGCTCGCCGCGCTCGTCTCCGCGCCGTTGTCCGCGCCAAGCGCCGCGTAAAACTCCGTGTCGTAGGTGCGCGTCTTGACCACGACCGGCATCGGGACGGCGTGCCCCATGATGATCGCCTGCTGCTTGGTGTCGAGCCGCGCCAGGACCTCGCGCAGGCCGCCCGCGCCGCTGATCCCCATCAGCACGGCGGCGATGTCGCGCTCGTTGTCGAGCAGCGCCGTAACGCGCGTCCCGATCTGGCTCATGACTTCCTCGTCGATCCCGCTGGGGCGCTGGTCCACGATCAGCAGCGTGACATTGTACTTGCGCATCTCGCGCGCGATGGTGCCGAAGATCGTCTGCCGCGCGATCAGCGGGTCGAGGAACTTGTGCGCTTCCTCGATCGTGATCAGAAGCTGCGGCGGCTCTTTGCTCTCGTCGCCGAGCGCCTTCTCGACCTGCTCTACATACAGCGCGTGGATGCGCCGCGTCAGGTAGTTGGCGACCAGGATGTAGGCTTCGAGCGCGTTGCCGTAGCGCCCGAATTCCAGCACGACGCTTTTGCCTGCTTTGATGAACTCTAGAATCTTCTGAGCGGAGTCTTCGAGCACTTCCGGCTTCAGGAACCCGAACCGCTCGAAGCGCCGCACGCGCCGCTGGAGCGCCTGGACCGACGCCATGCTGGACGACAGCTCCTCTTTCAGCGCATCCATCTCTTCGGCTTCGGCGTTGATCAGCCGCTCGATCCAGCGTTCGCCCCACTTCTTCTGAAGCTCGTAAGCGGCGTCGAGCATGGAGTCGGACAGGTCGAGCGTGGTCTTCAGCATCGCCAGGTCTTCGGGCTGGATGTCGCGGTAGCTGATCCGGACAATGTAATCGAGTTTCGCCTTGCGGCGGAGACTGGCTTCCTCGTCCAGCGTGAAGATCGCGATCTGCTCGCCGAAAAGCTGCTTGAGACCCTTCGCCTGCGCGCCGCCCTCGTCGCGGACCGCCCAGCCGTAGTCGTTGTGCATGTCGAAAATCAGGTTGGCGGCGACCTTGTTCTTGATGATCCCCGCCAGCAGGATGCGTGTCAGGAAGCTCTTGCCGGTGCCGCTCTTGCCAAAGACGCCGACCGATCGCTCGACCAGCCGCCGCAGATCGAGGTTGATCTGCGTCTCTTCCAGTTCCAGCGGCGCGCCGACGTTGAAATGCGTCGGGTCTTCGCGCCCGAACACGTCGTCCACGTCTTCGGCGGTCGCGATCTCGACCGGCATGAAATGGCTGGGGATCGTCTTGACCGGGCGCGGCTCGCCTTCCGTCTCGTCGATGGTCAGCATCGGCGCGACGTGGATCGTCCCGAAGGCCGCCGTGCCCGCGTAAATCTCGCGCAGGAACGGGTCCGACAGGTCAGGCGGGTCGCTGCGGATGGCGGGGTTGGTCGTGTCGAGCGCGATATCGGTGATCATGCAGAAGAAGCGCTTGTGGCTGCCGCGCACGACGACATAGCGCCCTACGGCCAGGTCCTCGATCACGGTCTCGCGGTCGAGCTTGACGTCCAGCCCCCGGCTGAGCGACCCTCCGACCACCACGCCGAGCCGCTGCCCGGCCATCATCAGGCCGGCCCCGGCGGCAGGAACGTCGCGCGGGAACCAGTCGTCGAGCCGGTCCGAATCGGGGAATAATGTGTCGCCTAGCACCATCGCTCTCTCCCTGGCAGGATTAGAACTTTAGTTCTAATTAATTATACCGCAGTCCGCGCGAAATACGAATTGAGATTGCATTGTACCCGACGTTTCGCGCAGTTGCAGCCCAATGCAGAATCCTCTAGACTACGCC